>JAAEMX010000177.1 GCA_024225035.1 Lentisphaerota bacterium
ATTTTTCTTTAACGTATTTTGATATTAATAAAATAACCTCTCTTGCCCCTATCAAAGTAAAAGGCATTAAGAGTGGCAAAATAAATGTAAAATACCTGTATGAACTTACAATACAATAATAAACAATACAGAATATAAGTATGATAAAGGCAATGATACAGTGTTCAATAATATACCCTTTGCGCTTATAAAACCAGAAAAAAGCTCCCAATGCAGCAAAGATAAAATATAGTTCATATGCTCCACGTATAAAGCAACTAAGAAATTTATTAATCCGCTTCATGCTTATGATAGGAGCTTGTTGTTTTCTATCAGGGATATAACGCTTGTAAGAAATGCGAGGAAATAGCTTAGGATTAACTACTTCCTGCCAACTGCAATTCAGGCGAAATTCTGTATACTTCTCAAAAAATACCATTTGTCGTGCATCTATAAAAGGAACACCAAAGTTAATATATGTTTGTAATACTCTCGGAGTAAGAGCAATTACAAAAACACAGATAGGTACTAAACAGGTAATAAGTATTTTTGCTGATATTTTTATGTTAAGCTTTGACCATTTTGCTGCAAAAATCAATACTGCTAAACCAGCAATAATAATGGGAACCGCTAAACCTCCTTCTCCTCTTGCTAGAGACAGCCCGGCCATACTAAGCCCCAAATAAACTAATTTAATAAATTTTGAGTCGCGACTGTAAGAAAAAATTAAATAAATACTCAAGAGAAGAAAAAAATTCCTGCTTGAATTTAGTAGCCCTGTACAGCTAAATCTGATTATTTTAGGAGCAATAGCATACAATAGTGCGCCCCAAGCCGCATAGCCTCCTTCAGGGAAAAAATATTTAACAAAATGATATACTACAGGAATTGTAGCCAAATAAAAAACGCATGAAACTATCATCATACTAGTAAATTCATTAATCCCAGTCTTAGCTATAAATCCAGCCATCGTTGGAACAAGAATTGGCAACCCGGTAAATGCAGCTTTCCAGTTACCAGCAACAAAATTCTGGACCATTGGAAGGTAAGCGTAAGCAACATCATTATAAATGTCAGTGCAAAATAAGATATGCAACAAGCTTACCAGAAAGGCTATAACAAAAGAAAATGAGTATATGAATTTTGAATATTTATGATGCACTAAAATTCTCCTCTTTTTGTTGTATAAATATATAATAAAACAATTTTAAAAATCACAATACTTTTGGAATAAAATCAGACTTCAAAACAAAAATATGATTCAGTTCTCAGCTTTAAAATTTTTTAATCGCTAAATGTGTAATTAAAATTTATCTTTGAAAATTTAAATTACAATTATAAACGAAAATAAGCTGTCATAGAAAACATCAATCTTTAATCTTTGGCATTTAGTAAACTTTTAACATATTACTTCATAACAAATAATGTTAAGATGCCCTTTAAATAAATTGATTACTGACTATTTATAATGCTCTTTTGTATTATAGATACTGTGGTTATCCAATTCAAGCATTTGAAGTACACACTCAGAATACGTTCAACAACAAGGATTTTCACTCGCATTTCTGCAATAATACAGTTTATCAGCTTCGTTAATTATTATTGATAAAGATTCTTCCTGAGAGCTGTTAATTTTACCTTTGACTGCGCCGACAAAAAAGTAAGATGATGATCAAAAAAAATCTGTGAACTTTCGTCAATACGCTTTCGTATTCTTTCACAAATCAATTTTATTGATTTGGTACTTTTTGAGCCAAACAGCGGGGGCATTATAGAGTTACCGGATTTGCCGGAACCCGGAAAAACCACCATTAGCTTATGGGATTAATATGGAATGTGCTTTTACAGTCAAGGCTGACAATCAGGATATAACTGATACTATTCAGCGCCGTTTAATCAGTCTGGACATAACTGATGAGAACGGCATTACCTCTGACTCCTTAAAGCTCACTCTCTATGATTCCGATAATTTACAACTTCCCAAAAAGGGCGTAAAACTCTATGTGACTGTCGGCTATGCCGGGGCGCTGATTCCGAAAGGTGCGTTTACTGTCGATAAAGTAACTTTGTCCGGTCCACCGCCTGCCATGACAATTACCGCCCATGGGGCTAACCTCAGCCGGGAACTTAGAGAACCTAAAAACCGTTCATGGCATGAAGTTACCTTTGAGGAACTTTTAAATAGAATTGCTGACGAACACAATATGCAGGCGAAAATCCCAGATAATTTAAAGAGTATTTATATTCCGCATACTGACCAGACCGACGAGTCTGACGCCCACTTTCTAACCCGGCTGGCAGCAGAACATAACACCGTCCTTAAACCCAATGGTAATTATTTAATGTTGGTCAACATTGGCAAAAATAAATCCAGCTCCGGGCGTGAGTTGCCCATGATAATTATCAGAAATACTGAAGTTACTTCATGGCGGGGTGAAATTCCCGATAGAGATCGCTATGCCTCAGTGGTAGCGACTTACACCGATAAATCCCAAGGCAAAGAGGTTACAGTCAGAGCTGGCGAAGGTAAACCCGTCTGGAGGATACGGCGCAATTTTGCCGATCAGGAAACCGCTAAGACTGCCGCAGCTAGTCAGTTAAAGCGACTTAACAGGCGAAATGCCAGTTTGTATATAAACATGCCGGGCAAACCGGAAGTCGCCGCAGAATCGCCCCTGTTAATCACAGGACTGCGTGGTGGCTTTAATGGTAAATGGAGCGCTAAAAAGGTTACCCACCACTTGACCAGTAGCGGTATGACTACAGCAATAGAATGTGAACCTAAGGAGGGTTGAATTATGACAGATGTGAAACATATCCGCAAACTCAAAAATATTATTCATGAGTATGATCTCGAAGCACCCGAAGGCTTCTACCTGTTGAGTGTTAAAGAACTCGCTGTTCTCTACAACGGCGCTGGTCCTGACTGGCTCGGCGACTGGGGGCGGGAAAAACTCACCTCACGACTGGACTTATTTGAAGCTGCCTTCTTAGTGCATGACTACGAATACGCCTGCAGCGACCATACAGAAGAAGGTTTTGACGACGCTAATAAACGTATGTGGCAGAATATGCGTAAAATCATTTTCGGCATTTACAGCTGGCGCAAAATATCCAACTGGGATAATATCGCTTATTGGTTGGTAAAGGCATTTACCGCTTACCGGGCCTGTGCTCGGCTCGGCTGGTCAGCATGGATTGATTAAAGGAGGCATTTATGGATAAATCATTTAAAATTATCATTGGAGTGTTTTCCTTTCTAAGTACGGTAATCATTGCCATTATCGGCTTTGAGCTGCACCAAAATTCCCGAATGGCGGATGCTGAAGTTATTATGTCTGCCCACGGTGTCAGAATTAATCACTTAGAAAAGACTACCGAGGAAATTAAATCCGTTAGACGAGACGTAGCGGCAGTGCGGGAACAACTCGCTAGAATCGCCGTTATTCTTGAACAGAACAGCACTAAATACTATAGGAGAGATAAAAATGAATATCAATAAAGCTATTATGATCGTGCCCTTTGCACTGGCGCTGGTTATCAGTTCCGGCTGCAAAACTATTCGGCACAAATCGTTTCGAGTCGTGACCAGTGGCACTGGCGGCAAGATGACTACGACTGACCCAACTGGCAGTGGTACGCCAACTCCATCTATTATTATCGGGTCTTATTATTCAAGCATTACCACCATACCTCCGGGCACTAAAGCCAAATATAAAGCCAAGTCTTATGAGCTCTTTTCCGGTAGGGCGCTCTTTGAGGAAGAGATGGAGATCGATACCACCAATGGTAAAGTCGAAATTACTGAGAAGAAAGTTGAGTATAATAGGGATTGAACATTATGTATTTAACCATGTCTAAAATCAAAGAATGTTTCCTCTCTCTCCTCCTTTTGCTAAAGTCTTCCGATTCCCCAATCGGGAGGCTTTGCTTTTTCCACTTGTTTGTCGTAATATGTTGCTGTAGGTAGCTCTAAGTTGCTCTACGATGTAAGATATGGGTAAGATTAGATTTTTTGATAAGATTTTAGGGCACCACACAAAAGCCGCAACTTGCTATATAGCAAGACTAAGTACATTCATCATCGTTATATCATTAAATATCAGAAGCTGGTTATAGAGCAACGCCGTACTAATAAATTGCTGGTAGAGTTAATTGATGAGCAAAAAAACAACCATCCTTTGCATGGTCTGGAATACGAGCTTGTTGAAGAAGAAGAAATCATAGAAGATCAAGAACCTGCGGCAAGCTAAGTAATTTTGAGATATAAATCTTCTCAGCAACTTTATTTCGTCACATAATTTATAGCATCAATAATTGCAGAAGCGCTCTGTTTCAAGGAATAGTTTTTAGTCTCGCTCGAAGCCGCAAATCCCATTCTATGAGCTTTATTTGGAGATGATAAAAAGCGCTTCATAATCACCGCTAGAGAGTTACTGTCTCCTTTGTAGAATGAGTAACCGGTATATCCGTCAATAACCAAATCTCGCGCTGCAATACAACCATCGCTGACAATCACCGGCAGTTCCCAGTTCATTGGCACATTTACAGTCCTGCTCCATTGACATGTATCTGAGCAGATGACAAGGACATCTGTCGCACATAAAAGATAACCTGCTCCATCGATTTTTTTCTTGGACAAAAATATAGAATTTTTATTGCACAGCGACTGAATTTTATTTAGCAAAGAACCATCACCTGCAAAAATAAATTTGGCATTTTCAATCTCTACCAGCTTAGCGACAGCTTCTGCCATTACCATTGGTCTGGATTCTTCTTCCAGCATATCATTAAAAAGAAAAACCGTATCGCGCCGCTTAATTCCGAGTGATTTTCGCACCTCATCTCTATTATATTTCCGCTTTTCAGATGCAATGACAGTTTCATCAACAATATGTGGGGAAAAAAATATCCTGTCAGCTTTTATTCCGTTTGCTTTCAATTGTTGCCTGACCTTATACCAGACCGGACAAAAAGCATCAATGCCATTAATCAGTTTGCGATTATAATATCCATCGATTATTCCTGCATCGGATCATCCGGCAGTATGCCTCTGAAAATGATTTTGCAGCCGGCTTTATCTGCGCATTTTATAATTTTACGCTCAAGTTTGCTGCGACAACCATTAACGAGAACCACATCGAGAGCTTCACGATTGAAAAAATAATTCGACAAATTCCCCGAAAGATCATCGCTTGTCAACGTTTTACATTTTCCAATCCGCCACTTTTGCGACTTCGGCTTTTCAGTCTCATTTTTTTCATCAGAGCAGTCTCTAAATGAAAAGACTTTTACGTTAATATCCGGCGTCTTGTCAAGCAGCGTCCACAGGGCAGCCTGGTGGCAATCGCACCCTTTTGTAAATATCCCGATATTCAAAATGTTTCCTTTATGCTTAAGTTAAAATAAATTATAGCAGAAAATGATGATGAATGTTAGTTTCAGGCTTTACATTTTTTATAAATATAGATAATTATCTTATAATTCATAAATTGTGAACATTTTCTTAACATCGGGTGTCATTTTGCATTGGATATAATGATTACAACATTAAATAAATAACAAGAACTCAACCAATGAAAAAGATTTTTACTATTTTAACTTCTGCCGTTGTTTTTGTCTTCATATTTTCAACACTCAGCGCCGCTGACTATTCCGTAATTGTTGATGCGGGAAGTACAGGCTCAAGAATATACCTCTACCAGAATACTAAAGACTCTAATGGATTTCCTGAGGCGCTTCAAGTTAAACTTTCCAATAATAAGGTTACTCCCGGAATTGCCAATTATGCCGGCAGTCCACAAAACGTCGGAGCTTATATTACGCCACTCCTTCAAAGTGTAGAAACCAAACTGAATGACATAGGAGTCAATCAAAAAGATGTTGATTTTTACTTGCTTGCTACTGCCGGCATGCGCGTAATTGCTCCTTCTCAGCAAACTGCTTTATATGATGAATTAATAAACTATGTAAAAACTAATACTGAGTTCAATGTAAAAGATGTATCTACCATTTCAGGTAAATACGAAGGTGTTTTTAACTGGATAGCTGTTAACTCGCTCAGAAATACTTTGACTTCAGGTGATGTAGACGCAAACCTTGGAATTCTTGATTTGGGCGGAGCTTCTCTGGAAATAGCGTTTGCTACTTCAAAGCCTATTTTCAATAAGAATGACAAAGTGAATTTCAACTACGGACAAACTAAATACATACTTTACTCTCACAGTTATCTGGGGCTTGGGCAGGATATGGCACGTTATCAATTTTCAGATGATCCTTCATGCTTTCTTAAAAATTATCCTCTGCCAAACGGACTATCCGGTACCGGCAACTATCATGTTGCAATAAGAAACGTCAGCCGTCTAGTCAGGAATCACCAAATCGGCCGCAGCTCAACTCAATTGCCGAATTTGAGTCATTTCGTAGCACTGAGCGGATTTGTCTATATTATGCAGCCATTGGAATTGTCACCTTACTTCAGCATTAACGATCTTAAGAAAGCAACAATGAGTTACTCACAGAAAACCTGGTCGCAAGTGCAGGAAGAAAACCCTGATAATCCATATCTTTACAGTTATTACTTCAACTCCATTCTTATTATCAACCTGCTCAAAACTATGGGGTTTAATCATCATAGCAAACTTGAGGCAGCCAGTGATATTGATGGTAAGGATATATCATGGACTCAAGGCGCGGCAATCTTCTTTATTGCCGGCAATCAACTGGAAAGCAAAACCTTTGCTGAAATAGCCGCAGCCTGATTAAAATTTAGCTCCCGAGCAAACTCGGGAGCTCATAGCCGTTAGGAATGCATGGATTTCAGGTCCACTTTTTCTACCAGATAGTAATGCACCCAGATATACAAATGCATAAAAAGTGCTAATGCCAATGCCGCACGTGAAGCAAAAATAATCCCCGGTATCCACATTGCTCCCACACCGAAAACATACATCGGGTTAGGACACCATGCGAAAATACCTTTCTTGACCATAGGTCGCTTACGGCATTCTTCATCAAAATGATCTTTCCCTGGGGCTCTCATAAAACCAAAGTAGCGTTTTATGGAAACACAAGTATAAATTGCCATGAACGCCAACAGTATAGAAAGAACCCAGCGAACCAGCAGAGAAATACTTACTGTCTCTCTGTTTGCTATTGCCAAAGCAAACAGCAAGACAGGACGCAACAGCATAAAGATAAAAAAGATAGACACATAGACAGTATAAGCACTTTTACCAAAACTTTTCGATAACAACTTCATGTGAAGTTCAGTTCTCCAGCAGAACCATACATAAAACTGATGAAGAATAGTAACTGCAAGAGTCAGGAGAACCCAGGTTTTAGTAGTGATACCCCAAAGAGCACCGGTACTGAAACCATTACCTCTCATCCAGTAAACTAAACCAAGCAGAACAAGCACTAAAAAAACATGCCTGCCGAAACCATAAAAGATTTTTCGAGATGTCGTTTTCATTGCATACTCCTTAGCTAAATGATTAATTATATTATAATCTTGTGGCTCCAATAATTCCATTATTGAAAGGCCTTTGAGCTGGTATTCGACTCTAATAAATAGTATATTTTTGTGAGTTAACTAAGATTAATTTTTTTTAGCGGGGAAAATTATGGACTTCAACAAGATTATCGATAGAGAAAATACCAAAAGTGTAAAATATGATGGCCGCGAAATGACGTTCGGACGAGACGACGTATTACCCATGTGGATCCTTGACATGGATTTTGCAGCTCCTGAGGAAGTCACCAAGTCTTTTAAAAAACGTCTTGACCATGGAATTTATGGATACACAATGCTGGACTCTGACTGCAGGGAATCTGTCTGCAACTGGATTAAGAATCGTCACAACTGGCAGATATCGCCAGCATGGCTGAGCCTGACTCCCGGAGTTGTTCCCGGTGTAAATATGGCAATACAGGCTTTTTCCAAACCGGGCGACGGAGTCATTGTGCAGCCTCCGGTTTATTATCCTTTTTTTGCAGCCGTCGAAAACAATGATCGCAGGCTTTTATATAACCCTCTGCAAATAAATAACGGTAGACTTGAAATCGATTTTGAGAACCTTGAACAACAGGCGTCAAAAGCAAAAATTTTCCTCTTCTGCAGCCCGCATAATCCCGGAGGTTCAGTTTGGTCGGAAGAAGAGTTAGAGCGTATTGCTGAAATTTGCTTAAAACATGACCTTACAATTATATCTGATGAAATCCACGCCGATATTGTATTCCCTCCGGCAAAGCATATACCTACAGCTTCAATTTCCCCAGAAACAGCAGCTCGCACGATCACTTTTATGTCTACCAGCAAAACTTTTAATCTGGCTGGACTGTCTACCGCATATGCGGTAACCTCAAACCCGGTAATGCGTGAAGCTTTTAATTCAACAGAAGCCAAATTACAGGTCGGGTACTGCAATTTATTTGGCATTATTGGCCTGGAAGCAGCTTACAAACATGGGCAGAAGTGGTATGAGAAAATGCTCAGCTATGTAAAAGCAAATATCGACTTTACAGTCAATTACTTTGAGCAAAATCTACCTCAAATAAAACCGCTCAAACCACAAGCCACATATTTACTTTGGCTGGACTGCAGAGAGCTAAAATTGAGTCAATCAGCTCTTTTAAGTCTTTTTGTCAACAAAGCAAGAGTAGGACTCAGTGACGGAACCATCTTCGGCCCCGGCGGAGAAGGTTTTATGCGCATGAATTTAGCCTGCGCTCGCTCAACAGTCGAAAAAGCACTGGGCCAGATAAAGCAGGCCGTGGATAACTTAAAAGTCTAAACCGAAAATACGGGTCAGACAGTAATAAATACCTATCAGGATAAACAACACTCCTGTAATTCGTCTGGCCCATTTTTCAAACGAAGTTACCTTGTCATAAGCTGCTGCGAGACGATTTGCCCCAAATGCTATGAAAAAAGCAAAAACCATAACTGGAATTCCTGTAGCTACACCGTATAACACCGGCAATAAAATGCCTGAATTATTTTCCACAGCCATTGGAAGCAGGCTGCCAAAAAACAAAGCTGCTGAAACAGGACAGAATGACAATGCAAAAAGGATTCCTAAAAGAAGAGCTCCAAGCACTCCTGATTTCTCAACAATTCCCTGAATCTTCTCATTTGCGGTATTGTTCTTAAAATTAAGTTTCAGCATTTCAAGCAAGACCATACCGACCAGAATCAACACTGGCCCCAATAACAGGTTCATATATTTCTGCAGCAAATGCGACAAAACTGGAGCCGAAAGCAAACTTTCTACCAGCAGCACCCCTAATACCAGATAAGTCAACGTGCGTCCTGCTGTATAAAGCAGCCCGGCAAATAAAACCTTTCCTGCATTCCCCATACGGCGCCCGACAAATGATACGGCAGCAATATTTGTGGCTAAGGGACATGGACTTATCGAAGTCAGGATTCCCAGCCAAAATGCTGAAGCAATGACCAATATAAAATCTGCCATTATACGCCTCCTTATTTGATAAAGTTTCCGACTTCTTCTTTGATGTACTTTGTGAATTTTCCTTTGTCGCCAACAAGCGACCATACTTTATTCAGGTTTTTCCATTTTACCTGTTTGCCTTTATCCTGCTTTGAAAGCACTACTGACTTGGAAGTCAGGTTAAAGTCCTTTATAAAATGCTCGTTTTCAGGTAATTCAATATTGACAGGTTTGATAATTAATGATTTTACTTTAAGATCCGCCTCAAAATTATTTTTAACTGCTTCTACAGTATAACCTTCTATATTTCGACAAGTATTGCAGCGTGTATTGCCATGGAAGTAGTATACTACTAATTGCGGTAACCCCTCAGTGGGCAGTTCCGAAGTAAGCCGCAGGGAATTCCTGGAAGCCCGAACTTCTTTTACCACAATGTAAGCAAAGCTTGCAAGTACAAAAAGCAGTAACAGAATAGTAAGTATTTTTTTATTTTTCAAAAAGCAACCTCACCCCTGTAAAATAGATTTAATCTTGTCTGCAGAAGGTATTTTACCTGAAGCGACAACGACACCATCTATCACTAATGCTGGAGGAGCCATTATCCCCATAGCAACAATCTTTCCAATATCAGTCACTTTTTCAACTTCACAAACTAAATCCAGCTCTGAGGCAATATTCTTAACGCTTTCCGCAAGCTGTTCGCATTTGCGACATCCGGCACCGTAAATTTCTATTTTTTTCATGATTCCTCCATATCTGTTGATTTTCTATTTAGAAAAAAGCTCCGAATATAATACCGCTCAAAGTGGCCAGAATAACCACGAGGCACACATACGCGAATGTTTTTTTGGTGCCCATAACTTTTCTAATTACCAGCATATTGGGCAGGCTCAAAGCAGGACCTGCCAGCAGTAAAGCCAATGCCGGCCCCTTCCCCATTCCGTTCTGAATCAGACCCTGCAATATAGGTACTTCTGTTAATGTGGCAAAGTACATAAACGCTCCTGCGACAGAGGCAAAAAAGTTGGACTGCAATGAATTCCCACCTACAGCGTTGGATATCCACTCCTGCGGAATGATCCCCTGTCCCCCTGGAGGCCCGAGGAGAAATCCAGCCAGCAGGACACCACCAAACAAAAGCGGTAGAATTGTCTTGCCATAGTACCATGTCCAGTCAAGCCAGTCTTTTGATTCTATAGTCCCTCTGCCCGTTGCTAAACTGAATACGGCAATACCTGCAATAAAAGGTACTTGCGGTATTTTAGGGAAAATAACTGCAAAAATAACCACAGCGGCCATCCCTATAGCTGTTATTAATTTATTCAAACCAAAAAACTTTATTCCAACCAACCCGGTGCCAAGATAAGCTATGCCGACCAGCCACCATTTTATAGCAAATACAGCTCCCCATATTCCACCTTGAGTTTCAGGTTTCGCCCAGTTTGCAAAAACCAATAAACCGACCATTAATGCAAACAGAACAATATCAGCATAAATCGGATGTGGCTCAGCTTCATTCAACTCAGGCATATCCGTTTCTGCTTCCAGCCCTTTATCATTGCGAAAAATCAATTGCATACAGAGTCCTATAACCACGCTGAAAAGAATAGCTCCGACAGCCCTGGCTATCCCAAGTTCATATCCAAGTATACGCGCTGTCAGAATTATCGCCATTACATTAATTGCCGGGCCAGAGTAAAGAAAAGCTGTAGCAGGCCCAATTCCGGCGCCACGTTTATAAATTCCGGCAAAAAGCGGTAAAACTGTACAGGAACACACTGCCAGAATTACTCCTGATAAAGATGCTACTGAGTAAGCAATGAATTTGTTGGCTTTAGCCCCAAAGTACTTTATGACTGCCGCTTTGCTGACAAATGTTGAAATAGCTCCCGCAATAAAGAAAGCCGGCAGCAGACAAAACAGAACATGTTCACGGGCATACCATTTCACCAATTGCAGCGAACCAAGTACGGCTTTATCAAACCATTCTTTGCCGGCAGGCAAAAACCAGCAGACGGCAATCGCAGCCACTACTATGCTTAAAATTTTAAACTCTTTTTTCAAATCCATTTTTGCCCCCCGCGTTTATTGGCAAAATAACCAAATAACTAATTAAAAAAACATTAATTGGCAATTTCGCCAAATAACAATAATAAGAAATTACATGTTATTTACATTTACTGCAACTGCTTTTTTCATTTTTTTCTGATAAAACTTTCTCCACACATCCGAGGAAGTCAGTAACACAAGGAACTCTAAGGCTGTAAAATACTTGAACGCCACGCTTGTCAGTATCTACAAGTCCGGCATTTTTAAGAAGCGAAAGATGCTTTGAAACTGTCGAAATATCATCACCGATAAGTTTCTGCAAGTCACAAACACAGCACTCACCTTCAGCAAGTTTTTCAACCATAGTCAAACGCGAGGGGTGCGCCAAAGCCTTAATAACTTTTACACGCTCTAGCTGACGTTTTTCAGATATTGCCATTGCAGGCCTCCATTCCTAAAATTATTTTAAAGCTTTGGTGAGCGGTTAATTTCTTCAATACTATCCTGATAAAAACAAGCGCACATATGCTGGCTGTCTTCGGCAATCTGTTCAAGATTCGGCCCCTCAATACTGCAGTTATCCCTCGCCACTGGACAACGTGGGTGAAATGGACATCCGTCAGGAGGGTCTATTGGTGAAGGAACATCTCCCGGCAATACAATTCTGGAGCGCTGTGATTCAGGATCAACGACCGGAACCGCTGAAAGCAGAGCTTTTGTATATGGATGCTGAGGATTTGAGCAAATTTCAGAAGCCGGTCCGGATTCAACGATTTTGCCAAGATACATGACCAGAATCCGGGAACTGATATGTTCAACTACCGCCAAATCATGCGCTATAAACAGAAAGGCTGTACCGGTCTGCTTTTGAATATCCATCAGTAAGTTTATAATTTGTGCCTGAACACTAACGTCCAAAGCTGAAACCGGTTCATCAGCAACGATAAGATCCGGTTCCGCAGCCAATGCACGGGCTATTCCTATGCGCTGACGCTGTCCGCCACTGAACTGATGTGGAAATCTAAACATATAATCTTTTTCAAGCCCCACCAGTTCAAATAGTTCAGCAACTCGTTTTTTGCGTGCGTTGCGGTCAAGTTTGGTATGCAGGACCAACACCTCGTCAATAGCATTAAATACACGCATACGAGGATTAAGAGAACCGTAAGGGTCCTGAAAAATCATCTGAAATTTCTTGCGGGCACGCCGCAACTCTTCTCCTTTGAGCTTGCCGATTTCGATATCACCGATTTTGAAGTCGCCGCCACAAGGCTCTTCCAAACGAACCAAAGCCCGCCCCAAAGTACTTTTCCCACAGCCGCTTTCTCCGACCAGGCCAACCGTTTCACCAGCTTCAAGCTCAAAACTGACTCCGTCAACAGCACGAACATGCCGACTTGGTTTAAACCAGCCGCCTTTTACCGGATAATATACTTTTAAATCGTTTACCTCTAGCAGTGCCATCACGGGCCTTTGTTTGTTATAATGTACGCCTTAAATGTTACCTCAGACAGCGTGATTTTCAAGTCATAAAATAAGAATTACTGCAGTCTTCGTGCAACGGAAAATACTATTGTACATTAAGCTTCAATCAATTAATGCTCTGAAGTTTTGTTCCAGTTGCTGGACCTTTTACCGGTCATCTCTGTAATCTTGAGTTTAAGAATTACAAGCCTTTTCACCGACTCCAGACCATAGTCTACAGGAGAACCCCAGTCATGTTGCCCCATAAGTATCTTCAAAGCCTCATTCATCCGTTCATGGTCATCCATAATTATTTCAACATCACCATAGCCGATTATTGAGCGGTAACGGGTTGAACATCTGCCCAGTTCTTTCTCTTTAATTACCTTTACACTGTCCTCTACTTCAAAACATACATGATGATGATTATTTAATAAATCGAGCTTTTTGCCCTGCAATGCACAGTGTATATAAATGCTTTTATCTTTATATCCATAGTTAAATGGAATAATATAAGGCTTGTCGCCATCCATCATGGCAACACGACAGATTTTAGCAGATGACAGAACGTCATCAAGTTCAATCGGATCAGTTATTTCCTGTATTCTTCTGCGCATTTTTCATCCCTTGATATTATTATTTCAAAGTCTGCATAAGCTCATTATAGCTCACTGGACAAAAAAGACAAACTTCAAAAACCCATGACCGATAATAAGCTGGAAATATTTTTCATCAGGTGTATTTTCAAAGTAGTAAATTCTTGTGATCTTATAGTCGCATTTTTTAGATCGAAGTCAAAGGTGGTAACAATGCATAAATTTCTGAAATCCGCACTTTTATTATTCGCTCTTATCTGCACTTTAAACGTTTACGCTACAATCAATAATGATGCAGAAAACTCAAATGCAAGTGGTGCCAGATCGTTTACACCGTTGCTGTTATTAATTGATGAACGGTCAACTATTTCGTCATAACCTATTTCGTGTTCACGGCCCGCTCCTGCTATATGCTGAATACCAAGCAAGACCGAAGAATACCCATTATTTCGCAGAGTGTGCACAATGTGTTTGCCATAGTCATTCATCTCAAACCCGCGATGAGCCAAGCCAAGCATTCCATTTGAATGCGCATACTCTCCAGTAAGCAGGCAAGCCCGGCTTGGAGAACATGTCGGATTGCCGCAAAAGCATTGCTTAAAAACTACACTTTCTTCGGCAAGTTCCTGCAAATTAGGAGTATTTACTTTATGACCATAAGGAGAAATATATCGGCCGGTATCATGAGAATGCAGATAAAGTATATTTGGCAGCTTGCTCATTAATAAAGTTTCCTTTTTTGTTGTTTTACAAACAGAATGTTTTAGTATATATTATACATAATCAGCACTTATTCGAAGTGTTAAATGGTATAATTTTTGTTCTTTCTGGTATTTTATATGGAATGGCCTTTTAATAAAATAATGCCGCTGCAGCAAGAGGTAAATACGTTCTTTACAGGCTCGGGAACTGACTCGTTCTTCCGGGCTGGTATTTTGGCACCTCCATATATCCGAAAAAACTTAAAAAACGGCTGCCTTAAGTATTTTACGCTAAATGTCATTTTAAGCGGCAACGGTCTATATACTCCTGAAAACAGCCCTCGATACGAACTAACTCCAGGATTCGTTTTTTCTCGAGCACCAAATGAACGCTTTGCTATAAGCCGTGATGAAGATTACTTTGAATTTGCTTTTGCAGCCTACCCCGGTTTTTATACTTTTTGCATTGAAACAGGCCTGATCGGCAAGGAACGGCAAGCTTACAATATCCCTTTGAATAAAAGCCTGATTGAAAGTCTGTCAAACTACATAAAAACAATTCGAAACGCCAAGCCGTCATCAGTCCATGATGTAATTAACGGTTCAGTTGAATTGCTCCGGAATTTGAGTTTCTTTCAGGCTGCGACGCCTCAAGATACCAACATGAGATTTAGAACAACTTCCGCTAAACTACTCCGAAAAGCTGCTGGAGCTCCAAGGCAAATTCCAGAAATCGCGGAAGCTCTTGGATACAATGATACTGCGGCTTTTTCCAAGCTATTCAAAAGCATAATAGGTAGCTCCCCAGCCCGCTTCAGAGCAAAATTAACAAAACAACAGTAAAAAACATGATAATGTTTACATACATCTTCCAATACCAAATTATACATCAGTATTATATTATACTTAATATTTTTTACTCATTCTAAACCTGTTTAGCTGTAAAAAATAAATCTTATCTTCAACACTATTAAATACTTTTAACTCAATATAGCTAAAATTTATTATTAATTATTTTCTTAATTTATATTGCATTGACAACCACGATATGTATATTTTGAAGGCTGTTTTTACTTATATTAGTTTTTAAATACTAAATAGTAATCATCGGGGGGCTTTGTGAGCGGAATTACAAAGCATTGAATTCCTCTTGGTACCGTTTTAGTAAAATTAAAGCTTTTAAAAATGTAGGTAAAAATGCTAAAAGGAGAATCAATTGTCGTCATTGGTATAAATGATCCCGAAAACAATGATAACAAAAACAGTTCGCCATCGTCAAAATCACACCATCAACAAATTCCCTTAAGTCAACCTTTCAGAGAGTCAATATCCGTAAAATACAAACCCAGCAAAAAAGCACGGGCCGCCGCATTGGGAACCGGATTTTTGTCAGGCGGCGCTGGGTTTTCATCAGGAGAAAATCTGGCTATACTTACCAATGTCTTGTTAAATCACAAAAAAGCCATTGAAATGACAGGCGGCTATAGTTCACTAGCCACATTTGGCGCCTTTAACACAAAGGCACTGCTTGGAGCAATGGAAGAGATTTACATACTGAAGGAAACCAGAAAAAGAGTTGGAAAAAGCTTCTTTTCATGTGACAAACAAATGGCAAAATACTATGCACGAATACTTTTTGCCCTGTCAGCGGCAGTTCCCGGGGCAGCCTTTTCTCTAAAAGGACTTACCGAACAATACGGGAAAGGCTTAAGTTATCTTTTCCTTACATTTAATCTGGTAGGGACAGCTGCAGGCAACAACCTTGGTTTACGTGAGGTTTTTGCTCAACAGCATAAGCCGCACGTTAAAAGAAAATACTCTAACAACAAATGCGCTACCATAACCATAGGAATAATATCAGCAACAGCGGCAGGTATATCACTTCTCCCTCCCACTTACCATTCCTTTAAACCAATCGACGAACTGACAAGCAGCATTGCGCTAGGTTATACTTTAAAAGGGTTAATTACCTTATTTTCAGTGCCCGGCGTTTGTCTTTTCGGAAATGCAGTCTACGAGAAATTAAATCCTGTACAAAGGAACTCTATGGTAAATAGCAGGGTTAACCGAAGAGACAAAGCCATCCTTGAAAGAACCGGAACAGTTGTAGGCAAGTGCGTTGGAGCCGGAGTAGCTACTATCGCCGCATTATCGTTTGCGGCCAACGGCGCTACCATGATGGGAGAACTCAGAGCATGTCTGGAAGAAGACGATTACACCAACTGCAAAACCGATCTAGTAGCCAATACAGCAGGGGGGCTGTTCGGAGTTGTAGCTTTTGCTACATCTTTTTCACTGTGGGTCGGCCCCAGCATGGATACTTTCGGTGCTGCACTTGGAGCAATGGGTAGAAAAATGGATGACTTCTGTTGTTCCATGTGCTGCCAACCTGAACAGGAATCAAACTCCCAAATAAATTCTCATTCACAACAATCCGTCATTCGAAGCAACATTAATGATAATACTTCACTACTAAACAAGAAACTCTCCTTAGCAATAAGTCCTTTTGGTGATAACTACGGCTCTATTGAAAGCAATAATAAACAAAACAGTAACGGCGTAGACACGGCCCAAAGTCATTTCATTTCAAAAGACATAGCACCAAATAAATTTGCTCAAGAATATCTGTAGAATTTAACTAATACTATTCAGAAAGCTGAAAGCCCCCGGTAACCGAATGATTAACCGGGGAGCTTTATTTTTACTTTAATTGACTATCTTGGGAAATTTCTTTTTGCCATATCCCGGATATAAATGCGGGGCAACATAAAATTCATTAGGTAACAGTTCAGGTTCCCACTTATCCCTTTCCTCGTTAAGAGGAGTAATTTTAACCCAGTCAATTTCCAAGTTTGTGGTATCGAACTGCGGAGAACCAGCCCAACCGACATCACCGGTCGGCTTCCAGCCAGCTGCAGGAAACCACACCCCAAGCCAGAATCGGGCAGCACGATAACCAATATTATCCTGCCCCCAGGTACTGCCGCGAATTTCATAGACTTTTTTATTATCAATGAAGTACTCAACTCTTGGTGTCAGGTCGTCGGCTGTTCCTGTTGAATGCCAGTCAAAACGATAGACATGCCAGCCTTTACTCAAATCCTGATCGGCTTCAACTCTGCCGGGATGATGAGCACCCTCACCTCCAACTTTGCCGCCCCAGGAATTTGCACGCAGGTTTCTGAAACTGATAGGGTCATAAGACCTGCCATCTGACATTGCGGTTGGAAACTCCCAGTCAATTTCAGTATTGCGCACAGGGTTGCCATCAGTCCAGTAATTCGCTTCGTCCGGGAATTTGCGGTCGTAGTGGAAGGTCCAGAACGCCGAGCAAGCCCCAAGTTCAGGCGCCAGCCGAGCCCTGACTTCATAGCTTCCTGACGCATAATAATGGCGCGTCGCTATCGCAGCTCCTGCCCGCGTAATACCGTTGTGCAGGTCACCGTAACCTTTCAGCTTCAAAATTCCATTTTCGATCGAAACATTTTCCGGTATAACCCCACGATTCTCTCCACCCCAACCCTTATTGACCAACAGCCATATATTGGGATTAAGGCAGTTGTCTTCAAAGTCATCGAACAATACTTTAGTAGTTTTTCTGGGATGATCGCCATCCGGCCCAGGCAGCCACTCTCAGCCTTGAGAAGCCAAGCCGACATTGACAAAAATAACGCTCCCGCTCTGTTTTTTATAAACTTGAAGTATGACTTTCCCTTTGACAAATTTGTCCGGTGTAATGAACTCCAAGGTTTGACGCTCCCAATTCGAATTATTTGCCTGTATTCTCCATTCACTTTCAGGACTTCTAAAAATAATATCTGCTACCGCGTCATTGCAGATACAGTCAAAGTTCAACTTATATCTGGTATTCGGAGCCAAGAAAACCGGTACGTCCTGAATAGTTCTTGCGGTTAATTCACCTGAAGTTAACTGGATACCAACACTTTCAACACCTACAACGCCACTTGTCAACCAATTAGTTTTGCCTTTGCTGAAATCGCTGTTCTTAAGCATATTCACACCAGCAGGCTCCACCTTAGGCAATACCGGCCGCATACGTGGAACATCGCTGTATTCAAAAGGAGTTGCCATGGAGCCTTCAACTAAGCGGACCGAGTCAAAGTCAACGAATCCGGCATTTCCCTTATCCGCTGCAAGGCTCAACGTAACAGTTTTGGCATCTTTTGCTGTGTAGAAAATTGTTCGCTTCTCAAGCCAGACATTTTCCTGATCTGCCCCAGCCCAGTCAAGCCGCTCCATAACCAGCTTATTGAATCTGGAATTGTTTGCCGTATTACGCTGGGTGTCGCCTTTAATTTCAAACATTCCAGCCAGTTTACTTAAAGGAACAGAACTGTCATTCCTGTTCAAACGCATTCTTAGAGCACAGGTATACATGGTCTTAGGTTTGACTGCAATATCCTGTTTTACTTTGACCACGCTCCCACCAGAGGTCAACCTCAGGCATGAGGCCTCATGAAAGGAGCTTCCTTGAATAACGTCCATGCTATCTTTGCCAGAAACGATTTCCCAACCTTGCAGTCCCTGCTCAAATCCCGGATTCTGCACGACTGCATTGGGCTGAGGCAGCTCTTCGCCGCCACCGGCTTCAACCTCTTAAAGACACATCGCTGATACTGACATTTCCTGACTGTTTTTTCCAAGTCTGCAGATATACTTTTACATTATTTCCAGGAGCAATAAATTTCATACTAATGGCCCCGGGAGTCGATCTGCCTTTTTCGCCAACTCCAATTACCCCTGCATAAGCCCAGACACTAGTTGATTTAACGTTGGCGCAAAGCTGGTATTCTTTTCCCGTCTGGAGCCCCGAAACCTGCTGAGTTACTTTGGAGGTTGTAATAGAATCGGGAGTCAAAATCAGATCATTTGCTGAGTTTGCCTGAACATTACCGGATGTCTGCCAGTAAGTCATCCCCTCATTGAAGTTTGCGTTCTTTATTAGATTACCGCTTACAGGCGGATCGGGAGTAGTGCCTTCATTTTCGTCAGGGATGCTGTCGCCAACCCGGAAAACTTGGCCTTCAGACGCGCTAACAACTACATAAGCATCATTAACCGCAAGCTTTAACGTTCCATATTTATTTGCCATTGATCCAGTCAACGACTTGTCGGAATCATCACGAATGTGTACATAACTGTGACGTAAGTTGCCCCAGCTCTCCGGCACGGAAAAAGATTTTCCATGGTTAAGAGTAATTTCATTATTACCTGGAGTTTTCAGCCCGTTGCTAATAAAAATAGAGCTTTTGTAGTTGTTATCAATAGTTGCTGCGGTCAGTGTTGCGGCACAAAACAATACAATGATTATTGCTTTTAACGGAAGAGGTAAATCAGTTTGATTCATCATTTCGCCAGCCTTTTGCTAATCATAGGGAAAATAAAACGAAAGGAATGCACTCGTTAAAGATTTAGCGGCGTATTCGAAAACTATTTGTCAAAATCAGATTTAAAAGCATATTGAAGCCAAAAAACAATCTCCTTTTCAGTGGTAAAAATAAGTGATGTGGTTTTTAACAAACCGGCAGAGTTTAAACCGCCCCTTTTAATAAGCATAAGCAGCAGAGCTCATTTGTCAATACACTTTACGAAAAACATTGAAAAATAATATAAAATTTATTTTTAAACCACTTATGACACCACAAAATACGATATCATTAAAATCATAACTGATTTTTTAAAACAATTCGCTTATAGAGCATTTCCTGAGTTTTTTAAACAGAACCTCTAATCGAACCAGTAATAACAGAATATGGTATTGACCTAATAAAAATGCATATATAAAGGATCCATGTTTTTACCAAATAACCTTGATAACAACTAAATAAAATGTTATATTAGAAGAGATTTTGTGGATTCCGAAAGCAAATCAATTTTTCAAGCCAGATAAATACGGAAGGCTTGCCTTTTTCCGTCCAATACCACCAAAAGGTCTGTACTGGCGCTCCAAAGGACTGCCAAACTTGTATGCAGCTCAACCAGCCCTTATAAAGTTACGCTGCAATCTGAGCGAAGAAGAATCAGAACTTGTAAATTCCGCCATGGATAACTGGCGTCAACAAAAGGTACCAATAACGGAAAACCTTGAACCCGGCTTAATAAACCGCCTGAAACTGCGCTTTTCGACACGTGAGTCAAACTATTACACCATAATAGTAAAAGCCGGAAGCAAAGATTCTCCGGGCACAACCTTAATAGCCACCTTCAAATATCAACCATACGCAAACAGTCAGTTCAGCTACTACGAACACATCTTCTACTGATAAAATAATAAGACGGGCAGTGGCTTAAGAAGCACCAAGTAAAGCGATTATTATGAAAAAGATATTACTGACAGCGATTTTGCCTATACTTCTTTTAGGCTGCAACGGATTAATATATCCTGTTAGTTACGAGGTCAATATTCGAGCATATAATAAAGAAGACAAGCGTGTTACATGTGATTCAAAGATAATAAAAAATGTAAACTCCATTATTCTAAAAAGAGCTTGGAAGTTAGGTTACAGGTATTCAGAAGATGAATGGCAGGATGATTTTTTACTGAAAAACAACTTAGTTCTTCATAATAAATACGATGTTGATAAAGCTTTATTTTTTAGAAATAGCAATTTTCATATTGAAATTAGAGGGTCGACTGCTAAAGATGATACTCAAAAATTAGGTATGGAAATACTTAAAGCATTGAAAGAGGCATATCCAGAATATAAGTTTAAATATGAGGCAAAATAGGTTAGGTTATCAATACTGTCATAGTTGTCTGAAATAAGGTGGTACCGAAGGTGGGACTCGAACCCACACGTCCAAAGGACACCAGATTTTGAGTCTAGCGCGTCTGCCAATTTCGCCACTTCGGCCCATTTGTTGTGGAATAGTATTTTAACGTATAATTCTGAAAATGCAAATCCTATTCACCTGTTGCAGGCAAAAAACGTGGAATAAAGCTTTATGAGCCGAAAGCGCCCATGGTTTAACAGGTCGCTCTCAGCTTATAACACTTGTTGAATTAGAAAATGCAAGAGCCGGTCGCGATATTGCGATAACATATTCCGGCACTAACCATTGCCTCAGGAACAGGCTTTAGTTCAGCAATTTCAACTGCCTTTCCATCTAAGAATTCATTTATTCTTTCAGCTGTTTCCAACAACCGAGCCTTTTGCCCAGCCTGTCTGATTTGAATCACTTCCAAGCCAAAAGGTTTAAATCCGCTTAGCCAGTTTTTACGCATCGAGACTGAAAACTTGTCAAGAATTGAAATAAGCTCAGGAATACTATCATCTACCAGTTTTCTAAGCTTGTCTTCATCCTCAGTAAAATAAGCCTCCAAGAGTTCGTTACGAAAAGCCAGCTTCCCGGCATTAAATTCTGCCAACAATGCAACATGTTTAATCCTGCCTTTGTCCTCAGGCTCAATAGATAAGTTTAGTTTAGTTGCTAAATTTGAATAGTGCTCAATCAGGCTTCCGGGGAAGTTTTCATGCTTATGAGCTAACTGGTTCCAGTATATACCCAACAGCGGGTCATCCCATAGGACAGCATGAGCGACGCAAGCCGGCGTTGAACGGTCGGAGGTATTATCAGGATCATAAACATCAATGCCTGAAGCCAACAGTTGAGACTTATAACTGCATCCGTGAATCACCGCAAAAAAACTTTTCAAGAGTTTCTTCATCGGCATTGCCGCCATAAGCAAGATCTGCTGAGAAACAAAGTCCGGCAAGCGCAGAATCCCATTGACAACAGGCTCCATCATCTCCCCAAAGCGTGAAAAACAGCTCTTTCAAGCAGGTTTTACGGCAAGCTTCGATACATGGAGTAACGGTTGTCCGGGTTCTTTCATGATCATACCACATCTTCGCCCAAGTCCATACCCTGATCCCATGAGAGGGACATGTCCCAAATCCTTGTGCAGCTCGATCATTTTTTCGTAAAAGTCGACATCCGTATGGTAATAATCCCAGTAAACCAGCTTCACATTGTCCGGGATTGCGGCTTTCACATCTTCAGGGATTTCCGTTTTGAGGTCATAATAATCCTGTTGTGGACTTCCCATCCGGAAATACATATCAGACCATATCATCGGTTTCAAACCGCGATCATGGCACATCTGATTAACTTGCTGCAGGTGTCCGTTAAAAAGATCGAAACCTCTTTTATACCCCTTTTTATCCAGATATTTGCCGCGACCCAAATCATGAGTTTCATCCATACCGATATGAATGCGTCGACTCTTCAAGCCCCGACTCCAGAAATCCAGAATCTTATCAATCAGCTTCATGGTTTCGGCCTCTTCAACCATAATAACGGATGGAGTGTCCCGAACATCTTGCATCGTGTTCCATTTCAATATCTGGTGGAGATGACCAAGAGTCTGTACACAACCGATCATCTCAATGCCGAGTTTTTCAGCATAGGCATCAACTTCCTGAATTTCCTCAAGACTGTATGCCCCAAGTTGATAGCCGAATCCGGGCGTATCTGATAACTGAAACGTGTCCTCAGTGTAAAGCATTGCCATATTGTAGCCCATAAGCGCTAAGCGACGCAGCCATTTCTTGAAGTGTTCAACCTTCATTACTGCATTGCGCGAACAGTCCAACATAATTCCAAGAGTTTCAAAACAGGCATCGCCCTCACCTGCTAATCCTGTCATAGCGCTGGACACCGCTCTGGCTGCTGTTGCCAAAGTGCTATACTCTATTAATGCGGTATCACCATCAAATGTGATAGAATAGCCTGAGTCTTTGACATGTTTGAAGCATAGTTCGATGCTCCCATTATCGGCGCTGAGCGGGTACTCTTCGGACAGGGTCTCAAGCATTACATTCAGACTGCCGGAAACTTGATCCGTACTCCAGAAAAATGTATTTTTCATATCAAATATTCCCTCAATATTTCAATGTTGTTTTCAATGATTTTTTATTAAGATAAGGATAATTTACAACATAGAAGATAGCCTATCAGGGAACAAAAATAAATGTATTTTTCAACACTAAATTATAGAGAAAAACACACCCCAATCCACTGTGAAACATATAGAATGGAAAAGCTGATTAAAAGCTGTTATTTTTGCGCAGAATACACATTGAATTGCAGCGCGGACAGCGAGTTATATTAGAATTTTCTTTGGTAAGAAATGCATACTGACAATGATCACAGCGGAACAAACGGCTACGGCTAATGCGCCAGTCAGTTACTTTTACACGCCAGAGCTCACGAGCCCACAATATGGCGATTGTAAGCAGCCATATTATCAAATATATCAGCATTCCGGTTGACAGGTCAATACCGATCATGTTAGTCCCCTTTTTTCCAAAGAATGGTCACTATAGCAATTTTCTTTTGAGGCGAAATCTTTTTTATCTCCTTAAGTAAAGAGACCGCAGCATCAATGTCAAGGTTCCTGTCCCCACAGGATACCAGGATATCAAATCTTGGTAAAAAATCTCTTTCAGGCCAGAAAAACTTGATCACAGTCGGCCTTTTCGCAAGCACCGCACCTTTATCTGCAATAGTTTGCGGAAGTCTGACAGCCAAAGAAGAGTTACCTTTTAGAATCATCGGAAAAGCAGAAGCGTCTTCCAGCTGACTCTTATCCTTATCACCGAAAAAGAGCGGAGTTGTTTTGTACATGACAAAACGTTCGACATTATCAACCGAAGGTTTTGAATAAAGAGAAAGCTGTTTATAAGTATCAAAAGCAGGCTTTTTCATTGGAACTTCAGTCGAAGGCTCAGTCAAATCCTCCATTGCGGGCCGCACGGATTTTGTTTGGT
This sequence comes from Lentisphaerota bacterium, assembly GCA_024225035.1. Taxonomy (GTDB): domain Bacteria; phylum Verrucomicrobiota; class Lentisphaeria; order Victivallales; family Victivallaceae; genus Zth2. The sequence goes on from JAAEMX010000177.1 coordinate 24,039, forward strand.
TCAGCTGATTGTAGCCGACACTTGAATTAGGCAGCGCAACCAGAGAAGGATCATGATACTCAATCCAGTTACTGAACTTCTGATTCCGATAATTACCCTGATCACCTAAATTAACAAAAGATATGTGCTGAGTTCTAACTTTGCCGCGGTTGGAAGTCGGTGGCGCGTACGCAAAAAGAAGCAACAGGCCACAGTGTATAAGAATAGTAATAAGCACTGCCTGCGTTACAATGACTCTCCGGTCATTTATTGGAAAAGTTTTGTAATCACTGCTCATTTGGATCAAAAACAGCTTCTTTCTTTTCTTTAGCGGGCATCGTGGCGACGATCGCGGTAACATTTGCTTTTTCAGCAAGTGCCATCACTCGGGCAATTACCCCGAATGGTGTTTTGCGATCGGCACGGATGACAACAGTTCCAGATGCGGAATTATTTCTCACTTCAGCAAGCTTTTGCTTCAAACGTTCCCAGGTAACTTCTTGTTCATTGAAAAAAATCTGAGATTTTTTGTCAGCCTGAGCAACAGTTATAACGAATTTCTCAATCCCTAAGGTGGTTGAAGCGCCAACTTGAGGCAAATCTACTTTAAAGCCTGAAACCTGCACAAAGGAGCTGCCAAGCATAAAAAAGATCAGCAGCAGAAACAACACGTCAACCATCGCGGTCAGGTCAGGACGGCCGCCAAACGGTTTCAGCTTGCTTTTAAAACTATGAGTAAAGGAATTTTTCATAATTCTTCCACAGTAGATTTTGGTTTGCTAAGTTCCGGCTTGTGATGCTCGAAAAAATTTATGATCTCTGATGAGGCCTTTTCCATATCAAGCGTGATTGAGTTAAGGCGGGCAATGAGATAATTGAAACCAACATAACATGGAATAGCAACACATAACCCCCCGGCAGTGGTTATAAGAGCCATGCTAATACTGCCGGAAAGCTCAGCAACGGACAAATAAACGGTTTTGGCATGAATAGTCTGAAAGGCTTCCATCATCCCCAGAACCGTTCCTAAAAGCCCAAGCAAAGGGGCTACATAACCGACTGTTGCCAGCAAATTCAGGTGTCGCTCCAGACGGGGGATCTCAACGAGGTTTGCATCTTCAATTGCCTGCCGCAGGTCGTCGCTGCCGCGTTCGTAAGCAAGAATAGACGCAGCCAGTAATCTGGCCGCTGGTCCCGGAGTATTATCACAAAGGCTGATAGCCTCTATAAAACCGTCTCTTTTCAAGACGTTTGTCAATCCTTTTACCAGTTCCTTTACATTAATCTGTTCGCGGTGAAACTGAAACCACTTTTCAATAAACACAAACATAGCGACAAAACTGCAACCCAGGATAATCCACATTACCGGGCCACCATCTTTCATGAGCTTAAAAAACAACATATATACCTCAGTTTTAAAACCGCTTACAAGCGATATTTTTCCTTAATATTGCTGATGAATTTATCAAAATCCTCACCAGTATTCAGATTCATTGATTTCAGGATGCGGTAAACTCTTATAGCCTCTTTCGCCGCTTCCGGAGTATTATATTTCAAGTAAATTGTTATTGCCGCATATGCCGCACGCACCACCCACACCGGCTTTGACTTCATTCCTTTCCTTTTGTCAACATCATAACTGTAAAGCAGCTCATTATACATATCCAAAGCTTTTTCCTCCTGACTGAGGAGCTCGTAACAGCGCCCGAGCTTGTACATGGTTTGATTGCGTACAGCAGTCGAGTCCTTACGGGTCTTAAGAAGCTTTTCGTAAATGGCAGCAGCTTCTACTAACAGTTTTTTATCAAATGAACGGCTATATTGCGTAAAGTTACAGTCAGCTACTCTGCCTAAACTGGCAATCTCAAAGTCAGAGTTCGGCCGCATTTTAGCAGCACGTCTGTAATAATCAGCTGCTTTGGCATAGTCTCCATCGCTTGAAACTACGTCTCCAGCAAGGAAATAGGCATCAGCCGTAACACCGCTGCCGGAATATTTATCAAAAATACGTTTTAGAAACTTCATTGCAACGTCATAGTTTTTCTTACGGTAATTGACTAAAGCCGTATCATAAAAAATCTGCGCCATCACTGAAGACTTCTGGGCATATTTAATCTGCATTTTCTGCAAAAGCTCGGACGCTTTCAGGTATTCTCCTGAATTCCGTCGGTAATCAACCACCCAAAGTTGTGCAGCAGGCGTGTAATCTGACTCTGGATAGTCTTTGACCATACGAGCTACGATTTTGTTCATCTTTGTATAATCTCTATCAAGGTAATTTGCATAAACGCATTTATACAAAGCATTAGCTGCCATATTATCCTTAGGAAAAGTATCGGCAAAACGCAGGAATATTTTACTGGCCTTTTTATATTCAGAACGCTCAAAAGCTATTTTCCCTGCTTCAAACAGCGCTCTTGGGGCATATTCACTCAATGGATGCCTTTCGACAAACTCCAGATAGTGCTTGAGAGCTCTTTCGCTCTCTCCAGTTTTTTCAACGGAATAAGCATGATAAAATTCCGCACGGGCAGCAAGTTCAGGCGAAGCTTTGCTTTTTCGCAGTTTATCGGCTTCTTTTAAAGCTGCTTTATACTCTTTCAGAGCCAAAAGTGAATGCATATACCAGTAGGAAGCACTAAGTTTCCACTTGGTGTTGCTGTCAATAACTTTCTTGAAAGCCTCTACAGCTTTCTTATAATCTTTTTGACGATAATAAAGTTTTCCCATCAAGTACCAGCCTTCCATACGCCCTTCTTCACTCCGGGCAAGCTGGCATATCATAAACAACATTTTACCGGCTTTTAAAGCAGAACCGGTAGCTTCAAATACCTTTGCAGCCTCCCGAGCAGCAGTTATTCTCTGTTCGGGGCTCAGTGCATCACGGTGGACCAGGGCAACATAAACCCCCAGAGCATCTCGATACATCTTCTGCTTTGTCATAAGCCTGGCACACTCGAACTGCATATCGACAGTCTTGGGATCAGCAAAGTAAAATTCTATGTATTTCAAAGCCGCTTTGATCGCAGCATCAGGCATATCCGCTTTTACATAAGAGTTGATCAGTAAGCGCAATGAATTTTTGCCATCCAGTTTGGTTGGGGCAAAAGAAAACGCATCCCGCAAAAATTCAGTTGCTGCCGCAGGCTGTTTGTTTTTAAGGTAATGATCAGCTGCATATTTCGCTATTTTAAAAACAAGAGCATTGGGTCCTTCCGGCACTTTTTCAATTACTTTGCGATAAGATTTATGTAGTTCGCTAAACTTCTTTTCCTTAGCCATTTGCATAAGAGAAAGGAGTTGAATATCATAAAATTCAGGATTTTTTGAATAGACATAGGCACGAGGAAACAACTCACGACTTTTACGGAGCTGATTGTCCATAATCAAGCAATATAACCGCTGCCTAAACCCGACAAACTCCCAATTGGTTCCTTTGCCGGTACGCTCAAGTAAGGAGTAGATTTCAACCGCACCATTCCAGTTTTCCTGCTGGATCAGGTTGAAACCAAGAGCGGACAACAATTGAAAATAGAGTTGTCCGCTAAAAACTTTCTTACTCAGAGTAGATCGCAAAACAGCTTCGGCCTGTTTATAATCCCGTTTCAGGGTGAGGATATCAGCCTTATAAAGGGCTTTGCGAACGGAGTCTACCCCAGGAAATTTATGGTCAAATTCATCAAGCTCAACTTCGGCAGTTTTTACATCAGAAACTCTGATGCATGCAGCTATCAAGCGTATGTATGAATCACGAAGCGCATCATTATTATTAAGGGCCTCTGCCTTGTAACGCTGGTAAAACTTTACCGCTTGAGCGTAATCATTTTTCTTGAAAGCATCATCGCCCAAATCGCGACTTCGATACTTGGAAGCGACCGCGCTATTCGCAAATAAAAATACTACTGCAATGATAAGGAACCCGAAACACCGGGCCCTCACCGAAATAGTTGAGCTAATATTCCTCATAATATAAAGCTGGTGACTCAGCTAAACCTGATAACAATCAGGAATCAGCCTTCTCATCAGCTGCCTCCTCTGTGGCTTTATCATCCTCAGGATCGAGTTTTGCTTTGATCTCTTTAAGCAGCTTTTTCTGAATGTCTTTACTTTCACTAATGAGTGCTTTGGTTGCTTCACGTCCCTGTGCGAGCTGCTCGGAACCGAATGAGAACCATGAGCCGCGCTTTTGAATAATACCGAAATCAGTCGCTACATCAAGAATTGAACCGGAACGAGATATACCTTCGGCATAATTGATGTCGAATTCAGCAATCCTGAACGGTGGCGCAAGTTTATTTTTGATAACTTTGACACGAGTACGATTTCCAGTCACATCGCCGCCGGAAGTTTTGATAACTCCGGTTTTGCGGATGTCCATACGGATTGAAGCATAAAATTTAAGGGCGTTACCACCGGTAGTGGTTTCCGGGTTACCGAACATAACGCCGATTTTTTCACGAATCTGGTTTGTAAAGATAATACAAGTGCGCCCACGGCTGGCAGCACCAGTAAGTTTACGTAGAGCCTGTGACATCAATCTTGCCTGAAGTCCCATATGAGAATCACCCATTTGCCCCTCGATTTCAGCTCGTGGAACCAAGGCCGCTACAGAGTCAATTACCAGAACGTCAACTGAATTGCTGCGAACCAGTGTATCAACAATATTCAGAGCATCTTCACCACAGTCCGGCTGTGAAATAAGCAGTTGGTCAGTATCCACACCAATCTTTCTGGCATAACTGGGATCAACAGCATGCTCTGCGTCAATAATAGCACAAGTGCCGCCGGCACGCTGGGCATTAGCAATAACATGCAGGCACAGAGTTGTTTTACCGGAAGACTCAGGGCCGAAAACTTCAATAATTCTGCCGCGTGGCAAACCGCCAACCCCCAGAGCAATATCCAGTGAAAGTGCACCAGTACTAATAGTTGGAACATCAGCATAACCGCTGGTTGACGCTCCAAGACGCATAATTGAGCCCTTACCGAATTCTTTTTCGATCTGGCTAATTGCTATTTCAAGATTCTTATTTTTATCAACACTTTTTACTTTTTCAGCCATTTTAAATGACTCCTCATTGAATTGTTTATATCCAGTCTCTTAGATGTCAAGGTCCTTAACAGTCGCAGCAAATTTCTCGATGTAATCACGGCGCGGCTCGACAACATCCCCCATCAGCAATGTAAACATGCGTTCAGCTTGAACAGCATCTTCCATGGTTACTTTGATCATCTTGCGGAGCTTGGGATCCATAGTGGTTTCCCAAAGCTGCTCAGCGTTCATTTCACCAAGACCTTTGTAACGCTGGATATGCAATCCTGCGCGTCCATTGTTTTTAATCTCATCAAAAAGATCAGCCAATGAACGGGCTTGATTTTCAGTATCGCCTGACTTGACCGTAAACATGACTTTCTCGCCATCGAAAATAGCTTCAGGTTCAATGCCTTGGGTCTGAAGTTCAGCAACAATTTCTTCGCAGTTTTTAGCTTCAAAAATGCTGATAATCTCAATAGCAGTATTCAGTTTATGAGGTGCTACGTTCTCATCACCTTCTTCTATACTACCTTCACCTTCAGGCGCTGCAACAGATTCAACTTCGCTGATTTTTACTTCATCACCATCGCCAAGTCTTTCTTCAGCAGCCTTAATGAATGCCGCTTCCTCTTCGTCACTGTAAACGAATTTAGAGGTAACGGTTCCGTCATTTTCACGGACATTAATTTTGGCGATCGGATATTTGCCGGATTCATTGATATTTTCAAAATAAACCTTTGAGTCAATGCCGTAACGGCTGAGGCCCGAGGCCGCCTGCTGTACTCTTGTAAAGCCGGCAATCAAATGTTTAATTCTTTCCTCATCAATCGAGTTGCCATCTATATCGAAAATATCGATATCATCACATCCCAACTCAACCAAAAAGTTATCAAGCTGCTCCTCAGTCTCAATGTAACGCTCTTTCTTACGACGGCGTACTTTGAAAAGAGGCGGGTTAGCTATGTAAACATAACCAGCTTCAATGAGTGGCTTCATCTGACGATAGAAGAATGTCAGCAACAGGGTTCTGATATGCGAGCCGTCAACGTCCGCATCCGTCATGATAATGATGCGGTGGTAACGGGCCTTTTCAATATTAAAATCTTCATCGCCGATACCGCAGCCAATCGCGGCAACCAGCGCCTGAATTTCTTTATTCTGTAAAACTTTATCTAAGCGGGCTTTTTCCACATTGAGCAACTTACCGCGAATCGGCAGGATTGCCTGAAAGAAGCTGTCACGGCCCTGTTTGGCAGAACCGCCCGCAGAGTCCCCTTCCACTATGTATATTTCGCTGTTAGAAGGAGCACATTTTGAACTGCAGTCAGCCAGTTTACCGGGAAGACTGAAACCATCAAGGGCACCCTTACGCTGTACAAGTTCACGAGCCTTACGAGCTGCTTCACGAGCACGCGCCGCAGTCATTGCCTTATTGATAACCTCTTTAGCGTTATTTGGGTTTTCTTCTAAGTAAAAGCCCAGTCCTTCATTAACAACTGATTCAACAATACCGCGAACTTCGCTGTTACCCAGCTTGGTTTTGGTCTGTCCTTCAAACTGAGGATCCGGAACTTTAACACTAATTACAGCGGTAAGACCTTCACGGGTATCATTTCCGCTCATGCTCTTTTCATTTTTGAGCATGTTATTTGCCTTCGCGTAGGCATTGATTGTTCTGGTCAGTGCGGTCTGATAACCTGTCAGGTGAGTACCACCTTCAATGGTATTAATATTATTTGTATAAGAATAAATGTTTTCACTGAAGCCGTCGTTGTACTGCATAGCCAACTCTACTTCAATACCATCTTTTTCCTTCTGCATGTAAATAACATCCTGCAAGGCCTGCTTATTATCATTAAGATGCCTTACAAATTCACTGATTCCGCCTTCGTAATGGAAGGTTTCTCTTCGAATATTTTCGCCTTCTTCTGTACGTTCATCTTCGAGCTCAATAGTAATTCCGCTATTAAGGAAAGCCAATTCACGAAGACGCTTTGCAAGGATATCCCATACATAAACTCTGTCAGGAAAAATATCTGGATCTGCCTGGAATGTAACTTTGGTACCACGCTTATCAGTATCATGGGTTCTGGTCAGCTGGGAAACTGTATCACCGCGCTCAAAACGCATGTGATGTGAGCCGCCGTCACGACAAACCTCAACTTCAAGCCAGGAACTGAGAGCATTCACACAGGAAACACCCACACCATGAAGACCACCCGACACCTTGTAGGAGCTATGGTCAAATTTACCACCGGCGTGGAGCACAGTCATTACAACTTCGACCGCTGGTTTGCCTTCGCCTTCATGAATATCCGTAGGAATACCACGGCCATCATCGGAAACTGTTATGCTGTTATTCTGGTGAATAACAACTTTAACGCGGCTCGCGTATCCAGCAAGAGCCTCGTCGATACTGTTATCAACCACCTCATACACAAGATGGTGTAACCCACGCTGTCCAGTGTCGCCAATATACATACTGGGACGCATACGGACCGCTTCAAGACCCTCAAGAACTGTAATTTTATCTGCACTGTATTCTGCATCGAGAGCATTATTGTCGTTGACTGTATCTGCCATTAAAAGATCTCTCCAGTGAAAGTAGTTTTATGCATACATTATTATTAACTTTTAAGGTATATCACTAATTACATTTTTCAAGTTGACTGCTGTCTTTTATATAGGATGCAATAAACACAAGCTGAATAGTGATTATGAAGCAGATGAAACTAAATTACACGACATCATATCATATTACAAAAATGTAACACAAGATGAGCATATTACATATTTGTAATGCCATATTATTACATTTCTGTGCTTATAGCAAAAATAATACTATTCACAAACAACTAAGCACAAGGAATTTAACCAGCATAATTAAAAGTTGGCATTGTATTTGCTACAAAAGAGGGCATATTTCACTAAAATCTCATAACTTTACTAAAATTAAGGAAAAAGGTTATCATGAGCAGCTTCACTAGAAAGCAGGCCATTGCAGCAATTGCTGAAGATTGCATCGAAGACCGTCTTGAAATCACCGAAAACGCTATCACAGACGTTTACGGAAAAGATGTATTCACCCTGAAGGTAATGAAAGAATTCCTTCCTAAAGACGTCTTCAAAAAACTCGTTCAGACAGTCAAAGAAGGCAAAGAAATTGATCCGGGCATCGCGGATGATGTCGCGAATGCTATGAAACAATGGGCTATCAGCAAGCGCGCCAGCCATTATACTCACTGGTTCCAGCCTTTGACAGGTTCTACTGCAGAAAAGCACGACTCCTTCGTCGAAGCAGACGGCGACGGCAATGTCATTCTTAATTTTTCCGGAAAAAACCTGATCGTCGGTGAACCTGACGCCTCAAGTTTTCCATCAGGCGGACTGCGCTCAACTTTTGAAGCTCGTGGTTACACCGCATGGGATCCAACCAGCCCTGCGTTTATCAAACGCGGCAAAAACGGTTCAACTCTCTGCATTCCGACTGCTTTCTGCTCTTACACCGGCGAAGCTCTGGACAAAAAGACTCCATTGCTGCGCTCCATCCAAGCTGTAAATACTCAGGTTGAACGCCTGCTGAAATGCTTTGGTGAAGAAGATGCAGGACGCCCGGAAGTAACACTTGGCGCGGAACAGGAATATTTCCTGATCGACAAACGCATTTACATGTGCCGTCCTGACCTTATCCAGACCGGACGTACACTCTTTGGCGCCGCCCCATCTAAACACCAGCAGCTTGATGACCATTATTTTGGCGCTATCAAACCTCGCGTGCTGGCATTCATGACTGAAGTTGACCAGGAACTATGGAAACTTGCCATTCCGGCAAAAACTCGCCATAACGAGGTAGCTCCGGCTCAGTTTGAAATTGCTCCGATGTTTGAAGAGCTCAACCTGGCTGTTGACCACAACATGATTATGATGGAAATACTCCGTCAAGTTGCTGACCGCCATGGTTTTGTTTGCCTCTTGCACGAAAAACCCTTTGCCGGCGTTAACGGCTCCGGTAAACATAATAACTGGTCAATCGGCACCAGCACAATGAACCTACTGAAGCCTGGTAAGAACCCGCACCGCAATGCTTTGTTCCTGACCACGCTTTGTGCAATTATCAAAGCAGTTCACGTTCATGGCGACCTGCTGCGTGTTTCAACAGCTGCCGCCGGCAATGACCATCGCCTTGGCGCTAACGAAGCACCTCCGGCAATCATCTCCATCTTCCTTGGAGAACAGCTCACAGACGTAATCGAGCAGATTGAATGCGGCGAAGCCAAGAGCTCCAAGAAAAGTGATGCGATGAAGATCGGTGTTGACGCCCTGCCGCCACTACCGCGCGATACCACCGACCGTAACCGTACTAGTCCGTTTGCTTTCACTGGTAATAAATTTGAATTCCGCGCACCTGGTTCAAGCCAGTCATGTGCCGGATGTAATATTATTATCAATACAATTGTTGCTGAAACTCTTGACGAAATCTGCACAGAACTGGAAAAAACTACTCCTGAAACCTTTCAGGAAACACTCCAGAAAGTGCTTCAGAAGATTATTAAAGAGCATAAAAATATTATTTTCAATGGCGACAACTACAGTCATGACTGGGTAGTGGAAGCTGAAAGACGCGGACTTCCAAACCTGAAAAACACTCCGACTGCACTGCGCGCCTTTACTGATGAAAAGAATATCAAGCTTTTCAAGAAATATGGCGTTTTCTGCGAAACAGAAGTTCAGTCACGCTACGAAGTGTTCATGGAAGAATATATCACCAAGATCAACATCGAAGGTGAACTGGCTCTGAACATCGCCCGCACAATGATTATGCCTGCGGCTCTCAAACAGCAGCGTCATATGGCTGAAAGCCTCCTGCACCTGCGTGAGCTCGGCATTTTTGCCGGAACAGCAGAACAGGAAAGCCTGGTCTCAAGAATCGGTGAACTGGTTGGAAATCTTGTCGCTGAATGTGATAAGCTCGAAAAAGCCAACGAAAGCGGCGAACCAGAAAAAATTATTGAAGCAATGAGCAAACTTCGCATGACCTGTGATTATCTCGAAAACATCGTCAGTGATGAGTGCTGGCCATTGCCGAAATACAGCGAAATGCTGTTCATCTACTAAACAGCTGTTACTTATCCAAAGGGAGGCTTTACCGCCTCCCTTTTTTATTCCATAAACATTCCAGCTTCTGGTATTCATATTAATAAAGATAATATTTGATTTCATTTTCATCTTAAATCATCAACCTTGAAAACAAAACTTCCGATCATATATTACCCTGAATTAACTCATTAAATTCTTTTCGACACATAAATTCTACTCATAAATCATGAGGACTGCTGAAAGACATCATAATCTATATATCATACTCTACCGCAACTTAAGTAAAAAAGTAAACTTTAAAAATGGTGAGAAAATGAGACTGAAAGACAAAATAATCCTTATTACTGGCGCCAGCAAAGGTATTGGTGCCGGAATAGCTTTGGAAGCAGCAAGGGAAGGCGCAAAAGTCGTGATAAACTATCATTCAGGCTTTGAAGATGCCAAGAAGATTCAGTCCAAAATAAAAGAAACAGGGAAAGATGCCATTATTGTAAAAGCAGATGTCAGTAAAAAAAATGAAGTGGACGGTCTTATAGAAAAAACTCTTGACTATTTTGGAAGAATAGATATACTCGTCAACAATTCCGGGGTGGCTCTGTGGAAGCCATTTCTTGAGACAGACGAATCCAACTGGGATTCAACTATAAACGTGAACCTAAAAGGAGTTTTTTTATGCTCACAAGCTGTTGCCCGTCATATGATAGAAAAAGGTATTTCGGGAAGTATTGTTAATATTGGCTCTACTGCGGCCCACGCTTCTATGGATTGCTTAGTTCCCTACTGTGCATCAAAAGGTGGAGTTATACTTCTTACTAAATCAATAGCTAATGCTCTCGCTAAAAACAACATTAGAGTTAACTGCCTTTCTCCGGGAACAACCGATGTAAAAAGAAACAGAGAAACCGATAAGAGCTATCCCGATAACTGGGAGCCCTACATTCCATTGCAACGTCCCGGAAAAATTGAGGAAATAGCCAAGGCCGTAATTTTCCTTGCGTCGGACGATGCAAGCTATATTACAGGACAAAACCTGTTTGCGGATGGAGGAGCAACGTCTTATGTACCAATGCCGGGCGCTGATTTTGCATAGCTCACTCACACATTTGGACTTCAAAAGCTATAGGCATTAATAGTACTATGCCGCTTGTTAGAAATCACTTTTGGCTTAGACGCTATCCAGCGCAGAATGTTGATCGTCAGAGCCAAACCATGTGATTGCTTTGGATATTATTAACTTGCTTATTTCTTTTTAGAAATATAGATAACCAGTTTATAAGATGTGATATCTTTTAGTTTTTCTTCTGGAATTTGAGCCATTGCTGAACCCAACATAAAGTTTTTGGCTCCGACCTCAACATCACTGCAGGATTGTGAAACAGCTGCAATTAAATTATTATCCTTATCAAAGAAAGCAGCATTGTAAGAAATATGGAAAGGCTTTCCTGAAAGATTAGCTATTGACGGGTTTGCGAAAATGTGGAACTTCCCAAAAAAGTCATTCCCTCGAAACCCACACTTGACTGTAGCATCTTTATTTTTGAGTTCCAAACTGAAAATTTTTGCTTTATCAAAAGTCCCGGCCTTTTGTATTTTGCATTTCCCTGATTTTGAAATTGTACTAGGCAAAGCGAAAGAACTTATACTTCCAACAATCAACAACAGCACTACAAAAGTTAATTTCCTCATCAAACTCTCCTGTTAGAATGGATATAACTACTGCGAAAGAAACAACCAAACCAACATAATTTGTTATATCACTAAATTCAAATTGCCGTCACCAAACAGCGCTCACCCAATTTCTGTGAAAGCGCCCGGAGAAAATTGTCAGTCATTTCAAATTAATCTTATTCAGCAACAGGGATCAGGACGATTGTGCGCAAATCTTTCTGTTTAACCTCCCTGGGATCATTCAGGTAGATTTCCATTGATTCGTTTTTACACTTCACATTATTGGAGTCGGCCCAGTCAAGCATTTCACAATATGTTTTGGACACCTTCATATAGCTGCCTTCGTGAGTCGTCTGAATAAACTTTCCGGCTGGAGTAGCGGCAACTTCAAACTCTCCAAACTCCTGTAATTCAGCGTCAACTGGAACTCCAGCAGTAAGATTCCACTTGCGAAACATCTCTTTTATGAACATCAGAATTTTATTTTCATTGCGAAGACCTTGCCAGTTCAATCCATGATATCGCACAAAAGGAGCATCAGCAGGCTTAAGCCTTACTTTTTCAAGTTCAGTGAATATTGCTTTGTACGTGCCGCCAATAAACTTTGGCAGCTTGAACATTGAAATTTCTGCCTTTTTCTGAACTGCTGGAATAGAATCTCTCTCTACAATCTCGATTTGCCTTGCCATTAAACCACCCATTATTTTTGCATTAACACATACCAATATAGTGCTTATAGAGAATTTTAACAACAGAAGCATAAAATAAAAAAGCCCCAGCAAAAACCGGGGCAACGGGGCATTATTTCTTTAGCCAAGCAGCTCCTTCATATCAACCATGCGATTTTCGCGGCGTGATATTTCGGCAGCCTGCCCTATAGCTGTTGAAACCAAACCATGCTCAGATGTAGAGGTATTATCAATTTCTCCCTTGACACATTTCACAAAAGTCTCTACCAGCTTAGGATCGGCGCCACCATGACCGCCTTTGACCTCGGCGATTTCGTGCTTAATGACATCCTGAGTCCAACGCGGACGAATGGTGATTGTTCGGTTATGCAAACTTACTTCAGCCTGACCTTTGTCACCAACAACTGTATACAGGCGATCTGTCAAAGAAGTGACAAAACATTCCAGATGACTTGCCTTGACTCCATCCTCATATTCGACAATAGCAATGCCATTATCATGAGTATCTTTTTCTGACATATACATACAGGTATCTTTATGATAACCATCCTCCATGGCAGCTTCTTCACCCCACGGGTCATTTGCTGTTTCCGACCAGTCACTGTAGTCAGCACACTTTTTACTGTAGTGACAATTGCGGCAGGTAGGCCCCGGCTCTATGCCATCTTCCAGCTCAAAAGGGATTCCTTCCGGCTTCAAAACATCTATACCCGCAAAAGCACTGACTTTAGTTGGGGTCGGAAAATCAAGCAGCCAGTTAAACACATCGAAATCATGACTGCCTTTGTGAATCCAGAGGCCGCCGCTTTTGTCATAAAAGCGATTCCAGCGAGCCATATAGGTGCGACCGCCGTCATAGAATTCACGATTTTCTATCAGGAAAATTTTACCAAGCGTTCCGGCTTCAATAATCTGCTTAAGTTTGACCAGAACCGGATCGTGCCTGAGGTTAAAACCAATCATTGCCACTTTGTCAAAATTCTCGGCTGCATCGATGATTTCCCGGCAATCTTCAACTGTTGTCGCCAGAGGCTTATCAACTAGAACATGAGCTCCATGCTTAATAGCTTTCACAGAATGCTCGGCATGCAGATAATCAGGTGTAGTTATCACCACTGCATCAAGATTAGCTTCTTCAAACATCTTGTCTATATCAGTATAGCAAACAGGATTTGATTCTATATTTTTGCTATACCTTTTCATGCGCTCCATGTTTGTGTCCATGAGCGCCGCAACTTCAGCGTCATCACGTTTTTCAATGTTTCTGGCAAACGCCTGAATACCGCGACCGCCAGCCCCGATAATCCCGAATCTGAGTTTCTCAGCCATTTTTAGTTCCCTCACTGGTAATTAAATACGATAATATTTATGCAAAGCATTTATGCGGATTCACGGACAATAATTCGCATAGGCACTTTGACATCATTGTTTTCAGATATTTTATTATTTATTTTATCCAGCAACTTACTTGCTGCTGCCTCCCCAACTTCTGCATTAGGTTGAGCAATTGTTGTAAGTGGCGGATCAGTAAAAAGGCAAAGCTCACGATTATCAAACCCAACAACCGCTATATCATCTGGCACTTTACGCCCGACCACCTGAAAACCAGCAACCAAACCTGCTGCCAGATAATCAGAATAAGCAATAACCGCATCGACTTCCGGATACTTTTTAAGCAAGTCTTTTACGCAACTTTTGCCAATATAAAACATTTTATCAATAGATGCGTGCCAGTAAGCTTTTACATTAAAAAAGAGGTTTTGTAGACCGTACTTTTGAACCCCAAACTCGTAACCTTCAATTCTGCCGGAACATGTTGTCACTCCAGCCAGAACTATATTGCGTTTTCCTTTATCAAACAAGAACTTGACAGCATCAAAGACTCCTTGCTCTCGATCAATATAGATAGAATCACACCCCATGCCATGCCCTCCGGAAATCACGATCAGAGGAATATTTTGCTCAGAGGCTTCAGCCAAAAGCCAGGATGTACTTTTCTCTCCACCGGCAACGCAAATTATTCCGGCTGGCTTTCTGCGTAAAAGAGCTGAAAAACTCCTGCGTGATTTTTCTTCGTGTTTCGGCCCTATATTCATATAATGAAGAGTCATTTCGTAGTCAGTTGCACTTAAAAACTTCTGAACCCCAGCAACCTTTTCCATAGACAGAGTATCACAATACAGGCGCTCATGGATAACAAAATTCACCACAGCAATTTCATAACTACGTTGATTACGCAAACTGCGAGCAGCCATATTAGGCTTATACCCAAGTTCCTGTGCAGCCTTCAACACAGCATCCCTGGCCTGTGCAGAAACGTAACCACTGTCACGCAAAGCTCGGCTGACAGTGTTTATAGACAACCCTGTATGGTCAGCAATATCTTTCAGTTTCACCATAATAATGCGGTCCAACCAAGTTCAAATAAAAATATCTCAACGTTACCACATTATTATAATACTATTTTATGGAAAGTAAATACCCCTTGCAAAGAAAAGTATTTTTTTATACTACATCCTGAACAATTGCAGGGGCTATAGCGTCCGTCATAATATCGAAAAAGTTACCGACCCATTTTATCTGGGGATTGATTTTCGCAGAGGACAAACAAGCCCCTAATGAATGCTTATCATCCGGCGCATAACCATGCATTCCAAGCAGTGGCTGCCGCAAAGCATCATTAGGATAAATCTGATAACCAGGGTTCAACAATAAAATCACTTCACCAAAAATGTTCTCTTGAAAATTGACACCGTAGCGGCTTTTTTCGGTATCACTCAAAATATGGCTGTGCGGAATCCTGCGCAGCCTGTCAATGATAATAGATCTCGCCTGATTGTTTTCAAACCAGAATCTGGCCATAGTGGGATCATATGCCGCATGATAGTCATGCCCAAAGTCCAGGTTGAGCCTATCGACTTTACGCCTGACATCAATTTTATCCGGAGCAATAGTGATACCATGACCGGAAAGCACACACAACTGAAAATCGTTATACGCCTTAACTCCGGTATCATGAGTAAGTTTCAGCTCTTTTTCAAACATCTTAAAGCGCTGCAGTATAGAATGCTCGTCATATGGAGAAAGATGCAGCATCGGATCCATTTCATCAATTTGAATAAACGCAAATCTGACACTGCGTCGCTGCATGCGTTTGCGCAATGTACTGAAGGTCTGAGCAAGCTGCCCGGCATGTATCTTTGCTATATAATGCGGGACTCTGTTCTCATGAACAATATCAATGATACTCTTAAGGGGATGAAAATGATGCGGCTTCAGTTCTGAACCAACTCCCTTCTCAGGACATAAATGACGAAGACTGCGGATTGGAGCAGCAATCTTCCCAAAATAACCTGACGGAAGTCCGGACAAAAGCAACATCACTTTACGGGATACATCCTTAAGACTACTTGTACGCTTGAAGTACCAGCTGCTAAACTGACCGTGACAGACTGGAGTTTTTCCGGTAAGTGCAGATGACAATACCGCATCCGAACCGCCAAGCTGTGAAATCACAGGCATGCGTTCGGTGCAGATTTCTGACATGAATTCGTACTGTTTAAACAGCTCCCATCCGGGACCTGTAAAATAAACAAAAACTTGTGCTGAATTATTCCTCACCCTTGCCCTCGCAAGCTGTTATCATACAAACGGTTCCGCCAACAAAA
This sequence comes from Lentisphaerota bacterium, assembly GCA_024225035.1. Taxonomy (GTDB): domain Bacteria; phylum Verrucomicrobiota; class Lentisphaeria; order Victivallales; family Victivallaceae; genus Zth2. The sequence continues at coordinate 40,175 of JAAEMX010000177.1, forward strand.
AAAATGGAACCGGGAAATAACCGGCACAATACTCTCTCCCCCCCTACAACGCAGATTCTGGAATCCAGCCACCTCTACGGTAGCTGAATTCCAGCCAAGCGATACTCCTCCTTTTCCCGTATCTCCTCAAAGACACTCCCCAGTATCGCCCGACGCTTCAATGGCGTTATGGGCGCCTCTAAAATTTTATACCTTAAAAAACCATAAGGCAATAATTAATCAAATCATAAAGTGGGAGGGCAAGAAACGTGGCAATCATAGAAGCTCACACCTAATTGATATCAGCCTCTTTCAACCCTCCCAATTTTCCAAATAGTATTAACTAAGGTCACCCGAGAAACTATCTGCGGGTATTTTTGGCTAATACTGCAACTGATATATTAGAAAGATTCGTGCCAACTTTCAAAAAACACATATAACAACCTAATAACTATATATTTAGCTATAATCATAAGAATATCAATGTCGCATATACCGTTACAAATTATCTTTAAGCAAATTAAACATTATTCTAGCTAACACATTAATATTCAATAGAATATGAGTCTGAAATATTTCTTTATAATTAAATTTTATTTAATACCTATTTAATGACACTAAAGTGATATAATCTGCAACAGAAGAAAGGGGGAAAGAGCAAAAAAACAAACCGATAACTAAAATTTATATGCATAAAAAAGAAGAAGACACCGGCAAGCAACATCTTCTTGTCAAATTTAAAAGTCACTTAATTAATCTTTTATCTGAATTAATATTCAGACAGTTCCACAATTAATCATCAGCTAGAATCAACTGATATCAAAAGCAAAAAAATTTGATTTCAATTGCCTATTTGCTAAAATTGTCAAACGAATAGAACTTGCGCTAATGTCTGTTTTAAACGAAAAAAGGCGCTGGTAATTATTTTTACAAATAAACAGTTCCTGCCAGTTTTCTGATGAATCAGCATAGTTTAGTCTGAATTTTTCAACTATTGTGTGCGGAGTCTCATAATTTGCGGCATCTGAATGATACTTTGAAGGCATATTCCGCTGAGGCCGATCCAAATTACTGTCAAATACAATACGTATATTACTGACTTTCTCTACCCTTCCCAAACGATACTCGACCCAGTCTGATTCGCTACACAACTACTGACTGATCTTTCAACAGAACGGCCAATGCCGTTTCGCAACGGCTCAGGATCTCCTGAAGAATAGTGCAATTCTGCGTTTTGGCATATTTTTGCCAAGCTTCTTTTCATACCGGGCAACCAGCAGTCATCCTGCTGCAACGCAGCCTGCAATTCTGAAACTTTCTGCTCGTAAACCTCACGGGGAGTCAGTCCCGCCGGCAATGCTACTGCTGCCGCTGTGCCAATCGCCTACCCTAGCAAAGCACATGTAGCCATTACTCGAGTTGAGCTCATTGCTGAATAATTTACACTTATATTGCGACCGGCAAACATTAAGTTATTAATGTTTTTAGAATACAGGGCCCTGTAGGGAATGCCAAAAGGCGAAGGAGCAGGATGAAAAACTGTCGGTGCCTCTTTATAGTAGAAGCCATCTGGATGATGATCATCCATCGGCCAGCCGCCATAAGCTGCAATATCATCGAATTTGCCACCGTTCTGAACATCATTCTGATTGACAATCACATCACCAACATACCTGCGGCGCTCCCGTTTTCCGGGTAAATAATCAACCCAGTTATCAGCATTATGATCTCCTTGATTTTTGATATGATCCCAGACTCCATAGGCAATTTTCAACAGTTCATCACGGATTTCCTCTGCTCCATGAACGGTATCTTACCGCCAACCTCAAACCACCAAAAGTTCTGCATGGCTCCCATCTTATGATTGCGGTTATTCATCGCGTCATCATCTTTATATGTATAGGCCCATACAGGAGGAATGAATTTTTGTGGCGAGTCGGTTTCTCTTGCCTGCAGCAGACAGCTCATGCCCATAGTCTTATCATCAGCTTTTTCCGGAGCAATCGACTCATAAAACTCTCCTTGAGCCTCACGTCCATACCTGAACTCAGTATTAGTCAATGGCGCAAGAATACTGTTACCTGAGCAGTCAGCAAAAATTTCGGCCTCGACGTGATGCCAGGTTTCAGTGGTCAACTGCCAACCTTTTACTCTGCGAATATTGTTCCCTTCCATTTCTGCATCGTTACAGGAACAATTGAGCAGCAAGGTCAGATTTTCCTGAAACCTCACTTTCTCATAGAGGATACCATCCCAGATAGAATAGTTCGGGCAGTTATTGCGGTAAAGATTTTCCAGCCTTATTTCTTCAATAAGCCCAGTTTCCATATTGTCTTTCGCCCCCACAAACCCACATACGGATTTCACTTGAAGCATTGCCTCCCAAAACTGGACGATCATGCATCAACAAAGTCTTTGTTCCACGCCTGCCAGCAGCAATTGCTGCGCACATGCCGGAAAGACCGCCACCTATCACACAGAATTCAACTTTGTGCTCAATAGTTCTCATACCACACCTTATTTATTACTATAATAGTAATAAACTTGCTTCAAAAAAATTTATTTTATCTCGGAAGCTGCAATGCGTAACATTTTCCGATAACTTTTTATATCTTCATCAGGAGTCACACCGGAGATTGCTACTGCTGCGATTCCAGCACTTCCGGTTGGAACAGCCATGCTTATATGGTCCTTAAAAAATAATTCAGCGATGCCGGTAACCTTGGCCTTTTTGGCACTCTTATAAAAACTGCTCCGGCGATCGACCTGAATAGGCCAGTCAGCTTCGTCAATTCTTGATAACAGCACAGCACCTATGCTTGAGTTTTGAGCCGGAAAAACCTTGGAATCGACCCCGGCAAGGAATTCAGTTCCGCCTCTCCCATTGTGATATATATAGCAAACCAGCCCTTTCCACAAAACCCCTAGAGCAACGGTTTTGCCAGTTTCTGTAAGCCGCTTCAAAACAGGCAGCGCCTGCTGAAACAAACCGGAAGCTTTCATACTCTGAGCCGCCAGAACGTGTACACCTGGTCCAATACTGTATTTACGAGCACCGTCAATGCTGGCAAGGCCGACATAAGCAAGGGTTTTCAACAGGCGATTTGCACGCACTTTATTCACTCCGAGCTTTTCGGCAATTTCTTTATTGGAAACAGGTCCATCTGCCATTGCCAGTTCCTGAAGAACAGCAATACCATCTATCAAACCGTTTACTTTTTGTGCTGGTGGAGAATTCATAATTACTATTATAGTAATTTTACTAATAAAAGCAATAGATACAATTAGAAAAAGTAGATTTATACAGAATTGGCAGTGATTTTGATATCGACCAAGAGAGCCAAAGGTCGATAAAATTACCTCATCAGACTATTTTCCAAAAATCACTACCTGCTTCTAGCTTGAAGACTTGCAAATTTGTCATTTATGGTTATTATCGTTTTTATGCCTGAAAAAATTTCAGCCATTATCCGTAACTGAATTCCAGAACAGCTAATCAGGAAACATTCAAATGATATCTGTCGAAGGTCCTTCTTTCAGACTGGAGAACTCACTATAGACACCTACGGTTTAACTACTGAATCTTATAAAAACAAGCAGAACGGACGCGAATATGTGATGCGCAGTGGTGTCGCAGAATTTAATTTCAGCGTCGGCCAAGAGGTCATAACCAGCTTTAATAAACCTGAAATCCATGTTCTTGACGGCAACCTTGTTGATCACGATCAGCTTTTGACATTTCAGAAGTATGAGATATTTCAGTCTAAGTACGACAGTGAAATATTAAAAATTCACCTGCAGTGTGCCAAACTGCAGTTTGATATGAAAGTTTGCTACCAGGTTTATCCGGATATAGCCGGATGTGTAAAATGGCTTGAATTTTCCAATTACGGCAGGAAAGACCTCAGACTCAACAGAATGTTTTTTGAAGTCCTCAATACCTGTCCAGGCGAATTCGCGGATTCAGACTTCTTCAAGAAACAGGGCATAGATAGAGTCACGCCGTTTCACAATGCAAGCGGAGACGACGATATAATCCAGCTTCATAACGACAAACTGAATGAAGGAATGCTTTTAGGCAACACCGCACCAGGGCCGCTGCGCTATTTTATGCTATACCCATGCTGGGGCGCCGGAATTTCTATTGGCTATAACATGAGTGGTGCGGACTTCAATAAATACATTAGCCCGGGAGAATCATTTTCAACTGACAAAGCACTTTCATATGTATATGCCGGCGACAAAGATTGCCCGAAAACCTTAAATGGTTTCCGTGAAATGGTGCGACGCCAACTGCCGCTTTGCCCGGACAACGGCAGTGTTATGTACTGCACTTGGCTGCCGTTCCTGAAAAACATCAACGAAGAGTTACTGCTGGACTTGGCAGAACGTGCAGCTGCATTAGGTTTTGGGTGGTTTGTAGTTGATGACGGCTGGTTCACAGATAACAACTGGGAGGTTGACGCCGACAAATTCCCGAACGGACTCGAACCAATTAGCGAAAAAGTCCGCTCGCTAGGCATGAAATTCGGACTGTGGTTAAATATTGGCAATGATTACGGAAAGATCGGGTCACGCCCTGAAGACAATGCCCTAGATTTCAACGGAGAACCGAAACCTTTCGGATTTGGCAGGAAGCTAACCTCAAGATGCATGGCCAGCAACCACCGTGATGTCATGAGCGCAAAACTGCTGGAACTGGCGGAAAAGTATGATGTGGATTACTACAAGCTGGACTTCAGCAATACCTGCAGCCCATACGGTATGATGGCATACGGCTGTCACTCAACAGAACATGCTCACCACCGAAATTATTCTGACTCCATTCTTGAGCAATATGGCTCGATGATGCAACTCAGAAACGAAGTAAAAGACAAGTTCCCAGACTTGGTAATCGACTTTAGCTTTGAAACGTTTGGAACTGAATTCCCTTCAATTGGAGCGCTGCAATTTTCAGAACTGCACCACTCATCTAATATGAATACGCTAAAGCCTGAAATACTGCGTGCTGACCGCATTCGCCGAACAATTTACGAGTATTCCAGAGTACTGCCTGATGAGCGCATCCTGGGCAGTTTGATCTGCCTGCAAAATGAAAATGACCTCGAGCATCTTCTCACTCCATGTGCTGGGACTCCGCTTGTGGCAGGGGATCTACGCAAAATCACACCTGAAAATGCGGATGTTATTGGTAAACTTTCAGCTTGCCTGAATGAAATAATCGAATACGGTCCAATGGTTGATAAAGTATTGCTCAAAGGTAACGGTTTTGATGGATACGCCCGTTTCAATAAACTTGGCAATGGTCTGGTTGCTGTCTTCGGAAAAACAGATGGTTTCACCTTGAATATACCAGGTTTGCCTGAAGGCAAATATGAACTGGTTAACATTATTTCAGAAGAAAGCCTCGCTGCGTGCTCAGCTGATGAACTCAGTAACGGTATTGAGCTCAAATCATCTATAAATGGCGTCTTGCCTCTGGCTTTGAAAAAGCTCTAAAAAAAAGCCCCCGTTGTTATCAATAGCAACGGGGGCAAATATATAAGCCGTTAAATAAGTTCATCTTTCTTAAAATGATAATGCTTACGGCAGAACTGACACACAATTCCAGGGTCTGGATTCTCATCATAAAGTTTTGCCAAGTCGTCTTTTTCCAAAACCTGCATTGCCTGTTTCATTTTTTCGCGCGTACAACTGCAGCGAAATCCTGGTGAAGCACCAAACTCGTAGAAAGCATTCTCTTGCTCTCTTTCAGTTGAATTATGTCCTGCCATATACGCCAACAGTGTCCACAACTTTTTCTCTACCGGCATTTCAGAATCAATCATAATGTTCCTGAAAGCCTTATCATTAATTCTATTGCGGTATTCTTCAAAAAGGTGAAGGTCACAGTCAGGCATCGCCTGGATCATCAAACCACTGAAAATCTTTACTGGATCATCCGGGCTTGGTTTGAACTGCTCCGCAATAGCAATCTCTGTTTCGATTTGATCGCTTATTGAAAAGAAAAAAGCGGTATCATTAGCGGGATCAGCAAGCGACGCACGGGCTTCTCCTGAGTTGAGGATTTTTCCGTCGACTGACTTTATGACAGTTATCCTGCCATCACCTTCTCCAAAAATATCATCTTCTGATTCTGCTTTGTCCATCAGGTGTGGCTGTCGTATAAAACCCCGCACATCTCCGGTAGCGTTTACATCTGTAATGATCCCGCCCAATATGCCAGAATACTCCCAGCGCATGGAATATTTCTCATCCGCTTCAAGCAGTGGAGAAAGCATTGCCGTAGTCGTCAATGCTCTACCGAATATTATTGCAGCTACCGGATCCGTATCATGAAGCGTAACTCCGGTTGCAACAGTTTGTGAGGCATTAACATAGACAAAGCGGATATTTTCATTTTTCAGGAGTCCCCTGATCAAAAAATCCTGAATACTCATAAGTCTATAATTCCAAAATTTTAAGCAGGCATGCTTATTAATGTTATGTATTACCGGTCTTGAATATCGCTGTCCCAGAGGAAAGCATAAACTGCCGGAAAGTTTCCGGCAGTACAAAAGAAACCGCCTGAAGAGGCGGTTTCAGCAATCTTAAATCTTGAAAACGTGTAACTTACATTACGCGTTCGATGACAATTTCTTCATCAATTTCTTCTTTAAGAATGCGCTCAAGACCATTCTTAATGGTCATGGTCGCCATCGGACAACCACCGCAAGCGCCTTTAAGTCTAAGTCTGACAGTTTTGCCAACGATTTCGACGATTTCCATATCGCCACCGTCAGCTTGTAAATGAACGCGCAGCTCTTCAAGGCGATTTGTCATTTTATCAGCTAAAGTCAGTTCTGACATATTCATTCTCCTTATAAGAATTGCCTAACGGCATTGAATTAAAATTTAGCTACTTACCAGATGAATTTAACATCACTTAGGCGATTAGCAAACTCCTGAAGCACTTCTTTTTCTTCATCCATACCACCGCGTGCAACAAAAGTAGCACTGAAGCGAACAAAGTGACCGGCATCATCCCATGGAACTGAGCTGATCAGTTTCTCACGAATCAGCCATTGACTGAAGTCTTCACCGGATTCAAATTTGTCTCCCTGTTCGGTTCCTTTAGGTGCTTTTACATACAAATAGAAAGAACCTTCAGGCATTTTAGCAGGAAAGCCAATACCCTGCAGAGTCTCAGTCATGCTGCGCAGACGACGCTCGTATTTATCACAAATCTGCGGAGTTATTTTTGACTGATTAGCCAAAGCAACTGCTGCCGCTTTCTGAATCGCAGCAAACTGTCCGCTATCAGCATTGTCTTTAACACTGGAAAATGCTTTAACAACCAGTTCATTACCGCAAACCCAGCTCAAGCGCCAGCCAGTCATGTTGAAACCTTTTGACATACTGTGCAGCTCAACAGCTACATCTTTGCCACCGGAAACAGACAGGATGCTCAACGGATGACCTTTAAAATTAAGTGATGCATATGCTGCATCAGAAACGATAAGAATCTGGTGCTTTTTAGCAAAAGCAATAGCTTTTTCAAAGAATTCAACAGTTGCGGAAGCTCCTGTCGGGTTATTCGGATAGTTAATGTAAAGTAATTTGGCACGCTTGCATTGATCTTCGGTCAGCGAGTCAAGGGCAGGAAGGAAGTTATTTTCTTCAAGCAAGGGCAAGTTTACAGTTTCACCGCCAAGGTACTTAGTCCATGTACCCATTACCGGATAGCCGGGTACAGTCAGAATTGTAATATCACCAGGATTAACGAAACAGGCAGGCAGGAGAGCAAGTGCAGATTTACTGCCGACAGCGTGGACAACTTCTTTGTCTCCGTCTAACTCAACACCATAAAGTTCCTGCATGTAATCAGCTACCGCATGCTTGAACCCATCAATACCGTTATCAGCATAAGTACGATTCTCCCAATTTGCAGCTTCACGGCACAAAGTATCAATGACTTCCGGAAAAGCAGCGTCATCAGGCTCGCCAACGCCCATATCAATAAGTTTTACATCTGGTTTTGCATCCATTGCAGCACGTTTAGCACGCTTGATTTTTTCAAACTTATAAATTGTAGTATCTTTGCCAAACATATTTCCGCCAATCCGCTGAGCGAAATTTTCCTGCAGATAACTTTCTGTCATGAGATTCTCCGGTTTTTAGTTAACTATTTTATCAAAATTTTTCGCATTTCATCGATAAAGCGATATCTTAAAAGACTTATATATAAAAGCTGTAAAAGTAACATAGTATACGATATTTACAAGCTTTAAGCAATAGAAAAATCTATTGTAATAATCTGATAATACTGGAGATAAATAACATGGATAAAATCAATATTGACGGACAGGAATTTGAAGGCTTCCGCTTGAATACTGAAAACGCCTGTGTCGTTCTTATTAAAGCGGCTCACGGCTTCCTCGGTTGCGGTTACTTTAACATTGCTGTTGCCAATAAGTTGCTTGATGATGTAGCCATCGTTAAAGGTGTCAATTCTTACGACGATATGCTCAAAGCTAAAGTTGTTGACTGCAGCGATTCTGCTACCGCTATCGGCGTCAAAAAAGGGATGAGCGGACGTGAAGCACTGCTCAAAATGACCTGAGAAAATTGAAAATTTTATCAAAATCACAGCTTGCTTAAATATTGACTGATTTACTGCTTTGCATGAAATATTCTGGAGAGAAAATGAAAATCATAGCTGACGATAAAATCCCGTTTCTGCGCGGAGTACTGGAAAAATGCGCGGAAGTACTATACCTGCCTGGAGCCAAGGTAACTCCTCAAGACGCCAAAGATGCAGATGCTATAATCACGCGCACCCGTACTAAATGTAACGCGGCTTTGCTTAAAGGCTCAAAGGTAACATTTATAGCTACAGCAACCATTGGTTTTGACCATATTGACACGGGATGGGTTGAGGCAAACGGTATTGGCTGGACTAACTCTCCGGGATGTAATTCTTCTTCAGTAGCTCAATACATAACCTCGACACTGCTGAATCTGGCAGTTGCTCACAACATCAGTCTTCAGGGTAAAACATTGGGCGTAGTCGGAGTCGGTAATGTAGGCAGCAAAGTCGCTAAAGTTGGCGCGGCGCTCGGAATGCGCGTGCTACTCAACGACCCCCCCAGAGCGGAGCAGGAAGGTACTGATAATTTTGTCTCCTTAAATAAAATTGTCAGCGATTCAGATTTTATCACTATGCATGTTCCTATGGGAAAAAGCGGCAAATACCCTACATTTCATCTGGCTGACTCTGAACTTTTTAAAAACATGAAGCCAACCGCTTTTTACATTAATTCATCACGCGGTCCAGTCTGTGACAATCAAGCTTTAAAAACGGCACTGGTCGGCAAGGAAATTGCCGGTGCTGTCCTTGACGTATGGGAAAATGAACCTGCACTTGATTTAGAATTATTGAACCTTGTAAATTACGGCACTCCGCATATAGCAGGCTACTCATACGACGGTAAGGCCAACGGTACAGCCATGAGCGTAAACGCAGTTGCAGCACATTTTAAACTCCCGATAAAAAACTGGTATCCTTCAGATGTGCCCGTTCCGGAAAATACTGTTTCCTGCATACCTGAATCAGGTTCATTTGAACAAAAAACCTTGGCTGCGGTTTCATTATCTTATGACATAAAAGAAGACAGCGACCGCCTGCAGAGTTCTCCGGACACTTTTGAAAAGCAGCGTGGAGACTATCCACTCCGCCGGGAATTCCCTGTTTTCAGTGCAAAATGTGATGATCCAGAAGTAATCAGCGCACTGGAAAAACTGGGATTTAACCTGATTTAATATCATTCAGTTTTATTGCTGTGGGGGCTGATAGAAAAATTAATTTGAAAATTCGATATTCCTTGTTGAATATTGGATATTGAAAATTATCAAATAATAATATAAAAGAATAAAAATATGTATAACGCAATAATCTGTCGCTATCACGAAATTGCCATCAAAGGCAACAATCGTAATATGTTTGAGACCAGAATGATCGAAAACATCTATCACCTCCTGCGCCCTGTTGAAAATATCCGCGTTTCAAAAGTTCGCGGCCGTATATGGGTTGAGCACAAAGACAAAACGCCTTTTACAGAAAAAGAGCTGGATCTGATCAACACACAAATGCCCAAAGCCTTTGGACTGGAATCATTTTCACCAGTAATCATGACCGAACCCAGCCTCGAAGCAATGCAAAAAGCGGTCGACAACTCATGCCGTCAATATTTTGATAAAGCTTTTGAAAACCAAAAAGTGGTTTCATTCCGCATTCGTGGCAAACGCAGTGACAAAAAATTTCCGCTTGATTCAAAGCAGATTGAAATAGAGCTGGCCAGAATAGTCGGCAAACATTATGATTACGACAGCCTTAATATCGACCTTGAAAATGCCGATGTCACGGTATGGTGTGAACTGCGTGCGGAGTTTGCCTTTGTATATTACGAAACCATACGGGGGCCGGGCGGTCTGCCGGTAGGGTCAAACTCTCCAGTGCTGGCACTACTTTCTGGAGGAATAGATTCCCCTGTTGCCTGCTATGAGATCATGAAACGCGGCTGTCGCTGTGACTTTATAACTTTTCACAGCTCTCCGTACACACCGCAGGATACTGTCGATAAAGTCAAAACTATTGCTAAGTACCTTAACCGCTTTCAGCTGCCGCGCCGTTTGTTTATATGCAATCTGGCACCTATGCAAAAGCTTATTCGCGATAACTGCACACCACGTTTCCGCACCGTTCTTTACCGCAGAATGATGTTCCGCATAGCTGAACGCGTTGCCATCCGGCACAAACGCTTTGCGCTGCTGACTGGTGAATCCGTAGGCCAGGTCGCCAGTCAGACCATTGTGAATATGGCTACAATAGACAACGCCACCAACATGCTGGTACTGCGCCCGCTGGTTGGTGCTGATAAAAATGACGTAGTCAATCACGCACGAAGAATTGGCACTTACAATCTATCCAAACAGCAGGTTCCTGACAGCTGTACTGTATTTGCTCCTCCGAGCCCTGCAACCTCCGCTCCTGTTCCAAGAATTGAGGAAGAAGAAGCCAAGCTGCCTGAATGGGAAAAAGTCATGGAAGAAATTATTGATTCAATAGAAATCTGCGACAGCGAACCAGATTTACAGCTATAGGATATAGATATCATGAAGGAAGATTCCAAAAAAATAATCGGAGCACATGTCAGTATCTCAGGCGGAGTGGAAAACGCTCCACTGAATGCCGCTGCTATCGGCGCCAAAGGCTTTGCTATGTTCACCAAGAACCAGCGCCAGTGGTTTGCTAAACCCCTAACCGATGAAAACATATCTCAATTCAAAGCCAATTGCGCTAAATTCGGGTACAAGCCTGAAATGATTCTACCGCATGACAGCTACCTCATCAACCTCGGACAGCCTGACCCCAAGAAACTTGAAAAATCACGCAATTCATTTGTTGAAGAGATACACCGTTGTATGCAGCTGGGACTTGACCGTCTTAACTTTCACCCCGGCAGCCATCTGAAAACCATTCCCGAAGAAGAGTGTCTCGACAGAATTGCTGAATCAATCAATATAGCGCATTCTGAAACAGAGGGAGTTATAGCTGTAATAGAAAATACAGCAGGCCAAGGCAGCAATGTAGGTTACTGCTTTGAACACCTTGCAAGAATCATAGATGGAGTCAAAGATAAATCAAGAGTTGGAGTTTGCATTGATACATGCCACGCTTTTGCCTCGGGCTATGACCTCTCTACAGATGAGGGCTACGACTGGACCTGGAAGCTTTTCGAAAAACTGATCGGCTTTCAATATCTGAAAGGAATGCATATAAACGGATCCAAATCCAAACTTGGCAGTCGCGTAGACCGTCACCACAGCCTCCAGCAGGGTGAGCTCGGGGAACACCTTTTTGAGCGCTTGATGAATGACAGCCGTATGGATAACATCCCTCTGATGCTGGAGACCATCAATCCAGATATTTGGCCTGAAGAAATTAACTGGCTGTACAGTCTGGAAAAATAATTGCAAGGGAGCTTCAGCTCCCTTTTTACCTTCCATCTTATATTCATTAGATTTCTCAAAAGTAATTTTTATAATTAACGAGAAAGAACTGTATTAATATATATCCACTAGAAATAAAAATTTCTATTTTCAGAGATTTATTTCAACATCATCTATCCTAGTCATCATTATAAATCTACTTTTATTCAGCAGAGGTTAGTCTCCCTGAATGTTAAAAACGCCGGTGCAGTGAATGGAAACACACCGCACATCATAAGTTTACAAGCAATAAAAAGTGCAAAAAATTGGTTCCTTTTCAAAGATTATTGACGAAATCAATGATCATTTCAAAGCGTGATATACAAAAACATTGCACACAATATTAAATTGTACATATAATCAGCAGAAGCGTTAACTGTGCGCTGTTCTTACCCCCTCTATTCTTTGTTAAAAACCTAGAGCAGTTTTGAGATTATTTTAAAGCAAGTATTTAACTATTCAAATATTTCATTTTTTTTCATAAAAAAATATTAATATGTGGAACAAAATATGGTTTTTAAGTTACTAATTCTTTCTAGAGAGTTTTTGATTGCGCTCAACTATATTCTATTTTTTTATTTTTAAGTCATTATTATTTACTGGATTAGATATATCTATAGACTTACAATTAAGCAATTGCTTACTAGGTTCAATGATATGTTTTTGCCATTGGCAGACAATTCAGTCATAATTTGAATAAAGATAAGGAATATTATGTATTTTCAGGAGAGCAAACATCAGATAGTAGTTGTAATTATTGAGAACCATGAGAGGAATATATGATAGTAACAAATTTTGAAACGTACTCTTCCGCATATTTAAACAAAGCATATAAGGATGAAGAGTATATGATCAAGCACATGGAAATAGCAGATGACCAAAAATCATTTGAGGCCATTATTGACATCAAAAATCATAACGTTGATACTACCGGGAAATTCCACCTGTCAGTTACAATGGCATCCATAATAGTGCAGCAATTAGGAGTCATTTATGCATTTGCATCTGAAAATGAGGCGAAAGATAGAGAAATATACTACCTTAAAGAAAGCTGGAGATATAAGAGGCAAGTTGCTAACCCATCTGATATCTTATTCAGATTCAGAGATATCAAACCTCGAAGATCAAAGATAGGGGTTTCCTTTGAATGTAGTGTAGATATTAGTGATGGGGCTTTTGCCGGGCAATGCAAAATCCTGAAACCTATTGCATAACTTATTGATAAAATTCTATAAGGCATTTCAGCTTAGTCAATGAGCGAGAATTATTAATGGGGCCTGAATTTTTTTTGACTGATAACTGTCAATTATATTGACTATATACCTTTTCAATAAATTGAGAATCAAAAACAGGCCAATTATTTAATAAAGAAAGAAAATGAGAAGATCATAATCAAGGAATTAACCTCATATCCATAAAAAAAGGATTTTTAGTTATTAAGAGCTTCAAACTTGAATATTGCAATAAATGGTTAAGAGTTTTTACAGCCTCTGCTGCTATTCTGCTAATTAATCTTGGTGTTACATCTGTTAACTTGATTATCTCCTCAATTGCAAAGGATTTTAATATTTCGTTATCACAAGGGCAATGGATGATAACGTCTTACCTCATTGGCTATGCTTCAACAGTAATAATAGCAGGGCGACTTGGTGATTTATTTGGACATAAAAAAATATTGATTACTGGTACTGTTATTTTTATCATGGCTTCATTAATGGGAAGCATATCTACAATATATTTTGGAGTGATTGCGTCAAGAATGCTTCAGGGCATAGGAGGAGGACTGGTATGGCCAGCTGCTACTGCAGTTGCAGTAAAAGCATTTCCATCGCACCGAAGAGGACTTGTCACTTCAATAATAACATCTTCTGTTGGGTTAGCTATTGCTGCAGGTCCACCGCTAGGTGGATATTTTGTAACATATTTGACATGGCGATGGTTTTTCTATTTTAATGTTATCATGGGCACTCTTGTTGTTATTCCAAGTATTATTTTATTAAAAAACCAACCTGAAATAAAAAAGAGCAACCTCGACATATATGGTTTAGTTCTTATAATGTCAATTGTTGCATGCATTGTATTAGGCATAGAATCCCTTTCAAAGAACCCAATCCATTCTCTGTTGCTATTTGGAATTTTCTGTGTTTTAATGTTTATTTTCAGCAAGACGGAACGTAATAAAAAAGAACGTCTTTTCGATTTAGAGCTATTAAAAAACAAAGCAATACTAACTGGAATACTAAGTAGAAGCTTCTGCTCTTTTACCTATTACCCTTTGATGTTCATCATAGCTCTGTATTTGCAAGGCGCCTGTGAGTATTCATCATTAAATGCAGGCTTTGTTTTTCTTCCAATGTCGATTGTTATCTTATTATTATCATTTGCGACAGGTAGAATTATTGACAAAATCGGGACTTTTATTCCGGCAGTGATAGGATTGATATTTCTTTTGGTGGGCTATGTACTGATCCTGTTTTTCACTAAAAATAATTCTGTCTATACTATTTGCAGCTATTTAATTATAACTGGGATAGGGTATGGCTTCGGCAATGCGTCTTTACTTGCTTTGATATTAACTTCTGCACCTGAAGAAAAAACTGGTGCAACTTCAAGCATGACATATTTTAATGCTTTACTATTTAACCTGGTTGCTATGCTTGTGGCAGGCGTCTTGATTTCATATTGCTACGCCCATTATCAAGATTATTTGTATTTTGCTAAAAAGTACATACTGACAATAAACATTGCAGTCATTATTCTAACTATAGGATTGTTTTTAACTTACAAAATTGATTCTTGCCTGAAAACAGTCAAAAATATTTCTTGATGAATCAATGGTTGAAAAACAGGCAAATGGTTAAATGATCTGTTTACTCATTTTTGTGCATTCAGATCTTGCCGGGGGCAGCAGTTTTACTTCAGCAGTTCACTTTCTTCGCCCCCATTGATAACTCCTAACTACAGAAGACCTTCTTAGACGAGAGCAATATACCACATCACGCATCGCTTACATAAACAGTTATATTCAATAATAATTGGGCATAAAAAAACCCCGGGGTTAACCGGGGTTGAAACTTTATAATAATGAAGCTTGCTTATTCAGCAACTTCAGCAGTTTCTTCAGCTTTTACTTCTTTTGCAGGAGCTTCAGCTTTCTTTTCGGCTTTCGCCGGGGCAGCTTTTTGCTTCTTGGCAGGAGCGCCAGCTTCAACAAACTGCAGGATGCACATTTCGGCACCATCGCCAACGCGGCGACCGAGTTTGATGATACGGGTGTAACCACCTTCGCGCTCAGTGTACTGAGGTGCGAGTTCATCAAAAAGCTTTTTAACAGCATCTTTGTTGCGCAGCTTAGAAATAGCCAGGCGACGACGATGCAAATCACCTTTTTTACCAAGAGTAATCATTCTGTCAGCAAAACGACGAGCTTCTTTGGCTTTAGTGATAGTTGTTTTGATCTGACCGTGTTCGATCAGGCTGCTGACCATGTTTGCCAGCATCGCTTTACGATGGGCACCGGTCCGGCCGATTTTAAAAGTATGTAATCTGTGACGCATTAGTTGTCCTCCTCATCTTCGGTCCGGACGTGCTCGCCTTCTGCCTCAATGGCGGCGATGAGGTTTTCACTGAATGACATACCCAATTCCAAACCGAGACTTTCGATTTTTTCTTTAATTTCATCGAGGGATTTTTTACCAAAATTGCGGTATTTGAGCATTCTGCTTTCAGTTTTAGTACAGAGCTCACCAATCAATTTGATATTAGCATTGTTCAGACAGTTCATAGCCCGAACTGAGAGATCGAGCACTTCCACATCTTGAGAAAGAATCTTGAAGTGCTTAAGTTCTTCGTCAGTCATTTGAGCGAGGACATCTTCTTCGTCAGCCTGACCACCGAGGAACGGTCTAAGATGTTCCTTAAGGATAGTTGCAGCTCTTTCCAAGGCATCTTCAGGTATCATTCTACCATCAGTCCATATCTCAAGCTCAAGGCTGTCCATTTCAGTTTCTTCACCAACACGGGCCTGTCCAACATTATAGTTGACGCGGGTTACCGGGCTGAACAGGCAGTCAATCGGAATAGTACCGACAGCGACCTGAATTTTATTCTTTTCAGCAGGGACATATCCTCTGCCGCTGATGACATCAATCTCAGCTCTGAACGGAACGTCTTTATCAAGCGTGCAGATAACCTGTTCCGGGTTGAGCACTTCAACTGTACCGTCAGTAACGATATCAGCTGCAGTAACCTGACCGGCTTTCTCACGACGGATTTCCAGAGTTTTCTTCTGGTCGCTGTTCAGGTCCAAACGGACTTCTTTGAGGTTCAGCACGATTTCCGTGACATCTTCGACTACATTAGGCAAAGATGAGAACTCATGAAAAGCACCGTCAATACGTACAGCACAAATCGCAGCCCCTTCCAGAGAGGACAGAAGTACCCGACGCATTGAGTTGCCGAGAGTGTGCCCGTATCCACTCATGAACGGCGCGACAATAAATTTCGCGTAGCGGTCAGTAGCAGTAGCCTCTTCGATTTGAATCGATTGTGGCATCGGGAAACCAGATGCAGCAGTCATTTTTTTCCTCCAGCATTAGTTATTTGTTAAAAAACTCCCATCACACAACAGCGGCAGCTTATACGCGACGACGTTTCGGCGGACGGCAACCGTTATGGGGAACTGGAGTAATATCCTTAATGGCATTAATTTCCAAACCGGCAGCAGCTATACCACGTACAGCAGACTCACGACCGGCACCAGGTCCCTTAATGCGCACTTCCACTTCCTTCATACCGAGCAGCTGGGCGCGTTTTGCAGCATCAGATGCGATGACCTGAGCAGCGTAGGCAGTACTCTTACGAGAGCCTTTAAACCCGTTTTTGCCACCAGTTGACCAGCAAAGAACATTGCCGTGAAGGTCGGTAAAAGTAACTTTAGTATTATTAAAAGTAGCGTGAACAAACGCAATTCCAGCAGGAACATAGCGTCCACTCTTTGTGCGTTGTTTAACTTCCTTGGTCTCAGCGGCCGGCTTTTCAGCAACAGTTTCAGCTGCAGCTTCAGCAGTAGCTTCGACTTGGATATCTTTCTCTTCAGCCATAGTTTTATCCAATATATTTTACTGATTCTGTAGTTAAAAATTCCACTAGCATTAATTACTTGCAGCCAGACGACGTTGGGTCTTGTCACGAATCGCGCCAACAGTAACTTTCTTACCTTTGCGGGTACGAGCGTTAGTTTTAGTACGCTGCCCGTGGCAAGGAAGATTACGACGGTGGCGAAAACCGCGATAACTGTGATTGGCTTGCAAACGACGAATGTCACCTGCAACCATACGCCGCAAATCACCTTCAACAATCAAGTCATTCTGCAGGATATTGGTGATCGCTGCAATCTGTTCGTCTGAAAGATCGTTAGCCTTGGTTTCTTTCGGAATTTTAACCTTCTCAATGATATCAAGAGCAATCTTCGGACCAACCCCGTAGATGTAACGCAATGCGTATTCTACTCTCTTATTTCCAGGAATATCTACACCTATTATACGTGGCATTTTATATAGATCCTCTAAATTTAACCTTGTCTTTGTTTATGTCGTGGATTACGGGAACAAATTACCCGAACCACGCCTTTGCGTTTAATGATCTGGCAATATTCGCATCTGCGCTTCACGGATGCTCGCACTTTCATATTTGTATCTCCCAGATTTAAAAACCTGTTAAAAAATTTACAATATATTTACTAATAAACACTAAGCGAACTTGTGCCATATTTTATACATGCGGTGGAAATCATGTTTAGACACATAAAGGCAATAAAATAGCGGAAATACTTGATCATTCAAGTGTTTAAATGGAAAAATCTGCACTTTTTGCTAATATAAATAAAAACCGCCCTGAAAAGGGCGGCTTGACTTGCAAACAGATAGTTTCAGGATTCTACAGCAACCCGGCACGGCTCTGGGTCACATTATCCTCTTTATCAAACATAATATGTTTGTTAATCCAACGCTGAACCAACGGCTCGATAATAAAATCTTCAAGCTCGCAATTGCGCTCAAGTTTCTGATCGCAATACGGGCAAGCCTGAAAAATCTCTATATCTGTTCCAACAAGCTGTTCACCACATTCCGGGCAAATCAGCAAGCGTTTATTGGTATCTTCGTTATTTTTAAATTGGTATTTCATAGACATATCCGAACATTCCCTGAACATAAACTAAATCATCTAATTAATAATATACATCCGATAATCGACTTTTTAAAATTCAATAATCCCTATATCATAAAAAAACAGTAAAAATTCGCAATTCCCTCTTCAAGTTATTACTTTCCCGACGATTTCAGGTTCTTTTTCAAGTTAACCAGAGCTTCATTCATCGACTGGTTAAGCATTACAGGAAACATATCCACATCCCTGCCATAGTTATAATATGGTGAAACCAACATATCACACGCCTTATCGTACTTAAATTCCCACAGGCGCCTTCTGGAACCACGGCGCGTCAGGTAGTATTCCACTGCAAATCTGTTCTCTACAGTTCCTTCAGGCAAACCCAGGAACCACAATAAAGGCGCCGCAAAAGATAAACCATAGCTTATAATTCGCCCTTTGTAGGACATTTCTTTCAAATCTGCATGCAATATATAATCAGCACTTACCCCCTGCTCTGAAAAAGAAAAATAAGCTTTACTGAACAAGTTTGATTTGTGTAAATTATACGCAGCGGCTTTTGCCAGCGCAACGTTAGGCAAAACATAATAGGCAGCTATCGAAACATAGCCTGTATAATCTTCAGGTCGGGTATAGCTCATCCAGCCATAAGGCACCAACGGCACCAGATAAAGCAGTATTGTCGAATGATTATTCTTATTTTCCCGACGGTCATTAAAAGGAATAACCGCAACTTCCGCATCATAAAGCGGCTTTCCTGAAAACTGAACAGCGCTATGCTCTTCAGCAGGATAATCAAATCTTTTAATAGACCCGCAGCCGCATACAAATACGGCTGCCATAGCCAAACAACATAACAGCAACGCACCCCTCATCTAAAGCCTCCTCTAAGCCATAGCGCTTGTTTGTATTTTATTCCCCATATAGAATTAGACCTTATCGTTATAGTTAAAGCGATGTTCTGGAAACACCATATTTTACCTGATCAAGCCTTAACTCCGTTTCAAGTTTTTCTAAAGCCTGGTTCATGGCCTTTAACATCAGTGGCGAATATTCCTCAAAATCGCGGCCATAGTTGTAATAAAAACCAACAACTCTTGAATCACGTTCTTTAAACTCATAGGTCCATAAAACTTTTTCTGTCTTGGAATCCTGAAGCTTTATAGTCAAATCCAGTTCATTAGTAAAGTTGCCGGCAGGCAAACCGACCAGCCATAGCCACGGACAGAAAATAGATACACCGTATGACCAGACTCGGCCAATATATTCAGTAGAGTTAATATCTCCAGTTAATACCAGACGAGTGGTTACATCACGCATATCTCTTGAAAATTTCACTTCCTTAAACAAGTTTGAATGCTCAAGGCTTTCCATCACGGAATTAGTCAAATCGCGGGAAGCATCAAACCTGAAACCCTCAGCTGAATTGAAAAACGCACCGTATTCCGGTTGCGGGCAATCAACATAACCATAAGGCCACAACGGAATCAATCCCAGAAGCAAAGTACCAAACTCCTCTTCTTTGACAGATGGGCGCTTGTCACGAAGCGTGACCACCGTAACAGCATCGCTGTACAAAGGAACATTGGCAAAGTAAACTTGCTTCGCATTTTGAGGCGGATAGTCATAATCATGAAAAGTTGAACAACCAGAGAGCAGAATAGCAGATAGCACGACAAATACAGAAAATATATATTTCATAACGCAGGTCCTCGAGTATTTATACTATTAATGATAACGCATAATAGCTAAAACTCCAATCCGCGGGCAGAAATTTACAAAAAAAAAGCCCGGCTAGTGCCGGGCGTGCAGAATAAGAGTTTACCCATACCTGAAAACTCTTTTTTATCGTTTATCAATAACATTCTTTTCATAGGCCTTAACATCATCAAGCCACTTAAACCCTGCCGGCACTCCGCTTTTTTCACAGAAGTAGTCCCACACAGCACCAAGTGGAAACGTTTTGATCTCTTCCATCAAAGCCAGACGTGAAGTGTAATCGCCCTTGAGCTCAAATTTACGCAGCTCGGCAGTCGGCTCCAATGCTGCCGCCAGAAGAGCCTTACGCATATTCCGGGTTCCGATTACCCATGCAGCTACCCGATTAATACTTGCATCAAAGAAATCGAGGCCGATATGCACCCGCTCAGCAAAATCATTGCACACAATTTCCCGGGCAATCGCATAAAGTTCTTCATTCATTGTCACAACGTGGTCACTATCCCATCTGACACCTCGAGAGACATGCAGCAGAATTTCATCAACAAAAGTCAACTCTGAAGATATCTTGTCCGATATAACCTCAGTAGGATGAAAATGTCCGGCATCAAGACACAACAGTTTATTATTCTTAACAGCATAGCCCATATAAAATTCATGCGACCCAACCACATAAGACTCTGAACCAATACCAAATAATTTGCATTCCACCGCATCAAGCAGTTGATTTTTTGGCAGCTCTTCAGCAAAAATCTTATCCAGCGAATCGGCAAGGAGCCGCCGGGGCTCCAGACGGTCAGCAGGAACATCCTTCATTCCATCCGGAATCCAGACATTATCAACACATGCAGTGCCAAGCTGTTTTCCCATTTCAGCACCAATTCGGCGACAAGCTTTGGCATGTTCAATCCAGAAATCACGAATACCCTGATCAGGGTGACTCAATGTAAAACCATCATCAGCCTTGGCATGAGAAAAGAATGTCGGGTTAAAGTCCAAACCCATTTTATTAGCTGCAGCCCAGCCAATCCAGTTTTGAAAATGCTCAACCCCAATTTCATCACGGTCAACTTTTTCACCGCCAAACTCGCCATATATAGCATGCAGGTTAAGTCTATGTTTTCCCGGCAACAGCGAAAGTGCCTTATCCAAATCTGAGCGAAGCTCCTCAGGTGTTCTGGCACGGCCAGGGTAATTACCTGTAGCCTGAATGCCGCCTGACAAAGCGTGCCCGCTTTCGAAACCGCCAACATCATCCCCCTGCCAGCAATGCAAGGAAACCGGTATCGACTCAGCCTGCTGCATCGCGGCTTCAGTATCGACTCCGAACTCGGCAAAACGCTCTTTAGCTATTTCATATGCTTTTTCGTATTGACTCATAGGAATCTCCTTAAATTTCATCTGTATAAAAGTTATTTTAATACAAAACAGCATAAAAAACCTTGACAAAAGAACAAATAAGTAGCATTTTTCAATCAAAAGTTAATTTGGAATTCATTATGGATAAAAAAAACAAAGCTGAAAGCATCCGGCTCACTAGTGGTCAGTTTCTGCAACCGGAACTCGCCTTTGCCGTTCTTAGAAGAGCCCCGCAACCTGAGTACCCGCTTCACTCGCACGAATTCGACGAACTTGTTATTGTGTACGAAGGAAGCGGTAATCACTTTACACCGGAGCACAATGAAAGCATACATGCCGGACACGTTTATGTAGTCCCGGCAGGAAGAAAGCATGGCTACAGCAAGGTCAACAATTTAAAACTGGTCAATATTGCTTTTGATTTGCATAGCCTTGACTCTCCACTTTCAGAACTTCAACTATTTCCCTCATTTCAGCTTCTATTCAAGCTCAATATTTCGGAAAGATCGTCTTTCAGACTGTCTCAGGACAAACTCAGGAACGCAATGCTGCAGGTCGCAAGAATTGAGGAAGAAGTAGCAGGAGAACTTCCAGCTAAAAAAATTATGACAGCAGCCTTGTTTATGGAGCTAATCGCTCTTTTGATCAGAGCATTTGAGGTTAAACTTGGAGAACAGTCCCATCTGCAAACAGGCATAGGCAAGGTCATAAGCTACTTGCACCACTATTTGAGCCAAGATATTACCGTAGGAGAAATGGCACAAATGGCAAATATGCCGGAAAGTTCATTCAATAGAGCCTTTAAAAAAGCTACAGGAAGAGCTCCTGCAGCGTATCGCTTACAGTTACGCCTTAGGTATGCCAAAGCAATGCAGCAAAACCCTGACCTTAAAATAATGGACATAGCAGCTAAAGTCGGCATTCAGGATAGTAACTATTTTTCACGGGTATTCAAAGCAGTTTACGCGCAGACTCCCAGAGAATACCGTATTGCTAATCTTAGTCCGCAGCAAAGCTAGCGCTGAACACCAAGCCAGCCTTCGCGCCCCGGAAAAGATTCCTGAGCAACGCGTCCTTCCGGAATATTACCAGCATCTGCTGCAAGTTCACCTAACGGACAAAAACTCCAGCCGTCACGAATTGCCAAGGTCAAATATTCATCAAACATATGCTGGCATTTTCCGCCCTCAGCTTCAGCATGTATCGTAAGTACATTCAATTCACCAGGCTTAAGCTTCTTAAGCATATATTCATTATAATTATCATCAGTAATACCATCACGCCC
The DNA here is from genome assembly GCA_024225035.1 of Lentisphaerota bacterium. Lineage (GTDB taxonomy): Bacteria > Verrucomicrobiota > Lentisphaeria > Victivallales > Victivallaceae > Zth2. Next base: position 62,718 of record JAAEMX010000177.1, read on the forward strand.
GACAACTTCATCATAAGTGGGCATCGTTACAGGAACCTGCACCTGATCAAGCGGTTTACCATTCAAAACGGGACGGAATATATGAGTTCCGCGACAGTCACTGTTATATACAAAAGGAAATCCGGCTTTTTCTTCAAGGAGAGAATCAGTGCAGCGCCAACCCGGCACTGCCGAAGAAACTGGCGCTTCTCCACAGATAGCAGTGAGACAGTCAACGCCTTTTTTTAAAGACTTGCGAATCTGTTCCGCCTTCATCTTATCAACTTTTGCCTGAATACGATGATGATCCCAGGCATGAAGACCAATTTCCTGTCCACTTTCATGTGCGGCTTTTATAACATTACCCAAACGCTTCCCTATTTGAAGCCCCGGCCATGCAGTGCCCATAAGCACTATCTCAGGGCCATAGAGTCCTGCAGCATTGGTGCGCAGCATTTTCCAGGCAAATGCAGGCTTCAGCATGCGCCACAGGTGACGTCCCATATTATCAGGGCCGACAGAAAAGTAAAATGTCCCTTTAATTTTATGCTTCTTAAAAATACGCAGTAAATTCGGAACGCCTTGCTTTGTTCCCCTGAAAGTATCTACATCTACTCTCAGCCCAATCACTTTATCCTTCATTATTCAGCACCCAGTAGTAATCTCTTCTGATCTTAAATCTTTTAACTTTTTTAAATCCTGCAGCAAGCAATGGTTTAATATCTTCGTCATCGCCACAGAGTAGATAGACAGTTTTACCCGGCGCAAGTTTTTCACCATCCCTATATTCAGGAAGTTTGCGATCCAAATAAAAAACAGCTCCGCCACTGATACGTTCAATCGGGCGGTACAACCTGAGATCGTTTCCTTTATTGAGCAGGTTCTCGCAATAATCAAACAGAGGATGATATGATTTACGTCCGTTCTGTGCAGCAAAAATTACTGTATCGATTGATACATAAGTAAAAGCCAAACCAACCAGAAAAGCGAATGACGCCCGGCGCACCTGCCCTCTAAGCATTGCCGCAAGCATCCACAATCCAGCTACAAGCATTATCATACTTGAAACATAAGCCATGACCGAAAGCTTAACCACCAGACCAACTATGAAAAAGGCAATTCCTGCTCCAATCATAGCTATGCATAACACTGATGACAAAATTTTAACAGCAAGGTTTACGTAATCAAATTTTTCAGGAAGCTTAAACTTACCAGTCAGAAGATCAGCTACCATAGAGCCTATCATCAAAGTTTCCGCTGCATAAAGCGGCAAAACATATACTTGACGTTTTCCTGCGGACATAGTCAACATCAGGTATGGAATAAACAGCCAGCAAAGCATGAACAGTGACATAGAGCTCTTTTCTTTCCAGAATCTCCGAACATGAAACCATATAGCAAACGGCAGCAAAACCGTCCAAGGTTGAAGCTGTTCAGGCAGTTTCAGGAAGTAGTAGTAAAATGGTGAGACATGCTCAGCGTGAAAACCGAAGAAACGGCCAAAATTGTTTGTCCAGACAACTGTATAAACCGCGTCATAACCAGAGTGCAGGTAGAGTAGAAATACCCAGGTAGCAATTGGAATAAAGCTTAAGGCTGCTCCACTGAAAAGGAAAAACCAGCTTTGCCAACTGAATTTCTTCTTGATATAAAAGTCATCAATGGCGAGCCAGAAAAACAAAGCAGAGCTAGGTATGGCCAATCCGACAAAGCTTTTTGAGAAAACCGCTCCCCCAAGGGCTAAACAAAATAACAAATACCAGCCAAGCTTATTTTTAAGCTTTTCAGAACGGCATATTTCCCAGAAAGCCCACATGGCAAAGGCGATAAAGACCGCCAAAAATATATCTATCATACACTTTCGGCTGTATCGCCAATACTGAGCGCTGGTGGCCAGCATAACACTGGACAGCATCGCCCCGAGCCCAGACATTCCCATTCCTCGGGCCAAAGCAAAAATTGCCAGAACTCCAAAGAAAGAAGCTACAGCCGACGGAAACTTAGCTGCAAAATCAGTGTGTCCAAATAAATTGAACGATAAAGCGTCAGCCCAGAAGTACAGCGGCGGCTTTTCCAGAAACGGCCTGCCGTTCAAGCCGGGCTCAAGCCAATTTCCAAGCAGAGCTGTTTCTGCTGCAATCCCCGCCACCCTCGGCTCGTCTCCGCCCGAAAGGTGCCTGGATCCCAATCCTATAAAAAAGACAATAAAAACGAAAACCGCCGCCAGAAAAAAATAGCGGCGGGGGCTGATATTACCTATCAGCACCCTGAATTTTTCCACGGCAGCGGTCATTACATAACTCCGTTAGAAGATATAATTAGTCGTTGATGGCAAACTCGCCGGAATTAATAGCTTCATCCAGGAAGAAATCGAGAGTTGTTTCGATAGATTCTTCAAGAGTAATCTCTGGCTCCCAATCCAACAGTTTCTTAGCATTCTTGATGCTAGGAACACGATGTTGAACATCCTGATAGCCTTTGCCATAAAACGCGCCACTTTCAACAACAATATAACCTGCAAACGGCGGGAATTTGTCGCGGTGTGGATGTTTTTCAAACTTTTCAACCAGCATTTCGGCCATGTATTTAATACTTTCATTATTGACCGGATTACCAATATTAACAATCTTACCGTTACAGTTATTCTTCTTATTATCAATAATACGGTAAAGAGCCTCGATACCTTCAGAGATATCAACAAAGGCACGTTTCTGTTCTCCGCCATCTACCAATTGAATAGGAGATCCCTGTACCAGATTAAGAATCAGCTGGGTAATAGCACGTGAGCTACCGATACGGGCAGAAGTCAGGCTGTCAAGGCGCGGGCCAATCCAGTTGAACGGACGGAACAGAGTAAAGTTGAGCTGTCCTTTGGCACCGTAAGCCCAGATAACACGGTCCAGGAGCTGCTTGGAAGTTGAGTAAATCCAACGCTGCATCCGAATCGGGCCAGTAATAAGGCTTGAGTTGTCTTCATCAAACTGCGCATCTTCACACATACCGTAAACTTCAGAAGTAGACGGGAAGATAATGCGTTTGTTGTATTTAACGCAGTAACGGACGATTCGCAGGTTTTCCTCGAAGTCCAGTTCAAATACGCGCAGGGGATTGCGAGTGTACTCAATCGGAGTCGCAATCGCAACCAGCGGCAGAATGATATCACATTTGCGGATATGGTACTCAATCCACTCAGTATGGATAGAGATGTCACCTTCGCGGAAATGGAATCCCGGTTTATCCAGCAGATGGGTAATATAGTTGGAACGGAGATCCATACCGTAAACTTCATATTTACCGCTTGCCAGCAAGCGATCACTTAGGTGACTGCCGATAAAACCGTTTACACCAAGAATCAGCACGCTTTTCTTACGCTGGGTTTCTTTTACAACACGTGGATCAGAGCCGAAAACCATGTTCTTAACAATACGGGCTTCAGTAGCAAACTGGTCGCCAGTCATTAAAACACCGTCTTCAACCTGAGCAGCATCAACTTTAACAGCACCTTCACCGCATGCAATTGTCAATGGTAATGATGAGATTACAGTACCAGGCATAGCGCCTTCCGGATTTTCAGCCAGGCTGACTTTCCAGATCAAACATTTACGGTCGCCCATAAAGCTGAACGCACCCGGGTACGGACAAGTGACCGCACGTACCAAATTGCGAACGTCTTCAGCAGGAGCCTGCCATTTGATTTCGCCGTCAGCAGGACCGCGACCGCCAAAGCAAGTTGCTTCAGCATCGTTCTGAGGTGTACGAGGAGCATTACCAGCTTTGATCAGCGGTAAAACTTTATTCAACATCTCACCTGAAGTCTCAGCAGCCTTCAAATGAAGAGTTTTTGCGTTATCATCATCGCCAATAGCGATTTTTTTCTGAGCAATAATGTCTCCGGCATCAGCTTTTTCAGCCATGTAATGCAGGGTTACACCAGTTTCAGTTTCGCCATTGACCAGCGCCCAGTTAATTGGAACTCTACCACGATATTTCGGCAGGAGTGAACCGTGCAGGTTCATGCAGCCGTTAACAGGAATGTCAAGAATTGGTTTCTTGAGCAGGTTGCGGTAGTAAAAAGAGAAAATAACATCAGGCTGCATTGCGCGAATACGCTCAACCCAAACCGGATGATTGACATCTTCAGGAGCAAATACTGGGATGCCCTTTGCGGCTGCAACTTCCGCAACTGATCCAAACCAGACGTTTTCATTAGGATTATCTTTATGAGTAAAAACTGCTTGGATTTCAAAACCATTCTTCTCCAGGGCTTCAATCCCCACACAACCAATGTTGTGATAACCCAGTACGACACATTTCATTTCAGCCTCCTGAAATTCATATATTATTAATTAAAAATGTTTTACCAAATCGCTTAAAATTAAAAAATTTACATAACATAACCTGATTATTTAATTTTGCTATTAAATACAGGCAAAAATCAAAATAAAAATAGCCTGTTCTTTTAGAATCCAAGGAGGTTAATTCCTTAAAAAGATATGCTGTTTTACTGATATAACCTGTTTCATCGCAAACTTTTCAAGACTGCCAGCACAATCAAACATTAAAACAGCACATATCGACATAACAGCATTGAGTTCATGGACTATAATTACAACTACAGCAAAGCACATAAATTATACGGAGACGACAGAGATGCAAACAAATGAACTGCTAATTGGCTGGTCAGGAAAAGATGTGACCCCTTACGGCAAGAAAGTTAACCTGACGGGCCAGTTTCACATGCGAATTACCGATAAAGTTAAAAACCCGGTAACAGTTACCGCACTGGCAATTTCTTCTAGCGACATGCCTGAAAACAGTGCCGTATTTGTTTCCTGTGATACCGCAGTCATCCCAATGTACCTCGTTCGGGAATGCGAGGATAAAATTAAATTGATGCTGCCTGATTTCCCCACAGAACAGTTAATTCTAAACGCCATTCATGGACATGCAGCTCCTACAATCAGGGAAGGTCTTTTTGATTTTAGCAATCTGTCTTCCGAAGAAGCAGAGAATTTCACTTACCCGAAAGAATATCGTGACTTCCTTTCTGACAAAATAGCTGAAGTTGCAGTGGAAAGCTGGCAAAATCGAAAAAAAGGCGCTATTGCATGGGGAACAGACTATGTTGCAGCAGCACATAGCCGAAGAGCTGTTTACATGACTGATTTTAACCCCGATGCTATGCCCGGCTTGACTATAGAAAAAAATGCCCGAATGTATGGAAAAACAGACGTTCCGGAATTCAGTCACCTGGAAGGATATGAAGATCACACCACACAGTTCTTATTCACTTTTGATGCCAACAAAAAGCTTACCGGCGCAGTAGTAAACATTGCATGCACTGCACAAATCTGCGAAAACAATATGCAAATCACGGCTGATTTCTGGCATGATACCAGAGAACTGTTAAGAAAAGAATATGGCTCAGACTTATTTATATTGCCACAATGCGCACCAGCGGGAGATTTATCACCGTGTGTACTTGTCAACCCCAAAGCGGAAGCCAGAGCTCTAGCACTGAAAGAAAATGTACCTCTCGAAAATTTAGACTATTTAACCGCCAAATGTCGCGAAATCGGCAGAAAAATAAAAACAGCATTTGATGATACTTGGAAATGGGCTAAAAAGGACATTAGAGAAAACGCTGCAGTACGACATACTGTTAAAACGCTTAACATCTCCAGACGCATGGTAACAGAAGGAGAATATAAAAAGAATCTTAAATGGATTGATGAATTAAAAACTTCCGGAAATCCAAACAAAAACAGCTTTATCGCCCGCTGTCAAGTTATTATCGACAGGTACCATGAACAAAACAGCAAACCTACATTCCCTATCGAAATTCGCACTATCAAACTTGGAGATATAGCCTTTACCACTAATCCATTTGAACTATATCAGGATTTCGGCATGAGGATACAGGCAAGAAGCCCGGCTGAACAAACTTTCAACATACAACTTTGCGGAAACCGTGCTCCAATGAATCTAATTGACAGTAACCCAGCCACCTTTCCGTTACGAGGCGGCACCTATCTGCCGACCAAACGCGCCGAACAAGGAGGTAGTTACGGAGCCAGCGTCTACTGCAATCCGGTAGGACACACCGGAGGACAGCAAATCGTCGACAACACCATATGCGAGTTGAATAAGTTATTCAAAGATTCATAAACATGCACAGCTCTGGCACAACACTTGATTTTGCCAGAGCTTTTTTCTCATAATAGATTTTTTGAGAAAAATCACTGTAAAAAGTTATCTATTGCTTTTTTATATTAAAACCTGCCCTCTGCAACATCATCAGTCACGCCTTCACAAAACAAAGACAATTTTACTAAAATGCTTTAACGCCAACAACTTTTGTCTGATAATTCAAATACTAAAACCCAATCAAACCCACACAAAAAAACTTGCTAAACTTTTGATTTACAACATGTTTTTCATTAAACTAATTAATTAAAAACCTTGAATTACTAGATGATTTTTCTTGCTTTTATTCTAATACATGATAGTAAGTAAGTTTATAGAATGTCATTCATTGATCTAATATTTTATCGTGGGATATAGATATAATTCCACTTTCGAAACATCCAAAAACTAAACAAGAAACAGGAGAACCTGAATGAAACGATTCCTAGTTCTCGTAATGATGGGTCTGACACTGTGCTTATTTTGTGCAGCCAAGGCAGACGATGTAAAGCTTGAAACTAATTCAACGATTTCCAGTTGGACTGGCGGCTACGAAGTTGATGTCACAATCAAAAACACTTCCGAAGCTAAAATCACTTCCTGGAAAGGCTCTTTCATTATACCAGCAGGACAAAGCCTTGGGTCAATCTGGTCCGTTGGCGACTCTCAAAGCCAATCCGTTTCAGGCGGCACTCAAGTAACATTCTCTAACCCAACATGGGTAGGCGGAGGCGACCTCGAGCCCGGTGCCGAAGTTACCATGGGCATGACTATATCTAATACAAATGGAGCAACTCCCGGTATAAATGATCTAGCCGTAACCGGACAGTCACTTGCCCCTCCAGGACCTCCACAACCAGGCAAAGGCTTCCCTAAACAAGTGTTTGCACCTTACGTAGATGTTACCGCCTGGCCTATGTTCAGCCTGGCTGAAAGTTTTAAGAAATCCGGTCAAAAATACTATACACTAGCTTTTATTGTGGCCGACAAAGATAATGAAGCCTCATGGGGCGGATACTACAAAGCCCTTGACGGCAAATATTACTATGGCGACAATATAAACTTTATCCGCTCAGAAGGTGGAGATGTTATTGTCTCTTTTGGCGGTGCCAATGGCATTCCTCTGGCATCAGCAATTAAAGATCCTCAAGAACTTGCGGATACTTACCAGAAAGTTATCGATGCATATAAACTCACCTGGGTTGATTTTGACATTGAAGGCACTTGGGTTGCTGACAGCAAATCTATAGCCAATCGTAATGCGGCTCTTAAAATTCTACAGGCAAACAATCCTGAACTCAAAGTTGCATTCTGCCTGCCAGTTCTACCAAGCGGGCTCACCCCTGACGGCGTAAACGTATTGCAAAATGCAAAAGACCATAATGTCCGCATTGACTGTGTAAACATCATGACTATGGACTTTGGCGACAGCGCCGCTCCTGATCCTGACGGAAAAATGGGACAGTACTGTATAGATTCAGCGAAAAGCCTTTTCGGGCAGCTGCAAGCTTTGTACCCGGACAAACCTGCCTCTGAAATCTGGGAAATGATTGGCGCAACCCCAATGATTGGTCAAAACGATGTTCCTACTGAAATCATGTGGCAGCAGGACGCCTTAAAACTGACAACTTTCGCCAAGGAAAACAACATCAAATTAATTGCAATGTGGTCATCCAACCGTGACAATGGTGACAAGCGCGATCCATGGGCCAGTCCGGCTCACAGTGGATTGGAACAGGAAAACTGGGAATTCACCCATATATTCCAACAGTTCATGCGATAAATTACATTTTAGTACATTCAAGGTCGCTCTCCGGAGCGGCCTTTTTTATTGCAGAGATTCTTAACCAACTTAAGCCTTTACCATCCCAGCAAGAGCTTTGCACAATTCTTCTACGGGCACACCATAAACAAGGATAGTTTTATTTCTCGAGGTTTCACCCGAAACTATAACCACTGAACTTTTGCTTACCTTTAAGCTCTTAGCTACAAACGTCACCAGCTCCTTGTTGGCTTTGCCGTCTACCGGTGGCGACTTGAGAAAGACTTTGATCACATCCCCCAAGATACCGCCAAAGGCATTACGCGAAGAACGCGGCTGCACTTTACATTTAAAAGTACAGCCGCGTTTAGTTTCAAAAATAATATTGTTAATACCGTTCAAAAGAATTCACCACGGTATTTATTCACTGTCACTATCGTCCTTGTTACCATCATTCTTACGAAGATCTTTGATTTCCGAAATCTTGATGTCAACTTGAGTTTCCATTATGGATTTACGATCAGTTGGAGCATTTTCTTTAAAAAGCTCATCCGCACCGATTGTATCAGTCGACACAAATCCTTCATGAGTATCTGTAGAAACAAGACCTTCAGGACCAGCTGTATCAGTGCCAACCAAAGCCTCAGATCCAACAGTATCCGAGCCAAGGAGGCTATCTTCAGACGGCTCAGGCATATTGATCAACGCCCTGACTTCGGCAACAGCAAGTGTTTCTTTTTCCAGCAGATCTTTGGCCAGTTTTTCCAGCTCATCTGCATTATCAGTCAAAATAGTTCTGGCACGTTCATTAGCTCCAAAGAGAAGCTTTTTGACTTCCAAATCAATCTCACGTGCAGTCTGCTGACTATACGCATCCTGAGGAGGTGAATCAACTCTCACATGCACTTGCTCATGAGTCTCACCATATTGAATTGGACCAATAACATCATTCATACCAAAACGGCAAATCATCATTCTAGCCAGATGACTGGCACGCTCAATATCACTGGAGGCACCAGTTGTCACTTCATTGAAGATCAACTGTTCAGCTGCACGTCCCCCCATCAGCACAGCAAGTTCGTCAGTGAGCTCACTCTGACTTTGAGTATAAACATCTTCTTCCGGCATAGTCAAAGTTGCACCGAGGTAGGCACGTCCACGCGGAATAATTGTAACTTTATGAACAGGAGTAGCGTTTTTGCAGTGCATTGCGACCAATGTATGCCCGCCCTCATGGAATGCAGTAAGTCTGCGTTCGCGCTCACTGATTCTACGACTGCGGCGCTCACGTCCCCAACGCACTTTGTCACGCGCTTCTTCCATATCAAACTGATTAACAGATTCACGATTATCTCGAGCTGCCAGCAGAGCAGCTTCATTACACAGGTTCGCTATGTCAGCACCGCTGAGACCAGGAGTGCTTTTCGCAATAGTGTCAAGATTGACTGAATCGTCAATGCGAATATTCTTAGTATGCACGTCAAAGATTTTACGACGGCCAATAATATCCGGCAAGTCAAGTACTATCTGGCGGTCAAAACGTCCGGGACGCAGCAGAGCCGGGTCAAGGACATCAGGACGGTTAGTTGCAGCCAGAACAATGACACCTGAACGAGACTCAAGACCATCCATTTCGACCAGCATAGCATTGAGTGTTTGTTCACGTTCATCATGTCCACCACCCATTCCAGAGAAACGAGAGCGGCCAACAGCATCAATCTCATCAATAAATATAAGACATGGAGTGTTTTTACGAGCCTGCTCAAACATATCACGAACACGACTTGCACCAACACCAACAAACATTTCAACAAAATCAGAACCGCTTATAGAGAAAAACGGCACATTGGCTTCACAGGCAACTGCTTTAGCCAACAGAGTTTTACCGGTACCCGGAGCACCCATAAGCAGGCAGCCTTTAGGAATTCTGCCGCCAACAAGCTGGAATTTCAAAGGATCTTTAAGGAAATCGATAATCTCTTTGGTTTCTTCCTTAGCTTCATCAGCTCCGGCTATATCATCAAAAGTAATCTTCAAGTCACTAGGTAAAATCATTCTGGCACGGCTTTTACCAAACTGCATAGCGCCGCGTCCAGCCATTTTCATTTGTCGGGAGAATAAGAAATAAAGCAGACCAACAACCAAAAGCACTGGAAGTATTGTAATCAACAGACTCCACCAGTTATCTTTTGATTTAACCTTGAGATCAGTAGACCGCAAAAGCTGATCAAGATGACTGGAGTAAATAACCCGGCTGCGATACCTGCCAACCGGCTCAGTATTTGGTTTTGACTTAACAGCAACCGCAGCATCTTGAACAGAAAGCTGGTAAGTGCCTTCTACATAAAGAATACGGTCAGACTCAGAACTGACTTCTGCACTTTTGACGTTACCAGCAATAAGTTCTTTCTCAAACTTACTCTGATCCCATTCGTCAACCTTGCCAGTCATGTTAAGCTTAAAAATAAGCAGCAGCCCGAAAATTATAAATATTAAAAACCACACAAATGCAGCTTTGGAAGTGCGTTTGGGCGAGAAACCACCAGGAAAGTTCATGCCTGGGTCCCGATCAGGACGCTGTTCAGAATCTTTCTGCTCATGCTTTTCGTCCTGTGGTTTTTCCTGATCTGTTTTCTTTTTATTATCATCCATAATGAGTGCAAAAAACTCCTGTTTAACCATTTTCTATGAGATTTTATAAAGAGATTAAAATCTACTAATTTAAACAATACGCCTATAAAGGGAATATTACAAGGAAGAACCGACAATTGTCGCTACAGCTTCAGGTGTCTGATTAACCCCCATCCAAACGACAGCTCCAACCAAGATGAGAATTGCCAATACCAGCAGAATAACCAGAGCCAAAAGAATCTTCTGACTGAAAGAGCCATTTCTGCGATCATTCTTGAAGGGAGAAAGATTGTCGAGATTTTTAACTGTTGAAAGTCCGACCTCAGTGCTGTCCAGATCAATACCTGTGTGGGTTCTGGTCACTGAAGTTGTCGTGCCGTCATCGCTGTCAAAAAGGATTTCGACACCTCCGAGCTGCAGGATATCAGAATTTTTCAGTATCTGTTCTTTAACCGGAACGTTATTGACACGAGTTCCGTTAGTACTTCCGTTATCCTTCAACACATAAGTATTGTCTTTCCGAATGAAATCACAATGATGAGAACTTATTGTTGGGTCTTTGATGCAGATGTCAGTTTTATCTGTGCGCCCGACAGAAACCACATCTTTGTCAAGCTCAAAACTTTTTCCGCGCAGCTTTTCAGACAAAACAATAAGTTTTGGTTTTCCAGACATTGTGAGAATCCTTATTTTTTGGCACCATGCTAGTCCTTCTCTATCAGTAAGTTACAAGCAAAAGCCGTAATTAACTTATATACATTTAGAAATATAATGCTAAAGCTATGTAATTTCAAGCCTTGCAGATAAAATTTAAACCCCCGAATTCGCTCTGCATATTTGGATTAGCCTTATTTTAAAAATTCTTTGAACAATGTTTGAACAATGATTGAAAAATGCGAATATATATGTAGATTAAAGGCTTTCAATGCTTATTTTATAAATTTGAGTACCAAGATGCGTGGTCGAAGTCAATAAAAAGCATCTTATTGTTTGATTGAAATTTTAATGTAAAGATAATAATTAATAAACTGAAGGACACAGACATGGCAAAGAACGATCTCAGCAGTGCGCTTCTGATGGATACTGAAGAAGTCGCTCCATGCCAGAAGAAGTTTGATTTTACCGCTGAAAAAGATACTATTGAACAGGAAGTCAAAAAAGTTATCCGCGAAATCTCAGGAATGGTCGTCATCCCTGGTTTCCGTAAGGGTAAAGCTCCTAAGCAAATGGTAATGAAGCGTTATGGTAAAGACGTTATCGATGAAATGAAACGCCGCATTTACAGCGCAGCTTTCGAAAAAGTAACTGCTGATGAATCCATGGACATCGTTTCCTATGGCGTTCCTTCTGAAGAAGCTGAAATGAAAATTGATGACGCTTACAAATTTTCTTTGAAATTTGATCTCGCGCCTGAATTTGAAGTTGGCGAATACAAAGGTGTAAAAGTTAAAGTTGACGCAGTAACAGTTGATCCCAAAGCTGTTGAAGAACGCGTTGACTATTACCGCAACATGTACGCGACCTATGCTGACATTGATACACCTGCTGAAAAAGAAGACATGCTCAAAGTGTCTTATACTTCTGATTTTGAACTGCCTGAAGACGCTTCCCCAGCCCTGAAACGTCAGGTTGAAGCTGAAAACAACTGGCTCTGGCTCAGTGATCCGGAAATGATCCCGGGCGCAATTAAAGCTATGACCGGCGCTGAAGGCGGTAAAGAATACACATTTACAGCCAACTACCCTAAAGACTGGCGCGACGCCGAGCTGGCTGGTAAAAAAGTAAAATACACTGTCAATGTTCTGAACGTACAGCGTCGCAAGCCGTTGTCTGATGAAGAGCTGGCAGAAAAAATGCAGATCGAGTCTCTTGAAAAACTGACTGAAACTCTTTCTCAGAGCATGATTCAGGAAACTGAAATGAAACGTCGCGGCGAAATCGCTGATGATGTTTATCAGGCTGTTTCTAAAAACATCAATGATTTTGAACTCCCTCCAGGTGTACTTGAAGGCGAAATCGAAAAAGAACTGCGTCGTGTAGCTCAGTCTTCTGTCAAGAGCGAAGAAGATGCTGAAACTTTCAAGAAAGACATTGAAAAGCATCGCAAAGAAGCTGAAAAAAGCGCGGCTGACAAACTTCGCCGTATGTTCATCATGCGCAAAATTGCCAAGGCTGAAAATATCAGCGTTGAGCAGCATGAAATTGATGGTCAGATCAAAAACATGAGCAAGTATTACGGTTACAAGGAAAAAGAATTCCGCTCAATGCTTGAGAAGTCTGGCGGCATGGAAGACATGCACCTTGACATTCTGGCTGCTAAAGTTTCTGACTTCCTGGTAGATAATGCCGAAGTCACTGAAAACGCTGCTAAAAAAGCTCCGGCTAAGAAGCCAGCTGTTAAAAAAACTGCAGCTAAAAAAGCAGAATAAATTATCTATTTTTCACTCCCGTCATATTCAGTCGGGAGTGAAAAATTCTTATATGCCTAATGCCGTAAACCTGCCGCTTTCCACTGGCTAAAAAGCTCTATAGTGAGTTTTACATTGGAAAGACTAAGGTTACGGCATTATAGTTATCCTGATATTTTAAATAATAATAGTACAAAAGCAGGAAAGGATACAATAATTATGAAGAACTCCGTTCTAGTACCAATGGTGGTAGAGCAGACAGGGAACGGTGAACGCGGATACGATATTTACTCCCGTTTGCTTAAAGACCGCATTATCCTGCTCGGAACACCCGTTGATGACAATATAGCAAACCTGATTGTTGCGCAACTGCTGTTCCTGCAGTCAGAAGATCCTAAAAAAGACATTGATCTTTACATAAACAGTCCAGGCGGCTCAATCACTGCCGGACTGGCGATATATGACACTATGCAGATTCTGTCATGTGACGTTAAAACTTACTGCCTCGGACAGGCTGCCAGTATGGGTGCAGTACTGCTTGCGGCTGGAGCTCCCGGCAAGCGTTATGCCCTGCCAAATGCCAGAATCATGATCCATCAGCCATGGGGCGGTGCTCAGGGCACAGCAGCTGACATCGATATTCAGGCTCAGGAAATACTGCGCTTACGGGCTAAGCTTAACAAGATTATTTCATCCCATACCGGCAAAACTCTTAAAAAAGTCAGCCAGGATACCGAACGGGATTATTTCATGTCAGCTGAAGAAGCCATGAAATACGGTCTCGTCGACAAAGTGATTGAATAGTCAAGGTATAATGGTATCAAACGGGATTTTTTATTATGTCAAACAATAACGAAAACGGCAACAAAGAAATTTTCTGCTCTTTCTGTGGTCGTGGCGCTTCAGAAACAGGAGTTGGTCAGCTGATCACCAGCCCGACCGGCTCAGCCATCTGCCGTCACTGCGTACAGTTATGTAATGACTTGTACCGTAAAGACCTGAAGAAGTCCACTACAGATGAAGATATTACTCCAGCCGGTGCCATTGCTGCCTTGGAAGTACCCAAGCCGCTTGCAATAAAAGAAATGCTGGACAGTTTTGTAATTGGACAGGAGCGGGCGAAAAAAGTCTTATCTGTTGCAGTTCATAATCATTACAAACGCCTGCAGTCACAGCTGGAACACCCGGAACAGACCGCAGAGTTTGAAGATGTTGAAATAGAAAAAAGCAATGTATTGATGATCGGCCCAACCGGGTCAGGAAAAACTTTGCTTGCCAGTACCCTGGCCAAGATGCTTGACTTACCTTTTTGCATTTGTGACGCAACTACTGTCACTGAAGCGGGCTATGTCGGCGAAGACGTTGAAAATATAATTCTGCGACTGGTACAAGCTGCAGATTATGATATTGCCAAAGCTGAAATTGGTATTATCTATATTGATGAAATAGATAAGGTCGCAAGACGTACCGAGAATGTCTCAATCACCCGCGACGTATCCGGTGAAGGCGTTCAGCAGGCTCTTCTGAAAATACTTGAAGGTACCGTTGCAAACGTTCCGCCAAAGGGTGGACGCAAGCACCCGCATCAGGAATACCTGCAGGTTGATACCGGCAATATTCTGTTTATATGCGGAGGCGCATTCGTTGGTCTTGAAAAAATCATCCAACGTCGCGTTGGCAAACAGGTGCTTGGTTTTTCCAGACATACCGACAAGGAACAAGATGCAGTTGAAACTGTTGAAGCAAATCCTGAGCTGCTGGTAAAATATGAGCCGGAAGACCTGATCAAGTTTGGTCTTATACCTGAGTTTATCGGTCGCTTGCCGGTCTTCTCACATCTGACTCAGCTTGGTGAAGATGACCTGGTCAAAATTTTGACTGAACCGCAAAATGCTTTGATCAAGCAATATCAGAAACTCATGGCTATGGAAGGTGTTAAGCTTGTATTCAAGCCTGAATCACTGAGAGCTTTAGCCAGGAGGGCAGTTGATAAAGGCACTGGAGCACGCGGTTTGCGCTCATTATTGGAAGAGCTAATGCTTGAAATTATGTTCAACGTGCCTTCTGATGACAACGTGGCATCATGCACGATCACAGCTGAAGTTGTCCAAGGTGAGAGTGAGCCAATCTTAAAGAAAAGCAAAAAGACAACAGCCAAGGCTAGCTGATATTAAAAACATTTCGAATTAAATATCAAAGGCCGGCGATATATCAAGCCGGCCTTTTTTCATTTCGCAGCAAAGAGAGACAAACATGAAAACAACCAATAAAAAGGGCAATGACAAAAAGTCTATCCAGCGCGACTCGCTCGACGAGGGAACCCTTGATAAAAACAGCTATCTTTCTGCAAGCGACTTAGAAGTTGACTCATCAGGAGAAGAAAATGTCATGCATACCATGACACTCTTTCAGGATCGGGAAGAAATCTACTCTAATCTACCTGAAAATGAAATTCCAGAGTTGACCCAAAAGCCCAGGAATAAGTATAAATTTATCAGAAGTATTGGTTTTGGCGGGATGAAGGCAATTCTTCAGGTAAGGGACAGTGACACTACCCGTAGCGTTGCAATGGCAATCGTTCCTGACTTCGATGACCGTCCTAAGGAAGATATCTCCCGTTTTATTCGTGAAGCCAGAATCACAGCTCGCCTGGAACATCCTAATATAGTTCCTATTCATGATATCGGTGTTGATGAGGCTGGCTCTCCATATTTCACTATGAAACTCCTTCGCGGACGAACTCTGTCAATGATTCTGGCAAAGCTCAAAAATGGCAACGAAGGCGCTCTTAAAAAAAATACGCTTCCCCGCTTGCTGCGTGTGTTTGTTAAAGTATGCAATGCGGTAGCATTTGCTCATTACAAAAACGTTATCCACCTTGACTTGAAGCCGGAAAACATTCACATTGGTGATTACGGCGAAGTTCTTGTCCTTGACTGGGGACTCGCTAAGTTCATGAGCGACAAGGAAAAAGTCACTGAGCATACCAAGGATGACCCTGACCAGCTTGAGGGCAGCAATACTTTTATGACGCTTGACGGTGTTGCCAAAGGTACTCCCGGCTATATGGCCCCGGAACAGGCTGCTGGCAAAAATACATCAAAAGACGCCAGAACAGACATTTACGCCATGGGGTCAATCCTCTATGCTATTCTGACTTTTGAAAGCCCTCTGGCAAATCGTCAGAACGTCAAAAAAATATTGCACGATACAGTTACAGGAAACATTGAAACTCCTCGTGAAATGCGGAACTCATACCGCCCTATTCCTGCAGCCCTTGAGGCTATCTGTCTGAAGGCCATGAGTCTTGATCCACAGGAGCGTTACCAGTCTGTAAATGAGATGCGTGATGATCTCTTTGCCTTTATGTCTGGCTATGCGACTGTTGCAGAAAAAGCCGGTTCATTGAAAAAAACTTTCCTTTTCATCAACCGTAACCTGATTCCTTTACTCTTTTTAATCACAGCGCTAATTCTGATCGTTGGATTAAGTGCTTTTATCTACTTGCACTACAACGAACTTATTTCGTTCAACTTTTGACGTAAAGCTGTTAAGAAAGCAGTTGAATATTACTACAATTAGGCTAGATTACCTACGGATTCGAAGGTTATGGCCTCTTTTGGCCACCAGCGGGGGTTTGAGAGGTAAAACTGCTCTCAAGCATTCTATGTGTTCGAGAGAGCGTAGCTTAAAACCTTTAATTCTAAGGGAATCAAAATGGAAAAATTTGACGTTTGCGTAATTGGCGCCGGGCCAGGCGGCTATGTAGCCGCGATAAGAGCCGGTCAAAAAGGCATGAATGTAGCGCTTATTGAAAAAGAGCATTTCGGCGGTACTTGCCTCAATATTGGTTGTATTCCAACTAAAACTCTTATCGCTGGAGTAGAGGTTTTGCACAAAGCAAGACATGCGGCTGACTTTGGAGTAGATATCAGCGGAGAAGTAAAACCAAACTGGTCCAGAATGCTGGAACGCAAAGACGAAGTCATCACCAAACTGCGCGGTGGGATCGGTCAGCTCCTCAAAGCTGCCGGCGTCAAAGTATTCAATGGCACTGCTTCATTTCTCGATAAGAAAAGCGTCGTTATCAATGGCGGAGATGACAACGGCACTAAAGTCGAAGCAACCAACTTTATCATTGCCAGTGGTTCAGAATCTCTGGTTCCGGGATTTATCCCTGAGTCATCACGTGTTCTGACTTCTACTGAACTGCTGTCTATTTCTGAGATTCCCAAAAGCTTGCTCGTTCTGGGCGGCGGGGTAATCGGATGTGAGTTTGCATGTCTGTTTGCCGAACTCGGAACTGAGGTAACTGTAGTAGAAATGCTGCCGAATATCCTGCCGAATGTCGACAAGGAAGTGGGACGTGTTCTTTCCATGCGCATGAAAAAAACAGGAATTAAAATTTTGACCGGAACTCCAATGGGAGATATCAAAGCGAATGCTAACAGTGTTTCCGGCAAAGTTGGAGATGAAACTCTTAACGCTGACTACCTGCTGGTTTCAATCGGCCGTAAAGCCGTTTCCGATAAACTCAATCTGGCAGCTTGTGGTGTTAAAACCGATGAGCGTGGCTGGGTTCCCGTAAACACCCAGTGCAAAACTAACGTCCCCGGCATCTATGCTATCGGCGACATCGCCGGAAAAATCTGGCTGGCGCATCTTGCCAGTGCCATGGCTGAATGCGCAGTTGATAATATTGCCGGTGAACACAATGATTTCAGCTATGACCTGGTTCCTGGCTGTATTTTCACCAGTCCTGAAATCGGTACACTCGGACTGACTACAGAGCAATGCAAAGAACAGGGCATTGAAACCAATGTGGGTAAATTCCCGTTTGCAGCTCTGGGCAAAGCAATGGCAATTAATGAAACTGACGGTTTCGTTAAAATTATTGCTGACAAAAACACCGATCAAGTGCTGGGAGTTCATATTATAGGGCCTCACGCGACTGACTTGATTGCAGAAGCCGGACCGGCTATGCAAATGGAAGTCACGGTCAAAGAACTTGGTAAAGCTATCCATGCTCACCCGACACTCGGTGAGGCAATGATGGAGGCTGCTCATGCGGTTCATGGTCAATGTGTGCACATTCCGGTTCGTCGCAGACGCAAGTAATTGATTTTTTCAAAAGCGTAGAAGGCTTGGCCTTTTGCGCTTTTTTTATATATTGACTGACAAGGTATTATACCCGCAGAACATACATTCTTACTCCCTTGAAGCTTTGCATTTGCAGAAATAACAGCTATTTTAGTCGGACGTATACAACTTAGAGATGTCGGTGATTTGCCGTGGAGAAACTATTAATCCGCATCTGTTCTTATCTAATAACTATTAGATGAAAGCCGATGCAGAAATAAGGTACTATCATGAAATTATTAACTGGGAAATGGTCCTTTTATATCAACGGAACCCTGCTTGCCCTGCTGATTGTGTTTTGTCTATATCTCTTTGACGACACTATCGGCATGAGTGACGGCATGGTTGTCATTTCAGAATACTGCAAAACTGCTGTTGAAGAACAAATGGTTGAAAATCCACCGCCACTGGACTGGCAGACTGGATTCCTGCTCGGCATATTCATTGGCGGGCTGGGTGCCGCTATTATCAGTGGAAACTGGAAAATCAGATTTTTTCAGGAAGGTGAAACCGGTATTATAGCTAAAACCGTCAAGACTATCGCCTGCGGAGTTGGCGGCGGTTTCCTCGTAATGCTTGGTTTACAGCTGGCCGGAGACTCCTTTCTGGGACAATGGGCGGCAGCTATCCAGCTTTCGGGAGGTGCTTGGGTATTTATCATATCCTGCTTTGTCGTTGCATCCGGCACCGCTATTATGCTTGAACGCCGCCGAGAAGGCACAGACGAGGAGTAAAGAATATGGAACCATTAGCTTTAACTGGAAATTACCGCCTTGCCGCCTCAATTCTTGTTGGCATGGCATTTGGATTCGTACTGGTAAAATCTGACCTGACATGGCGGAAAACAACTCTTAATATGCTACTGCTAAAAGACGGCAGACTGATTAAAACTCTCCTGTTCTCACTTGCTGTAGGCGCTACTTTGTTCTTTTTCGCGTTTAACTTTGAGTGGGTACATTTAAAAATTCGCCCCGGATACTTCTGGGCATCTCTCATCGGCGGAATAATAACCGGACTTGGAATGGCTTTCTGCTGCCGGGTGCCTATAACCGCCATAGCGTCTTTTGCCTCCGGCAGACTGTACGCCCTCTGGACTCTTATAGGCATGCTGCTTGCAGTACCGTTTGTACAGGTTATTTCAGGCTGGCTTTCCAGCTCCATATATAACTGGTCAGAACCGATCAACACCCATGAACCAATTACCAAGTACATGGATGTATCAAACCCGGCGTTATGGATTTCAGCAATATCGCTGGTTGTTCTGGTGTTTGTTCATTTCACGCTTGGAGGCGATGAAGAATGACGCTTCTGATCTGCAAACCTTAACATAGCGTGCTCAGAAATGTAATCATCTTACTTTTCTGAGCCGCAAAATATAAATTTATGAACTTCAAAATCGCAAGAGCAAGACATCTTCGCCTCGGGAGAACCGGGGAAAATATCGCTGTTCGGCTCTTGCGCAGCAAAAATATTGATTTGCTTTGCCGTAACTATAAAGTCAAAACCGGAGAAATTGATATTGTCGCCCGTGACGGCGAAGTGCTTACTTTTGTCGAAGTTAAAACAAGACGCTTCACTACTCGCTCCCGCCCCGCCGATGGCCTCCGATTTAAACAAAAAAAACGCATTTACAAAGCTGCGATGAATTACCTGAAACGTATAAATCGTCCGGAAGTAATCTATCGGTTTGATCTTATTGAGGTCATTATCGGCAGGTTTGGCCCGGTTGAAATCAGACATTGGCCAAGTCATTTTTCCGGCTCAGAATTCAGGTCAAATTTTTAAGTTACAACTCATAATTATATAGCTGCTTCATTTTTTTATAAATAAAAATATTAACTTTTTCGGCCAATCCTCTTTATTTTTGTACTACATTATACTATTATAATAAATACTAGCTGCAAAAGGATTTACCATGAGAGGGTCTGGAAACTCTGTTTTTTTGCAACATTTACTAAAAAGCTTTAGTCGTTAAAAAACGAGAACAGACAGTGATGCAGTCAGCTCTATTAACCAGATAAAAAGCCAAGTCAAAATTTACTTAAGCTGCTGCATTAAGAGGCTGCCTAAACCCAAAGGACCCTGAAATATGTTGAAAAAGTCATTGCTTTTATTAACTGCTATAATGTCATTGGCTCTAACCGTCACCAGCGCCTCTGCCAGTACAGCAAACAAGAAAATTGTCGCTTATTACCCTGAATGGGCTGTATATGAAGGTCACAACCAATACACCCCTGCCGATATTCCATGGGACAAGGTAACGCACATTAATTATGCCTTCGCCACAATTGACTCAGCCACTAACAAAATTAAGGTTTTTGACGACTGGGCAGCAACAGGCATTGCTGAACAATTTGGTGAACCTTGGGATTCCGAATACAAAGGCTGTCTCGGACAGTTCAAAAAATTAAAAGCTGACCACCCGAACACCAAAACTATGATTTCGATTGGCGGCTGGTCACAGTCTGCTTACTTTCATCAGGTGTCAGCTACTGCTGAAGCACGCAAAACTTTTGCAGACAGCGTAGTCGAATTCATTCGTCAATGGGATTTTGACGGTGTCGATATTGACTGGGAATACCCGACATTCCAACGCGAACCTGATAAGACTGACAACCCTAACGATCACGGCACGCCATATGCTGATGAAACTGAAACCGAAACTTTCACACTGCTGATGAAAGACCTTCGTGCCGCATTGGACCAAGCTGGTCAGGAAGACTCCAAATACTATGAGCTCACAGCAGCTATTGGTGCGGGCAAAGACAAACTTGAGAAAATTCAGCTTGCTGAACTTACCAAGTATCTTGATTTTTTCAACGTGATGACATACGACTTCACCGGTGCATTTGACAGCATCACAGGTCTTCAGTCTGCTCTGAAGCCTAACCCTGAAGACCCGCGCTCCGACCTAATCAAGAATTACTATAACATTCAAGCTGCTGTACAGATTATCCTTGACGCAGGAGTACCTGCTGAAAAGATCATCATTGGCAGTCCATACTATTCACGCGGCTGGAAAGAAGTTCAGGAAGACGGCCCTATTCCGGATTTACCTGGTCTTTTCGCCACGGCTAACGGCGGTCCTAAAGGTATCTGGGACGGCGGAGTAAATGCGGGTAACAATCCGTACTATTACATCAAAGAAAAAATGGAAACTAATCCTTCTTTCAAGAAATATCGTGATCCTTATTCACAGGCTCCATACCTTTACAGTAAGGAAAAGAAGGAAATGTACACCTACGAAGACGAAGTTTCCCTGAAAGTCAAAACTGATTATGTACTGGATAATAACCTTGGTGGAATTATCTTCTGGGAACTCACAGGCGATTCCCCGTCAAAGGGTGACAGCCTGACCAGCGTAATCTATAACGCTTTCTACAGCTCCAGGTAATTACTCTAATATATACTAAGAATCCGGCCTGGTCATTTACGACTGAGCCGGATTTTTTTTTAAAAGATACTATCGACGCCCAAAGCGTTTTTCAAGCTCAGCCAATGTTATGCTGATAATAGTAGGGCGACCATGTGGACAAGAAAAAGGCATATCACATTCCGCCATTTGCCTCAACAGGCTTTTAGCTTCATGCAGCGAAAGATGATCATGTGCTTTTACCGCTGCTTTACAAGCTGCCATCGCAATGCTCTCAAAATCCGGTTTGTTGCCAGTCCGTCCTTCCTCAAGAAGCGTTGACAACAAATCACGAACCAAGCCTCCGCAGTTCTCCTGCTTTAGAGACGCTGGAATAGAGTTCAGCATGACGGTATTACTGCTGAGCGGCTCGATTTCAAAGCCAATCTGCTCAAACATCTGCTTATTCTTTTCAATAAAAGCTGCTTCCGCACGTGTAAACTCGAGTGTTATCGGCAGCAACAGGCGCTGTGCCGGAGCAAGCCCTGCCCCTTTAAGCATTCGCTCAAACATAACACGTTCATGTGCAGCATGCTGATCAATAACAATCAGACCGTTCCCGCCGGATGCCAAAATATATGTTTCATCGATAAAACCTAATATTTTGATAGCGCCTCCACCAGGAAAGTTTATCTGATCAGAAACTTCGCCAATTTCAGCGATTGGAGCTGGCTCGACTGTTTCCTGAACAATGTTTTCTTCAAAAACTTTCTCTTCTTCAAATTGAACCGAATCATTGGCTACAACAAATTCTTCCTGAATCTCCGGTTCCTGGATTTCGATTCTCTCTTCTGTCGGAGCTATTTCCAAGTCTTTGGCAAGCGGTTTTTCAAACTCTTTAGGAACGCAAGCACGACCAGTGCCAAAACTATTTGTAAACTGTGCCCGTGACGGTTTGGGTTCAGGAGGCACGTCTATAGTAAAATCAAGTGTATCCTGTTCTGCGTCGGCTGGCTGATAATCAATTTGAGCACCATTCAAAATAGATCTCAGCGATAGGCTGGAGTCAACAGTTACAGCGGGAGCGGGAGCCTGTCGCAGTGCGTTACGAACCGCCGAAGCCACCGCACGAGTTACTTTGTACTCATGCTTTAAACGTATTTCACGCTTGGCTGGGTGAACATTAACATCAACTTCATGGGGATCAAGTTCCACAAACAACACGCATGGAGGGAATCGCCCTTTTTCAACCATATTGTCAAATCCCTCACGTATACCCCGATATACCGGCAGCGCTTCAACCGGACGACCATTTACAAAAGTCCGCTGTTCGCGGCGATTGTTACGGGTCAAACCGTGTCTGGCAACAAAGCCTTTGACATGCACGCCTTCAAAAGCAAAATCGACAGTCAGCATACTTTCGGAATACTGCTTGCCAAATAATGTTTTAAGACGAGGCATCAAATTTTTATGGGACGGTGAAGAGAAAATCCTTCTGCCGTCCATCATCAGTTCAAATTGAATTTCAGGATGCGGCAGGCTTAGCATGTAAACCGTTTCCTGAATATGCCTTTCTTCGGTTGCGTTGGTACGCAGAAATTTTTTACGTGCCGGAGTATTAAAGAAAATATCTTTAATTTCAATACGTGTTCCAGGAGCGCATCCGGCAGGTTTCAAATCAAGTATTCTACCGCCACTGACATTGATTTCAAAACCTTCCATCTTATCCTGCAGTCTGGTCTTGAGAGTAAATCTGGAAACCGATGCTATACTGGGCACAGCCTCTCCACGGAATCCAAGGGTTACTATATTATCAATGTCTTCAGCTTTATAAATTTTACTGGTGGCATGCGCCTCCAGACAAAGCAGCGCATCATCCTGATCCATGCCTGAACCGTTATCGGTGACAGCTATCAGTTTGCGCCCTGCGTTTTCAATTTCTATAAGGAGACTTGTTGTGCCCGCGTCTATAGCATTCTCCGCCAATTCCTTGACTACGGAAGCCGGGCGCTCAATAACTTCACCAGCAGCAATTCTATTGCTCAAGTTCTCCGGAAGTATTTTTATCTTGCTCATCAGTGCCTGATTTGTTTGCTTTTTGATTACTTGTGTCAGCTTTTCCACCTTCGTTGCTTTTGCTGAGCAGTTTAGCACGGGCTTCTGCTATGATTTTACGAAATTCAGGGTTATTGCGCACGGGGTCAAGATTAGGAGTATGAGCCGCTGTCAGAATTCTTTTCCCAAGCAGCTTGTATGCCTGCTTGAAATAGTATAGAGACAATTTTCTGTCTCCCTCCTGAGAAAGTGCGCTGGCCAGATTCAA
This sequence comes from Lentisphaerota bacterium, assembly GCA_024225035.1. Classification (GTDB taxonomy): domain Bacteria; phylum Verrucomicrobiota; class Lentisphaeria; order Victivallales; family Victivallaceae; genus Zth2. The sequence continues at coordinate 86,498 of JAAEMX010000177.1, forward strand.
AGAAATTACTCCTGAATCCGGCTTCAATTTATAAGCTGCGGTAAGTTCATTAACTGCCCGCTGATATTTTTGCTGTTTTAACAGAGTCTGACCGAGATTGTTTCTGATTGCAGGGTCTTTTGAGTTTAAGATAATGAGCCTGCGGTAAATAGCTTCAGCTGACTTAAATTTTCTTTTTAAATAAAAAATTCTGCCAAGTAAGCTTAACGCATCGTAATTTTCCGGTTCAAAAATCAATATTGTCTTTACTTGATTTTCGGCCTGATCAACATCACCTCTTTCCAAAGCATTATAAGCCTGAAGCAAAATACGGTTCACTTGGTATTTAACTTCTTCATCCGTTTTCTTTTTTGTGACATGAGCGCCCTGTTCTTCCTCAAATGGGCTTAAGCTAATGGAAGTGTCACCAGTTTTGCTGCCGCTTGCTGCTGCAGTTCGGGCATCACGAATATTAACCAGCACAGCGGTTGCCAGCACAATTACTCCAAGTATAATGATCAAAGGCAGCAGCGATTTATTCATCTTTATATCCTCCGAATGCTATAGTCTGTACCAGCAGCGACAGAAATGACCGTCTCCGACATCCTCCCATTCAGGAACTTTAGTGGCACACAATTCCTGATCTTCAGGAGACATTGATGCACAATGCTCACAACGCCCGTAAAAACGACAACCGGCAGGGAAGTTAGCCGGCGTAGGAACATTGCCATGTATGGTTTGAAGCCGTTCCTCTTCACGTCCCAGCTTCGGTACTGCTTTAAGCAATGCCTGGGTATACGGATGCGAAGGGTTACTGATAACTTCAGATGTTTTGCCGGATTCAACAGTATGCCCGGCATACATTATAACTACCCTGTCAGCCATTTCAGAAACAACCCCAAGGTTATGGGTAACCAAAATAATAGCCATATCACGAGTATCACGCAATGAAGTGAGAAGCTCAAGTATCTGTGCTTGAATAGTAACATCCAGAGCAGTTGTCGGCTCATCAGCAATCAAAAGTTCGGGATTACAGGCCAGAGCCATAGCAATCATAACTCGCTGCTGCATGCCGCCGGACAGCTCATGCGGGTAACAATTAATGCGTGATTCAGGAGCAGGGATACCAACCCGGTGTAACTGTGCAATCACTTCCGCCTTAACATCTTCAACTTCAGGCCTGTGCAGCTCAACAGCCTCTGCAATCTGATCACCAATTCGGTAAACCGGATTTAAAGAAACCGATGGTTCCTGAAAAATATAAGCTATGCCGCCGCCGCGAATTTCTCTCAGTCGGCGCTTAGATAAACGAAGCGGGTCACAAACACGATTACGGTGACGAAATTCAATTTTCCCTGATCTGTAACGTGCAGGAGGTGTCGGCAAAAGCTTGGTCAGCGACATACAGGTAACACTTTTCCCGCAGCCGCTTTCTCCGACAATTGCCAGTATTTCACCTTGCTTCAGTTCAAATGAGACATCGCTGACCACCGGCATCCATTTGCCGGAATCCTTGAAGTCTATTGACAGGTTTTCAACTTGAAGGAGCTTCATATTCTTTTTGATGATAAAGTCATCCTGAATTACATATTTTTTGCTTAAAATGACGGTAAATTTATTTTTCTGAGTGTAAATATAATTCCACTGTATGCGCTTGGCAAATACCCCCGTAAATAACATTAAATTATTTTAAGTGCATATTTCTGTTAAATTTAGTCGAATCACCATAGAAATTACCACAAAGGTTGTTATATTTATTCGAAATAAAAAATATTTTTAAAGAGGACAATGGAGACATAGGATTTTCTCAGATGAATGAAGTTTTCATTACCGGACGCGGTTTAGTCACCCCTTTGGGAAACGGTATAGAAGTAAATAAGACAGCTCTTTACGAAGGACGCTCAGGCGTTTCCTTTATTGAAGACTGGGCAAAGCACAACATACTCAGCCAGGTTGGCGGTCTTGCAAACAGAGACATAACTTGTCCTCTGTTGGACCGGAAACGCCTGAGATTTGCACCTGCAAACGCAATCATGTCTGCTAATGCCGTATATGAAGCACTTAATGAAGCGGGTATCTCGCTTGATGAAGCGCCTTCTTTACGTATTGCAGTCATTGGCGGCGTTGCCGGTAGTAACTATCTTGAAATTTACGAAAATACAGCAGCCTATGCCGACTCAGGCAGACTTAGAAAAGTTAACCCATGCATTGTTCCAAGAGTGATGCCCTCTTCTGCTGTATCAAATCTTTCATTGCTTTTCGGCTTCACCGGAGAAAGCTATGATATCAGTGCAGCATGTGCCAGCAGCGCGAGTTCTGTAATGATGGCTGCCCGCCTGATCAGGTCAGGAGCCTATGACGTTGTTGTCTGCGGCGGTGCCGAACAGACGGACTGGGTACAGGCCCTCGGCTTTACCGCTATCCGTGCACTGTCCAAAAAATATAATGATACCCCAGAGAAAGCCAGTCGCCCATTTGATAAAGACCGTGACGGTTTTGTCTTGGCGGAAGGCGCAGGATATATGGTTCTGGAATCAGAAACCAGTGTAAAAAGACGTGGAGTAACTCCATTCTCCAAAATTACAGGTTTCTGCGCTAACAGCAACGCAACTGACATGGTTGTGCCTGACGCTAAATCCAGTGCCGATGTTATGCTTTGCGCTGTTAAAGACGCTGGACTGAAACCCGGCGACTTACAATATATAAACACTCACGGCACAGCCACTCCGGTCGGCGACCCTGTGGAAATGAAAGCCATTAAAGAAGTATTCGGCGGTGATATCGCTATCAACAGCACTAAATCACAAACCGGCCATATGATTGGAGCTACCGGCGCTGTTGAAATTATTTTTACTTCGATTATGATAGAAAACAATTTTATCAGCCCCTCATTAAACCTGGATAATCCTGAAGACGAATTCTCTTGGGCTGATCTCGTAACCCAAAAGCGCGATGTTCCGATAAAACATGCGCTCAGCAACAGTTTTGCATTCGGAGGCTCTAACGTCAGCCTGGTCGTCTCCGCTTGCTAACATCAGCTGCTGCCGTCATGATTAATTAGCTGAATTGACGGCAGCAAAACAAACGCCCATACACGGCAGACCAGGCGGAGTTTTTGTTCATATGACTAAAGAAAAAGTATGTAAAAGTAAACTTCACCGTCCCAAACTGCCACCATGGATTAGAGTTAAAGTCAGCTGTGGCGAAAGCCGTAAAGAAGTTGCCGGCATCGTCAAAGACTTAAACCTCAACACCGTCTGCTCAAGCGCTAAATGCCCGAATCTCAACGAATGCTGGCACCGCGGAACCGCAACTTTTATGATCCTTGGTGAACAATGCACCAGAAACTGCAAGTTCTGTGCAGTTAATCACAAAGTCAAACCCGTCCCTCCCGATCCGGAAGAACCTGAACACGTGGCAGAAGCCGCAGCCAGAATGAACCTGAAATACGTGGTTGTAACCAGCGTTACACGCGATGATCTTCCTGACGGCGGTGCAGGCCAGTTTGCAGCTGTAATCAAAGCTATCCACGCAAGACTTCCTGATGTAGGCATAGAAGTTTTAACTCCTGACTTCAACGAAGACCCTGAAGATTTAAGAACTGTTCTTAATGCCGAACCCAGCGTTTTCAACCACAATGTTGAGACCGTTAGAAGACTTGCCGGCGATATTAGAAGTAAAGCTACATATGACCGTTCATTGCGCGTCCTGCGCATGGCTTATGATATGACCGAAGGCAGAATCCCTGTCAAATCCGGTCTCATGGTTGGTCTCGGGGAGACCGACGAAGAAGTTAAAGAAACTTTACAGGACCTGCGGAAAAGCGGCGTGACCATCCTGACTATCGGGCAGTACCTGCCCCCATCAAAAAGTCATTGGCCTCTCGCTAGATACGTAGAACCTGAAAAATTCGAAGAATGGGCGGATTTCGCCCGTGATATCGGTTTTGAATTTGTTGCCAGCGCTCCAATGGTACGCAGCAGTTACAACGCCGGTGAGCTTATCTGCGGAAAATAATAGCATAAGGGGTGTGGATATGGTTTTGACCGTAATTCTTGTTGTTCTGGTAATTGGCCTGGGAATTCTCGCATTTTTCCAACGCACTAAAATTATTGTCATGACCAGAGTCAGTAAAAGCCTTCGTAAAGGAATATCCAAAGAGCGAAATGCTACCGCGGATATTCTGCGTCTGTCTCGCGAAGTAATTGCCTCCAAGGAAAAAGAAAAAGAATTTCTTCCTTATTTTATCAAGTACACCATCCGCTCTATGAAAGCCAGCGGTGGCGCTCTCTTGCTGTGCGGTGATGACAACTATTTTTATGGCTGTGCGGTTTCCGGAACTTTCCCGCCGCTTAAAGATGTTACTCCGCAAATTGAAGCTCAGCTGCTGGCCCATGAAAAACGCCATACTGACTTCATCCGCGGATTCAAAACCAAATTCACCTCCGAAGAACTCAAAAAAGCCTGCGGCGATAAAGGGTTTGCCTTTTTCGAAAACGAAGCCCCAGTCTGGTTTCCGGAACGTTTTGTCAGAGAAGCAGCTTGCACTCTCATAGCTCCGATTATGCTTGGTGAACAGGTCTACGGGTGCATTATTGCCACCTCAAAAAATGACTTTGATGCGCATCGTTTATGCTCAAATGACGGCCTTTACCTAATGAGGCTTGCCGAAATAGCTTCATTATGTCTTGAAGTCATAAAAGACTTCCGCAAACGTCAAGAATACGAGCAACAGTTACAGTCAGCTCGTGAAGAAGGTATGATGCAGGTCTCTTCAGGCATCATCCACAACATTGGCAACGCTGTAACTATTGCCAAACTTACAGTCAACAGCCTGCTGCAAAAACTTTCCATTAAGAAAGAAGAACGTCCAGAAACCCTTATTCTTGATGAAATGATTCCTCGTATGCGCAAAGAATTAAAAGCCGGAAATCTTGAGAAATTCCTGAAAAATGACAAGACCGGCAAACAATACCTGGATATCTGCGAAGAATTACTCAAAGTTGTCAGCGGCAATGGTGATGAAAGCGATAAAATGCTGAACTCACTATCTGACAAGCTTTTCCACATCAGTGAAATAATTGAATTACAGCAGCGTTTTGTCGGTGAACTCGGTACTGAAAACATGACTATGCTTTCGGGCGTGCTCGAATCATCAGTCATGATTTTTGATGAATCTTTCAACAAACGCGGCTACCAGATCAAAACCGATCTTGATCACAATGTCCCTGAAGTGCTCGTTGACCCGTCTATGTTGACTCAGGTTTACATCAATATCATCAAAAACGCCGCTGAAGCGATGAGCACTGAGAATAATAAAGACAAAAAGTATAAGCTGGATATCAGCCTGAAAGCAGAAAAAAAAGAATCCAGGTCTTATGCGGTCACAGAAATAAAAGACAACGGCCCCGGCATGACTGAAGATGTCAAAAACAAAATCTTCCGCTTTGGCTACTCTACAAAAACAGAGAAAAATACCAGCAGCCGCGGCATTGGGTTGCACTTCAGCTCAGAATGCATCCGCAAATATGGCGGCATAATCGAATGTGACTCCGAGCCCGGTAAGGGAACCACTTTCAGAATTTCCATTCCAATCAGGGAAAAACTCTGATAATCTAGCGTTTATACATCTTGTGCAGGAGCAAACAGAGTTCCTGCATTTATAATCATTATTCAAGCAGGATTATACAGTGGACAAGGCAAGCAAATTATCTATTCTCGCACTGGAGCCGTTTTACGGCGGCAGCCACCGTGCTTTTCTGGATCAAATGGCAGAAAAATCTCAGCACGACTTTACAATCCTTGGGCTGCCCGACAAATTCTGGCGCTGGCGGACACGTCATGCTGCGATTCACTTTGCAAGTGAGCTTCAAAAACCTGAATATACCAACAAAAAGTTTGATTTGATCTTCTGTACCTCAATGCTGAATCTCGCAGAATTTCTGGGGCTCGCTCCTGCAAGATTCAGAAACCTGTCAACCGTTGTTTACTTTCACGAAAATCAACTGGTGTACCCAATCCACGACCCGAAAAAGCGTGATCAACATACCATACTTGTTAATTTCAAAGCAGCACTGGCAGCGACTGAAATCTGGTTTAATTCCGCTTACAACCGTGACAGCTTTTTGAACAATCTGCCGGAATTCTTTTCAAGCATGCCTGACATGCAGCCACTTCCGGAAATTGAAGTCATTCGAGCAAAATCAAAAGTATACCCGGTAGGCATAAACAAGCCTCTTCAAAGTGGCGAGAAAACTAACACCATCCCTCACATCTTATGGGCTGCGAGATGGGAGCATGACAAAAACCCTTCAGATTTCTTCAAAGCGCTGCAAGTTCTTAAAAAGAATAAGATAAAATTCAAACTAAGCGTAATAGGCGAAAACCCTCAAAGAGCACCGCATTGTTTCAAGCATGCTCAACGTGAATTCGCGGATCAAATAGAAAACTGGGGCTACATGTCCTCAAGAGAAGCTTATCTGAAAGTGCTGGCCTCCGCCGACATAATAGTGTCGACAGCAATACATGAGTTTTTCGGAATAAGCGTAGTAGAAGCAGTAGCTGCCGGAGCCTTTCCGCTACTGCCGGAACGCCTCGCCTACCCTGAAGTCTTTGAACTGAAAAAACACCCAGAGCGCAAATGCTTCTTCTATGACGGAAGCGCCGAAAACCTGTCAGAAAAACTAAAAGAACTTTGCAAAAAGTATAAGCCAAACAAGCTTTTCGAACAAAGCCAATGCACGCCTCAAACATTGACCGATTCATTCATCTGGCAAAACCTAGCCCCAACACTCGATACAGTGTTCTCAATTATTGCATAAAAGTGTCCAGAGCAGCAAGCCTCTTGAGAGGTGAATATTATAAAGGTGTGCCATACAGTTTTTTTAAGAGAGGTAAAGATGACAAAGAATTAACTTTTGAGAGAATAGTAATGATTAATGTAAAGACTGGGGAAATTATATTTCAAAATGGGTTGCAACTTAGTCCTCAAACTAAACTGTCAGACTTGATTCAAAAAAATGAATCTATTATTGGAAAACAATAATTTTAAAAGTTTTTCTATAGGCAAAATGCAGATTTTAAAAAATGATTTTCATGTCGATTTATGCTTATGCCTCAATCATGAGCTAAGCTGGAGCGATTACTCTGTTGAGAACGAAAAAAAGAGGAAAATACTACATGATAAATTTCTGTAAAAACAATTTGCGAGCGGCCCACCTTACGAATTTGAATGGGGTAATGCAGAATCCTGCTTAGATACACAAACTGGCGATGCAAAAATAATAATAACCTATTTTCGAAAAAAACAGGCAAAGCATACTTAAGGGATATCCGTAACAGGAAACAATTGGAGGCCAAAATGCATACAAGAAAATTTATGCAGTCATTTTATAACTGTTTTAATTCAAAATCGTTTAAAAATATTGCTGCTGATCTTTGAAATATCGCTATAGGCCTTATTATTGGGGCAATTATTAGCATACCAAATGATTTTTTATTTTTTGTAATTATACTATTAATATTACCAAGCCTGATATTGTCTTGTCACGATATAAATTTAAGGCATTATAAAAATTAAAAATAAAACAATATGACGCATTTTGTCATTGGTAAAAAAACTACTAGCAAAATAATAAAGTTGTAAACTTTCACACTTAAGGAAACTCTATGAAAGCATATTTGTATGTGTTGAATACTTTAGCGGACTGGGAAATTGGCTATTTGACTGCTGAGCTTAACAGCGGAAGGTATCTGGATAAAAGCAAGGGGCCTTTCTCTCTGGTTACAGTTGGAAATACTTTAGGGCCTGTCACTACAATGGGTGGAATTACTATTACTCCGGACGAGAGCATTGACAATGTCACATTTAATGAAGGTGATCTGCTTATCCTTCCCGGCGCCGATACCTGGATGGAAGAAAGCAATAAGAAAGTGGTAGATATTGTTTCTGATATTATAAATAAAAATGTAACGGTCGCTGCAATTTGCGGTGCCACATTCGCTTTGGCAAACAGCGGAATACTGGACAATAGAAAACACACCAGTAATGACTTGGGGTTCTTGAAAATGATTTGCCCCGAGTATTCCGGTGAAAAACTCTATTTGAACCAGCCGGTTGCTGTAGATGCTAATTTAATAACCTCCACTGGTCTTGCTGCATTAGATTTTTCTTATGAGGTATTCAAAAGCACCAATGCTATGAAAACAGAAACGCTTGACGCTTGGTATCAGTTATATAAAACTAAAGACGCGAAATCCTTCTATGCCCTGGTGGAATCATTGAAGTAATAAGAATATTGCCCGTAATAATAAATGGAATTAATTACTATTCAAAAACACAACATAAATCATTGTGCATCAGGCAACTTCGTTTATGCAATATTTAAAAGCAGGAGATACCTCAGGTAATACCCTCATTTTTTGTTGAATTTTCGGTATTTCTGTGGTACAATCATTTATATGAGGAACTTACTCAAAATCCAACCTGTTAGACGGCAAAAAATCCACAACGGAGGGTCTTTATGCCCAAAAAAACTTTTGTCCTGGACACAAACGTTTTGCTCCACAGCGCGCAAAGTATTGAGTCTTTTAAGGACAATGATGTTGTTCTGCCAATGGCAGTCATCGAGGAACTTGACAAGTTCAAAAAGTACCAGGATGAGCTGGGGCGCAATGCCCGTCAGGTCATTCGAACGCTTGACGTTCTAAGGGAAAACGGACATCTTGGCGAAGGTGTTTCTTTAAGTTTCGGCAGCCCAGTCGCGTCCGGTAACCTTACAATCGTTTCCGCCTACGAAGCTAATGGTAAATTCTCCGATGAGATGAAGAAAATATTTGATTCCGTCCTCAGCATGGAATCTGCAGACAATCGTATTCTACGTGTTGCTCTCTACCTACATCGCAAAATAGAAAATGTTGTCTTTATAAGCAAGGATATCAACCTCCGTCTGAAAGCTGATGCACTCGGCATCAAAGTAATGGATTACGAGCGTGAGAAAATCGATTTCGACCGCCTGTTTGAAGGCTTCCAGACTGCTGTGGTTCCACACAGTTTGATAAGCGAAATTTATCAGCAGAAAAGACTGGCGGGTGACAGTTTCCCAATGTGCCCGAATGAATTTGTTATTCTGCAGGCCGACGATAATCCAAAGAAAACCGCTATTGCCCGCAAAAAGGGCAAAGAATTGGTGCTGCTTGATGCCAAATCCGAGCCCAAAATATTTAATGTTACGCCACGCAATAAAGAACAACGCATGGCACTTGACCTGCTGCTTGACCCAAAAGTACAGCTGGTCACGCTGGTTGGACAAGCCGGTACCGGAAAAACGCTGCTGGCCCTGGCTGCAGCGCTTGAACTGGTACTGCATCAAAAAGCATATGAAAAAATACTGGTTTCGAGGCCAATCGTACCATTGGGTAATGATATAGGCTTCCTCCCGGGCGATAAAGATGAAAAACTAAGCAGTTGGATGCAGCCGATATTCGATAACCTCGATTATTTGATGCATTCAAGAAATCTTGAGCAGGTTTCCAGCAAGAAAACTGATGACTTGATAGGCAATCACAAGATTGAACTTGAAGCCATCACGTATATTCGCGGACGCAGTCTGCCGCGTCAGTTTGTCATAGTTGATGAAGCACAGAATCTGACTCCGCATGAAGTTAAAACTATAATCAGTCGTGCCGGTGAGAATACCAAAATGGTATTGACCGGTGACCCGAACCAGATTGACAACCCTTATCTGGACGCGTCAAGTAACGGCTTGACCTATACTGTTGAAAGGATGAAAAAGCAGGCACTGCATGGGCATATGTCGCTTCTCAAGAGCGAACGAAGTGAACTTGCAGCACTGGCGGCAGAGCTCCTCTAGTCCTTTATCAACTGAATGTTACATATCTCCCGGAATGATTAATTTCCGGGAGTTTTATTATATATTGGTACTAGTCTTCCGCCAAGCCATTCAGGCCGTGCAATATTAAGAAAGAGTCTTTCACGTCTGTTTTGCTGCCTTATTGGCAGGTTATTAGCTGTTTAGATTGAATTTTCGGAAAAGTGCAATATTTTAAATTTTTTAATACTTGTATGATTTTTATAAATCCGAGGTGAGCTAAAATGAGAAACGAATTTCTACCGTTTACCAAACCGGTAGTAACGGATAATGATATTCAGGAAGTCGTTGGTGTTTTAAAGTCCGGCTGGTTGACCAACGGCCCCAAAAATGCTGAGTTTGAAGAAGAACTCTGCAAATATACCGGCTCTAAGCATGGTGTCTCTTTAGCTTCGGCTACCGGCTGCATGCATGTGCTGTTAAAAGCGCTTGGCATTGGGCCCGGTGACGAAGTTATCACTCCTTCACTGACATGGGTTTCAACAACAAACCTGATCTGTTTAAGCGGCGCTACTCCGGTTTTTGCTGATATTGACCGCGACACTATGCTGGTCACACCGGAAACTATTGAGACATGCATTACTGAACGCACCAAAGCGATTATTCCTGTTCATTACACTGGTGCGCCGGTTGACCTTGATGCCATTCAAGCCATTGCAGACAAACACGGAATTCCGATTATAGAAGATGCGGCGCATGCCCTCGGTACTTATTACAAGGGTCGCCACATTGGGCAAGGCAATTCAACAATTTACTCATTTCACGCTATCAAAAATATCACTTGCGGCGAAGGCGGCATGATTGCTACTGATGACGATGAACTGCTGAAAAAAATCAAAATGTACAAATTTCACGGCCTTGGAATTGATGCTTTCGACCGTCAAAATAAGGGGCGATCTCCTCAAGCGGAAGTTATTGAGCCCGGCTACAAGTACAATTTAACGGATATTTGCGCAGCCCTGGGGCTTTCGCAATTGCGCCGTATAGATGAAATCAACGCAAAACGTACAGCGCTGGCAATGAAATACCGTGAATTGCTGGCTGACGTTGATAATATTTTGCCTTTGAGCGACCCAACTGGTTATGATTTCAAGCATGCCTGGCATCTGTTTGTTGTCAGGGTCGACTCTGACAAAATCTCTCGAGATGATTTCATGGTCAAACTGAAAGAAAAAAATATTGGTTCAGGTATTCACTTCCGGGCCAATCATCTCCAAAAATACTATCGCGAGAATATGGGGTTCAAACCTGGTATGCTGCCAGCTACCGAGTGGAACAGTGACCGCATCTGTTCGTTGCCGTTATTCCCGGCCATGACCGAGGATGATGTGCAAGACGTTGTAACCGCAATCAAAGAAGTAATGGCAAATGTCTGAACACAATCAGGAACAAGCTGTTAAAAAGGACTGGAGCAGTCTGGTATTCTGGGTTGCCGCTGTCCTCATTTTATTCGGAGGCCTGGGCTATTACGGGCTATGGGCATCAGAAGAACGCTGGGCTGAGATTGCTCGAGAAATGATCCTTTTTAAGGACTTTTTTCACCCTGCGATAAACGGTGAAGTGTACTTCGATAAACCACTTTTATCATACTGGTTTATTGTTGGGGCCTACTATGTTTTTGGTATTCTAAACGAATTTATTGTACGACTGCCCAGTGCGTTAGCCGGTTTGGCAGGGCTTTACGGCGCAGTATATGTTGGTACCAAGCTCTTTAACCGCAAGGTAGGAATTACAGCCGGATGGCTGCTTTTATCCAGTTACGGTTTCATATTCTGGGCAAGAGTAGCTGCTGCTGATATGGCAAACCTTGCCGCAATCATCCTTGCTGTAGCGTGGTTTTTAGCACGCGAGAAAAAGGCCGGCTTCTTCTCATACTTTCTTTTTTATCTGATTTGTTTCCTCGGTGCTATGACTAAGGGGCTGCCGGCTCTAGTCATGCCGATTGCGATAATTGCACCTTATCTTTTAATGGAAGGTCGCTGGAAAAAACACCTTAAGTTCTCAAACTTTTTTGCGGCTGTAATCGGACTGGGGGTTTATTACCTGCCGTTCCATATCGCATCAATTACACCGCTACCCACTTTTTTCACCACTCCTCCAAATAACCTATCCGGTCTGGAACTGGTCTGGAAAGAAAATATCCTGCGGGTTTTCCAATCATTTGATCATAATGACGAACCTTTCTACTGTTATTTATATCAAATTCCAAGAATAATGCTCCCCTGGGTACTGTTTTTAGCTGCAGGAATCGGCTGGCTGGCAACCCGCTGGAAGCGTTTGTCAAGCAATGACAAATGGCTGGCATGGGCATCAATAATTATTTTTGTCATGTTCTCAGCTTCAGGTTCTCGCCGCTGGTACTACATTTTACCGATCATGCCGTTTCTGGTGCTGATAATTTCCCGTTTTCTCAATAGCACAGAGGAACACTTGCGCTGGGAATCTATGACTATTGAAATCATGCGCTGGATTGTAATCACAGTAGCCTCTTTAGCAACTATCAGCATAATTATGTTACCATTATGGCCATGTCTGCTGAGAATCAGACCCCCATGGTTTACTTTGATCATAGGACCTGTTATAGGTGTCATCACGCTTATTCTGATGTTTCTGGATGAACGCCATGACAAGCGCTGGCTGCAAAGCATAACTGGAATGCCGGGAAAATTCGCAGCGATTCTGCTTGGCGGAACAATTCTTACCTGCGGATTCTTTGTTGTCATATGGCCATCTCTTGACATGTTCAGAACTGAAAAGCCTTTTGCTGTTGAAATGAAATCTGAGCTCGTTGATATAGCGCCGCAGAACATTGTTTTCTTCAAAAAACTGCCGCCTAAAGTAATATTCTATATGGATCTTGCACGCCCTGCTCCGGTAATTACTGATATAAAAGAGCTGAAAGAGTTCATAGACAAAGCGAAGACTAAAGTTGCAATCATCTGCTATAATAAAAATCGTTATTTAAAAGAGCTTATAAAGATTCTACCCGAGGATTTAGTTGAAAACCCTAATTACAAAGAAGTGTACATGCCATTCGAAAAACCTAAAGCACGTAAACTCTATGTATGGATAATCAACAAACGGGTAAAAGATAAAAAATAAGCTGTAAGACAAATAACCTTATTAACTTAAATATTATGTAAAGAAGCAAGCATTGTATGCTTATAGGAGTAAAAGATATGTCTAAAAAAAATCTGGAAAAATATAAAGTCAACTTTGTTTCTGTTGTCGTTCCTGTCTTCAATGAGGAAGGATGCCTGCAGGAACTTATTGACCGTTCAGTGAAGGCACTCGATTCAACCGGAAAACGTTTCGAATTGATTCTGGTTGATGACGGTAGTGAAGACGCAACAGCCGAAATTATGACAAAAGCTTCTGAAAAGAACCCTGACAAGGTTGTATCATGCTTTTTGAATCGTAACTTCGGACAGCACAATGCAATTCTTGCCGGTTTTTCAATTGTGCGCGGCGACTTGGTACTCACAATTGACGCTGACCTTCAGAACCCTCCGGAAGAAATTCCAAACCTTGTTGCCAAGGCTGAAGAAGGATATGATGTAATCGGTACTGTACGTCAGAATCGTCAGGATTCCTTCCTGCGCAAACTGCCTTCAAAAATCGTCAACAAGATGACTCAGCTGGCAACCGGCGTTAACATGACTGACTATGGCTGCATGCTTCGCGCTTACCGCCGTCATATCGTTGAAGCTATGCTGCAATGCAATGAGCGCAGCACGTTTATTCCTGTTCTAGGCAACAGCTTTGCCCGCTATACCTGCGAAATTCCTGTAGGTCACAACGAACGCAGTATTGGTGATTCCAAATACTCATTATGGAAGCTGATCAACCTGCAGTTCAACCTTTTGACCTGCATGACCACTTTCCCGCTGCGCCTGTTAAGCTTTATTGGCAGCGGACTTTCTCTGCTCGGCATATTGCTTGGTATTATTATCATTATCCTGCGCATCTGCATGGGTGACCAATGGGCGGCTGAAGGTGTATTCACCTTGTTTGCTATCCTGTTCATCATCTCAGGATTCCAACTGGTAGGAATGGGGCTTCTTGGCGAATATATCGGCCGTATCTATTATGATGTACGTGCCAGACCTCGTTTCTTCATTGAGGATATCCTTGGTCGTAAAGACGAAAAGAAAGAAGAAAAAGCCGAGAAATAATCCTCCCGACTTTTTTGCTTTATCGACATTCTGCCTGAACTGAAATTGTCAGTTCAGGCTTTTTTATTAGACCCTATTTGCCAATCAGCTTATTCAGCGCATCATCCACTGAATCCACAAACGGATCTGCTTTTTCAAATAAAGTTGTCCGGTCGCCGAAATCCAGATAAAACTGATCGATCTGACCTACTGTCAACGGATCCTGATACTCTGTAACATTAAAAGTACTGACAGGTTCTGATACAACCAGCCAGTCACTCCCTATTGTATATTCTCCGTTTACATCCCCATAAACAGGAAAATCGGCAGTAATCGAAAGCGGAGCACCGGGAGTAATCTCAAAGCCAAGGAGTGCCCCCAATGGCGGCACCTGCCCATACAGCGGATTAGTCAGAGGATTGGTTGTAAATCGGTATTCAAACTCCTCGTAAGCTTCCTCTCCGACTGACACCAGTGTTTGAGGATAAAAATACTGGGTCGGTTCAAAAAATGGATATCTGCCTATCGGAAATGCCGAAATTTCATTAACATCTAACGTACTGTAGTGAAATGGTGTAAAATGCGGAAATCCCTGCATATAAAGGTTTATATTAAGGTTTCCACTCAGGTCGGCATCAACACTTGTGGTATTTCCTGCCGGGGGAGCTGCTACAACTGTAGAAACCGGTGCAGACGCGGCATTTGAAATAGCAAATCCGCTTGGCAAAGATGAAAATGATACAGGCCCCGAAACAATATCAGTCGTGTCGAACGGCTCGTCTGATGAACTTTTTATTTCTCCGGAATCTTCATTATCCGTTGAAGCAGTTTCAACAATATCCTCTCCGCCTTGTGTTTCGCCTGATACATCAACTTCAGTTATTCCAGCAGCAGGAAAGTCGTCATCAGCTTCTTCTTCTATATCCGTCAGTTCTTCCATAGCATCCAGCTCAATCAATGGATCAGAGTCATCTTCACTGAAATCCAACAGCCAGTCGTTTTCCTGTTCAACCGCTTCAGACATATCTTCTGAAGCATCCAGCTCGTGTCCAAGCGCTCCCCTTGAGGGTATCGACCAGTTCCTGCCCTTCTGCAGTAGATAGTAAATGAGCAGCAAAAATTTTGACCTGTCCATTTGAAGTCAGGTGATCTTCAACGGCATCCCAGAATTCGGACTGAAGCTGGTCCGAAGCAGTCGTGCCTGAAGTATCTTCATCAGCAAATAGATGCAAGTGAGAATTTTCATCGGCATCAGTGATAAATCCAATCGATTTAACCTTATCATCAAGAGCCTCATTGATGATGTCAATAAGATCAGAAGCCAAAGCTTTAGACGCATCATAACGGATTACAATGGTGCCTGGTTCGGCGGCATCAGCTATTTCATCAGCATTGGCAAGTGAATCGGAAATCAGCAGTACATTTATATCGTTCTCAGGGCTAGTTTCGGTAATTCCGGCCAAAGCCTCGTCAAGTTCCTGCTCAAACTCATTTTCAGAACCTGGTTCCGCCTCCCCTTCAAGACCAGCGGTCTCTTCCTGTGGATTTTCGGATTGAGATTCGTCCTCCTGCAAAGCTTCTTCAGCCTGCTGTTCTTCCCGTTGGACGGCATCAGCGACAGCGGCGGCAGCGGCGGCGTCGAACAACACTCTAAGCTCAAGCTTATACATACTCCAACCTCCTCCCTGCTAAGGGACTGCGATAACGTCATAATCTCTAAAATAATTATACACGCAGAGACCGGATTTGTCACTATGTATTACATTAAGTGAGATTATATAGCCCCAAATGCTATTTAGGATTATAGCCTCCTATAAGTATCTTTCGATTTCAGGGCATCCAGTTTTGTAGTAGAATTTGAAGTAAGAAAATCTTATTGGTTCACGCGCAATCTTATGTTTACCTATATATTCTCTGTAGTTCCTAAGAAAAAATAGAAATTTAAGCCAAGGATCGCAAATAAATGCATTTGAATATTTTAGAGTCTGGTCATTTGAATAAAATTCATTTTGAGGAATGCTTTCGTGCCATGGAGTAACAATTAGAAAAACATGATCCCTGCCAGGAAGGTGGCAAACTTCTACATTGTGCACTCTAAACTCTCCTCGACATATTGCATAATGATACATTAGATAGCTGAAGCCAGCCAGTTCAAAGCAGTTTGCAATGGAATATTTTAATGAATGCAGTATCATTTTCTCCAACTTTTCAAAACTGTCTCCGCCCTGCTGTAAGCCGTCAATATATTTTTCCGGCTCTCTTAGAATTGCATGAGTCGTTTCAAAAACCTCCTGCTGCCTGCTTTGTGTAAAACATAAATTTGGATTAAAGTCTTTGTAGTAACCCATCCTGCTGCTGGAAACAGGAAAGCTCGCGTTTGCTTTGATTATAATTTGTTTTGCAAAAGCTGCCAGTTGTTGAACATTTAACGGTGTTCTCGAAAAATCATCTTCATTATAGAGAACTTCAGGAATTTTAACGCAAACGTCACAAACAGGAACATAGCTATGTCTGCTATTATATTGCTTATCAGGAGGTGTACCTGCAAGGACTTTTATATAGGGACGTTTTTGAGTACAACAATTTGCACAAACTACTCTACCGCAATTACGACAAACTTCTGTAGCACCAAATTTTTCACAAATCGGACATTTATCATACCACAAACCTCTTCTTGGCCATCTAGGCATAATTGACTCCCAGAAATAAAGTATTACATTTACCCAAAAAATGTAGACATCTCTCTACCGCTTTTGTTCAGTGAAAATTTGGCAAAAAACCAAAATATTTTTTATAAAAAAGTATTTGTAAGCCGCAAGATGAGAAGTTTTCACTACTTTCTTTGCGGTTTCATATCGCTGAAGATTATTTACCCTGGGCGGCGAATATCAATTGTTTTTTCCAGCGGCGGCAAGGCTTGGTGAGCTTCATGAGGTTTCCTTTGTCATCGAGGGCAAAAATTGCTTTGCCGTCCGGAGCCGGGTACAGACCTGTAACATCACCACGGGTACGAGGCTTTACTTTAGCAGGCGTAAAGAGTACGTTTTTTGAAGAACTATCAGGATTGTACAACATTATTACAGAATTCCTTTTTTCAACCAGCATGACTCGCTTATTGAATGAATCCCATGCGACAGTACCTTCAAATCTGTCTCCGATTTGAGTAAATATACTGCCGTTATAATAATAGGCCGGACCATCCTGCTGCACTGCGGCAAATTTCTTGTCATTGCCGCAAGGGACAATTTCAGCAGGACAAAAGTCAGCAGGAGCATTATATTTATTCTTTACATTCCAGCCGTTTCCTGACTTAACTAATTTACTGATAAAACTTTTGCCGCCAATAATAAAACCTTTACCGTAGGCGGTGACAGCTGTAATCTCTCTTTGGGTCTTAACCTTAACCGGGGCAACATTCAACTTTGTGACATCATAGACCATTGCGTAACTTTCGCTTTCAGGAGCAACCAGCAAGTCATTACCGTTATTTGCCACACACATAGTATTTACTTTATACATAAAAGATTTACTGGCAACTGTTTTTCGACCGTCATAATGACTTAGTAATACAAGTTTGTATTGCCTGATATCTGAATATTTATCAGGAGGAGATTTTACAAGTGCGATAATTTTATTGTTATTCGGCACAAGACAAAAGTTTATAATATCAACACCGTTGAAAACGATATAGTTTATGACTCGAGAATTAAATAAGTTCATCAGCACCAAAATTGAACTCTTAACCCCTTTTCCATTTTTGGAATTTTCTACCAGCGCCAAAAGACTGCGGTCTGACGACTGACATACTTCAGGCAGCCAGACTTGTCCAGCACCTTCATAGCGCCATGTCGGCTGCCATGAAAATTTATAGCCGTTAATCAGTGCCGCTGCAACAGTAGTATCGCCCGGTGTCTGTACGTCATTTTTATAACCGGAGATGTTTTCTTTACTGAAATATCCCTCAAACTTTGCTTTAGAGGCAGTTTTTTCCTCATCCCATTTTATGGTGAGGTTTGAATAGTCAGCAGCACAAATATTTCCTGCAATCAAAATTACACAAAATGTATATAATAATTTCAACATATCACCCGCCTCCCTGAATATATTACTCGGCTTCTTGAGTCAAAGATTTTTTTGGAAAGAACAATATGATTTCAAGAAAACTCCATAGCCAGATAAGAATAAACAACAAGACAGCGCCAATCACCTGAGAAATATTTATTTGCGGCAATTGTGAAGTCATCGGATCCCCAGTGTAAAAGGTTATAATGGGGTAAATTACAGCAGCAACCGCCCAGACTAGACAACCTATCGCTGCGAGCAGTTCAAGAACCCCTCTAACATACCACTTCAGCATAACCTGCCCTAATCCCGGAGCTATCAAGTTAACCCCAAGATAAAATGTTCTGTTCTTTTTCATAAATGTACCATTTATATCAGCTGTTTGACTAAAATACCGTCCAGCAATACCATTTTCAATACTTATTAAGTCAAAAGTTCTTGTGGGCACTTGAAAAATCGAACAACTGTGTCAAATTGTCTCAAAAAAGGCATTTATGGCAGACGGAGAAAAAAAATCATTTCTTGACCGCATGATTGAGCGTGTGGATAAACTGGACGCTAACAGCGTGCAGGCTTACATTCTGCACTTGTCCCGTGAACGCGGCTTTTTCGAAACAGTCTTCAATGCTGTTCAGGAAGGTATCCTTGTTGTTGACAGACGGCTCAAAATCCGCTATCACAATCGTGCAGCTAAAGAACTTCTTGGGCTTCCGGATGATTTGGAAAAAATCCGTCTATCACAGTTTCTTCAGAACGTTGACTGGCGCCGTATCCTGAAACTTGATGAGGAAGAATGG
Source organism: Lentisphaerota bacterium (assembly GCA_024225035.1). Taxonomy (GTDB): domain Bacteria; phylum Verrucomicrobiota; class Lentisphaeria; order Victivallales; family Victivallaceae; genus Zth2. Next base: position 105,380 of record JAAEMX010000177.1, read on the forward strand.
ACTAAGATGTCACGTCAGGAAGTTGAAATCCTGTATCCTCAACACCGCTATCTGCAGTTTTATCTTGTTCCTCACCATGAAGAAACCGAATTTGCTACAGTAATTCTGCGTGACGTTACCGAATCACGTACCAGAACTCTGCAGGAGCTTGAGACTGAAACTATTAATTTTATCGCAATGCTGGCTGGAGAGGTAGCTCATGAAGTTGGAAACCCTCTTAACAGCCTTTACTTAAATCTGCAGTTGCTAAACCATATGGCGGAAAAAGACGGCGATTTTGATATGGACGATGCCAAGGAAATGCTGACCGCCTGTCGCGACGAGGTTGAGCGACTGGATAATATTATAAATCAATTTCTGCATGCCATTCGCCCGGGAAAACAAAAACTTAAGAAGGTGAATGTCAAAGACTTATTAATTGAGACCCTTAATTTCATGCAGAAAGAAATTGAGATCCGTGATGTAGAAATCAAATGCCACTTTCCGGATGTATTACCCATTCTGACCGGAAATGCGTCTCGACTTAAACAGGCTTTCTTCAACATCCTCAGAAATGCTGTACAATCAATGCCGCAAGGCGGCTCAATAGACGTTACATGCTCATATGATGATGATTACGTGATGATTGAATTCGCCGATACCGGCCAAGGCATCAGCTCTGAGCGCCTGAACAGAATCTTTGACCCGTTCAAATCCTTCCGTAAAGGCGGTACCGGACTTGGCATGATGATTATTGAAAAAGTCATGCGTGAACATGGTGCTGAAATGACTATTGAAACAAAAGAAAACGAAGGCACCTCAGTAATTATTAGATTTCCACGCCCTGGACGCAGAGTCCGGGTTTTGCCTGAAGCCGATGAAAATATTCCTGAACAGGAGACTGAAGATGTCTGAAAACAATAGTAATGTTAGACTCGAAATGACTTCAACGGCTTTTAAAGGGCCGGGTGGCGAGCATAAATATCAAGATTGCCGCGATGTCTGCAGTCAACTGGGCTTTGACTTTGGAGTGCAGCTGCATAATTCGATTTGCCGGGATCAGATTGAATGGCTGGCCTCAGCAGGCGTCTCATTAAGTGCTCATGCTCCCCTGCTTTCTAAGCACGGGATAAATCTCGCCGCTGAATCATTTGATCTTTCTCATAAGATTATTCAGGAAAATGTCGCGCTTTTTCTGGAGCTTGGTGTTACCAAAGCGGTTTTTCACGGTTTTAACATGACCGACATCCCTGTTCCGGCTTACGGACATGGCAGGTCATACAATGAATGCATGTCAGAAATATTTCGTCCTGAGCTTTCTATTAACGGCAAATCAAGAATGTGTAATGACTTCACCTCCACTCCTGAATACAGGACACGACTGCACCGTGTCAAAGAACACCTGCTTACAATCAGAGGTGAATTCCCTCAAATAGTCTGGTGCATTGAAAACGATTTCCCGGCTTTTGGGTCAGCTAATTTATTTTCCGAAAATTCAGCTTTTCTGAAAAGCCCGATATGTCTTGATTCATCACATTTGTGGACAACCTGCCACCTGTTTGACCGTGATTTTCATGACGAAACCGAGAAATTTCTGAGTGACTGCCAGGTCGAAATGATTCACCTGCACGCCTCAAAATATACAGCTGAAGTCCCTAAAGCCGATTGGGATGACGGACACCTGCCGCTGCGCACCCCGAACGAAATGGATTTGCCGCGTTTTGTCCGCAGTTGCCGCGATGCAGGAATCAATTACTTTGTACTGGAAGTTAGCAAAGGTACTTACGAAGATATCCACGCTTTTGCCGAAATGTGGAATAGCTGAGGACTTATATATGAAGAGTAGTAAATTAAAATTACTTATATGCGATGACGAAAGAAACACACGAGACGCACTCGCCAGATTCTTTCGCACCCGCTTTGACGTTACTACAGCCGAAGACGGAATTACAGGCATAAACTTATTGCAGCGTAACAACTATGACCTGATACTGACCGACATGAAAATGCCGGGAGCGGACGGACTGTGTGTTCTTGACGCTGCGTTAAAAAACGACCCGAAACCAACATGCATAGTATTTACCGCATACGGCTCGATCGCTACCGCTGTAACAGCTGTCAAACGTGGGGCGTTTGACTTTGTTACCAAGCCGGTAAACCTTGACCAGTTGGAAATAGTTATCGACCGGGCTCTCGAGTCACGCAAGTTAAAAGAGGAAAACCGTCAGCTCAAACAGAAGCTTGGCACAGAAACTGACCTCTCAAATATCATAGCAAAATCAAAAGTCATGCAGGAAATAATGGAAACAGTCAAGCAAGTTGCTCCGACTCGTTCGACAATTCTATTATCCGGTGAAAGTGGAACCGGTAAAGAGGTTATAGCCAAAGCTATTCATAAAATAAGCTGCCGCAATGGTGCCTTTATCCCAATACACTGTGCTGCGTTGCCCGCCAATCTACTTGAAAGTGAGCTTTTTGGATATGAAAAAGGCGCATTTACCGGTGCTGTAGATCAAAAACCCGGACGTTTTGAATTGGCCGATAACGGCACATTGTTTCTTGATGAAATCGGCGAAATTGACCCGCAGGTCCAGGTGAAACTGCTTCGTGTCCTGGAAACCAGAAGCTTTGAACGCATTGGCGGTATCGAATCTCTTGAAACCTCCGCCCGCCTCATTTCCGCAACCAACCGTGACCTGAAAACCATGGTAGAAAACGGGGACTTCAGGGAAGACCTGTTCTATCGCCTTGATGTGGTAAATATTAAACTTCCGCCGCTTCGTGATAGAATTGAAGATATCCCAATTCTTGTAAAACACTTTATTGATGAATTTGCTGCTGATAATATCAAAAACATCAGAGGCATTTCTGAAGGGGCACTGGCTGCGCTATGCGCTTACAGCTGGCCCGGAAATATTCGCGAACTTAGAAACTGCATAGAACGCATGATTGTTCTATGCCGGGGAAACTCTCTCGAAATTGACAATGTGCCTTTCAACATTCTCAATCAGAAAGGATCCGTAGCAGGTTATAGACCGAAATTTATGGTTAAAAACACCTCGACTGCCCCTCAGCAAGGCACGTCACTGGATCTGGATCAAAACGAAAAATTACTGATAATAAAAGCATTGGAAGAGTGTGGAGGAAACCGGACTAAAGCCGCAGATAAACTTGGCATCAGTCGCCGTACACTTCACCGGAGACTGAAAGAGTATAACCTCTAAATCAAAAGAGAGAATTGATGAAAAAAATCTCCCTATCAAATTTTTTTAAACTGGAAGAGCACGGCTCCACGCCAACACGCGAATTAATCGCCGGAATAACGACGTTTACCGCGATGAGTTACATCATTTTCCTGCAGCCCATGGTTATGTCCGGGCAACTGATGAACTCACCAACCGGTATGGACTTTGGAGCTCTGTTAACCGGAACCTGTCTGGCTTCAGCTGTCGGCTGTTTCCTTATGGGGATTCTGGCAAACTACCCCATTGGGCTGGCTCCAGGCATGGGCGCTAACTTCTTCTTTATAACAACTTTGATGCCTGCATGTGCGCTAGTTCTGAATGCAAAACAAGGGCAAGCTCAGGTTTGGCAGCTTGCGCTTGGCGTAGTCTTTATTTCTGGCGCCTTGTTTGCACTTATGTCCCTGGCCAAAATACGTAAGCTGATTATGGACTCAATAAGCCCAAGCCTGAAATACGCAATAGCCGGCGGTATCGGGCTGTTTGTCGCACTGCTGGGTCTTGAGCACGGAGAAATAATAAAAGCTGTCGGCGGACACTATACGCTTTCCAAGAACCTGACATCTCCTGCAGCAATCATCTTTTTCACCGGATTAATTCTGACTGCATCTCTAAGAGTTCTTAAGGTACATGGGGCTATGCTCTATGGTATTATAGTTTCAACTATTATTGCGGCTTTAACGGGAGAAATCCAAATATCAGGTATATTCGGCAGCCCTGCTTCTGTAGCCCCGGTTTTTGGACAAGCTAACTTTGTTGGAGTTTTTGAAAACCTGATGAAGCTCTTACCGCTAATCATTGTTCTGACTTTCCTGGATATGTTTGACACCATCGGCACTTTGGTGGGAATCTGTGCTCAAGCCGGATTGCTGAAAAACAACAAACTTCCACGCTCAGGTAAAGCTTTTACTGCTGACGCTGGAGCTACAGTTTTTGGTGCGGTGTGTGGTCATAGTTCCGTCACCAGCTTTATCGAAAGCGGCGCCGGAGTTGAAGCCGGAGGACGTACCGGCATGACAGCCGTAATCGTTGGATTCTGTTTTCTGGCAGCACTATTCTTTGCGCCACTGGTAACTACCGTTGCTCAATACATGCCGATCACCGCTCCGGCACTGGTTATTGTCGGCTCTCTGATGGCTCATAATGTTGCAAAAATAGAATGGGATGACTACAGCGAAGCTATCCCGGCATTCCTGATCCTAGTTGGAATTCCATACTCCTACAGTATTGCCGACGGTATGGTTATCGGCTTCATCGCCTATCCACTGCTGAAGCTCGTATCAGGGCAAGCCAAAAAATGCGGTCCGGTATCATATATACTGGCCTTATTGCTCCTGCTTTACGTGATATTCATCAGAAGCAAAATGTAGTTTCGTGCTTCGCACGCCCAACGACGGAACGTTGGGCGGGAAAAGTACGAAAACTCTTCTAGCAATGCTCTTATGATTGCGTCGCAATCCTTAGCAGGCCGACAGAGATTTACCTTGCGCTCTCACGTTTGGTAAATCCCAGTGTCTGGTTTCGCCGTTGACGAGCCGGGATCCACCGGTTACGACCCAGTGCGAGATTATTTTGGTATGTGTCCCTGTCCGGTCGGTAAATAAATCAACGTTCGGCGTTGTTGAATTTTGTGTCAGCAAAATATGAACACAAAAAAAAACGCTCTCCCGTGATCCAACGGCGAAACGCTGGTTAATACCTCGTCTCTAGTTGAGCATTACTTGGCCGCCGGTTACTGGGATAGCTTGGCCGGTTTCGTATTGCTGCTCAACGGCGTACATGATGGCTTTGGCTACGTCTTTCGGGAAGCAGCCGCGGTCCATTGGGATTTTGGATTCGTAGAAGCGTTTGACATCTTCGACGGTCTTTGCTCCCGGGACTTTATTGCTGCTCAAGTACTGTACGAACAAACCGCGCTCGGGATCACTCCATAGCGGGCCGTCAAAATAATTGCCAGGACAAACACTGTTGACTTTAATATGATCGTCAATCAATTCCAGAGCAAAGCTTTGAGTCAGTCCGATCGTACCGAATTTGCTTCCGGCGTATGCACCGTTGCGGTTACTGCCAGTCAGACCACTCTTAGAGTTAACTTGAACAATGTCGCTCCAGCAATCTGTATATTTATTTTGGCGTGACATAACTTGCGCTACATGTTTTACACAGAGGAAGTATCCGCTGTAGTTAACATTCGTCACAAAATCCCAGTCCTTTTTGTCCAATTCTTTGACAGAACCGGTTTTAAGAACTCCGGCATTTGCGACAAACAAGTCCATTCCGCCAACTTTTGAAACTATATCACGGCACATCTTTTCGACAGCCTCTTCGCTGGAAATATTTACTTCAACGGCAAAAGCGTTGTTCTTGCCGGTGATCTGCTTGATTTCGTCAGCTGCTTTTGCTGCGCCCTCAAGGTTCAGGTCAGCAATAACAGTTACCGCTCCTTCCGCAGCCAGTTCCTGAGCGATTCCAAAGCCGAAGCCTTGAGCTCCACCAGTAACTACCGCTACTTTTCCGTGCAGTCTGCCAAGGCCGGCTCCTGCTGCAATCTTTTTCCGATAAGATTCGCTTTCCCAGTTTTCTATAAACAAGCGGGCAGCGTCTGAAAGATAGTTCTCACCGCCAAAAACCGTTGTAAATTGACGTACCAAAGCTGCATCCTTAGCCAAAGCAGCAACGTTTTCCGCATTGCCAAGAGTGTCGGCTACACAAAATACTGCTTTGCCCGGTACTGATACCACTCGAGCTTTATAACCGTTAGCCTTTTCGAAGGCAGCGACTGTTTCAGATGAAATGTCTGCTGTTTCAAGGCTGAAAGATTTTGCGTAAACAATGTGATCTGGAGAAAAAGGCCCGGATGCGATTTCAAATGGCGGTAGGCTTATTACGGAATATGGTTTACCATCCTCGCTCAGCAAAGTGCGCAGTTCAGGAGCGTGCTGGTAAACACATTCGCCATCAATTTTACCAAAGCTCAGCTCAGTAGAAACGTCTCTGGCCGCACAGAAATCTTTGAGCAAATCCATGATGCCGTCGTATAGAGCGTTAATTTCGTCGGCAGTATCAGCCGCTACAAAAACGCCGTGGTTCTGCAGGAAAATAACTTTAGGGGCAGCACCTTTTGCCGCCTCGTATTCAGCAGATTTGCGGGCTACAATATCAGCCAGAATAAAGCCGGGATCGGTATATTCAATCCAAACCGCTTCCGGAAAAAACTCCTCGCAAAGCTTCTGACCATCCTTGCCACAGGTCATGCCGTTTATCAGAGCAGGATGGGTGTGAACAACATATTTGTATGGAAGAATTTCATGCAATGGTGTTTCTACAGACGGGCGTCGTACAGAGCCATCGGCTTTTGCCGCCAGCAGAGTATTTTTTACCGCATCTTCACGTTCAGAATCACTGTTGAATTTACCTAAGTTGAAAACTGCCTTTACTTTGGAACGTTCCATTTTGATGAAATCTTCAGGTTTAATCGCCGCCAGAGAAACCCCGCTGGGCTTTACATAAATAAATTTTTCGTCTTTGCAGGAGGTATTACCACCACCTGCCAGCACGAACTCTGGATTGGCACCATACAGATTAGACAGTTCAGCAATAACGCTTAAGGACATAAAGAAAACTCCTTTTGATTTTGCGGTTTCCCCGCTTTCATTCTTTCTGTCAACTTAAGCGGCTTCGACCCCTTTACCCCCGGTCGCCGCCGTAACAGTTTTTGATTTTCAGCTTATAGCTTTTATTTCCTTCCGTTTTGAGTGCAAAACGGTTTTATACAATACAATCGAGCTTTCGATAATCATCCAGATTTCGAAAGCTATAATAATAATTGAAACGACCAGCAGCATCACATTAGGCTTAGTGCCAGGCTGCAAGCCGGCATATTGTATCAGGTTATAATACATCGCCCAGCCAGTCAAAGCAATCATCAAAACCATAGGAATTGCCGCACAAAGCGCATTTCTTCCTTTTTTCGCAAGATAAACCGTCACCACCATCAGCGCCAAACCGCCTAAAAGCTGATTCATCGCACCAAATAAAGGCCATAAACTAAAGGCTCCTTCTCCTGAACCTTCACTGAACGCCAGAATAAAAGCACTGCCTACGGCAATACAAGTTGCCGGGTGTTTACGGGCAAATGACGGTAGCTTGAACAGGTGCGCCAGTTCACCAACAATATAACGCTGAATACGAGTCGCTGAATCAAGCGTTGTCGCGGCAAATGATACAACAAATACGCTGACGAGGCAGACACCAATTGTCATTGGAATACCAAAAGAGGTCATCATATTGCTCGAACCTTTAATAAAAGCACCGATTTTAGCGCCAAAACCGCTGGCGGCAGCCCATGATGAATAGTGCTGGCTGAAAGCAGTAGCTCCGTCCATTCCGGTTCCGTACGCAATACCTGCCGCACAAGCTATAATCACAAATACAGCTAGAAGCCCTTCAATCAACATTGAACCATATCCTACAAAAGTGGCATGACTTTCACAGGAACACTGCTTGGAAGTCGTTCCAGATGAGACTACAGAATGAAATCCGGAAATAGCACCGCAGGCAACGAACACAAATAACATCGGCATCACTGGCGGACTACCCGGAATATTAAAGTTTGTAGCTGGAGCAGCCATATCAGGATGGGCAATCACTACCCCAATTGCCAACATAGCCATAGCAATAAACAACTGATAGGAATTTATGAAGCCACGCGGCTGCAGCAAAGTTTTTACAGATAAGGTGGAGGCAATATAAACATAACCAAGCAGCAAAATCACCCAGGTTGCTATAGGCGACAACAGCACATCCCATGTTTCAGCACCGGAAGCAGTAATTGACTGAACACCAAGCGCAGGCATGGTTAAAGGATAATAAGCCCCTATTATGATGGAGCCGTACATCAGTACAACGGCAATAATTCCAAGTATTGTGGCACTCATGTTCTTGCGATGCACAAGCAGCCCCAGGAAAATTGCGATTGGAATTTGCAGCCATACCGGAAGAACAGAACCGGGAAATTTCTGAAAGCATACACCAATAATCACGGCGAAAGTCGCAATAAGTATTAGAAGTGAAAAGAAGATTATCAGCAGAAATAAAAGCTTGACACGCTTATTTATCAAGTCCCCGGCAATATCTCCGATTGAACGCCCCTGATTGCGCAATGAAACCACCAAAGAACCAAAATCATGCACTGCCCCCATAAATATACAGCCGAACGTTACCCACAATAACGCCGGGAGCCACCCCCAGATAACAGCCAATGCCGGCCCTACAATAGGCCCGGTTCCTGCAATTGATGAAAAGTGCTGCCCAAATACAACCTGTTTCTTAGTTGGAACAAAGTCCGTCCCATCCTCCATATGTACGCTTGGGCAAATATTTTCCTTGGTAAGTTTAAATATTTTCTTACCTAGAAATTTACCATACGTATAATAGGCAATGAGATAAAGAATAGCGGCAGCAACAGCAATCAGCAGTGAGTTCATTAATTTTCGTACTCCATTTAGACAAACACAAGATGGTTATTTTTATACCAAAACGCAAACACCGTGAGAATAATATACTACTATTTGTTAGCAAATTCAAGCACAACGAAGGCTGTTAACCATCAAGGAGATATAATTAGTCCAGCAAGATTTCTGTACTGCAGTATTACACCTAGAAAAACCGCAACAATATATTATTAATTATCACTAACTGCTTTTTTGGAGCAAAAAACAGTTTTATGCAGTACTATTGCGCTTTCAACAATCATCCAGATTTCAAAGACGATAATAATAATGGAAATTACTAACAGCAAAATATTTGGTTTTGTCCCTGGCTGCAGTCCCGCAAATTTAATCAGATTATAGTACATTGCCCAGCCTGTCAAAATAATCATCAAAACCATTGGAATTGCTGTACAAAATACATTCACACCCTTCTTGGCCAAATAAACTGTAATAACCATCAGTGCCAAGCCGCCAAGCAACTGGTTCATCGCCCCGAACAACGGCCACAGATTAAAAGCGCCAGCACCAGAGCCTTCGCAGAAAGCCAGAATGAAAGCACTGCCGACCGCAATACATGTAGCCGGATGTTTACGTGCAAATAAAGGCAGCTTGCACATCTGGGCAAGCTCTGCGACAATATAGCATTGAATACGAGTTGCGGAATCCAGCGTTGTTGCTGCAAATGATACGATAAATACCCCCATTAAAGTTATACCGACATTAGCCGGCACACCGAATGAACTCATCATATTACTTGAACCTTTTATAAAAGCATCCAAGCTTTGCCCCAAGGCCACAGGCTGTTGCCCACGAAGCATAGTGCTTGTTAAACGCTGCCGCACCGTCCATCCCTGTACCATAGGCGATACCTGCTCCACAGGCAATAATCACAAAAACCGCCAACATCGATCCATAGCCAATGAATCTGGCATCACGCTCAGTTGCACACTGCTTTGAGGTTGTCCCCGAAGAAACCAGCGAATGAAATCCAGAGATAGCACCACAGGCAACAAATACAAATAACATCGGCAGTACCGGAGGGCTTCCCTTTACATTAAAATTTGTGGCAGGGGCAGCCATGTCCGGGTGAGCTATAACAATCCCCAAAGCAAGCAATATCATAGCGATAAACAGTTGGTAGGAGTTAATAAAATCACGCGGCTGCAGCAGCGTTTTAACAGATAAAGTTGAAGCAATATAAACATAGCCAAGCAGCAAAATCATCCAGGACGCAATTGGTGAAAACAAGATTTTCCACACACCGGCTCCTGAGCTGTTGACTGTCTGGATGCCAATTGCCGGAATGGAAACAGGATAATATGCTCCAATAAAAATAGTCCCGTACATCAAAACAACCGCAATTATTCCAAGAATCGTAGGGTTCATGTTTTTGCGGTAAACTAATATTCCGAGGACAACCGCAATTGGAATCTGCAGCCAGACCGGCAACACGGCCACAGGGAATTTCTGAAAACAAACTCCTATGATTACCGCAAAGATAGCGATTACGATTATAAGTGAAAAAAAGATAATCAGCAAAAATAAGAGCTTCACCCGTTTGCTGATCAAGTCACCGGCAATATCTCCTATTGAGCGTCCCTGATTGCGCAGAGAAATGACAAGTGCCCCGAAATTATGAACAGCTCCCATAAATATACAGCCGAATGTGACCCATAATAAAGCTGGAAGCCATCCCCAGATAATAGCCAGAGCCGGCCCGACAATTGGTCCTGCCCCGGCTATAGAAGCAAAATGGTGACCGAATAAGACCTGTTTTTTGTCGGAACATAGTCAAGCTCGTCCTGAAAGTAAACGCTTGGGCACACATTGTCTTTCGTGAGTTTGAAAATTTTCCTGCCTAAAAATTTGCCATAAGTGTAATAGGCAATCAAATACAGGATGGCGGCAGCAACAGCAATCAATAGCGAATTCATCAGCCTTGTGTTCCATTTCGATATATATGAGTAATTATTTTATTTAATTTTAAATTTGGCAAATATAGAAATAAATAATTTACAAAAAAAATTTCATGATTTCAAACAAATTACGTTTATTTTATTTATGAATAAAAGAAGCAAGGAACAAGTTTAAGTGGTTGCGGTCTTTTAACTTTAGATGTATTTTAATAGGAACGAGTAATATAATTCCCTGAGGAGTCTAACGATGCCTTTTTTAAGCCGCTGTAAGCATGCTATTTTTTCTTTAATCATTATAATTTGCTTTGCCTGCCTGGGAGCAAACGCCGCTGATTTCTGGTTCGCCCAAATCACTGACGCGCATGCAGGAGTTAAGTACCCTGAAAATAATGCAGCACTGGAAAAAGTGGTCAAAAGCATCAACGATCTCCCTATAGATATCAAATTTGTAGCGTTCACTGGCGGAATTGTAAATGACGGCACGGATAATGTGCCTGATATGGAAATTGCCAAGTCCATACTTTCTAAGCTCAATAAACCGCTTTATATAATTCCCGGCGACAAAGATATTATTACAAAAAGAGCTGCGGATTGCGCAAATTCTTTTAAAGAATATTTCGGTGAACTGTTTTTCAAGAAAACCTGTGACAATGTTGCTCTTTACTTTGTAACTCTTGGAGTTAACAATGCTAACCCGGGTATTCCCGAATACCAGCCTTTCCTCAAAATGCGCACCGCCATGCTGGCAAATCCTTCAAAACCTAAAATTGTTTTTCAACATATTCCGCCACTTAATGATTGGCTAAAACCAAACGCGGAGTTTGGCACACCAAATCAGATTGGTCTCTGGAGACTTTTAATTTCCAACTACAATGTAAAAGCCATTGTCAGTGGTCACCTGCATCGTAATCAATATATGTTTTTCGGCAAAACCCCAGTATACGCCGGGCCGGCTGCTGGCTTTGTCGGAGACACCAAACAATCTTCATACAACGTTTATCACTACAGAGGAGGCAAACTGGCATGTGTTACCGTGCTGGTTCCAGATTCCGTTGCTACTGATAACTGATAAAGGATTTTTCTTCCTTTCCATAAAATCGAAGCTTTATGCAATTTAACCTGATTTTATTGTCCGCAACTTGTTTTCAATTCGATCAGAGAGTATTTATTACTTAGAAATGTTATAGCGGAGAATTATTAGCAAATAATATTATTGGAGGAAGAACTATGCTCGAAGAGCTTGAAAATGATCTTACATGGGTTTTTGTATTCCACTTTGTATATTGGACTTTTATTCTACTGTTTCCGTTTATTTTACGGGCGTTCGCACATGCAGAAAAAAAGCCTTTATCAATCAAGTTTTCATACATATCTTTTTTTCTGATATTCATTGTGGCGCAATCATTTATATTTTTTATTTACTGGATGTGGCGCACTTTCTCAACAGCCAGCGTAAGCTTATCTCTTCTAGGCTTACTGGCGCTATTTGGTGCGGTAATCGGCAGTCTTGTATTTGTCGACAGGCGCCCGGTAAACTAATACCTGAACTACCTGTGGCGTTTGGCTTGCATGTCAAACGCCCAGAGTTTCTTATGAATACTCCAAGTATTAAACACCAGTCCCGCTGCACAGCATAATACCACAAGTGGAACTAACCAGAAAAACTGACCTGTTCCCAAATAAATAATAAAAATATTTATTAGAATTATTACAACCCTGACCTCCGTCGGACCTATTCCATAATGATAAATCTGAAATTCGTTAGTCGCTGCAAGTGACAAAAACGAGTTTACCATGAAAGCTCCAAGCACTACCAGCAGCCCAAAATACCACATTTCCAGCCCGGCGGGAGAGATTCTGTAGCCTACAAACACCATTGTGCACATAAATATATAATCAAGGAAATGGTCCATGTAAAATCCCCATTTGATGAGGCCGGTATCACGAGAACGCCCAACCTCACCGTCAAATAAATCAGTCACGTACTGAGCAATAATCATGATATTCACCAACCATAGCCAATTCAGATTATATTTGGCTGGAATCACCACCAGCACATTAATTAAACTCCAGAGCACTGTCATCATAGTTAAATGGTAAGTCTCAAGCCACAATGGCAGTTTTGGCACGGCCCATTTTTTGAAATGATTTTCAGGAATTAGAAGAATTGACTGTCCAACTTTTTTATCTCCGCCAAAACGCGCCATACCGCCTCCAGTTATTAATTAATCCAAGTGCTTCACATTGATTATATTTCTAACTTTTAAAAAAATCAATCATTGTGACCATTACCTTGTTTTATTTTTTATCAATATAATAGAAAGTTAAATTTTTATTTAATTTTGTAATACATTATGGAACATTTTTACAAAATTATGGTTCTAAAAATTAGTCATTACACGGGAAATAAAGCCAAAAATTATAAACCAGACAAATAATGTTTCTATATATATATAGCACTAACTAAAGCACTTTAAATAATTTAATTATACATAAATCTTATAAACATGTTTTTTCCGGCTGATAAAGCTTCAGCCATAAATTATAAACCATTTTAAACGAGGGTTCAAAATGAAAAAGACTGCTCTGATGATGGCCGCCGCAATGGGGATCGCCGCTACTTTAGGAGTCAAAGCTGCAACACAGGATGCTAAAGCGTTTCCAGACCACGTATATGCCCCCACTGTCAATGTTGCAACCCAAAAAAACTTTGATTTTGAACAGGTAACAGAAAAAACAGGAGTGAAGTACTATAAACTATCCGGAATAACGGTGCTACCAAATGGCTGCAACGGTTACAATCCGCTGATTTCTCTTGACGGTAAAAACCTTATGGACAAAATTAGTGCCATTCGAAACAGCGGAGGTGATGTGATTTTTGGTTTCGATGACAATGACTGCATCAGCACAGATGAGTCTGCTTATCAGAAAGCTATTGATGCATACAATATCAAATGGATTGATTTTAAGCTTGATATTAGCGCACTTCCTATGTTTGGCGATTGCGATTACGTTGACAGCATGAATAAAGTAATCAAAAAACTACAAGAGAACAACCCCAACCTAATTATTTCATACACAACAACTATCAATTGTACTCTACCATTGAACCTAGGCTATTTTAATGAATTTTTAGGTAGAATAATCAGCAATGCACTGGACAACCATGTCAATGTTAACTATATAAATGTCCAATGCATGCTCTTCACCCCACCTGCCGAAAAAAGATGCAAAGAGGATCAAGATCACTACCTGCAAAATGTCATGGAACGTGCTATTAGAATATTGCAAATAGCTTATGAAAGACATGACATAACTCGTACAAAAGCTGAATTTTATAAAATGATCAGCCTCACTCCTGTCTTAAATGATCAAAGCACTTTGAGTACTCAAGAAGCTCAGGAAGTTGTTGATGCTTTATCGCAGAATGACAGTAAGTTGCTTTCACTGGTTTTCGAAAACACTGATGACTTCAATACTTACACCGAAATATTTAAGTCTTTCACCAAGTAACATCCTCTAGTTAAAAAAACGCTATCCGGTATTGGGTAGCGTTTTTTATTAATGAAATCAACATGAATAAATAACCTCTACCATTGCTTTACATTATCAAACATAAAAGTACATCCACATAAACAATATATTCCAGCAAGCACCAAATTTTATAAAAAATTAAATTAAAAGTATGACAATAGCGGAACATTTCCAGATAAAAACAACACTAACATATCATAGGGTAAAGCGCTTTAGTGGCAATCTGCCTTCTTACAGCAGGCACGGGAGTATAGTGCACAGAGTTATAAAAAAAGGAATCGATAAATCAAATTGCTAAAGTATTTTAGCAAAAAAACAAAGAGGGTACAACTAAATGAAGAAAGCCACTCTACTATTAACCATTCTATTGGGGATTTCAGCTATAACTGGAATTAAAGCAGCTCAAACTGAAAGTACTTCAAGCTCAGCTTTACCACAACGTATTTTTGCCCCTTATGTCGATGTCTGCGCATGGCCAATCTATAACCTGACTGACATTTTCGAAAAAACCGGACAGAAATACTACACACTTGCCTTTATCGTCGCTGATAATTCAAGTCCAACCAGCGAAGAGCCTTGCTTTGGCGGTTACGCTGCATACTCAGTAACCGGTCACCATTACATGGACCAGATAAAATATATTCGTTCTAAAGGCGGAGATGTAATAGTAAGCTTTGGCGGTGCTATCAACACTCCTATTGCTGCCAGAATTACAAACCTGGACAGACTGGTAGCCGCGTATCAAAAAGTAATTGACACCTACAGCCTTAAATGGATAGATTTTGATATCGAAGCTGGCTGGGTATCTGACCAGGTATCCATTGACCATCGTAATAAAGCCGCAAAAATTCTACAGGATAATAACCCCGACCTGCAAATAGCATACTGCCTGCCGGTTATGCCTTCAGGACTACTGGACAACGCAGTTAGCATTCTCGCAAATGCCGTTCAAAATGGTGTTAGAATTGACTGCGTAAACATCATGACAATGGATTACGGTAAAGGCGGTAATATGGGGCAAAATGCGATCAACGCCATGAACGCTCTCTTCAGTCAGCTGCAAGGTATTTATCAGGAAGCCGGAATAAACAAAACTGCCGCTGAAATCTGGGGAATGATCGGTGCGACTCCTATGACAGCAACTAATGACACTGGTGAATTTTTCTCAACTGATGATGCACAAAATGTCCTCAGTTTTGCTAATCAGCATAATATAAAACTCCTTTCAATGTGGTCCGTAAACCGCGAAAATTCAAAATATGAATATACCAACATATTCAAACAGTTTACTCAATAGCATTCTCTCTCAGAGTTTCATATTTAAAACGCCGTCAGGAATATTCCTGACGGCGTTCTTTATTTGATATAAACTGATACTGTTACTTAATGATTATTTCCTCTCCGCAATTGCCTGTGGCAGTCTTAACAGCTCCCTTGCTGTCATAAAGTTTAACAGAGACAGGCACCCGCAATTGTTTCCCGCCAGCCAGCTTGAAGTTAACGTGAACTCCATCAGACTGTTGTTCGGCATGGAAAGTGTATTGACTGTAATCACCGTTCTCATAGCCGTAACCGTCGCCACTGTCCCAAAACAATGAACCGTCTGCGGTACCCTTTTCGTTCAGAACAACCAAAAGAGTCAGCGGCGCCAACATTTTTTCGGGATGTGCTGTATTTTGAACAACCTCACCAAGAGGAATTATTGCTCCGCCCCTGATCTTGATGGTGCTTTGAAAATTATCATTTTCACGGTCACCATTCAGCAACTTCACGGACTGCCAGATACCTTGAGGTTCAGCAGCGTCTTTAGCCCAGTGCGGCACTATCAACAGTGAATCACCAATCAAAAATGAACGCTGCTCATTACGCAAAGCATGATCTGAAGGGTCAGCCATAAAGACCGGGCGCATAACTGGCATTCCATCAATAGATGCTTCACGGAAAAGCGTATAGTAATACGGCAGCAAACGATAACGTCTTTCAAGAGCAGTGCGGGCTGCATTTTCCACATCGGCACCAAATGCCCATGGTTCCTTATCAGGAGTATCCTCACACGCATGACCACGACAGAATGGGAAAAAAGCTCCCATAGCAATCCAGTTGCCCCACAAATCAGCAGTAACCTCACCAAAAAATCCACCAAGATCAGGTCCGCTGAAAGGTTGTCCGGACAAGCCGATTGTCAAACTCATTGGAACAGATAACTTAAGATGATCCCAGCTCGAAGTGTTATCTCCTGTCCACATTGCCGCATAACGCTGTCCGCCCATAAAGTTGGCGCGGCTAAGCACAAACGGGCGCTTGTCAGGGTTAGCTTTTGTAAGTCCTTCACGAGTTGCCATGACCATGAGCATGCCGTAAACATTGTGATACTGCAGGTGCGGACCGGGATCGATGGGACCACCACCAATATGGCGGTTATTTTCAGGCATGGTAGCGTCAGGACCATTCCAACTGGCCGGTTCGTTCATATCATTCCAGATGCCGTCGATCTGATTTTCGCGCATAAAATCATAGTACAGATCAGCCCACCAGGCACGAACAAATGAAGATGTGAAATCTGGAAAAACACAGGCTCCCGGCCATACTTCACCAACATAATCTTTGCCTGATGAATCCTTCACCCACAGATTATATGAACTACCTGACTGATAAAGCCAGAAATCATCATCTTTTTTTACACCGGGGTCAATCATCCATACGCCTTTGAAACCAAGGTTGTGCAGGTAATTGCTCAAACCGTCAGGATCAGGAAAACGTTCTTTATCGAATGTAAAAATGCGGTGTCCATCCATGTAGTGGATATCCATCCAGATAACGTCGCAAGGAATGTTCTTTGCTCTGAATGTATCAGCTATTTCACGCACCCTGCTCTCCGGGTAATATGACCAGCGGCACTGCTGATACCCCAGTGACCAAAGCGGCGGTAAATCCATAGTTCCGGTAAGTTCAGAAAGTCCGCGCAAAACTTCCTGAGGAGAATCACGGTCAATAATATAAACCGGGTATAAGCTGCTGGCTGCTTTGAAAACTATTTTGCCTTCCCAGCGCAAATCAAGTTCAGCCTTCCATGTTGTATCAAAAAGGACACCGAAAGCACTCCCGTCCGGCCTTAACCCAAGCACCCACGGATGCGACTGATAAAGGCGACTGCCGTTGTCTTTATTATATGAAGGACTGTCAGTATTCCACAGTTTGATAAATGTACCGTTACGGCGCAACGGTCCGGTTACCTCGCCACCGCCATACAGATCATAGCTGGCAGGAATATCTATTACAACTGTTTTGGTCGCTCCGTTGTCATCAATGAAATAACTCGGTTTTAATTCCCATTGTCCCGGAAGTGTACCGGCAGATTGAAAGTTTTTTTGTAAGGCAAACGAATACGGCAGGTCATTTTTGTTGAGCCCATCAGGCACAAATCTGGCAATCCGGTCACCAATGAGTTCACCTGTTGAATTAACGAAATCGCCAGCCTGAATAAATAAGGCCAGACACAACAGCCATGCTGTGGCAAACAGTTTTAATCTAAAGCGTAGAATCAATCCTGATCTCATGACATTGTCCTTTTGTTGTTTGAATTGGGGTTGCGTCTCCATACCAACACCCAAATTCGGAATATTATTTCTACTATATTTTATTCGTATTTGCAAACAAATTTTGTCGATCCAGTAAAAAAACATACAAAAAACGCTCCAAAGAGCGCTTAAAGTGTGT
Source organism: Lentisphaerota bacterium (assembly GCA_024225035.1). GTDB lineage: Bacteria > Verrucomicrobiota > Lentisphaeria > Victivallales > Victivallaceae > Zth2. The sequence continues at coordinate 123,260 of JAAEMX010000177.1, forward strand.
TAATAACAGTTTTAGGAAAGAAATCATCTGCAAGAAAAATTGAAGTCAAAAATAATTCGTCAAATCGTCAAAAGCTGCCGTCACTTATACAACTGCTTTATTTTTAAACTGTAACAAAGCAATTACTATCTTTAATAATTATTAAACCTGTGTTCTTTAAAATATTTTTCAGCGGATGATTTTGAATACGTCATCCAGAGGTTTACGCATACTTTTCTTAGGATGTTCAACCGGGTATCCTAAAGTACTCAGGGCTACCGCATATTCATTCTCTTCAATTCCAAGTATATGGTTTAGCCAGTCCATTTGATAAGCGCAAATCCAACAAGTTCCCAACTCCTCAGCAGCGGCAGCCAGAACAAAATGATCCATCGCTATAGCCGCATCGACTTCTACAATTGGAGTTTTTTCATCAGGCCGTTTCCAGCATTTTTCCTTATCGCCAATAACTACGACTATAGCCGGAGCTGCGTCATACTGCATCCATTCATTTCCAAAGCAGGCACAGCATTCGGTAATCTTTGTTCGGAGTTCCGTATTTAAGATAATTTCAAAACGCCACGGCTGCAGGTTACATGCCGATGGCGCACAATTAACGGCCTCTGCAATACGATTCAGTATATCGTCAGAGATGGAATCTGATTTATAACTGCGAACACTTCTTCTATTGGAAATCACATCATAAAAATTCATTAAAATTCCATAGTTTTAAAAGTATTGCATCTCTCTATTAAAATTAGAAACAACTTGAGAAAAAATGTTCACTATTTAACGTCAAGTATCTGTTTTATTTACTGTTATATCAGTCTTTTCATTTTGAATTTTCTCTTTTGCTTTGTACCTAGCTACCAGTTTCTTGCGTAACATCCAAAAGAGGATTGCTCCAAGAGTGAAAGAAAAACTTAGAATCCAAGGGCCATGTTGACCTGCTCTAGCAAAGCCAGCCCCCAGAAATTGGATATGAAGCAGCCGGATAAAAACATACCCTGTAGTCAAATTTCAGGATATTATTACATTGCGCTAAATAAGAATAATTCTATCTTTATAGTTACTTTGTAATGATTTATTTTACTGGCCAGCCTTCCTTTAAGAAGACTCTTTTGCCGTGCTCTTCATTGTCCTGTGAAATGATTTGGTCAATTGCGGTTTCATCTTGTTTCATTTTCGTGGATAGAGCTTGGTCCACACCTTGGGAAAACGGACAACTGGAAAGACAAACTCCGCAGTCGCTTCCGACTTTCATCCACATTTCGAAGCACTTATTTTCATCATGCTCCCACTGCATTAAGCCGTTTATCTTACTCGGCTCACCAAAGCTAATGGCTTTTGCCGGACAGTTTCTGGCACATTTTCCGCACTTTGCGCAAATCTCAACCATACCAAAATCTACCGGCTTGTCAACAACTAATGGCAGGTCAGTTAAAACAGCAGCAAACCTGACACGATTACCAAAGTTCTCATTTACAACCATGTTACAGCGCCCAATCTGTCCAAGACCGGCCTCAGCCGCCAGAGGCGTCATTGGCGAATAGTATTTAACAAAGTTATCTGTCAAAGCATCGTACCCCAATGATTTAACGTAGCTTGCTAATTGCTCAGTTATAAATGTGGTTTGGGAGTATTCAAGCATTGAACTAATCATGATTTCTTTTTTAGGAGCTCTATTGACCATGTCCTTATCCATGGCGGCACCAACTACAATGGCATATTTATAACTGGCATCAATTGGTTTGCCGTATTCAATTCCTATACCCAGCTTATCTCCTCGGTGCGAATAGCGCTGGTGCTTCTTAAATTCAGCAACCCCAACTAAATCCGCACCATAAAGAGATGCTATTTTTTTTATAAGCAATGTCATCTTTTCCGGACCTATGTCTACCTTATCCTTAGAGACTTTACTTTTTCCAAGTGCCTTATTTATTGAGAAAGCCGCAGCTATGGCAGGGGCAAAAAGCTTGTACTTGGCAATACCTTCCCTTGTTTTTTCAGGAGGCATAATCCCTTCTATACTAAATTTAGAAGGAGCTTTAATACCAGTAAGGCGTGTAATAGAACCCATAATTTTTTGCATTATTACAAGTTTCTTCAGACGTTTTTTTACTTTTTCAGGCGTGACACCAAAATTTTTAGCAACTACTTTCATTGCAAGTTCTCTGGTTTTTCTGTCACTATCCAGAAGCTCTGGATGCCTAGTGTAAAAGTTCTCATATTTCTTAGAATTTTCGGTAAGTCCAATTCTAGATACTACTAGATCTCTTTCATCAAACCGTTTCATAATTACTCCTTCAATCAAAATACACCGATGAAAATCAATACCTAGATAGTCGTTATATATATGCCAAATAGTTTCACGCAACCTGATTAAATATCTCTGAATTAATAAAAAAATCAAGTTTTCCATGAGATAATCAAAGCTTATAAGTCTTTTATAAGTATAGAAACAGAGCCGGTTTTTTACCGGCTCTGGAAGATTTTCAATTTTAATTACGCTGATTTCTGTAGCTCAGTATTTTCAGCTTCGGTTAACTTTTCAAGCCGCTTTTCGAGATCGCGGCGCCTTTGAAGATACTCATTCTGGATAAGTCTAAATTCTGACTCAAGCAGGTCAAGGTCCTCGAGCAGCTCAAGGCGTTCTCTGGTTTTAGCGATTTCTTTCTTAACGTTTGTTTCCTGATTTTGCATACTTCCTCCATAAAATCAGCTGGTTTTTTAATGTTATTTTTACGATTCCTGAGAATATTATCTAACTCAGGTACCTGATTGTACTTCTTTAATACTTGTTTATGAATTGCCTGCCGGCTAACGCCTTTTTTACGGGCTATTTCACTAAATGAAACTAATGGGTCCTGAATTTTTTCATCCAGCAGTTTAAGAGTGTGAATATCCAGTGACGCCATAAAACCAATTATTTCTAGCATGTCGGACCGGGAATATAATTTCTGCTGGTTTTCCATATTTCGCTCAAGCGCTGTGGCCGTATTCACTGCGCTTTTTGACTCCGTAAATAATTTCACCTGGTCAAAATCAGCCATTCTGTCCGTAATAAAATCAGGACTACCGGCATCTTTACACCACTCCAGTAATTTACAGTTAGCGCATTCATCGCGTTTATCAGAATATTTACCGTAACAATTCATAATAATCCTTTTATTGAGCAACACTGCTCATTTCGAGTTATAACCTTAACCTGTTTTAGTTAAAATCTTTTGGTCCGCACCACTAGCTATAGTCAATCAAGCTCAGTTACTCTGCATGCAAACTTGAGTTTGGCTGAAGAGCTTTTCCCAGACAGATAATCTATTTTGAGGACTAGCGTCCCGCAGGTATTGAGCACAGATGAAGGTGCATCATCCAAAAAACCTTTTTTATTAAAGTTTTTTTTAGAAAAAAGATATTGTAGTCGAGCACTATGCTCAACACACAATGAAAATTTTTCATTGGAGCCAGCCTCTTTGAGGACATTTATGTAAACCTTAATCTCACAACTTGCTGGTAAATCCAACAGACAAAAGCAGTTATCACCTTTCGCGTCAAATTTTCTAAAATTTATCTCTTTATCTATGACCATGACTTTCCTGTAGTCTACAAAGCTGGGAAGTTTGCATTTTGGCCTTAAATCGATAACCCCTGAATTTTTCAAAACATCTCTCACTTACACCACCATTAAGTAAAAACTTAACACTAATTATAAAAAAACTTTTTCCTGACCATAGTCAGGCCTTTTCAAGACAAAAACCAATATACCCACACCTTTCCTTGCATACTAATAGAATGCAATCAGGCTTGGCTTTACAAAATAATACAAAGCAGACCTGAAAAAATCTGTATTTGCCAAATAGCCTTTTTAATATTTGCATGACCATTTCCTTAATTGTTAAATGTTGTTATTTATTTAGTATTTACTTAAATATATAAAGCTATTACTGAAAAAGTATATTATAATGATGCTTAAATTAAGTATGTCATTAATGCCATAAGTCCAAACAATAACAATCCGGGGAGACACAATGGAGAAGCATGTAAACGGGTGGCCTGTAATCTCTAAATGGCTGGGTATTAATGAGAAGAAACAAGCCGACCTGGCTCGTCTTCTAAAAATCACCCCATCTGCAGTATCGCAAATTAAACAAGGCGGCATTATGCTGAACTCCGAGCAACTGAATGCCATTATCAGATATCTGAATATTGAAGTCGATGATATGTGCAAACTTTATACATATATATTTAATGCACGTTTGCTGGACGGTCTGGATATGCAATGCCCGGGCAATCAGAAATTAACAGTAAACGTCACATATGGACAAGATATCGGAAGCAGTTATGCACAAAAATCATTTGCACCGCTTCACGAAGTTCATGAGGGATCAGCAGATTATTCAGCTGGTTTGAGAAAATATGATGTGATTGATTTCAGCAAAGCTGCTGAATACGAGCCTGCACTGGAAGCACCCCACGTTTTTGCCGCGGAACACGCCTGTTCAAGTGCGTATTTTACCAGTGGGAGTGAAAACTGCTTTGGATTAAAGGTTGAAACCGATGAGTTTGCACCGGAGTTCCCACAAAACAGCGTCCTGCTGGTAGCTGGTAGCGAGTATCCCTGCTCTAATGATATAGTTGTAGCTAAACTGCGCAATGGCAATGTCGTTGTCAGGCGCTATCACCGCGACAACGGAATCGTTACCTTAAGTCCGGAAAATTTCACAGGGGTCAAATTTGAATGGAACTGCAGCCTGAATCCAGGCTACATCCAGTGGATGTTCCCAATAGTAGAAGCAACGCTAAAACTGCGCTAACGAATCGCAGCTTTTTCATATGCCCGGGGCACATTTAATGAATACAGCCCGACCTTAAATAAAAGCGCCAAGTTCCCTTTATTCAAAATTTCACAGCCTTGTGCAGTAACTGAATCAGATATTTTTTGATTTTTTTAAGGTTCTTGTTTGTAAAATCAAGGCATTGAAGTATTTTAGTGTTTCCTTGTCTCGGGTTGTACCCCGATCATCACGACACGCGGCGAGGTATGATGCAATGTTATATATTTAGTTGTTAACTGTTTAAAACGAATATAATTGAAACAGGTTTAAATTAACATGAAGACTTATTTGGCAAAAAACGGCGAAGTTGAACAGAGTTATATTCTGTTTGATGCGTCAGAAGCACCGGTTGGCCGCATGGCTGTACGGATTGCTAACGCACTTCGCGGCAAAGATAAGCCGACCTATACGCCGCATGTCGACACTGGCAATTACGTTATTGTAATTAACGCCGAGAATGCCGTTTTCACCGGTACTAAAGAAGAAAACAAGAAATATGTTGACTTCTCCGGTTATCGCGGTGGACGTAAAGAATACACTGCAGCGCAAATCCGTGAAAAAAATCCTGAACGTATCATTAGAGATGCTGTTTGGGGAATGATGCCTCACGGAAGACTTGGTCGCGCTCAGTTCCGCAAGCTGAAAGTTTACGCTGGCAGCGAGCATCCGCATGAAGCTCAAAAACCGACTAAAATCAGCGTATAAGGAGTAATTTCATACTATGGCTAAGACTCAAGAAATTTGGGCAACTGGACGTCGCAAATGCGCAGTAGCGCGTGTTCGTATCGCTCCGGGTACCGGTAAAGTCAAAGTCAACGGCAAAGCTCTGGGTGAGTATTTCCCGACTGCAGAAATCTCCACCTTCATCTTTCAGCCGCTGACTATCACTGAAAATAATAATAAAATCGACATTCATGCCAATATCAAGGGCGGCGGACCTTCTGGTCAGGCTGGCGCATTTCGCCACGGCCTCGCTCGTGCTTTGGTTAAAATGGACGAATCTCTTCGCCCAGTGCTGAAGAATTCAGGTCTGCTTACTCGTGACGCTCGCGTCAAGGAACGTAAGAAACCTGGTCAGCCAGGCGCACGCAAACGCTTCCAGTTCTCAAAGCGTTAAGCGATATTTGCTTTTTCAAGTCTGGCCCGGTCATCGACTCGGTCAGACTTTTTTTTTGGTGTTAAACAGCATTCCTGAAGATTGCGCCATGCAAGCTTGTAATTAATCCTTCAAGTCATACTTTTATGGAGTGCAATTTTTTTATAACTTAAATAATTCTTATGAGGATAGAGATGTCTATCAAGGTAGCAGTAGTTGGAGCAGCCGGCTATTCCGGCGAAGAGTTGTTAAGGCTTCTGGCCAGACACAACGATGTTGAAGTAAAGGTCATAACTTCCAGAAAATATGCCGGGCAACCGGTCAGCGATGTTTTCCCGCGTTTCTGGAGAAGCGAATTGAAATTTACCGCTCCAGATGTTAAAACAATAGCCGCTGAATGCGATGCTGTATTTCTGGCACTGCCGCATGGTCTGGCCACTGAATACGCCATCCCATTACTGGAAGCAGGACTGAAAATTATTGATATAAGTGCTGATTTCAGACTCCGCAGCACGGCTAAGTACGAAGAATACTATGGGGAACCGCATCCAGCTCCAGAACTTTTAAAACGTGCTGTTTACGGCATGCCGGAGCGTTATCGTGAGCAGATAAAAACTGCTGATTTGATAGCCTGCCCAGGCTGCTATCCAACTAGTTCTATTCTCCCAACAGCTCCTTTATTGGAAGCCGGACTGGTTTCAACTGAAGATATTGCTGTAGTAAGCATGAGTGGAGTAACCGGAGCCGGACGTAAAGTCGACCTCCCTTTTATCTTCCCTGAATGCAATGAGAGCGTAAAAGCCTACAAGCCTTACGGTCACCGCCATCTGCCTGAAATCGAACAGGAAATGGCTGTTGCAGCAGGAACAGATCAAGAGATTGCAATCAACTTTGTACCGCACCTTGTCCCTGTTAACCGCGGCATCAATTCAACTATTCTGCTGAATGCCACAGAAGGCTGCAGCATGGACAAAATAGCTGCAGCATATGAAAAGGCTTATGCTAATGAAAAATTTGTCCGTATACTTCCTCCGGGAAAATGTTCGGACACCAAGTATGTCACGATGTCAAATTGTTGTGAGATCGGTTTTAATTACGATCCGCATACCAATAAAGTCATATTGACAAGTGTTATTGATAACCTGACCAAAGGCGCTTCCGGTCAGGCATTACAATGCATGAACATTATGTTCGGATTACAGGAAACAGCCGGACTGTTATAAGTGATACTTATTTGCGGCTTGTCCTTCAATCAGGTCAAGCCGCATTTTTTTATATCAATTACTCCCAGATTCCCGGCTCAACGTCTTTAGCGAGCTCAGGAAAGTTCGATATCTTAAACACAGGTTCCTTAATACCTTCTGCTCGCTGCCTGTCATAGTCTTTCTGAACTTTAAAAAGCACTCCCGACAGCATAATAAGCGCTATTAAGTTGACTATGGCCATTAATCCCATCGACAGGTCAGCCATATCCCATATAAATTCTGATTTTTCAACAGCACCATAAAAGACCATACCCAGCAGGAGGATTCGCAAAATTGTAATCCCTGCCGGATGATGACTGTCAATAAATACCAGACTGGTTTCACCAAAATAGTAATTCGCAATTATTGAAGTAAAGGCAAAGAAAGTCAGAGCCAACGCAACAAACCAGACTCCCCAGTCACCTACAAATCCCTGAACAGCCATTTGAGTCAGGTCAATCCCATTATAACTTCCAGATTCAGGATTTACTCCGGAAATAATAATCATCGCCGCAGTAGCAGAACAAATCACAATTGTTGCAGTAAAAACACCCAGCATCTGCACATATCCCTGTGAAGCAGGATGCTTGATATCAGCAGTCGCAGCCGCATTAGGAGAGCTACCGATACCTGCCTCATTGGAAAACAGACCGCGACGTATCCCCTGCCCAACAGCTTTTGATATTGCCGCACCAACGCCTCCGCCAACAGCAGCTTTAAAACCGAAAGCACTTTTAAAAATGAGCAGCATCACAGCAGGCAGTTGAGTCAAATTAGTTCCAACAACGTATAATGCCATTATTAAATAAGCAATTGCCATGAACGGAACAGCAATTTCAGCAAATTTCGCGATACGGCGAATACCGCCAAAAATAATGAGAGCCGTAAAAACACACAAGATTCCTGCAACCAGATATTCATTCAAATTAAATGCTGTCTTAAAAGCCAGTACAATCGAGTTAGCCTGCACAGAATTAAATGTAAAACCGTAAGCAATCAGAAGAAAAATTGAGAAGATTACTCCCATCCAGCGACATTTCAAGCCGCGCTCCATGTAGTAAGCAGGGCCACCACGAAAAATTCCGTCATTTTCCTTGACTTTATATACCTGCGCCAAAGTACATTCAGCAAAACTTGTCACCATTCCGACCATGGCAACCAGCCACATCCAAAACATTGCTCCCGGCCCGCCGACCGTAATGGCAATAGCCACACCAGCCATATTTCCGGTTCCTACACGAGCAGCCAAACTCGTACAGAATGCGCCAAAAGCAGAAATACCTCCATGTTCAGCTCTCAAACAGTTGTACATCACACCGAACATATGACCGAAGTGTCTAAACTGCAAAAAGCGCGTTTTAATAGTAAAATAAATTCCGACACCAAGTAAGAGGTAAATTAAGATATAATTCCAGAGAATTCCGTTGCAAAAATCTATAATCTGTCCCATAGAGTCTCCTTTCTTGAGATTGGTATATTACGACAATAGCAAGCAAGTATATTCGATAAACACTTCGATTTCATGAACAAATGACGCAAGCCTCACCCATAAAGGTAACTATCATCAATAAAATATACAAGTTGATAATGTCGTTTATAATTAAAATTACATATAATTTTTTAAACATTCTTAATAAAAAACATCATAACCTCATATCAACAAATTATTTACGATACTAATATTTAATATATAAAAATACATATTTTTTCCTATTGTTACTTCAAAAACACAATTCCAGCACCGCTTTCAGCCTCTTATTCGGACTATTTTACCTGAATAATATCTAACAAATATAACCAATGTATTAAACCTAACCATCTATCATTTCCAGGCATAAAAAAGAACCTGAATATAAGCTTTAGCATACAAAAGGACTATACCGCAACCTGATCCTTTATTTCTCCATAAATCCAGATTTCAAGGTTAGAGCTCAATTAATTATTTGTAACTTTGCACAAAATACCTATATTTAGGCAGTGTGAATGATAAACAGGACAGACGACATGTTGACCCTCTGGCGTAATAGTTACAAAAAAAATGATGCAATTGTAGGCTCAGGTTTCATGCTGAGCATGATTTTTCTATGCATAATGATTTTCATATTGCCGCCATTACTTTATGCGCTTGGCTGCCGCGGTATGAGCATCTCCTGTCCCTGCCTGGTCTTGCTGGCAATGCTGCCGCCACTGTCATTTATAATTGCAGTGACCTTAACGCTATCTTCCAAGTATGGCTTCAGAAGAATGCTGCGAGGGATGAAACTGCTTCGTTTTCGATTTTCTATGGTAATTTCCTGCGGTTTTACCGCAGTCGCACTGATGTTTTTTCTGGCACCTCTAACTATCGTCACTAAAACTGTGATTGAAAAACTTGGCTTTCCCGTTGAAGAACCAGTTTTTGTCCAACTGCTCCAGCAAACATCAGGCCCCTGTCTCTGGGCACTTATTTTTACTGTAATAGTTATAGCACCAATAGCTGAAGAGCTGATGTTCAGGCGGTTCATATTCGGCTTTCTAGCACCTTATCTTGGCTTTGTGCCGGCAATGGTATTTACGGCAGGGCTATTCGCAGCTGTCCACAGCTCTCTACTGCAGCTGCCAGCTTTGTTTTTACTGGGAATTGCTTTCCAGATGTCCTGTCTTTATTACAGGTCGCTGTGGGGAGGAATAATTCTCCATTCAATAAACAATGCCATATCGGTTACAGTACTGCTACTGGGGAGTTATATGGGGCTGCAGATGCACTAGCGCCACTGAGCCCCGAGAAATTCTAAAGTCCGTATATTTCAGAATACTTGCTTCTAAGGTAGTTGAGATACGGCTCAGGGTTGATTTCTGATCCGGTTACTCGTTTAATTAAGTCGCATGGCTCAAATTTGCTTCCATGGCGATGCAGTTTTTCTTTAAGCCAGCCACGAAGGCCTTCAAATTCCCCTCGTTCAATCTGCTGCTCAAGGTCAGGAACATCGTTATTAACACACTCCCATATCTGCGCAGAAATCATGTTACCCAGAGCATAAGTCGGGAAATATCCGACAAGTCCGGCTGACCAGTGAACATCCTGCAGGCAGCCCAGTCCATCATTTGGAGGTGTGATGCCTAGATAATCACGCATTTTTTCATTCCATGCCGACGGAAGATCTGCGACAGCCAGCCTGCCCTCAATAATTGCTATTTCCAGCTCAAGTCTGAGCATAACATGCATATTGTAAGTAGCTTCGTCGGCCTCAACACGAATAAAGCCCGGACTGACTTTATTTATAGCTCTATAAAAAGTCTCCATCGGTACAGTTTTCAGTTGTGGGAACATCTTTTGAATTTCTGGATAAAAGAACCTGAGGAAAGCTCTGGAGCGTCCAACTATATTCTCCCACATTCTTGATTGAGACTCATGAATTGCCAGTGAAGCTCCGGTTGCCAGCGGAGTGTACTCAAGAGACTGCGAAATATTCTGTTCATAAATAGCATGACCGGCCTCGTGCATTGTTGAATGCAGAGCGGCCAGTGTTTCGGGTGAAACGGCAGTAGTAATTCGAACATCATTAAGGCTGAAAGTAGTAGTAAATGGATGTACAGCCTTATCAAGACGTCCGCGACTGAAATCATAGCCCATCGCGGCGGCGGCATTGACGCTAAGCTCCCATTGCGCATGGGGCACAAAATGGTCCTGCAGACATTTGCAGTCCGGTGCTGGACGTTCTGAAATCGCCTTTATGAGTTCAACCTGCTGCGGTCTGACTTTTTCAAAAACTTCCAATACAGCAGCAGTCTTCATTCCTGGTTCAAATTCATTCAGAAGCGGATCATAAATATGATCGTAAGGGGCAAAGAAACCACTATACTGACGCCTTAGGTCAAATATTTTTTTCAGTGAAGGCTCAAAAAGTTTAAAGTCAGAACTGTTTTTAGCTTTTTCCCACTCAACATGTGCTGCACTGGCGGTATGTGAAAATTCCGCAACGTATTCACTTGGAACCTTGCACTGGCGTTCATAATCACGCTTGAGCACTTTTAACAAACAAGCATCATCAGAATCAGGTTCAAGGCTTGAGTTTTCAGCAGCACATTCCTCTAATAATTCACCAATCTCAGCAGAGGTAAATTTCTCATGTGCCAGACGGCTGACAATTGAAGTCTGACAAGCTCTTGCCCCTGCTGCTGCGTGCGGCATATTTACCTGCTGATCCCAGTCCAGAACAGCCGCAACCCTGCCAAGCTCATGGGCTTCAGCAACAAGCGCTTTTAATTTTTTCAACTTATCCTGCATATTTTTCTCCATATTCTAAAATTTAAATTATTAAATCAATCTGCCGATAAATGCTGCTACAGCAAATTCAGTACGCAAAGGGCGCACTCCCAACTGCACAGGCCGGCATCCGTGTTTTTCGAGCATTTCCACCTCATAATCAGTAAACCCTCCCTCCGGACCAATGCACAATGTCACAGGGGCCTCAAGGTGCGCAGGGCAAACGTGCCCACTGTCAGGATGAGCGGTAATTCCCAGAGAATCTTCCATTATTTCGGAAAGTTCATCCTCAACAAACGGACGGAAACGACGCTTAAACTGAATATTTGGCATTATGGTGTCACATCCTTGTTCAAGCCCTAAAAGAATATGCTCATACAACCCATCAGGTTTGACCAAAGGTGATGTCCAGTAACTTTTGTCAACTTTCCAGGTTTCTATGAAAAATATATCCTTAATTCCTGCAGATACCGCAGCATGAACCACTTTCTTCAAAGTTTTAGGGCGCGGTAAAGCACAAACCAGAGTAATAGGAACTGCTGGAGCGGGGTATTGATCAAGCACGACCTTCATGCGAAGTTCCGTCTCATTAACCTCAGTAACAGTTCCTGTCCCCATATTACCATTGAGGCGCCCAACTTTAACTTTACCATTCAGCCCTTTTTTAAGAACTTTTGTTATATGCTCAAAGCGGCGTTTATCCAGCTTAACCATATTATCTTCAATAAAATCATCATCATACAGTAATACAAGATTCATCAGGAAACGCTGCCTCCTCAGTTATTATTCTTGTTGAAACCTGCTTAATAAAAGCATATCGCAGGTTATAAACTTTGAAATTCACACATTGCAGGCTTTATTATTCACATGCTGACACAAATATTACAGCATATCGTTAAAAAATACAAGTATACAATTACTGCGGGAAAATAAAATATGATAGTTGGTTTAGGCACAGATATTGTCAGCATAGACAGAATACGAAACCTTTTGGAAAGACAAGGCGAAGCTTTCTTAAAACGTGTTTTCACTATCGCTGAACTTATGACTGCCGACTCACGTCGAGACCCTGCAGAATACTACGCTTCACGCTGGGCCGCAAAGGAAGCCGCCTCCAAAGCCCTGGGTTGCGGAATCGGTGAATATTGTCGCTTTCAAGATATATGCGTGAGCAACGGAGAATCCGGAAAGCCTCAAATAGCTTTTTCAGGAATGGGAGCCATTACTGCCAATAATCTCAATGTCAAAAAGGTTCATATTTCTCTAAGTCACGAACGCGAACATGCCATGGCCACAGTAATCCTTGAAGATTAAGCTGCTTATCAATATTTTAGAAACTACTGAAGTTTATGCCATTTATACAAGTCCTTCAGCCTTTAAATATTGTTCCTGCATAAACTATCTTTATTCAAGCTCGAAACACCTTTACTGTTTTTCTTAAAATCATTTGATTTAGTTTTGTATAAAAATATTTGACAAATCGCTTAAAATGAGTCATACTATTTTTATAACCATCGTACATATTAATGGATTCAGTCCGAAAGGAACTCGGGCTTTCTCGCGGCACGGAAGGGTGAAGGGCAATGGACAGAGTCAAAATGCCGGCAACGGTCAATGGGGAATGGATTTGGAAAAAATCCCTGCTTAATAAAAATGATTGTTTTTTGATAGCCCGCAAAGAACTGACACTTGATCAAGGCGGGCAGGAAGCTGATTTATGGATCAGTGCCAATTGCGCATACCAATTGTTTGTCAATGACAGGCTGGTTGGGTTTGGGCCAAGGGCAAATTCGGATTCAACACTATCTAATGTGGATCAGTATAATCTCTCATATTATCTTCAGCAGGGAACTAACCTGATATATGCAATCGTTTACTACGCTGCACCATTAAAAAAACGCAGGGATTTGAAAGTTCCCGGACTCTGGTGCCAGCTTAATTTAAACGGAGAGCCTAAAATATGGTCTGACCGTTCCTGGAAAGTATGTGACGGAGAATGCTTTATTTCACCTCGCGCCAGACAGGCCGATAATCTTGGACTTGCAGAATTTCTTGACCTTAATAAATTTCCATCCGGCCTTGACCTGGAGGCACCGGCTCTTGACAGCAGCTGGATCGTCCCAGACTATATTACCCCCTGCAAGGAAACCGATAGTAAACTGGAAATATACCCTCTTTCACCCAATACAGTCGAAGAAGATTATTCATTTGAAGCTGTTTCACTTGGCACATATAATCAAAGCTGTGCGCTTACCCATATGGACTTCAACAGTATTTTCAAAAAAGAGGGAGTTCATGCAGCCGCAGCCTTTGTTTTCAACGAATCCAGCGTTACAATCCCACTGGAAATCATTGCTGATGATTCATATAAACTTTTCTGTAACAATACTCTGGTAAAAAAGGCTCATAAGCAAACCTGTGCCATTCGTAATGGAGAGCGTACTCAACTTGACCTGAGGTTGAAAGGAGGCTGGAACCGCCTGCTTATTCTTCAGGAAGTAACAGAAAACAGCATGGGCATAATGCTGGTTTTTCCGAACATGAAAGAAAAGGATTTAAGGCTCTTCCAAGACACAATTGAAGACGCACCGCTGGCATGGAATATTGCAGGCCCATTGAAAATGCCCTTAAGCGAGGCAACGCCGTCAATATCATTTGAACGGCTTGATTCCAATACATTTAAGCCGACTTTTGACAATGCAGTGGACGTATCTTCGTGCCTGCGTAACTACACCTTTGAGGAAACCGACAATAACCCGGTAATGGAATTAACAAAAGGGCAATACCTCCTTCTTAAGATGGATGCTCTAAAATACGGCTTCCCTAATTTAGAAATAGAGGCTTCGAAAGGCGATATCATTGATATCACAATCGGTCATTATATTGATGAAAAAGGGTTTCCAAGTTGTGCCCACGGTATAAAAAGCACACACACAATAATCTGCAAACAAGGCATCAATAGATTTATTAAGTTCAAGCCGGAAGAAGTCTGCTATATCATGATTACCGGCAGGAAAATAAAAACAAAAATTAACGTATTTCAGTTTGTTTTTGAAGAGTTTACTCGGTTTCAACGCTCAGCAACCTCATTTCATTGCTCTGATGAGGAACTCAATAATATCTGGGAAGTCGGCTGTAACGCGATCCAGCGAGGAAACTCCTATATCTGTCAGGAAGATCCACGTTCATTTGACGGCACTTGTCTGGCTGACCTCTACTTTCATTCCTGCAACACAGTGGCGGCCTTTGGAGACAATTATTTTTCAGAGGTGAAGTTGACAAAATTTGCAGAAGCACAATTTGAAAACGGCAATATCCCAGCGATGTCGTTTGACGGCTTGATCCATTCTCAGGTAACTCACTTGTTCCTGTTGTCTGTTTGGGTAACTTTCCATCACAAAAACAGCGGTAATGACTCTTTTCTGCAGAAAATGCTCCCGCATGTTGACTTGGTATTCGAGTTTTTCGAATCACTGCTTGATGAAGAAACTGGTGTATTGAAAGACTTTGACCGTGTTTTCCATTTTGATTGCCCGATCAACAATAGCGCAACCGATAAACGCGGCATCTGCACAGATATAAACTCACTCTACTGTCGTTTTCTGCTTTCAGCGGGTGAAATATACCGCGAAGCCAGACGCCCTGAGACGCAGGCTAAATGCTTTAGAATGGCATCTGAAATTGCCAGGAAAATAAAGAAAATAAACTGGCATAAAGAAGCACATTCTTTTTCTAACAATGATTTGGTTCCAGATGACTTTACAGATGCATTCAGCAACTTCATTGCACTATATTCAGGCGTTACTCAAACCAAGGAGTTTGAAAATATATTCTATCGCTATTTCAACTTCAACGAACCTTTCTCCAAGGTTCCTGAACAAAGCAATGACTTGTATTTCCATTTTCTCTTTATGGAAACAGTCTTTGCAATGGATCAGGCTCAATGGGGATTGCGATATCTTAAAGATTTCTGGTCCAGCCGCATCGATGAAAATGCTATGGCTTGGAAAATAAACCCTGAAGGTTCTGAAATATCCATGATGGACTTTTACCACGGCAGCTCTGTCTGCCCTAATGTTTTCTTACTGAGGGAAGCGGTAGGAGTAAGAGTGGCGGAACCCGGTTATTCAACAATATACTTTAATCCGGCAATTGATTCGTTGGATTGGGCTGAGGCTATTATGCCAACAAGCTACGGACGTTTGAAGGTACGTTGGGAAAAACTTGAAGACGGCTCCCTTGATGTAACTATCGATGCCAAGTTCCCATTGAAAGTGTTGCCTGAAATGGATTCTGAGCTTATTCAGAATACAACATTCAGACTTGGACAGAATGTGGCATTACTTGACCCTGAAAGCGTACCCTAAATAAGGTTATATCCAAAGTCATCCGGTTAGCGACAGAAATGCTGAAAGCCGGATTATTTTTGGGGCTGTTGCCTGACATAAGGCTCCCATTTTTTCATCAGAACTCCTGCCCATTGCTTTTCATTGTTTTTGTACAATGCTCTGATCATATAATGCTCAAGCTTTTCAGTTTTTATTTCTTTGTCATGCAGTTCATCAATGTAGTCTTCCGCCGCCGCATATTTACCTTTATTAATGAAAAAAACAGCAACAGACCGGCGTTCGCTCGACTTTCGCATTTTGTCAGGTACCATATACGTCGCAAAAAAGAAAGCGGCAATAAGGCAAACAGCTAAAATACCTTGAGCAATATGCTTTTGTTTAAAAGCATTAACTACTGCCACGCAGCCACCACCACTTAACACCGCTAGCAGAGGAATTACAGGCACTCGAAAGCAGTAGAACATAGTAAAAAACAACATAGTCCCAGCATAAGCAAAGACTAAAAATAAAATCAGAAAAATACCGCGATTCTTGAATTTGAAAGCCAGTGCAGCACAAGCTGTCACCAACACCAAATTGAAAGGAACAATAAATATCCATAAAAAATTCAAAATCTCACGGTGCGCATAATAGGATAGGTTTCTAGGGATTTCATAAGAAGATATAAAATTTAATCCTTGCTGTGGGATGTTCCTCATAATAGACTTAAAAGCTTCCCATTGATCGGCAACCGCTGCTTGTCCATGATATGCCCCAATGACATTCCCCATATGCCCAGGCACAACTGCAAAGGATTTAAACTGCACCAGGTTATAAATCATTACAGGAAGAACAATTGCTCCCATACCTGCAATATACCCTATGCCATGACGAACTTTAAAGTATTTACGAACATCCTTGAATATCAGAAGAAAGAAGGGAGCCAGCATAACCGGAGCAAAATTTTCACGCCCCAGAATACACAATCCTGCAAATACCCCAACAAGCATATACCTAATCAGGTTCTTACCGCTAAAGGCTGTTATCAAGTAATAAACCATTACAATAAAAGCCAATCCTAAAGGCGCTGCCCGAAGAAAATCCAACGTTACTAAAAGTGCCGGACCGTAAAAACAGTACAACAAAGCACTTATCTGAGCTGCTGGCTTTCCAAGCCGTAATCGCAGCGAAAGTTTATAGATAAAAACTGGAATCAACCCACATAGCAAAAGCTGCATTATCCGCATTGTAACAAGGTCACCATGACTCAATACGACATAAATAAAAAGCAATAAGGTATAGACAGGTGAGTACATGTAACCAGCATCAGGTAGTTTTCCACGGTAGACTCCAACAGCCGCCTGCAGCATACTTAACTGGTCCATTCCTGGAGTCGGCATCGCCAACAGACTTTGACTTCTAGCCAAACACAGAAGGTACGCCCCACAAAACACATAAAAACAATATATAAAAATAGAAAAATTTCTATTTACAAAAGCAATCGCTTTATTCCTCATTGGTAGATCGACACCCCCGTCGTCCTTCTTGCTGTTTAGTCCATCATCACTACGATTTAGCATAAAAAAATAGTATGCCACAATCATGCGGCATACTCCGTATTATACATTCTTTTTTTTGTAAGTCAATAATATTGTACGAGAAATGTAACTCACTGCCGGTTAGAAAATGTGATTCTTGGATCAACAATTACATAAAGGATATCAGACAACAAAATCCCCATAAGTGTCAAACCACCGCCAAAACAGAATAAAGCCATTTGTACGGGATAATCACGACTCGAAAGCGACAACAGAGAAAGTGACCCCATTCCCGGAATACTGAAGACGTACTCTGTTATTATACTTCCGGCAACAAGCCCCGGCAGCAAACCAGCAAACAGAGTAATCAAGGTAATCATACCATTACGCAAAGCGTGCTTTAGAATAACCACGTACTCAGGTAAACCTTTTGCCCTTGCGGTCCTTATGTAATCCTGACTTACTACTTCCAGCATGCTACTGCGAGCAAAACGCGATATTCCTGCAAAACCGGCATAACTAAGGCAGGCTACCGGCATAAAATAATGCAAAGCAGTCTGCCATAAAAACTGCCAGGTAGTAAGACTGTCAGGATTTGCGGGGCGCAATCCTTTTAACGGAAAAAGGGAGAGCCAGCCACCTTCACAGAAACTTGCCTGAAGTAAAAGAGCAACCCAGATAACCGGAAGAGAATATAGAAAAAACAGAAAAAAAGTCACTCCACGGTCAAATTTAGTGTCCGGGTATATGGCGGAATAAATCCCAAGCGGTATAGCAAACAAATAAATAACCAACACTGACCAGAAATTAAGCTTAACCGTCACCGGAAGACGCTCCAGGATAATATCCGTCACCGGGCGACCGGGATCAATAGAAGCCGAAGTTCCGAAGTCACCTTTTGTCAAAACCCCTTTCAGCCAAAAATAATAACCTACGTAAATCGGTTTATCAAGATGAAGCCGTTTTCGCAGCGCACTGTTTTCGGCAAACTCTCCTTTTTCGGAAGAAAGGTTACTGTCAGGAGATTCCCCACCCATGACATTTGATCTGGTAGGATCTCCCGGGGTAAGGCGCAGCAGGACATAGCTTATAGTCATGATTACCAGCAAGGTCATTGCCGCCAGCACCAAACGTTTAACCATATATTCAAACAAAAGCATTCTCCTTACAAATTTCCCATAAGTTAAACCTCTGCATCGCTTTTTCAAATAATGCTATACCAAATGCCACATTATATTTGCATCTTTACCCTCAAACGTTTATAATATAACTGGTTATTTCAAGACTGGAGGATATCAATGTCTTTAGAAAAAGTAAAGAAGATAGAAAAAGAAATCAAAGAGGCATCTCGCATAGATGACGCCAGCAAGGGAAAACTGCTGGAAGTCATTGGCGATCTTAAAGAAGAGCTGAAATCTCTTGATGCTTCGAACAAGATGTCAGCCGATATGCTGGCTGACAAAGCGCACGAATCTACTATACAGGCAGTTAAAGAAGGTGACGATTTTGACAGGGAAATCGAAGGCCTGAAAAGCAGTGTAGAAGAATTCGAAATTACACATCCCAAACTAGTTCAACTGGTTAACAGATTTTGCATGATGCTGTCTGATATCGGGATCTAATTGCTAAGGAGAATTTGATGGTAAGGGGTTTATGGGTAAGGGGCCTTCTAGTTCCAATTTGTTGTTTAGTAATATTTTTTGGAGTTATTAATAGCGCTGACGGCCGAGCCGGCGGCGGTGGCGGGTTCAGAAGCGGCAGTGTCAGCAGTGGAAGCTACAATAGCAGCAGTTCTTATTCTGGCAACGGCGAATCTGGAGCATATCTTATTTACGCTGTGTTTTATATATTCTTCAAATACCCCTATTTAACAATCCTTGCCCTCCTTATCTATATTGCCGCAATCTCCCTGGGCGGAAAAAGCAAGAGACAGCTATGTTTCTAAAAAAATCCGTATTGGCATGCAGCAGCAAGGCCAGGCTGAAACGGAAAAGGCTGAAGCTGCTCTAATTGAGCGTGACCCTGACTTCACTCGACAAGCCCTTTGTAAGAGAGTGGAAAAAGCTTTTGTTATCATTCAAAATGCATGGTCAGACAAAGACATGAAAAGTGGTAGACACTTTATCTCTGACGGCGTTTATGAAAGATTTTCCCTGCAGCTGGAAATGCTTGAAGCCAGCAGGCTACACAACCAGATGGATGAAATAAAGGTGATCAGTTCAGAACTAGTCGCCATACGCTCCAACCAATTTTTTGACTCTGTTGACATAATGGTCACAGCTCAAGCTGTTGATCGTTTTTTTAATACAGAAAATGATCGCCCTGTTCTCGGAGGACCTACTCCTGAAGTCTTTAAAGAATACTGGACATTGCTGCGGCGTCCAGGTGCAAAAACTAAGATTGATCCGGCTTTGCTTGAAAACTATTGCCCAAACTGCGGAACTCCACTGGAATTACTGGACAGATCTGAATGCCCTTCATGCAAAGCTATTGTAAACTCAGGCGAGTATGACTGGGTTCTGACAGAAATCACCCAGGCATCTGAATATCAGAATATGCCGCACAGGAATGTTCCCGGTTTTGACCTGATGCTTGAAAGAGACCCTGCGTTCAGTGTAAGCCATATTGAAGACCGTGTGTCTGTAGTTTTTTATCGCTATATTGCAGCTGAATTTTTTGCCGATACCAAATATGTTGTAAAGCTTTCAGATGAGGAATTTCTACACGCTAACAAAGATGATTTCAAGACACTTAAAAACGGCAGACACCGCTTCTATGCTGATAGCGCCATTGGCAGCGTTGAGCTTGTAGAAATAACACCGGGTGAAGAACATAACGAATTTGATTTCCTGCGCGTACTTGTTTGCTGGTCGGGGCATCAGGTAGAACAAATAGTCCCAGGCTTTATTAGACCGGAATTTAATAAATCTAAACTCTTCAGGCACGAGTTCATTCTAAAACGCAGGAAAGGCACAAAATCTTCTGATAAAAATATCCTTATCAGTGTACACTGTCCTAATTGCGGAGCACCTGAGGTAAATAACATGAACCCATTCTGCGAATACTGCAAAACCCCTCTCAACGATGGCAGTTTTGACTGGATTCTGCATGATATCAGACCATTTTCTGGTTTTGTAAGCGATCTTCCACAAGCATCAATGTATACAGGAGAAATCCATTATTCTGATACCGCTCACCTACCATGCCCGGACAATGAAATGCTGCTTGCCGGGGCAGTGCAGATGATGCTTGCAGATGGCAAAGTATCTCCTGAAGAGAGAAATCTTCTTGACCACTTCGCAGAGGTGAAAAATGTATCTCAGCGCAGAGTGGAAATGATAATAGACTCCGTGAAAGAAGGTTCTATAGAGCCAGAATATCCAAAGGATAAAATTGGCAGACTTTCCTACATAAGAGCTATGGCTGTTATGGTCCTTGCCGATGGTAAAATTGACAAAGAAGAAATGAGACTTATGTACAGTCTCGGAGGGAAGCTTGACTTCTCTCCCAAAGACATAAGAAGCATACTGAGCATACAGCGCAAAGACCTCTACAAAAACCTTAAAAACATATAAATATATGTTTCAGGATATGTAGTAACATAAAAGGAAAATTTAAACCAACATCATAACCCGCAAACTTCGCCTTCCACAGAACGGATATACTTGTGCAGTTCAATAGACAAGGACTGCACTTTCTCACTAGGCTTCTGATGTTTCATGTTGATAAGTGAAGTTTCACAGCTGTACCTGAGATGTTCACGCATCTCTTTAGCAGCAGCCTCATTTGTTCCAGAAGCAATAGCTTTTATTATTTTGCGATGCTGCAATAATGATTTCTTAACCTGGCTTTTAATGAACATTCTGCTGCGTAATCCCATGACATGATTAAGTATATGGCATTTACGCATTACTTTTATAATGCTCACATTGTCAGATGAAGCAACAATCCGCGCATGAAAACTCGCATCAGCCTTCATATATGCAAGGCGATTTTCAGGGCACATTTCACGTGTCCCCGGTTTGTTATCTTTGCTCACAGCATCTCTCATTTGAACATAACACTCATCAAGATAATCCAAGTCAAGGCGATTCATCATCATTGAGGCACAAGAAGCACAAAATGACTCCAGTGCTTCACGCAATTGATAAAGCTCAATAACTTCTTTGCGGCTCATTTTACGAACACGGCATCCCGCATTTGGGACGAACTCCACGAGTCCCTCCGCAGCAAGCCGACGAAAACATTCTCTAACTGGTGTCGGGCTAATTCCCATTTTTTTAGCAATAGATACTTCCGGCAAACGGTCTCCTGGACTTAGCTCTCCAGAAACAATCTGCTCTAACAGAGTATTATACGCTAAATCTGAACGTGTAGATTTCATTTTATATACCCCTAAACATACTAACCTATATTATATATATAAATTTACATGACAAAAGACTAAAAATCAATAATTGTTATTACTTTTTTCACTAGGAAAAGATTAAAATACAATGAGCAAAACATTAAAATTTCAGTTTAATAACTTTGGTACATGCAATTTCATACAGCTCATAACTTGTTATATATAAAACTTTTCACCGGTTTAAACAAGCAATGATCACTTATGTTTATTCGTAAAAAAAATAGAAATAGTTACACGATAATGGTTACTTTATGAATCTTAACATAAAAAAAAACCTTCCGAATATTTTCGGAAGGGGTAAATATATAAGCTAAGTAGCCTTACAGCTCTTCGCCAACTTCCCAGCGTATAAAACGCTTGACAGTTGCTTTCGGAGCAATTTTTTCCATGCAGCTCTTGTCATCTTTGATCCAAGGCTGTCTGATAAGGCAGATTTCGCTGTACCATTTATTGATCTTACCTTTAATGATATTATCAATAATATTCTCAGGCTTTCCAGCCATTTGCGCACGAGCAATATCTTTTTCTTTTTCAATGGTGTCAGCCGGTACATCTTCAGGAGCAATGTACTGCGGTTTGAAAGCAGCAATGTGCATGCAGAGGTCATTGAGGAAAGCTTCATCAGCTTCGCCTTCAACGTCAACCATTACACCAATACGTCCACCCATGTGAAGGTAAGAGAATACTTTTCCAGCTGTATCCCACTTTTTGGCACGGCGTAACTGCATGTTTTCGCCGATAGTGGAAATCATATTAACCAGGGTTTCTTTCTCATTGGCATTAAGCGTTTCAGAAACATCACCATCAGCATCAATCTCTGAAGCCTTTTCGGCGATATCCTTAATGAAAGCAGTAAACTTTTCATTTGTAGCAACAAAGTCTGTTTCGCAAAGAACTTCAACAATCGCGCCTTTACCTTCTTTGATAGAAGTGATGATTCTACCTTCTTTAGTAGCGCGTCCAGATTTCTTTTCAGCTTTAGCAATACCGGATTTGCGCAATTCCTCAATTGCCTTTTCCATATTACCATCAGCCTGATTAAGGGCTTTTTTGCAATCCATCATACCTGCGCCGGTATTATCGCGCAGTTCTTTTACCATTGCTGCAGTAATAGCCATGGATAAGTTCCTTATAGTTATATTATAATTATTTAAATATATACAAAAGTTATATCAATTGAGTTACTTAGCAGCAACTTCTTCAACCTTAGCTTCAGCTTCAGGGGCTTTTTCAGTTTTTTCAGCCTTAGGTGCTTCCTTCTTAGGTGCAACTTTTTTGGCTTCTGCCTTAGGTGCAGCTTTTTTAGCTTCTGCTTTAGGAGCTTCTTTCTTAGGTGCAGCAGCCTTAGGTGCTTCTTTCTTAGGTGCGGCAGCCTTAGGTGCAGCAGCCTTTTTAGGTGCAGCTTTCTTTTCAGCTCTAGCTTCTGCTGCTTTAGCAGCTTTTTCAGCTTTAGCTTCTGCTGCTCTGGCAGCCTTTTCAGCTTTCTCAGCTTCTCTAGCAGCTTTTTCTTCAATTACGCGTTTCTGATAAACTTCTTTAGCAACGAGGATAGCGTCAGCAAGAACATCAGTAATAACTTTGATAGATTTTACAGCGTCATCGTTAGCTGCAATTGGGAAACCAATATTGGAAGGATCGCCGTTAGTATCAACGATAGCAACTGTCGGAATGCGAAGCTTCATGGCTTCGCGAACAGCGATATTGTCATTACATACATCAATGATTACCATGACAGCAGGAACTTTTCTCATGCTGGAAATACCGTCGAGGTCACGATGCAATTTAGTTGAACGACGTGTCAAGGCAGACTGTTCTTTCTTTTTCAGGCTGTTCATTTTATCAGACTGAAGAACTTTGTCAATCTCGTACATTTTGTTGATGCTTTGACGAATAGTAACGTTGTTAGTCAAAGTACCGCCGAGCCAGCGTTCTGAAACGTAGTACATGTCGGTCTTTTCAGCGAGTTCTTTAGTTATCTGCTGAGCCTGACGTTTGGTACCCACAAAAAGCACGTCGCCGCCTTGCATAACAATATGCTGCAGGAAGTTACAAGCATCAGATATCTGGTGCATGGTCTTAGTAAGGTCGATAATAGAAATACCATTTTTCGCGCCGTAGACATATTCTTTCATCTGCGGGTTCCAACGCTTAGTTTGATGTCCAAAATGACAACCAGCTTCGAGCAGATCTTTAATAGTGATCTTTGCCATGTGATAATCTCCGTGTCTTTTTGCGGAACCTTTTCCTGCCGCTTTTGGTTTGTTGCGGCCCCGAAGGCTCCTTTTGGTTTAATCTTAATACATGTATCTCACTAAGATACAAAGAGCTGGTAAGATAGCACAAAGGCTGATAATCTGCAAGAAAATTACGATTTTTTTTGAGGTTTTTTTGAGCTTAAAAATAGTATCTATAAGCTTTGCTGAAATAAAAATGAATAATCCCGGGATTAATATGCATGATAGGAGCAAGATTTCTATCAAGGCAATCTGCAATAAATGCTGTTCTTTGCAAGTGATAACGCTTAAACTTGAAAAGATCTCCAGAAGCATACCTCCTCGGGTCTCTAATGCACTTGGTGATGATTCTGTTTCATAATGAGCCCACCTCTACTATTGCGCATTGTTAAAAATGTAGCACAAAGAACTATCCTTTTAAAATATAACCATTTAACCAATGATATATTCCTGCCCACACTTAAGACACTCTTAAAAATATCTAATATATGTTTTACATTCACCCTTTCAGAAAACCTTATCGTACAGAATCACAGCCCAGTAAAAGCAAAGAAAAGAACTGACTGGATACATTTTATTTTGAAATTCTGTCATGTTGGAGATATTATTTTAATAGAGGCACTAACTAATATGAGGAGTAAAGTTATGATCAGTTTTATGATTCTTGTTTTTATAATTGGTGTTGTTCTGCGAGGAATCAGTTTCAGAATTTCATCTGTACACGAATGTGCAATTCTTGACCAGGGCGGTCGGGAGTATGGTCGTAGAAACACAAAAATTCTAGCTACGTTGCATATTCTTATTTATGCTGCCGCATTTGTCGAATCGTTTTTTGAACTTCCCCTTTACCCTGTTGTTTCCGGAATAGGCATTGTCCTGTATGTTTTTGGAATGATTATGCTGTTTGCAGTAATCAAACAACTTGGCAGTTTATGGACAGTTAAGCTATATATAGCCAAAGACCATAAAATCATAAAAACATGGTTATTTAAAAATGTCAAGCACCCAAATTATTACCTGAACCTTCTACCGGAAATAGTCGGTTACATTCTTATTTTTAATGCCTGGCGCACTATGGCAGTACTATTACCGCTTTATTTGATATCGCTGGGACTGCGTATTTATCAGGAAGAAAAAATCATGCATGCTGAGCTGAAAGATTATTAGATAACCTTTCAACTGAAAGCAGGAATTACTCTTCGGCGCTTTCTTCAGTGCTGAAATTGGAATTCCTGCTTTTTTGTGGCATCTGAACAGCGCCACCACTAATAACCAGCCTCATTCCGTCAGATACCTTCATATCAAGATAAATGCAATCGTCATGAGGCAGTAACAACAGAAAACCACTTGTCGGATTAGGTGTTGTAGGCACAAAAACACTAATTAATTTTTTGCCGCTTTTCTGACTAATTTCCCATTCTTTCGGGTTTTCATTAGTCAGAAACCCAATCGCATAAACCCCTTTTCGAGGATATTCAATCATAACAACTTTACGAAACATATTACCATGCGGCGTCAATAAAGCCTCGCCAATCTGGCGTGTAGTGGTATAAACCGTTCCAAGAAATGGCAGTTTCATCAATATCCACTGTGCAATTCCAGCCAGCCAGCGTCCAGCCTTAAATCGCATAAATTCTCCTACAAGGAGCAGAATCACTATGATCATCGCCAGCGTAAGAACCCGAATCGACTGCTGGACCCAGAACATACTTCCAATCTGAGGTAAATAGTGATCAATAGCCTTAACCGCCCACGTAGTAAGCTTCAAATACAAAAAGCCGGTTAGCCATAAGGTCACAAATACCGGCACCAGTACCAGCAGGCCAGTGATAACACGGCGACGCAGCCAAAGAGATAATTTTAGTTTTTTAGTCTTCATCCTCATCTCGCAAAGGGGTTATAAGTATAGAAGTTACTTTACGGCGGTCAGCTTTAATAATTTTGAATTTACCAACTTTTTCTATTGATATTTCCTCATTTTCTTCAGGAATTTTTCCAAACTCACCACAAACATAACCGCCAA
Organism: Lentisphaerota bacterium; assembly: GCA_024225035.1. Lineage (GTDB taxonomy): Bacteria > Verrucomicrobiota > Lentisphaeria > Victivallales > Victivallaceae > Zth2. The sequence continues at coordinate 149,191 of JAAEMX010000177.1, forward strand.
CTGTATCAACATCCTCGTCTTCAGGAATTTCCATATCAAATTCTTCATTGATATTGCTAATCAAGGTACGCCCTTCAGTAATGATAGTACCATCATCCTGCATCACATTAATAGTATCTTTTTCATCAATATCATATTCGTCACGGATTTCCCCAACAATTTCCTCAATGATATCCTCAAGAGTCACTATACCTGAAGTACCACCATATTCATCAATAATTACGGCAACATGGATCTTATTGGCCTGGAATTCCTCAAGTAAATCACCAACATTTTTGGTTTCAGGAATAAAGAGAGGTTTATGTGAATAATCTTCCAGCTTTTCAGATTTGCGCGTGTCATCCAAAAAGTCCTTCGCATAAATCACGCCTTTAATAGCGTCAATATTTTCGCCGTAGACCGGAATTCGGCTGTGCCCGCTTTCTATAATCATCTGTTTTGCATCAGCTATTGATGAGCTTGAAGATAAAGCAGACATATCCACGCGTGGGGTCATGATTTCACGAACCGGTGTATCATTAAGGTCAAAAACACCTCGAATCATGCGTTTTTCATCTTCTTCAAGGCTTTCCTCGCCTTCTTCATCGTCATGTTCAACAAGCGACATTATCTCATCTTCGGCAGTGGTTTTTTCTTCAGAATGATCTGCTCCGCCAAAATGTGAAGCACTTGACTCAGTAAGACGTGCCAAAGCGATTACCGGAGAAAAAATAGAACAACGCAAAATATTTAAAACCGGTAAAGTCAGGCGTAAAATCAGAATATCTAATTTGATGAGTAAAAGTTGGGCCACAATAACGCTAAGCACCAACACAACAACTACCCCAATCAACATGTAGCCAATGATTACAGGAAATTTCTTATCCGGGAACAAAACTACAAGTTTATAAAAAAGTGCTGTTGAGATTATACTCAGAAGCAGCAAATTCAAAAACCGGAATACAATTTCAAATCCTTCCTGATGCTCAAGCCAGTTCTCCATTTTGCGCGCCAGCTTTTTGTTATCTACCTCGATACGACGAATGCGTCCAAGGCTGATTTCGCGCAAGGCATCCCAAGCAGTCATTAGCAGAACGAAAACAAAAATTCCAACAATAAGGAATTCATTATCCATGATTTTTTTTCAAAGCCTCCTGTGCTGATTAAATGTCTATGGACCGTTTTATTTTTTTATTATCCGGAAAAATTCCGGAAAAATCCATTTCCTGTTCAAGTTTTTTCATCACTTCCCGCTCGCGGCGGCGCATACGCTTTCTGGATACCGGATCCAAATCATCTTCTCCAGCAGAATGCAGTAATCCATGCACAATATACAAAGCCAACTCACGTGCATAGCATGAGTCTTTACGCTCTGCACCTTCACGAATCGCAAAGTCTGCACAAATCATCAAATCTATTGCAACATCACCGGGCAGGAGCGGTTCATCTCCTTCCAGATAGCAAAAGGTAATCACATCCGTGGTGCCTTCATGACCAACATAATCTTGATTATAAGCGGCCATTGTGCGGTCACCTACAAAAGTAATGTTTATCAATAATTCCTGCTCAACCGGAAGCCTGCTAAGCTCAGCTGCTCTGAGAATCAGTTTTTTCAGTTGAGTTCTCCGTGGCGGTTGCATGTTTTTGTGCTTCCACGAATAAGTCGTTTTCATCCTGTTCATTGTTTTTCGGGTACGCAATTCTGCTATGGTTCATTGTAATTAAAGTTTTAACGAAACTGTCACGTATCTTTGAAAGATCCGCAATAGTAAGATCAGCTTTATTCAACTGACCATCTCTGATACGCTTACGAATAATCTCCCAGACCAGAGCTTCAATCTTATTCGGTGTCGGTTTCTGCAGTGAGCGCGATGCCGCCTCACAAGCGTCAGCCAGACTAATAATCGCAACTTCCTTATCCTTGGGCAGAGGGCCGGGGTAACGGTATTCACTTTCATCCACGGGCTTGCCTTCTTCCAGTGCACGGCGGTAGAAATAATAAACAATATCAGTACCATGATGCTGCTGGATAGCATCACGGATAACTTTACGCAATTTATATTTCAAGGCCAGGTCCATACCCTCTTTAACATGATTCAGAATAATAAGGCTACTCATGCGAGGATGCAAATCATTGTGCTTGTTTTTGGCCTCAAACGTGTTTTCAGTAAAGTACTCAGGTTTGGCAAGTTTACCAATATCATGAAAAATTGCAGCGACTCGGGCCTTCATTGCATTAGCACCAATAGCTTTGGCTGCATATTCAGCCAGAGTGGCAACCATCAGACTGTGATGGAAAGTACCGGGCGCTTCAAGCTCTAAACGCTTTAACAGCGGATGATTATAATCACACAGCATAAAAAGAGACATATTAGTAGTAACTTTAAAAACCAACTCGAAAATAAATATCAAAATCAGGGCTGAAGTAGCTGTAAAAAACGCATTGGCAAAGGCTATACCGGCTGTATACATTAGGATTTCCGGGGAGTTAACCACATGCCAGAAAAGATTAAAGTCCAACACCCAGAATGAGATAAACACGATCAAAAGACTCCGTATAAAATAAGAGCGGTAGTTAGATGAACGACGCACCGTTATAGCCGCCAGACTACACACAACTAATCCCTCCAAAGCAACATCAAATGAATTTCCGAGCATCATGGCCGTTATCGCAGAGACAAAAAATCCAACGTAAAGCGAGACCCTGAACCCAAGCATCACCGCCAGCAGCACAGCAGGCAGTGCCAATGGAACGGCATCATTAACCAGACTTGGAGATATCCCCAAACCGCTACTCGCATAATAAAAAACTTCCATAAACATGTAGTTCAGCAGCAACGATATAATCACGATAGTCCCAGTTAAACCAATTTTCTGATTACTGCGAACTACTTCCGGATGTATGTGATACATGTAGAGCCCTACAAATACCATCAGGATTAAGCTCCAAATAATATTCTTGAAGATACGCTGACCTGAATCAGTCTCTTCAAGTCGAGCTTGATATTCATTTTCATATGCAGAAAGTCGATCAAGCGCTCTTTGGTCTACAACCTGATCTTTGGTAACAATTGGCTCGTACTTTTTCACCTCAATTTTTACAGGAGAAACCGCTGTAGTCGCTTCCCGGCGCATTTGCTCTGTCCTGGAATAATCGAGAATCAAAGTTCCCTTATTTCCGATCAGCATCGAGCATATTTGCACCAGCGATGCTTCAAGAGCATCACGCTGCTTGCCTGGAGAATAAAATTTTAAAACCTGTTTTGACACCTCTTTCGCTGCTTCGCGTGGAGAAGGCACGTCAAGCGCCGCCATTGAAAGCCTGGCACGACCCGCAGAATCGATTATTCTAAGCTGTTGACTAACTTTATAATTATCTTTTTCCTTTTGAGCGATAATACCTTTATTTGCCAATGCAAGCATCTCTTTTTCAAAGCTTTGCCGCAAAGGTTCATTCTGGCAAATCTGATAAATAGCTTCAAGAATAGGCTTACTCAGACTTGCAGCAAGGTTAGCGTAATAATCGCCAGCAGGCTGATAGTCTTTTTTATCATTAATCGCTTCCTGACGCGCAGCTACGGCAATAAAAAAGCTTTTAAGATTTTGCTGAACATGTTTAACCGCCACCTCAGATATCCTGAAAAATAACGGAACTCGCTCTGCGACTTCACGTTTTCGATCAAGCGTCTTGGCATTATCCACATAGACAAAATCAAAGTCAGCGAAAATTGTTTTTGACGCACGCTGTTTCAGAACCAAAGGAATATTAATCGGTTTAAGAGCAGGTAATGTCAACAGAAGAGAGCAGACAGCCCATAGCAGGACCAGCATGAAAAAACCGAGGACTTTTGACTGGTCAGCAGCTTTCAAAAATTCATTATCAGTACGACGCTTGCGAGTCCCAAGCAAACCGCGCTGCTCCATGCGGCGTTTACTGAGCTTTTTATCAATGTAGTTTTTCAACCAGCCAGCCAAAGTATTTACCTTTCCTCACTGTATGCATTGATAATTTTTTCAACCAGTGCGTGCCTGACAACGTCTTTTGTGGCAAAGCGACTGAAACCGATTTCCGGAATTCCCTTAAGAGTTTTCTCAGCATGGATCAGCCCCGATTTTTCATTTGGAGCTAAGTCAGTCTGCGAAGGGTCTCCGGTAATCACGCACTGCGAATCAAAGCCGAGCCTTGTAAGAAACATCAGCATTTGCTCTTCAGTGGTGTTCTGCGCTTCGTCCAAAATAATAAACGCATTATTAAGTGTACGGCCGCGCATAAACGCAAGCGGCGCTACTTCGATAATATTACGTTCAATCAATGATGCCGCTTCTTCGAAGTCCAGCATATCGTACAAAGCATCATATAATGGACGTAAATACGGCATAATTTTTTCTTCAAGATTCCCCGGAAGGAACCCCAGACTTTCCCCGGCTTCCTTTGCAGGGCGAGTCAAAATAATGCGATTATACGAACCTTTGAGCAGTTCAGACACCGCCATTGCCATTGCCAGATAAGTTTTTCCTGTACCGGCAGGGCCTATTCCAAAAACGATGTCTTTTTCGCGGACATTCTTCAGATAATTCAACTGTGCCGCGGAACGTGGAACAATGTCACGTTTTTTAGGGCCAACATGCACTCTTTCTGCAAAGAGGCGGCGCAGCTCATCATCTTTGTTGTTTTTAAAGGCTTTAAGAACCTGTTCGAAGTCATTCTGGTCAAGATGTCTTCCACGCAAGTGAAACACTCGGGAAAGTTCTTCCAGAAAGCTTTTGGCGCGAGTAATCTTATCGGGTTCGCCCTTAATTTGGACCCAGAAATCGCGCGCAACAAGTGCTACCTTCAACTGGGTTTGGGCTTGTCTTAAGTTTTTATCGGGATGCCCTGCAAACACTTCGTGCAGGGTCATACCATTTTCAAAATAAAATTTATCTTCTTCGTTCGTCATCAACGATGACCTTATTAAGTTACGGCGTAGGGATTTTAAGTGTCATACCAGGTCGCAAGCTGGTTTTCCCCTTGAGGACATCAGCATTTGCCTCCTGGAGTTCTTTCCAGCGGCTGCCTTTGCCGTAGAACTTTCTAGAGATTTTCCAGAGAGTGTCGTTTTTGCGAACGGTATAAGTCTCGAATTTCTTTTCCGGAGCTGCGCCAATTGGTTTTTCAGGCAAAGCAACAGGTGTGCTCTGCTGTATTTTATTGTCGTCAGCAATGTTTAAATCTTCAGCTAAAACCGGAGCATTTTTAGCTTCCGGCGCTTTGACTTCATCGCCTGCACCAGAGCCGGGAGGTACAGTTTGAGGAGCTTCCCATTCCGGGTAATACTTTTTAATAAATTTCTCCCAGTTCTGTTCTTCCGGACCGAGAGGCGATTGCGCCAGTCTTGGTGAACAGCCGAAGCCGGCTATTACAACGAATGCCGTTAGTGACAGATAAGTAAGAAATTTCATATTGCGCCTCCCGATGTTAAACAAATAGCAGGTTATAATTCATAGTTTTCACTATACTATAAATTAAAACCTGCGCAAAACAAGAGGCGGGACCACCAAAATGTAAAATAGGTGAATCCCGCACTGAATTTAGTCTTCAAAACGCTTGTAAATCAGAGCGCCATTGTGACCACCAAACCCAAGATTAACGTTAAGAGCAACGTCTATCTTCTTTTCTTCCGCAGTATTCGGAGTGTAATTGAGGTCACATTCCGGATCCGGGTTTTCAAAGTTAATGGTTGGAGGCACAACGCCTTTTCTAATTGCATTGATACAAGCTATGGATTCCATACCGCCTGCGGCGCCAAGGCCGTGACCGGTAGAACCTTTTGTACTGCTCACTGAAACTTTATAGGCATGATCGCCCAATGCTGTCTTGAATGACTTAGTTTCATACTTATCATTCAGAGGAGTACTGGTTCCATGAGCATTGATATAATCAATTTCTTCAGGATTAATCTCGGCGTGACGCATAGCAACCCTTACAGCGTTGGCAGCACCAAGGCCGTCAGGATGTGGAGAAGTGATGTGATACGCATCACCGGTAGCACCATAACCGACCAGTTCGGCCAGAATAGTAGCTCCACGTTTTTTGGCGTGTTCGAGTTCCTCAAGAATAAGAATACCAGCACCTTCAGACATTACAAAACCATCACGTTCAGCGTCGAACGGACGACTTGCATGCATAGGATCATCATTACGGGTACTCATAGCTTTCATTGAGCAGAACCCGGCGAAGCCGAGCGGCACAATAGAGGCTTCAGCACCACCGCAAATCATTACATCAGCATCATCACGCTTGATCGCCCAAAAAGACTCACCAATAGAGTGAGTTCCAGTTGAACATGCAGTTACAATTCCAAGATTTGGTCCCTGAGCGCCGTAGCGCATTGAGACATTCCCTGACGCGAGGTCAATAATCATCATAGGGATAAGCAATGGAGAAATTCTGCCAGGGCCACGCTGATCGAGAACCTGCTGCTGAGTACACATGGATTTCAAGCCGCCAATACCACTGGAAGTAATTACACCGACACGAGTAGAATCGATATCACTACCTATCAGTTGTTTAGGCAAGCCAGACTGTTCCATGGCCTCATCAGCCGCCGCGATAGCATACTGACAGAATGCGTCCATTCGCTTAGCCTCTTTAAGAGGCATATACTTGGAAACATCAAAATCTTTTACTTCACCGGCAATCTGCGTACGATAACTTTCAGGGTCAAATTTAGTGACCCGACCTAGCCCGCAGCGCCCGTTGGCAATAGCATCCCAGAACTCGTCTGCGCTGTTGCCGACGCAGGAAATTACCCCGGTACCGGTTACAACAACACGTCTATCATTCATAGAGAGACTCCTGCTGCTTCATTTTGTCCATTAAAAAAAAATGGGTCACGCCATAGGTGATGTGACCCATTGATATAACTGTATAAAAACTAACTTATTCAGCTTTGCTTTCAATGTACTTGATAGCTTCGCCAACTGTAGTAAGTTTTTCAGCGTCTTCGTCCGGAATATCTGAGCCGAATTCTTCTTCCAGAGCCATCACCAGCTCAACCTGATCCAGAGAGTCAGCGCCAAGATCTTCGATAAATTTAGCTTCAACAACAACCTGATCTTCTGATACACCAAGCTGTTCGACTACAATATTTTTTACTTTGTCAGCAACTGAAGACATTTGCAGTCCCCCTTAGTTTTTTGTTATTTTACTAAACGAATTATATTTCTATAGTATCTATATTATTGATTCATATAAAATGCGACGATATTGAAAAAAAGCAAATGTTTTTTATAACAATATCATATTTTTTAACTACATAAGCATGCCGCCATCAATATTGATTACCTGTCCAGTAACATAATTTGAGTCATCTGAACATAAGAAGTAAACAACTGCAGCAACATCTTCAGGAGTTCCAGCACGTTTCATCGGAATAACAGTCATAAATGCTTCAGTAGCTGCTTCAGAAAGTTTACCAGTCATATCAGTCTGGATGAAACCTGGAGCAACAGCATTTACCTGAATACCGCGAGTAGCGAATTCTTTGGCAGTAGTCTTTGTTAGACCAATAACACCTGCTTTGGAAGCAGAGTAATTAGCCTGACCGGCGTTACCCATGCGACCGACGACAGAAGCAACATTGACGATCTTGCCAGTGCGAGCTTTCATCATTGGACGGCAAACAGCTTTGGTAAAGTTAAAAGTGCCTTTAAGGTTAACAGCAATAACCATATCCCAATCCTGCTCAGTCATACGCATCATCAGAGTGTCGCGAGTAATACCGGCATTATTGACCAGAATATCGACTTTACCAAATTCTTTAATAACAGCAGCAACTGTTTCTTCAGCGCTGTCCATTTTAGATACGTCAGAAGCAAAAGCAGCGGCTTCAACGCCTTTGGCTTTGAATTCGTCAGCAGTTTCCTGAGCTACATCAAGCATGATGTCGACGATTGCAAGTTTGGCACCTTCTTCAGCCAGGCGTTCACAGATAGATTTACCAATACCGCGGGCACCACCTGTTACCAGTGCAACTTTACCCTCGAGACGTTTTTCGTTTCCCATACTATAAATCCTTCGTAATTTAATTATTCTGAAAAGTTTTCCAGAGTTTCAGCGGAATTAATATTAAAGAACTTAATCGCTTTATCAGTACGGCGGAGCAGGCCAGTCAGCACATTGCCCGGACCGAACTCGATCATGGTATCAGCACCAAGCGCGATCATGTTACGAACACACTCTTCCCAACGAACGCTGCCGGCAACCTGAGCTTTCAGGTTAGCGCGCAGTTCAGTGTCACATTTGGCGGAAACAGCGGTAAAATTATGATAAACAGGAATTTTCGGGAGCTGCATAGGGGTGTCACCCAATACTGCTTCAAGCTGTTCTCCAGCTTCCTGCATAAGGCGAGAGTGAAAAGCTCCAGCAACTTTCAACGGAATTACTTTGCGGAGACCGCGTTCTTTCAACGTCTTCACCGCTGTCATTACTTTGTCTTTCTCACCACTGATTACGATTTGACCGGGGCTGTTAAAGTTTGCCACATCGATGTCGCATTCAGCGCAAACTTCTTTAATAACAGTTTCATCACCGCCAAGAACAGAAGCCATACCGCCAGTAGTACCCCTACATGCCGCATCCATCAGTTCAGCACGGCGTGCAACCAGTTTCAATCCGTTTTCGAACAAAAACGCGTCGCCTGCCTGAAGAGCAGCGTACTCACCGAGGCTAAGCCCGGCACATGCGACAGGTTTTACATCGCGAAACTTGGCTTTGAAGGCAGCTAACGCAGCACAGCTCATTGTGTAAATAGCTGGCTGACAGTACTTACTCTCAGTCAGTCTTTCAGCAGGTCCATTAAAACAGACATCTGTTACAGACCAGTCAAGCGTTGCGTCAGCGGCATCGAAAACTCTTTTCGCGGCCGGACTGGACTCGTAAAGATCCTTACCCATGCCAACTGCCTGAGCCCCTTGACCGGAAAATACAAAAAATGCTTTCATTTAATTCTTCCTAAAAATCTATTCAAAATTAATGCTATTTCGATTTATCCTAAAAATTAGAAACACCCTGTTCAACGCTGTTTAGCGGATGTCTCCCGTTTCAAACAGGTTAAAATACAGTCACCTTGAGAAAATGCAAGTTACTTTAAAACAGTTAAAGAAATACGTAATCATAGCAATACTAACTATTACTAAAAAGATCAAATGGTTTTGATTTTTACAGCTATTAGCGCTATACTAACAAAGCTGCTACAAGCAACTTATTTCTATTCAAGAAGGAGATTTTATAATGAGAAGAATCATTCTACTCGCCGCAATTTCTTCATGCCTCTTTGTTTTCGGGTGTAAAACAACGGAGAGCAAGTCGACCGCTGACACTGTTATTGATAAAATGCAGACAAGCCTGGATCCTCAAGGGAAACTGGATCAAATGTCGTGTGCTGTTTATCAGTACAAAGTCAGATCCGGTACTCAAAACGCTGCCATGACTATGTACTTGAAGGCTCCGGATAAAATAAAATTCGTCACTAAATTTGACGATCGGGTTTTTGTTAAATCATTTAACGGCAAAGACGGCTGGGAATACTATAACAAGACCGGGCTTAGAAAACTTGCCGGTTGCGAACTCAATGAAATTAAATTTCAGGGAGCCATGCTTTCACCAAATGTAAGACTGCAGAAACTTTTTAAAAATATAAAGCTTGACGGCAAAGCTGAGTCTGCCGGACAGGAATGCTGGAAAATGGTTTGCTATCCACTGGCAAAATTCAAATCACAGCCTGTAACTCTTTTCATTGCTACCCAAACCGGCTTTCTGGTCGAACTCATAGAAAAACATGATACCTGCTCTGAAGTTATTGACATTAAAACATTTTTAGGGGACTATAAGGATTTTGACGGAGTAAAAGTTCCTACCAAGCTGATTTCTCAAGTTAACGGCTCATTGGTGGAAAGTACTTTGATTGATGTCAAATGGGGCAATATGCTCACCGATGACGACTTCACTCCTCCACAACCATTACGTTAAAATCTGACTCAACCAGCTTAAGGACTTTCACTATGCGAAAATTATTTACCTGCCTTGCTATATTCGCGGCAATCAACATAATAGCTCAAGACACCAATTCCAATGGAAAAATGGATGAGCTCAACCTGCCTGACGGGAGGATACTCAAGCATCCATACATCATGAACAAAACCCCCAACGGGGTAGTTGTCGCCCATGATGAAGGCGCCAAGTTTATCAAGTACAAAGACATGCCGCCGGAAATCGCTAAAAAGCTGAGTTACAAACCCCAAAAAGCGAAAAAATACGAGAAAAAACTAAAAAAATACCATCAGCAGGAAGCGGCCAAAAAAGCCAAAGAAGCCGAAGCAAAGAAAAAGTATGACGCTCAATACAAAGTGCGAATGCAGAAATATAAGATCACGGAGCTTGAAAAGAAAATCCAACAGTACAAAATCCGCATTAAACGTCTTGAATACGAAATTCCACGTCTAGAAAAAGAGCGCGATAAACTCCGGAATGAAGCGGTCAATTTATCACAGCCGTCAGGCAACAGCAGTGGAACTTATTTCTGGCGCGGCGGGTTTGTTTCCAACAACAGCAGCAGGCGCAGCGAAAACCGAAAACGCTACAAAGTTGTAAAGAGCCTTGGTGATGGTTTTTCAAAAACCAGTTTCAGACTGGAAGACTATAAAGATGAACTTGAGAAAAAAATCCTTGAACTAGATCAAATGGAAAAACATTTGGCTGAACTGAAAAAGAAAAACGGTAAGAAATCCGGATTTTTAAGCAATCTTTTTTAGTAGCCATAAAAAGATAGCCGGGGTGACGGGGTGCCGTAAGTGACAGCATATTTGCGGCACTTACCCCACATAAAGTGAGGGGAGAATTGCAATATGAAATCATTATTCTATCTGCTGATTTGCTGTACGGCATTTATAGTTTTTGCCGTTGATACTACAAGTCAGATTACCTTAAAAGACGGCAGGGTGCTCAAAAACCCTTATGTTTTATCGAAAAATCCTAGTGGCATAAACGTTGGACATGACGGTGGTGTAATCTTCATAAAATTTGCCGACATGAAACCGGAAACGGCTAAAAAGTTTGGCTACAATCCTCAAAAAGCCAAGGCTTATGAAAAAGACATTACTCAAAAGCAACAACAATATAAAAAGAAACAGGAAAAGCTGGCTAAGCAAAAACAGCAAGACAGCGATACAATTTTTCTTAAGCCTCCGCCATTAAACCCAAGAGAACCTTCGCAATTCACCTTAATGCGACAGGAGGTAAATCGCCTTCAAGGGCACATTGCAAAGCTGGAAAGTGAAAAGCGCAAGCTCAGCTACACCACTATTTCCAACCCCAAAGCGCCTTCCGGCGGCTATTACTACACCTACAGGGGCGGATATTATAAGCCTACAAAAAAGGAAACATATACCAAACAGCAGTCAAAGAATTTTTTAGACAAGCGCCGTGTTTTGAGAGAAATTGACTATGACATTAATAAATCTAAAGCTCGGCTTAATCGCATCAGAAACGACATAAAACGCTTTTATGCCAGAGGCGGAAAACTAAAAAAACCTCGCTACTGATAGATTTTTATTCGCCTTAAAAACTGGAAATTATATTATTTCGGTACTAAATTAAATGATCGTAATTATAGATTTTATTTAACGGCGTTTGCCGTAAGGATTTAATTTTTTTAAGACAGGTGCTGAAATATGGTTTCTCCTCGCGGGGACATGAATAATCGCAAAGCGATGATGTTAGGAATGGGCCTTGACAACAAGGATGGGCATAAGCGTATTACAAAAGGTGAAAACTTCGTTATTGCCGGCGGCTCAGAAGAAACACATGACCGTATGGCCGAAACTGTAATCAAAGTGAACGAAAAACTCTCCAAACGTGGTAAACGCCTTGAAGAGTGCTCCGCAAAAGAATTCTCTGATATTGTACAGGAATCTACCCCAAAATAAATCTTAACTTCAGGCAAGAGGGGAAAATGAAATCCGCTAAAAGCTATCATGCTTTGCTCGATAAAATAACCAAAAGGCTGGATAAAATCGGCATTGAGACTCCTCGAACGGAAGCTGAAATAATTATATCTGAGTTATTAGGCTGTTCCCGCCCTGAGCTGGTATGGAATCTGAGTGAAGATGTTTCCCAAAAGATCATGCTCATGGCTGAAGAAATGGTGATCCGCAGAGAAAAACATGAACCTCTGCAATATATTATTGGCGAAGCCCATTTCATGAGCCTTGCATTGTACGTCACACCGGATGTGTTGATCCCTCGCCCGGAAACTGAAATACTGGTCGAAAAGATTTGCGAAATCATCCCCAAAAACGGCACTTTGCTCGATCTCGGCACCGGCAGCGGAGCAATTGCTTTAGCCGCAGCCTATGAAAGGCTGGATATCAAAGTCACTGCTGTTGATGTCAGCATTAATGCTCTTGAAGTAGCTCGGCAGAACAGCAAAAAATACGGCATGGATACTGTTGAGTTTATTGAAAGTGATTTATTCTCAAACCTTTCGCACCAGCGTTTTGACTGTATAGCAGCCAACTTGCCATATGTAACTGATGAAGAATATAAAACGCTAATGCCGGAAGTTAAGAAATACGAACCAAGATTGGCCCTTACAGCTCCTGACAGCGGTCTGAAGCTGATTTTCAAAACCATAAAACACGCTCACAAACACCTGCAGCCTGACGGATATATTATCTTCGAACACGGCATTCATCAAGCTGAAGCCATTCGCGACGCTCTGGAAGGCGAAAAACGCTACAAAGATATAGAAATCATACAGGACTACTCAAGGCGCGACAGGTTTACTGCTGCCAGGCTGAAATAATAATACTTCTGAAAAACACTCCACAGAAAACTTTTCAAGAAATATTCCAACTTAATCTTTAAGGTCTCCGGAAATTTCATTTACTATTATCATCTTTACACTAAACAGATGACTTATATAATAAATAGTCACAAACCTTTCTTGAAAAATGAATGCATGACGCAAATAGTTACTAATATTTAATAGAATTACGAATTTCTAAGCTGATATTCGCTCAATACTTGTTTCACATAGCGAGTAGAGCAAATTTTATGTGACCAAGCCTAAGTGCCTTAAATTGACAAACATTTGCCTTCGTAACTTATCTAATACATTCTCGCTGGAATTTATAAAACATCAACTAATCCCTATTTATTAAGGAGCTTATAATGCCCAAAAAAGACTGGTATAAGGTTGAAAAAATAAAAGCATACCCTGGTAAAGTTCTTGACTTTGACTTTTCTAAAAAACTGAAAAAATGCTTCTTATGTCCCTGCTGTTTCGAATGGAAGCCGCTAGGCTGGTTTGGAAATATCCATCACTGCAGATCATGTGGAAACGTAGTCTGTACAGAATGCTCTAAGTTAAAGGCAACGAAAAAAGATATCTTTTATGACCTTAATGATGTACCATTCAGGAATAGATCTAAACCTGACAGTGAAGTTCGTATCTGCAATTCCTGCGCCCAAACATACGAGTGCAAAACATGTGGTATTACAGAACATTATTATAAAGTCTCTGACAAAATAAGCGGTGTGAACTGTACTAAATGTCATAATCAAATTCATGAAAGACGCAACAAAAGAGTTTTCAATATAGCTAAAGGCATAACACAACTTTTGAATCAGCCAAGCGGCAGCGTCATGTTACTGGGACACACTCACTCAAAGGAAGACTGTATGGGTGACGGTTTTCTGCTGGACTATTTAAAAATGCTTAAGAGCGCCAATCTAAAACTCTTTAATATTATGGCTTCACGTATGTTAGTTATTAATGAGGGGCATTTCCCCGGCTATAAGGAAAGGCAAGACGTCCGTTCCTATTGTACGAATACGATGAGAAAAATATTAGCAGATAAGTTTTATAATGAGTTAAAACCAAGCATAAACGAAACTATTTGGAAGGGGGAATTTGTAGGAAACTGTCATCGTATAAATTACCAAAAACAATTATACAATAGCCTTTTCCCACCAAAAAAGACACTTGCTTTCAAAAGTAATGACAAACTGACAAGCTCTTTTGATACAACGGCTTTTGATGAATGGCGAATGTATAATTTTTCCTGGGTAAAAACAGAAGTAATAATTCGCAATGAAAACGGTAGAAAAGTAATGGATAGATATCGCCCGCTGGCTCCGTTGTATAATCGTTATTTGCCAAGTGATAAAAGCTATGAATATCATGATCTATCAAACTCAGACTGGCCTTTTAAAGAACTTCAAACTTTTTTAAAAAATCATAATATCCAAACGCTTTCTGTTGATGACAAATATACATATAACGGTTCTGAAATAACGAAAAATTTTTTCAATCAAGAATTAAAATCGTGGCTTAGAAATTCTGGAGGTAATGATAATATAAGTTTTGAGAATTGCAAAAAACAGGAATCCGGCGATAATGAGCATGGTCACATAAGAAAAAATGCCTGTAATATAAATGCTGGCCGTCGGATCGCGGACAATTTCGGAATTCAATACGGGAAGCATAAAAGAGATATTCTGATTCCTATTTTCGGCCGCAATCATATAACTGATTACAATGGCAAAATTGCTGTTTCCTCTGGCATGAGACAATATATTGAAAAGTACTTATTAAGTTCAAATTATAATGTTCCCGTATATAACGTTCATGTTTTCAAAGAAACTGATATCGATAATGTGGAGTTAGCGCCATTGCACAATATAGAAAGCAAAAAATTTGTTCAGAAGTATAACAGTAAATACCTTTTAGATGAAGGAAACAGTTACTTGCTGAGGTATAAGTCTGGAGTATTTGACATGTTGGCGGAAAGCAAAAAAATAATCCTTTAGGGAATTAAAAATCATTTCTCCATGTGTTTAAATTCATCTTGATTTATCATTACAATTGAAGATACATAAAGGCTAAAGGCTGCCTCGAGGCAGCCTTTAGTTTTAAGTTCAACTCTCTGGGAATAAATCTATTATATTACTGCGGAGTAATCCCGATTTCAGCAAATATACTGACAGCTTCATCAGCGCTGTAACCAAAATCCTGTGATGCCGAAACAACGCCGCTTGCGGCATGCTCAAAGTCTATCGTAGGTGTCCAGTATTTCATATTGGCCAAGGCAAAAACTTTGAAAGCATTCTCGATGCCCCATTTCTGTGAAAACAGATAAAATGCGCGGTTAAATATTCCACTGGCTTTATGCACAATGTAACTGTTAACTTTTGTGCTTTCCTGAGCAGCCTCAACTACATCCTGGTAAGAGCGCTCAGCACCTTCAACCGGCATATAACAGTCAGCTGAAACGCCGTCCATGGCAGGATGATCCATATAGCGCAACGCAGTTCCGTCAGTTTTCAGGTATTCACCGACTCTCCAGGATATTTGACCATTGTCCTTTGAGTAAAAAGAATTATAAAGTTCAGGGTAATTCTGGCGGGTATATTCGAGAACTGCTATTGAACCGATATCTGCAAAGGATTCATTGAGAGCTCCCGATTGATCCACATAAACAAGACCGCCGCAGAAATAGTTATAAGCATGTGACAGTTCGTGTCCAACCACATCTAAAATACAATACCCATACCTGGCTTCACCATCACCGTTACCAAAAGACGCTGCCGGAATATCGTTATTCCATGAGGCGTTGCAATAATTTTTGTTCAAGGTACAGGTATCCTCTATTCCATCGCCGTTAGTATCTTCACAAACCAGTTTGGCATAATGAACGCGCAATACGAATTTCCCCGGCATAGCATCTTCTCCCAGCCAGTTCTGATACATGGCAAGAGTCAGCTGTCCAAAAGCATAAGCGTCAGTTTTGGCGTTATAAGAGCCATTGACATATTCGGTCGGCAAAACCGGAATGCCGCTCCACGAAAAAGCGGGACCGATAATTTCATTGCCGGCATCATCAGTACTCTTTTCAAGATTCATATCGACAACAACGATTTGCCCGTCGTCAAGACTATACTGAAACTTGCCGCTTACCGGAACTCTCAGAGGCTTAAGGCCGTCAAAGCCGTAATAATACATACCGGTTGCAATGTTACCGCCTGTTCCAACGACTCTGGCACTACAGTCATTGGTAGCAAAATGCTCTACGCTATCCCATTTCTTATAAACTTTGGAGGTTTTGCAATCAACAATACAGGTAGGCCGAGTATCATCTTTATTAATCTGCAGGAAATAGGCCAGAACATATTTTTGCTGTCCATCCTGAACCAAAGGATAAATTATCAGCTTTGACACAAGCTCATCCGCGTTATAATCACCAAAAACTTTTGCAGCAGCTTGTTTCTGCAGCTGTAAATCCTGATATTTTGCAATATCTTGAGGCGAAATATCCTTTTCAATGGCTTCTTCAATTTTGCCATTTACTTCGCTGCCGTCTACAGTTATTGACGCGCCAAAAACCTCTATCCCATAGTATTTCTGCTGGTAGCGCTTAACAGTCCACCCCGCAACGGTTGAAGTTCCAGCCAGCTTCATAGAATTGTCCTGTTCGACATAAGGAGAGCTTACGGCCTGAGTTTTTACAGCCCCGGTGGATTTCAGGCTACCGCTTTGGAATTGGAAATTATTTAAAGAGGTAAGATCAGATTTTTTTATGAAACGACTGTCTGCATTCGATACAATTGCAACTAAAAAACTGCAAGTTACTATGAGGTGTAAATAAACAGCTTTTGGTTTGTTTCTATACATGATTTGTCCCTGAAAGAAATGGTTAATGTCACATTGAAAATAAATTATATTGTCTTAAATATTTCTCTCAAGTCCCGCTTCGCTTTCAATTACTCCTTTTATATTATTAAAAGCAACTCAACTATCCGAAGAGCAGATAATCTAACAACAGGTAGTATTATTTCAAATACTTTTTAAATTTTTTTATTAATTATTTTAAGGCTTTCACGTCCAGCTTAATACGAATTGCTTCCATGCTCGGGCTGTGCTAAAATTTCTATAGAAATCGCTAATAAAAACATTAAATTTTTCAAAGCGACTCAGCACTGAAATATTAATCATTGCCGGCATGAAAGGCCAAAAGAGCTTAAGGAAGCCACTTACTTTTTCCGCCAGAAACTTTTCAGTTTATTAAAAAAACCTGTGTTTTTAAGTAATTCATACTCGCCGCCGTCAAGCCAGATACCATAACACAACAGGCAAGTATCTATATGAATATCATGTTCGGGATCTACGATATTAATCATTTTGCCTTTTCCACCGCATTTGGGACAAGCCGCACGCAGTTCATCGTGTCCTTGATTATTATCAACTATATTTTGTAAGACTTCTTTATAATCTTTATCCAAAAAATTTTGCAGCTCATCAAAGTCAAACCAAATTCCGGAGCACTTCGGGCAAACATCAAGTTTTACTTCTTCAATTCTTCTTTCTTTTAACTCTGTACTGCATTTTGCACACTGCATACCGCCTCCCCACTATGAATAATAATATTATATCTTGTTAAATGGTTATGAATAAATAATTCAAAACTAATAACATTACAATATTATATACCTTTATAACCTGACGTTTTCAATGAATCTGCTATAGAAAATTTCAGACTGTCTGACTTTAATCAAAATGCTTCAAGGTCATTATAACCTATACTGTCAACTTCCGGATCAATCATATTTAAACAAACTTCACACTATAGTCAGTTATTGGAGTATGTCCTAAATTCATAGGAACTTTTAAATTGAAAATATCGACTGCACAAGGGCCGCAATTGTCAGCAGAATTCCATACAGGGTCATCATCATTATAATTACGACAAGAACCTACAATTAAACTACGAGGCAAGTCCAGTTCTACAATTAATTTAAGCAAATCTTTCAATGTAGCTGCAAAAACACGACGATTTCTTGTAAAAATATAACCCATGCCATCACAACATTGAACAGTGCCAATAGCATTGCTAATGTGACTGCCATCATCGTTTCTCAAAGCACTTAACGTATAGTTCATAATTCTATTATCGTGGGACATAGTCCCAGCAACCAGCTTTCTTTTATTAGCAAACTTTGGTCCTCGACAGATATTTTGCGCAAAATCTACATGAGGATCCCTGTTCCTTGTTGGATAGTAGTATGCAACTTCAGTTTTGTTCCAACAACGAGACCAATACCCATAAAGGCGGTCAATAAGTTGATATTCATTGACGTTTAATTCATTAACGCTACCGTGGGGGCCTTTCCAATATAAAGTCCAATCGCCAGAAGGCGGAATAAACGGGTTATGCTTGAAACTGAAACAATAATACATAGGGGTTGTTCTATTCCCGTGAGCCAGTTCCATCACTCCTTTTAACTTGCTTAAATCCAGTATCCTTTGGTCTTCTATGTAGCAACGGTTCCAGTCAAAGAATATATAAAATAATTTAGTTACAAGGATCCCAACATCTTTTATAGTGTAGTAAGGTTTATAAGCATTTTGACAGCGAAGATCACGAACCGTATAAACGCGAAAACTCCCTCCTCTCTCATTACGAAAAACATATTCCTCACATTGTCCAAATTTTGGGTGATTCTTTTTTATGCCTAAACTAGAAACCGAACGAAACATATTTTACCTCCCTAAATACATATCAGCTAAAACCAAGGACAGACAATCCACCCTCTCCAAAATGTATTACTTTATTTACATAAGACCAGGGAACCACGCCCTGCTGTTCCATAAAATAATACTTTTTACAAGAGTTTTTTTCTTATTCTTTTAGAATCAATCTTTTACAAGAAAGAAGACCGGTTTAGCGCTCCCGGGTTTCATGAGGGAAAATCTTTCTTTACAATAATTGCCAGGCAGAGTGCAATATTCAAGGCAGGAGGAGCTCCAGACTTCAAGTTTGACCTTTTCCCGTTGCCAGTAAAAGGTCTGTCCGGTGCGGGAATAGCTTCCAAATCACTGTTTGTAACCACAAAAAGCCGTTATACTGAAAAAGCCTTTGCCATATGCCGCGCTTTTGGAAATTATGAGATTCAAAAATTCTGACAAGCAAAGCAGAGGAACCGTATGTTAAACGTTGCAATTATTGGCATCTCCGGTTTCGGAGAAGTTCATTACTACGATTTGATGCGGCAGACAAAAGACGGGAAAATAAAAATTGTTGCCGCCATGCAAGCCGGAGCTCACTCCTTTATTGAAAAACCGGCAGCGGCAACCATTCAGGAAATCAACGCCATGCAAGCTTGCGAAAAAGAAACCGCCAAATGTGTCTATGTGGGATTTCAGCATATTTATCAAAAAGTAATTCAAGATGCCAAACAACTTATTTTAAGCAGAAAACTCGGCAAGCTCCTGCATGTCAAAGCTCTTTGCCTGTGGCCTCGCAATTACGCTTGCTACAACCGTAACAAATGGGCTAGATGCCTGAAGCATGATAATGACTGCGTGCTTGACAGCCCGTTTAATAATGCCACATCCCATTTTTTGAATATTGCTCTTTTCTGGAGCGAAACAGAGTTCAGCAAAAGCGCCGAAATCATAAACCGCCATGCCGAATTATATAAGGCCAATGACATTCAGTCGCCTGATACCAAAGCAATTCATTTACAAACAGCTTCCGGTTCTAAAATTCTTTATTACTGCACACATGCCTCTAAGAAACATTTTGGCCCGCAGTTTCAAGCTGTCTGCGAGGAAGGCACAGTACACTTCAGCAATCAAGGTGTATCAGTCGAGTATAACAACAGTGTGACAGAAGTAATTAACGCTGTCCATGATTCTACCGAAATCCAGTCCAGTCCCGCTGAATACTGCGCAAGCGATACACTTAACGACTCACCAATAACTAAAGTCATCGGAATTGAAGATGTTTTTAAAAAATGCTTTCAGAGCGGCAAAATGCCTTCTGGTTTTGATATAAAATGGGCTAATAAGACCTCGCCTATGCAAATGAAAACCTATAATAAATTTAAAGGCGATAAGATAAAATGAAAATAGTAATAACGGAGCCGGTCACATAAACTATGCATTGTCCAGCATCACTCAAAACGCTGCAGAACTGAAACTGTGCGGCTTCACATCAGCAGTCCCGGAAGACCTGTCAACAAACACAGCAAAAATGCTGGTCAAAGATTTCAACGTAAAATATTTTGAAGACTGGCGGCAAATGCTGGACAGCTGAAAACAAATGCAGCATTATCGGAATGCATGGCATGCGTTATACCCCTGAATTTTATGCTGGCTATGTAGCATACAAAGATGGTGCTGTTGGTGATTTAGTTATGCTCTATGGGCCTAAATCCTACGACTTTGGAGAAAGCCGTCCTGATTTCTATAAAAAACGTGAAACATATGGCGGAACTATTCTATGGGTAGCAGTTCATCCGCTGGACAGGTTCCAGTGGACAGGCGGAGACATTACCGAAGTTTACGCCGCTCACACTTTAAAAGGCAACCATGGCTACGGCGAAGGCGAAGGAGCAGCTGTTATATCAACCCACTTCGCCAACGACACGATAGGCACGATTTCGGCAGATTACCTGCGCACTAAAAATTCCGGGTCGCACGGGGATGATCAACTAAGAATAGCCGGCTCACGAGGTGTTATCGAGATCATGCACGGCAAACCCATATTAACTAACGGTGACACCACACCGCGAGAACTGGAACTTAAACCGGAAGACGACTTTTTTGGAGACTTCTGCCGCTCTCTTCAAGGACAAGGTACCTGTCGCCTGACTATGGAAGATACATTTAACGTTTCAAAAATTGCTTTATGCGCCAAAGAAAGCGCCGACACCCGAACTTTGATAAAACTGTAAAATTATATAAGGTTATTCCGGAATGATGCCTGATTTTCGCATGGTCTGGGGCGTCATTCCATATACTCGTTTAAATGCGCGGTTGAAACAGGACGGAGAATCATACCCGACCCTTTCCGCAATTTCCTTGCAGCTGTAGCTGGTATTGCGCAGAATATCCTGAGCAAACTGCATTTTCACCCTAATGATATATTCCTGCGGGCTGGCATCGATCTGGCGCCGAAACGCCCTTGACAAGTGCTCTCTGCTGACCTGCATTTTATCAGCTATTTCAGTAATGCTGATAGGCTCAGCCATATTTTCAACTATCAGGCTCTGCGCCTGCCCCACCAGTTCAGAGTACGGGTTGTCCAGAATGCCTTTCTCAAGTCTGTCGCTTACTCCGGTAAAGATCGACATCACCAGCCCTGCGGCATTTAACGGAGACAAAACCTGCACCGTACTTTCAAGTCCTTTAAATGCACGCATGCGTTTAATTACAGGATGATTTTCAGGCAAAGTAAAAATGCAACCGTACCGTTTTACCAAGTCAGCCACCATTGCCTCGAGACTCTTACCGTCAAAGCTAATCCACAGAAAAACCCATGGTTTGCTTCCCTCAGGAGGATAATAGTATGACGTATGCGGATCATAGTGGTTATGAATAAAAACTGTCCCTGCCAATAATTTTGGGTACCTTTATGCAGAAACCTGCCCTCTCCGCTGACTGTATAAACCAGTTGTCCGCCGGTCTGGTCAAGTCTTTTCCAGCCATCCAGTCTATACTCAGGCTTGGTTTGAATTTCCTATACCGCCCACGTTGGATACGGCAGACTCTCGAGAGCCCGATGAACTTCAAATTTCACTTCCCACAATCGCATTTATCACATCCTGATATTATATATCACATTTTGTATATAAAACTACTATTGCATTATTAATCATATGACCTAGAATAAACCTTACAGACTTAAATGCAACTTGTAAAATACTTTTCAGCAAAACTGGAGACCAACATGACAAAAAAAATAAATGTCACAATCTGGAATGAGTTCCGGCATGAAAAGAGCAACGAAGCTGTAAAAAAGCTATACCCTGACGGCATGCACAAAGCCATTGGCAAAGGTATTGCAGCATCAGATTTAAACATTCGCTATGCCACTCTGGACGAGCCGGAACACGGGCTGACTGATGAAGTACTAAACACAACAGATGTATTGCTCTGGTGGGGACATTGCGCCCATGGTGAAGTCAAAGACGAAATTGTTGAAAAAGTCCACCGCAAAGTGCTTGAAGGCATGGGGCTTCTTGTCCTGCATTCCGGACATTTTTCAAAAATATTCAAGAAAATAACCGGTACAAACTGCAGCTTAAAATGGCGTGAAGAAGCTGAAAAAGAACGCCTCTGGAATCTGGAGCCTTCCCACCCGATAACTCAGGATATTGGCGATTACTTTGAAATACCTAACACTGAAATGTATGGCGAGCGTTTTGATATTCCTACCCCAGACAAACTTATCTTTGTTTCCTGGTTCGAAGGCGGCGAAGTTTTCCGTAGCGGATGTGTTTTTGAGCGTGGGTATGGTAAAATCTTTTATTTCCGCCCCGGACACGAAACTTATCCCATCTATCATAATGAAACCGTGCTGAAAATAATCGGTAACGCTGTTCGCTGGGCTCATTCGGATTATAAAGCAGAACATATTTGCCCGCAGAGCAAACCTATTGAAACGCTGACATCCAAAGACATTGATTTCGGCAAAGCTGGTATTGAGCAGGGCGTATAAACTATTTGCAAGCAAACGAGGAAGCACTATCATGACCAAAAAACTTAGAGCAGGTGTTGTCGGCGTTGGTATGGGCGGAGCGCATATTAATGGATTTAATCAGCACCCGAATGTAGAAGTTGTAGCTTTGGCCGACGTCAATAAAGAACGAATGGAAGAGCGCAATAAAGAGTTCTGCATAAAAAAACTGTATACTTCCGCCAAAAAAATGTTCACACAGGAAAAGCTTGATATTGTCAGTATAGCTGTCCCAAATAAATTTCACAAGACTTTGACCATCGCCGCACTGGAATCAGGGGCTCATGTATTATGTGAAAAACCTATGGCCCTAAATGCGGCCGAAGCCGAAGAAATGCTGGCTGTCGCCGAAAAAAATAACTGCAAATTGATGATAAACTTCAGTTTCAGATTTACTCCTCAAGCCTACGCAATGAAAAAAGAAGTCGAGTCCGGCATCCTTGGCGAAATATACTTTGCAAGAAGTATATGGCATCGTCGCCGCGGAATACCAGGATTCAGTACCAGTACCTTCGGAGCTCAAACAGCTAAACCGGGCGGCTGGTTTTTCGATAAAAAATTATCCGGAGGCGGCCCATTAATCGACCTCGGTGTACACAGACTGGATTTGGCCTTATGGTTAATGGGATACCCGGAGCCTGACACTGTTTTTGCTTCTACTTACGACAAACTTGCCTCTAAAATGGCTGCGGAACGTGACGTCAGCTACAACGTCGAAGACCTCGCAACAGCTATGATAAAATTTAAAAACGGAGCGACTCTCAATTTAGAAGCGTCATGGGCGGCAAATATTAAAGAAAATGAAATGATGGAAACCAGACTGCTCGGAACAGAAGGAGGCATGGTTCAGAAAAATCTAAATGAAAGCTATACTTTTGACATGGAAGTTTTCACTGAGGAAAACGGCAGCCTTTATGATAAAGTGCTGCACCCAGTGCCAACAGTTGTGCCAAGTTCCTACTACGCATTTGCGGAAGCCGTTTACAATGAACAGCCAGTTCCCGCACCCGGCTCTGAAGGTTTAACTGTTATGCGCTTGCTTGACGCGATCTATGCCAGCGCACAGTCTGGTACTCCTGTAAAACTATAGCGTTCTCTTAATCATGTAGATTATAATTTTAAAAAACAAAGGCTGTTTGTCAATTACAGCCTTTGTTGACTTTTCTATAAAAAATTTAATGGAAATTTAATATTTAGTATAGTATATTTCAATCCAAATAACCTTACCTGAATCACACTCCATTCACTCTATTTTGTTGTAACTATCAAAGCATTAGCACTCTAAGTCAGTTCAAATTGTCTGATTTTATATGTTAATAAGTTATCAAACAAAATACTATTTTATAATACCCGCTCTAGTTTAATAAGTTATAAAAATACTAAACAAATAATTTCCTCATATTTTTCCGCTTGCATTTTATCTAAAATGTATTATTATGTTAACATTAGAGAAATTGTGTTATGTTTTTTGAAAAACGGAGTTAATTATGGCCTCATTATCTAAAAGGCAACAGCGGGTAGATAATGTCCGCAGATGGATTGTCAAAAAAACGTTACCCGAGGGCCAGTACACTAATGAGTATGAGCTATGTGAAAAGTTCTCAATGAGTAGAACTCAGGTTCGCGACATACTGAAGGAACTGGAAGTTCAAAACATTATTGTACGTCGTCAGCGCAAGGGTATCCGCGTCAGGGAAATTCCCAAAAAAGAAGCAAGTGATATTTTTGAAATTTTTGAAGCTCTGGAAGCTATCGCGGCAAGAACTGCTGCTGTAATGCCTAAATCCAGAGATCTTGACATGCTGCGTAAGCATGCCGGGGACTTTAACACTGCTATGCAGGGTAAAGATATCAAAGCTAAGAAAAAATCTGATATTGCTTTTCACAAAAAACTTCTTGAAATGTCAGGCAACGAAGCTGTCAAGCGTATGACCAGCCAGTACCTGCTGATTGAAGAAGCTTACAGAATGTGTACCCCGGGCAGACCTGATCCACTGAAGAACCATGCAGCAGCCAGCCATGAAGCGATTGTTGAAGCTCTGGAAGCCCAAAACGGCATTGTTGCAGAACAATTAATCAGGCAGCACTTAAGGCAGGCGACAACCTGATTGGATTGCCCAAACAACCAGACTGCTTTTAATAAACACTAAAATGACCAGTTATTAAATGATAGACAACTCCTGATTAATGCCAGGAACAACCTACTTCTAATGAGGAGTTGAAATTGTTTACGATCATAATTGGCCTGGTATCCGGTGCTTACTTATTTATGCTTCAATTATGCTGAACTTGACAATCGGGATAGCCTGTTTTATGTACAACCGCAGTATTTGCATCCCGAATAGTACAGCTTGCATTTCAGCATAAATAATGTACTATAATTGTATTAGAGAAGAGAATTGCTTATTGTTTTAATTTATGGAGATGATTATGGCCTCAGTAGCAGAAAAACGACAACAGATAATAGATATCTGGGAATGGATTCTTGAAAAAACCATTCCAGAAGAAAGTTTTACGAACGAATACGAACTTTGCGAGCAGTTTGCAATAAGCCGCACTCAGCTTCGAGACATCCTGAAAGAACTCGAAGTACGTGGCATTATCGAACGCCGCCAGCGCAAAGGAATTCGCATACGCGAACTTTCTGACAAAGAAATCAGCGATATTTTCGAAGTCCGCGAAGCTCTCGAGAGTATTGCAGCACGTAATGCCGCAATCAGAGCTACAGCTCGCGACATAAGACTGCTGCGCAAATACTCAAATACCTTTGACAGATCTATGGAAAAAGGTGAGACTAAAATGGAAATTGAAGCGGAAATCGCTTTTCACCAGAAAATAGTTGATATGTCAGGAAATATTGCGGTTCAGCGTGTGATCAAGCAGCTCATGCTCATTGAAAAAGTTTTCAAGATGGGCAAAGGCGTTAGACCAGGCATTACTCATGAACCTGAACGTGCGACTCATGATGCCATCATCAGTGCACTTGAAAATCACGACAGCGACAAGGCTGAAGAGCTGGTAAGAGAACACATCCTCTGGTCTAGAGGTGAGGCTTTAGATGTAGAGGAAGAAAACAGCCAGGACTAATAACTGATTTTTGAACAGCCTAATAGTAAAAACGCTTGCTTCAAAACGATAACTTAATAACGTACAAAGCTTAAAAGCTTTTTCGTCGTTGACGGAGTATAGCGTTTTTCTAAACTTCCGAATCAAACGACCTTGATTCGTAGCGGATTAGCCGTATAATAATCCCTGAGGACTATTTGCTCATTTTTGATCCAGCAATATTTTAAGCAGGGACTGCTGTTATGAAGGTCGTTTGTGAATTGTGTCCCAAAAAATGTGCTTTAAATCAGGGGGAGGCCGGCAATTGCCGTGCCAGAGTAAACCTTGACGGAGAACTGGTTGCCATAACTTATGGCTTCCCCTGTGCTCTGCACGTTGACCCGATCGAAAAAAAACCACTCTTCCACTTCCTGCCGGGCAGCCGCGCTTTTTCTATAGCTACAGCCGGATGTAATCTGCATTGTCTGAACTGCCAGAACTGGGAAATATCACAAGCCAATCCGGATCAGGTTAGATCGTTCAGAATGCCTCCCAAACAAGTAATTAGAGCTGCCCGTAAACTCAAGTGCAAATCAATAGCTTATACCTATACTGACCCTGTCATATTTTACGAATACACACTGGACACATCGCGTCTGGCGCGTGAACAGGGCATTAGAAATGTTTTAGTGACCGCAGGATACATAAACCACAAGCCACTTAAAGAACTGTGCAAATATACCGATGCGGCTAATATCGATCTAAAAGGATTCTCCGACAAATTTTATCAAACCGTCTGCAACGCTACTTTGCGACCGGTTCTGAATTCTCTGGTCACAGCTAAGGAATGCGGCGTCGAAGTTGAAGTTACTAACCTGCTGCTCCCTACACTTAATGACAGCGACGAGATGATCAGCAATCTTTGCCACTGGGTAAAATCAAACCTTGGTGAAGATACTCCACTGCATTTTTCCAGATTCTCTCCACGCTATAAAATGCGCAACCTGCCCCCTACTCCAATTGCTACAATTGAAAAGGCCAGACAGCTGGCAAAGTCCGCAGGTTTAAAATACGTCTATGCAGGAAATGTCCTGAACTCTGAATGGGCCTCAACATTTTGCCCCGGCTGCGACAAAAAACTTGTTCGACGGGCAGGGGTCAGCTTCTTAGGAAGTAAGCTGAAAAACGGCAAGTGTCCACATTGCGGAAAAGCTATCGAAGGAGTATGGTAATGCAGTTAGCAAAAAGAGATTTTATTAAACTTTTAGCGGCGGTTGTATTTTTACCGCGTATAGTAAAGCTCATTCCCCAAACAGTCAGCCGCGTCACCAAGGCCGCGCCAGGCAAACGGGCTCCCGGCGGCGAAAAAACTGTTAACTGGGATAAGATTCAAAAAAGAGGAGATTGGCTGGGATGAAGTATTTTTTATACACACTGCTCACACTGTGCCTTTGCGGTCAACTTGCAGCAAAAACTATCAACAGCAGCATTGCTGGGAAATGGTATCCATCTGACCCTAAGGTTCTGACAAAGCAAATCAAATCATTTGTTGATAATGCTGATGTGAGAGTTTACAAAAACGTTAACGGGCTGTTGCTGCCCCATGCCGGCTATAAATACTCAGGCGGGATTGCCGGTGCCGGGATAAGACAGATTATGGGGAAAAAATATAAAAGGGTAATTGTTCTCGGCCCGAGTCACCACCACCCAATAATGAACAAAATATGCATCCCTGACGTTAAATTTTTCAAAACCCCGCTCGGCACAATAAGTGTTGACACTGAAGTTATTTCAAAACTGCGCAAGTATAAGTTTGTTGAAGTTGACAAAAGCCCGCATATGGTCGATCACAGCATTCAGATAGAGCTGCCGATGCTCCAGTATGCCTTGAAGGATTTCAAACTGGTTCCGATATTAGTTGGGCGCATAACATGGCCTACTGTATGCAAAATAGCTCAAGCTTTGCTGAAGGTCGCTGATAAAGACACCCTCGTAGTCTTCAGCGCTGATTTCACCCACTACGGCAAACGTTTCGGGTTTATTCCGTACGGTGTTGACTTCCTGACCCGCCGCCGCATTAAACAACTTGACCTGACTGCGTTCAGATTTATAGAGGAAAAGGACGGAGAAGGACTGCTCGGCTTTATAGACAACACCGGAGCTACTATCTGCGGACGTGACACGCTCGCCATTGCGGCTCAAATGATGGATAAAGATTCAAATGTAAAAATGCTTGCATACGGAACTTCCGCTGAAGTTACCGGTACAATCAGCTGCTCTGTTTCTTATATCACTGCAGCTTTTCTGGACGGTTGGAAAGACCTGAACAAAGTCCCTGATCCACCGGAATCCATTCAGGATATTCAGATCAGTGATCAGGAAAAAGCCATGCTGCTTGGTCTGGCCAGAGAGGCAATAGGTTTCAGTTTAGAGAAAAATCATTCGCCCAAACTTGAAGACTTAAACTTTAAGCCTACGGCCGAACTTAAAGAAAAACGAGCAGTATTTATAACTATACGGCAGAATGGTCAGCTCAAAGGCTGCATGGGAGAGCTCTACCCTACCCGTCCGCTTTATGCCGCAGTGGTTCATCAGGCAATAAATGCAGCGTTTCTGGACTCACGCTTTCTGCCGCTGACCAGAACAAGTCAGGAAGGCTATACGATTGAAATAGCTATCCTTACTCAGCCTCACATTGTTGACAACTGGAAAAAAATAAAAATCGGAACCGATGGGATTATCTTGAAAAAAGGCCATCGTCGAGCGGTTTTTCTGCCTCAAGTCGCAAAAGAGCAGGGGTGGGATCTAGAGGAAACCCTTACCCATCTGTCAATGAAAGCCGGGCTTCCGCCTTACTCATGGAAAACAAATACCTCTTTCGAGGTTTTTCAAACTATCAGATTTGCTGAAAAATCAGGAGCTATTGAATAATGGAAAAGCCGCCGTTTTCTGCCCGCACATTTACCTTTTTCGCGGTGGGGTTCTGTGGTTTAATGGCGCAAGCCCTGCTTTTTCGCTCTTACATGGAAGTATTTAGAGGGAATGAGGTTTCAACCGGTTTGTTTTTCCTTTCATGGCTTACCTGGATCGGCGGCGGAGCTGCGCTCGGGCGTATACCATCAGTGCGTTCACTCGTGTCCAAGTACCTTGAATACTTCGTACTGCTGTATATCCCGGCATTTTTTCTGCAACGATACTTACTGCTTGAAGCACGATTTATTATAGGAGTTCCCGAGTACAAAATGCTTGATGCCGGAGCAC
This sequence comes from Lentisphaerota bacterium, assembly GCA_024225035.1. GTDB lineage: Bacteria > Verrucomicrobiota > Lentisphaeria > Victivallales > Victivallaceae > Zth2. Next base: position 178,039 of record JAAEMX010000177.1, read on the forward strand.
TGGCATTATCAACTTTTTTCTTGAATTCACCGATAAGTATTGTTACCGGACTGCTGGTAGTAGCCGGAACCTCACGGGCAGTTCGTTCCTTCAAGCTGCCGGTTTCTCACATTTACCTGACAGACGCTCTCGGTAGTTTTGCCGGTGCCGTAATGGTTACAATTCTGCTTTACTGCAATGTGCATTCTGAATGCATTGCTATGATGACAGGCGGCATCCTGCTAGTGCTTCCAATGCTGTCTCATGCAGCACGCGGAAATATGCTGGTCAAAACTATTTGCGGCATAGCCGGCATAGCCATGCTGGTAATGGTCGTTTGCGGTTATGGGGAACGCTGGCACCTGCATACTGCACGCACTCAACTGAGCCGTTTACTACCTGCGAGTCACTTGCAGAATGTCTTCAGCACTCCTCAAGCCAGATACGTTCGGGCAGCCTATCAACAAGGTGACTGTATTATAAGATGGGGCAGCGTCCTCGAAATGCTGCCGCAATCCAGTGCGGCCTTTGAGTCCGTTTATTTAAATTTGTCCGAAGTTCCTGAAGCAAGAAACATACTGGTAATTGGAGACGACGCCATTGGAGTCTGCCGTGAATACAGCAAGGTGGACTCTGTACGTCAGGTAACATGGTTAAGCACAGACCCTGATTATCCCAGAAAAATTCTGCCGTTATTGCCCGGAAGAAGACCGGCAAAACTGATTGTCCCCGGTCAGGATCCTATTCGCTGGCTGAAGCACAACTACAGAAATTTTGATTTGATCACTCTACGCCTCCCTGCTCCCCGCAGCCTGTCGCTGAACAGATACTTCAGTAATTCATTCTTCAGGCTTCTCAGACGGCGGCTGTCACCTAACGGTGTGGTCAGCGTACTATTTCCGGCAGGCGAAAACTTCATGGGTAGAGAGTTGAGCCTCACCGGCGCTTCGCTTTTGCGAACATTAGGTAATAATTTCGGGTACCTTGTTTTACAGGCCGGAGAAAACAGCCGTTTTTTTGCCGCGGTAGCTCCCAGATATATTACAGACAACCCTGAGGTTCTGGAAAAGCGATTCAAACAACTCGCTGCAAAAAATAATATTCCGGAATCTTATTTCATAGACTTCCGGAATCTTTTTGATCCAGAGAGGGTTAACGGACAAATGGACAATTATCGCTGGCGCATAATATCCAGTCCTGACAGGCTTTTAAATTCCGATCAATTTCCCATGCTTACCAGATTTGCAATCGCTCTGGATATGAAAATGTCAGGCGTCCCTTTAAATTTTATTCCTCAAACAGCGGATAGAACTACCTTGATGAAGTATATTATAATTGTTATAGTTATAATGACATTGGGGATACTGATAGTTAGAGAAATGTACGGTTTAGTAATGCCAAAAATTGAAAATTTTAATAAAGATCTACTCATGAAAGGAGGAGAAATTATGTTCATTGTCTTCACGACATCCGTCATCGCCATGGCCCTAAATGTAATTCTGCTGTTCTGTTTTCAGAATTCAAACGGGTCATTGTTTCTCTATTTCGGGCTCTTAAATTCCCTGTTTATGCTGGGACTTTTTGGCGGCGGCTGGTTTGTCAATCATTTACAGCTAAAACATCCTGATAAACAGCTCCTTCCTTTCCTTGGACTCGGTTCTGCCGTTCTTATGGTACTTCTGCTGGGGCTTGATCTTGATTATTCCTATCCGCTTGCATTTACTCCTCTCTTCACGGCTGCCGGAGCTGTCAGCGGTACTTGGCTGCCACGAGCAGCTGCTATTAACAACGCACATAAAGTAAAGGCGGGCAGTTCGTCATTCAGACTGTGGATACTTGACTCTCTGGGCGGTGCTATCGGCGGCCCCCTTGCCGCAATCTTTCTACTGCCTATGCTGGGGCTTAATACCTCTCTTGTGGTGCTGCTGTGCACTTCATTAATGCTGCTGGCACTAATTCTATTTCCTAAGATATACATGCGTACTTCCGCGTTAATAATCTGCTGCCTTATTCTAATAGGCGGAGCCGTCTCTGTCAAAGCAGACGACGCTTCTGACCGCGTGAAGCAGGCCGTCCAGGAAGTAACGCCTAAAGGCACCAAGTTATTGCCTGCACAAGCTACTGCTGGTGATGACACGGTTCATTATTACAAAGTATTGAAAGGCACCAAAGTTGAAGGATATATTTTCAAATCACTTGATATGGTTCGCGGAGTAAGCGGTTATCGGGGAGAGATTTCAATGATGATGTATATCAGCACCAAAGGCGTATTGCGCAACTTCACTATAATTGCCTGTCGCGAAACACCTATTTTCCTGGCCAAAGTAATGATGCGCAAACTTGAACTGCTTAATAAAGACATAGCCAATAACGAAACAAACTTCGCGGGCAATAATGTTACAGGCGCAAGCTTCTCGGCACACGCTATTACCAATACCATGAATTATGCCGGAAAGTTCTTTATGATGATGCTTGACGGCAAGCTTGCCGAAGCACCTGTTCGTGTCGACAGCAGCGGGCCAACGGTAAGCAAAAAAGCTCAAATTGAGGCTGCCAGATATAAAATGCTCATTAAGAACCGTAAACTGTCAGGTCACAAAGCTATATACTTTAGAAAAGATTAGAAAATCTATTTCAGATTACAATAAAGCCCCCAAAATATCCGGGGGCTTTTTTTATCTAAAATTTAATAATACACTTTGAAATATCTTTTTGCATACTTTAGCTTCTGCTGAGATTTAAACCACTGTACCTAACGATACAGCTATGCAAAAGCTTACAGCTACTACAGCAACAACAATTGCAATTTTCTTAAACATAACAATTAACTCCTATTTTTATCGGCAATAATCCCGATAAATGTATTATTATACTAACAACCATTACCATAGTCAATAGCTAAACGCCATCGAAAATGGAAAAATGTCATTTTTAAATTCATAAGCAAAACATTTGCAAATTAGCAACTACTGCTTTTGCAATGCCAAAAACTTGAAAATATCTCAAAACTGGGGTATTGTTTTAGACTGGCAAGCGCCAGCTTAGTGAAGGAAAATTATTAGTAAGGAAATCAGGCTCAAATGAGTGATACGCTGGAAAAACTTTCTTTAAAGCAGCAAATATATCTTGAAACTATTTACGAATTAAGCGAAGAGCACGGTCACGCCCATGTAAAAGATATTGCTGAGCGCCTTAGCAACCGTATGCCGTCAGTAACAGAAGCAATGCGAAAACTCTCTACTATCGGCCTGATTAACTATGACGTTAGAAAAAATGTATCGCTCACAGAAAAAGGCGAGAAAATAGCTTCTGAACTTGATAAACGTCACGGCGTTCTGGCTGATTTTTTTTCCAAAGTACTTGGCTGTTCCAGAAAAAAAGCTGATGATTTCGCCTGTCGCGTCGAACACGTGGTTGACTCAGAATTCTGTGATCGTCTAGCTGAATTCGCTTCTTTTGTTCGTGCAAAAGCTGATCAAGGAGAACACAATATCATCAAAGAGTTTCAGGAAACCTACAAGCCTGAAGAGAAAAAATAGGCCATTTCCTTTAAAAACTATCTGCTTTTCAGTTTCCTCCGAAGAAAATAATGTATTTGTTCCATATTGACAAATCCGCATACTTCTACTAGCATAATCGTTAGCAATACCCATAGAATAAAAGCAGACGATAACGGAAAGCTGCGCCTTCCCTTATCAGTGTGTATGTTCTGCTTATTATCCGGTTCGTAGTACAAGTTGTCTTGCTCTCCTGTTCCCAACATCAGGTTTTGACCACAGATATTATCTTAAGCAAAAAACCTTTCTTTTGACAACTAAATTCCATATATTGAGGAAGCAAAAATGAGAATAAGACCGGAAACTAAAAATGATTTTGATAACATTTATAACTTTATAAAAGCAACATTTGAAACCGCAAAGGTAAAAGACGGTCACGAACAGGACTTTATAAATAATACTCGCTACAGCGATAAATATATTCCAGAACTTGCATTGATCGCGGAAAAAAACAATGAAATAATTGGCTACATAATGATTTCAAAAACTTATGTTGAAAAGAATGATAAAAAATTTGAAGTCCTATATCTGGCCCCAGTTTCAGTCCTTTTGGAATACCGCAATCAGGGCATAGCCTCAAAGCTGATAAACGAAAGCTTCAAACTGGCAAAAAAGCTGGGCTTTAAGTCGGTATTTCTTGCCGGTGACCCGACTTATTACAACAGGTTCGGATTCGTCCCGACCATTAATCACGACATCAAATGTTCAATACCTGTACCTGAAGAACTTTATAAGAACATTATGGTATGTGAGTTAGTGCCTGACGCCCTGAAAGGAATTTCCGGCATAGTAAAAATGTAATAAATAAAGCCTCAGGCAAAGGCCTGTGCCTTTCCCTGAGAGACTTTTAAATTCCTCTGAATGATGCAATCATCTGGGCTGCTGCCTTCATATTCTTCTTGAAGTATTCAGGCTTGCCGTAGTAACTTATCACATAGAATTTTCTGCCGCTTGGGGACATCAGGATTGCGTTATACTGCTGAATATTCATATTCCTCAAGGTATATTGCCCAGAGAAATCCATTCCTTTCATTCCATTTAATACTGTCGGTTTAGGCTTAGCAAATTTTGCGTTGGAGCCTCTGACCTCAAGGTTGCGCCGCAAGGTATCAGTAATAGCTTCCAGCGAGCGCCGCCTGCCGGTAACATCTGTAATTCCGGCAGTTTGAATCAGGATATGCGCCCCTTTATCAGGCGCGATGAGGGTAACCCCTCTATAGTCCTCATTATAAGACCAGTCGGGATTCCGATTCAGTCCAAAGCTCAGTTTATTATTCTTATAATTTGTGTTGAATGACTTTTTCGCGACGGCAGCTTTAGTCTGCATTTTATTGGAATACACTTCGCCAAGACCAAGTTTTGTGGGAGCCTTATCATAAAGCTTCATTGCTTCAGGCAAGTGCTCTTTCAACTCCTTTATACGGCTTTTCCCGGCCGGATGAGTAGATAAAAACTCCTGAACCATAGAAATATCACTGAGTTTGCTGAACTTCTCCCAGAACTTCAATGAGGCATGCGGATCATAGCCTGCTTTGGCCATAAACAAAAGTCCCATATAGTCGGCCTCAGACTCATGAGTACGGCTGTAAGGCAGAATCGCCAGCAGATTGGTTCCATAGCCATATGCCAGCTGCACAAGCTGATCGTTTAATGCCACACTTAAGACAGTTGCCCCTATTCCTTGAAGCATCGACTGTGATATGCGCTCGCCGCCATGGCGGGCCACAGCATGAGCAATTTCATGCCCGACAACTGTTGCCAGTTCTGCATCGTTGTCTACATATTTAAACAGTCCGCGATAGACTCCCACCTTGCCTCCGGGCAGGCAAAATGCATTAGGAGTGTTTGAATCAAACACCTTGAATTCCCATTTATATTTCGGCATATTAACTGCTGTTGCAAGGTTTTTGCCTACACGTAAAAGGTTATTTTCATACTGTGGGTCTTTTTCAATTCTCTCTTTAGACAAAATCTGCTGCCAGGCTTGTTTACCAAGTTTTTCCTCTTGAGATTCAGAGGTGAATAGCATCTGTGAGCGCCCTGAATAAGGCACTGAACGGCAGCCAGTAAAGCACAAACACGCGAAACAGGCAAAAAATATCCAAACAGCAATCCGTCGCTTCATAATTACAATATACTCCATATAAAATCAGTAATTCTGTTACTGTCTCTCATAACACCTCTCACCAAAGTACTTTAACATTTTTTGAGCTGCTGACAACCTCATAAGCTCAATTTTAATAGAATAAATCAATTTAGTGCAACAGCATACAAAGTTTTATAAACGCTTAAATTTCAATTCAACTCGAACCCAAATACTGGAAAAAATCATTCTCCCGCACTATATTAATTTGTTAAATCTTTAATAAGAGGGCACATTCATGCTGGCAATCACTTCTTTACTTATAGTATTATTTATATCACTTTTCATAACAAGAATCGGCTCAATTGTGCTAATGCATACAGGAGTCCCGGTAAGAACAGCTAAATTCCAAGCGCATTCAGCAATAACCGGTTGCGGTTATACTACTTCTGAATCGGAAATAATCCTTAAACATCCAGTACGCCGAAGAGCAATCTCAACTCTTATGGTACTTGGCCATATTGGTTTTATAGCAACAATGTCAACTGCGGTTATTGGTTTTGTCAACCCGATGGACGAAAGCCACCCACTGGAACGCCTTGGACTCCTGGCTGCAGGTCTTTTTGTTCTTTATATCATTGCCTACAGTAAATGGTTTGAACGTAAGCTGGACAAGGTTCTTGAGCATCTGATCAATTTTTTCTATACCAGAGATGCCCTTAAAGTCTTTATTCCGATTTGCCACATGAATGAAAACTACGAAGTTGTACAAATTATTGCTGAAAAGAACAATTCGTTAATTGATAAAAATATCAAAGATATTGATTTCAAGGAAAAAAATCTATTGCTGCTGGGAATTCAGCCTGTAAATGCCGACTACGAAACAATGCCCAAAACAGATAAAACTCTGGCCGAAAATGATACGCTTTTTATATATGGACATGTAAGTGACATTGACGCATTAGCAGAAAAGTTATATCATCAGGGGTATTGCAGCACAAGCTGAAAATTCTATTTTATGGAAATATCTAATATTTCCTTCTTCTTTAAATTGATAAATTTGCGATAAAAATGAAAGCCTGATTATAAACTAAAATTCATTGAACAATGCTGTTTAAAGAGTGTCTATTTCAGCAGTAGTATTAGTGTACTAATACCTTTAAAGAATTTTTCACTTTTTTATATATTGCAAGGCAGAATTATGATAAAACTTAAATTTATTAACTTATCCCGAAAAATAATAGATTTCATCGGTAAAATGGACTTTAACACTGCAGAGCTAAAAGACGTTGCGGGTAATAAAAAGGCTATTTGCACCATACTTAAGCAAATGGTGCAACAGGTTAAAACAGAGTTTGAACGCTATGACGCTATATGGGATGAGTTCAGTTCTAATAATAATCTTAATAAAAACAATCTTCCAGTAACTTTTGATAGTAAAAATTGCGGAATTTATCAAGATAAAACCAAATGCGAAGAAAGGCTGAATAGAATCCTTCGTCTTTTATCTTTTAATAAGGCTACAGTCAAACTTGGCCTGGGAAGCGTAATGTTCTGGAACAAAGATAAAGCGATTAATGAAATAATAAAGCTCAGGCAATCCTGTCTCTTTTTAAACATAATGGCTCAAAGGCCAAATTTAATAATAGATCATTACTACAAATTGATTAAAAACTGCCACGATGCAACTATTTTGAAAAAAGAGTTCGCAAAACTAGTCAAAACTGCAACTTCCCCAGTACTCAGTAATCAGAAGAGAAACAGGTCTGCCTACCCTGCATTTCAAGCTAACACCAACTTTCACTGGCTCTATATCTCATATGAATTTTCAAAATATCTTTTAGAAGAAAAGCTTCCAATTGCCTTAAGCCAAAACCGTGCGTTTGAAGCTGTAAGAACAGTACATAGAGCTTTAATGCAGAGGCTTTACAACCCTAAAATGATCAGGGCACTTTTTAATTCTCCAAAGCTTAATCTTAATCACGAGCAAAGTAAACGTGCTATTTTTATCCAATCGATTCTGCTGGTTTCATACACCGCTTGTTATGAGTCTCTGCATGAACTTACAAAGCTCAAAAAAAGGCTGGATTCGATATTCAATATTCAGGAATTAAAAAGAATATTATGCACTAAAACTTTGCTTGCTTACAAAATCTCCAAAAAAACTGAGGAATTTTTCAAAACCTGCAAGGGTAAAGTTAAAATCATTGGGAACTATAATCAGGGAGACGATGATGCTTTTCTGAAGTCAAACTGGAGTAAATTTGGGTGGTGCCATAGCGTTGTAATTTGTTGGCTTGCTCATCAAATTGAATGCGGAGCCCAGGCTGATTACTTTGAGAATTCATTAAAAGTAGGATGGAGCAAAAGTGACAATTTCTACTTAGCTGACCCTTATGACAAAAGTACCTATCACTGCGATTTTTATAATCCCAACAATCCCGTTTCTTATGATACGAGAGAATCTTATTCTTCTAAAGGTAAACATGCCAGCTATTACCAATACCTGATGACAATGCAGAGTATGACATTTAAATCTTCTAGCGGGCAAGCTTTTTATCCTAAACACATTTCTTTGTCTCGCACAACATATTCAATGCAAAAAAAGGGTGAATTTTTTGTTGCTGACCTTTTAAAGTGTCTGAAAAAATTAAATCCTCATATTGTAGAATATAACAAAACACCAAGATCTAACGTTCAATCTTTTATAAATTGTAAGAATAACAATCTAAATCTTACTGAGTTTATCAATAATATGGAACTGGCAGAAGGAGTTGGAACTTATATCGGTCTTGACATGTATTCTTATAAAAATGGTTATAAGTATCATGGACATGCTGTGGCAACTTACACGGATCCATACGGTTATCATTATTACTTTGACCCTAACCGGGGTGTTTATAAGTTCGAAGACGATGAAATTTTCAAAAGCTTTATAATATGTCAAATCGTAAAGCTCTACTTGACCGAAAAGTACGAGTTCAAAGCTGCTACAGGATTTCAATTTAAATCTAACCTCGGATGGGAGACATCTAAGCAGAGAACAAGCATGTTCAGAAACAGCGATGTCCATAAACATTTTCTGGAAAATTTCAGAAAACACAGAGTATAGGTTTTAATGATTACACAATCACCTGAATGACTTGATTACTGAGATCTGAACTTATGTTATTATATAATATTTTTTATATAACAGTTTGAATAGATTGTTTTAATTACGTATATTTTACTCCTTAGTTTTTTTACAATTAAAACAATATTTAACTGATTATCTATTATGGACAAAAAATTTTTGAATGAAGGTCCGCTTGGGAAAAATTGTGGCTACATATCGAAATATGACAAGACTTTGCTGTTTCCAATCCCGCGTGAAATGCAAAGAAAAAAATTGGGAATTTCTGAAGAAGAAACCCCTTTCAACGGTTTTGATCTACTCAATTCTTACGAATTGTCATGGCTCAATGATAAAGGCAAACCTCTCGTTACAATAGGACGTTTTGTACTGCCTGCTCACTCGCCAGCCCTTATTGAATCAAAATCTCTTAAACTTTATCTGAACTCTCTTAACAACACCAGGTTTTCAGATTTAGAATCAGTAAAAGAAGTTATACAGAAGGATTTATCCGAGGCAGCTGGAGCCGAGGTAAAAGTAGAAATTTTCGAACTTGAAGACTACCACATCAGTATTAACAGCAGTTTGCCGGGAGAGAACCTTGATTCTCTTGATATTGAAATCGACACCTATAATGTCAATTCTGACTTGCTTAGTATTTCAGATGAAATTTGCGATGAGACTCTTAACAGCAACCTGCTCAAATCTAACTGTCTGGTAACCGGACAACCTGATTGGGGTTCAGTCGTAATCCACTATCAGGGACACAAAATCAACAGAGAAAATTTACTGAAATATATTATTTCTTTTAGAAGCCATAATGAATTCCACGAACACTGCGTCGAAAGAATTTTTTGTGATATAATGAAACAATGCAGGCCAAATATGTTAACCGTTTACGCCAAGTATACCCGGCGCGGCGGCCTAGACATTAACCCACTCAGAACAACTGAAACCGATCTGCACCCGGCTTACATCAGATTAGTTCGCCAGTAAACATTTTTTAATACGGTTTTATTTGCGTATTCACTGTTTTTTTTAGTAAATTGCGGTGAATACGTTTTTCTATTTAATGAACAAATCACACTTTATAATTGTTTAATACTACAAATAGTAACAGGTAAAATATACTTAGCGGGCAAGGTGTTATGAGTAAAAAATTAAGTCTCAAATTTTTATTTTTGACATTTTTGTTCCTTTTAGGGTCAGTTCTCTATGCTGCTGATTTCAGGTTTGTACAAATAACCGACACCCATCTGGGTAAAAATGAGTCTCAAACCGAACACCTTCAGAGCATCATTGAGTCTATCAATGAACTGCCGTTAAATATCAGGTTTGTCGTTCATACCGGAGACATTCTAGGCCATTCACAAACAATGAGTAATTCTGAAAGTGCCAAAGAAGCCAGAGCTATTTTTAAGCAGCTCAAACCAGTCGTATATTTTATCCCCGGAAACCATGACATCACACCTATTGACACCAAAAAAAGCATCTCTAATTTCGAAACATACTTTGGTCCGTTATTCCAAAAATCAGTAGTAGAAGGTGTTGCACTATATTTTGTCTGGGCCGATATGAATTACGATGATGTTTTTCTGGCAAACTATGATCCTTTAGCATGCCTCTCTGCTGAAATGGCAAAAACTCCGAAGCAATCGGCTATTATTTTTACGCATGTACCACCGGATAAAAATTTTTATGCAAACGAGTACCACCGCGGCTGGAAAGACGGAGTGAAAGAAAAATGGATAAAAGCTCTTGGTAAATATAATATCATAGCGATGATTTGCGGACACATTCACCGCGATCAACTGCAGCATCTCGGCAAAATTCCGGTTTACATATCTTCTTCTGCTACCAACCAATACGCTAGAGTACCAACCTACAGAATATATCATTACAAAGACGGCGTACTTAACTATAACACCATCTATCCCAAAAATTAATGTCCATGCAATTGGTGACTTGAGCTATCTCCCCCCTGAATTGCATTACTAAAAATTGAACAGATCCGATTAAATTGCTTCCAAAACATAGTTACGGGCAGCGACAAATCAAGTAACAACTGTTATATTCTCCTTTTGCAATTAAAGCCTAAAAAGGGAGACGGCATGAGCATAACATTTCATTCGACAGCATTATTTGTCCGTGATATTGAAGTATCCAAACGCTTTTACACTGAAGTAATGGAAATGAAAATAGAGCTGGATTTCAACAAAAATGTAATCCTGAATAACGGCTTAACCATTTGGGAAATATGGCAGGACCACATTATCCCGGACAAAATGGAAATCGACCTGAAAGACATTTCCGCCAAACCGCGCGCCGAGCTCTGCTATGAAACCGAAGACATCTTCGCCGTTCACAAAAAGTTATGCGATAATAATGTTGAATTCCTCCACGAACTGAACGAAGAGCCATGGGGACAGCTGACAGTAAGGTTTTTCGACCCGGACAAACACCTGCTTGAAGTCGGAGAGTCCTTAGCCACCTTCGTCAACCGCCTCCACAAAGAAGGCCGCACTCCAGAGCAGGTATCTGAAAAAACCTCAGTCCCGCTGGAAGCTGTAAAACAGCTGATTCAGTAAACCTTTGCCAGATAGCTATTAGCCGTTACTGGATCTAGTCAGAGATTTAACTATGCGTTTTGCGTCTTTTTTGCGTGTAATAATTAATGAAGATTTTACATCTGCAAACAGGACGCCTTTTTTATCCCATAACTTGGCTCTGAATAGTTTGACAGGTTGATCAATGTTAAATTTTATTGATTTGCCTTTAAATAACAAAGTATTTTGCCATTTTTCCAAAAGACCTGTACGAAATTTACTAACTCGAGACTTAGTACAAATTTCGGCAGGGATTTCTCCTGAACAATAACTAATCTGAAATGTCATTTTTTTATTGCGAGAAATATGCAGTTTTTCATCAAATGAAAACTGATTATCAAATTTTACATTCCCTATTGTCTTAGCATTATTTATCTTAAGATAGGCACCTAGCTTTTTTAAAAAAGCATTATTTTTCAATGCATTATAGTCATATTTGCCACTGCTCATAAATAGAAATCTTAATTCATCTTTTTCTTTTAAAAATTTTGGATTTAAAATTTCAATATTGCCCAAAAACCGACTTTCACCTTTTTCAGAGCAGTCTTTTTTAAAACCTTTGAGTATCAACCTGAAATCACACTTTCCACGTGGACTTGTCTGCAATTTATCAGATTCTTCAGACTTTCCACACCCTCCTGCAAACAGGCAGAAAAACAGAGCGGTAGAAATAATGATTTGCTTATACATGAATGTTCCTCTTTTTCGATATCAATATAAGCTGGCACATTATTGCTTAAAACAAAAGTTATTTATATAATCAAATATGCAGCAAAGCCTAAATCTTGATGAAGATTTTAAAGCGGTAGAGGGTTACGCCCAACAGGGAAATCAAGGCGGTAACTGTCAGGGCATAAAGCAGTGAGCCGAAGCTCGGCGAAATTATGTTCTGATAAATGTTTTCGTATATGATATAGCCTGTTCCGGCAGCCAGTATGCTGCCGAGAAGCTCTTCAACTATATACAGAATCAGAGCATTACGACCAAGCATTGCGAAAAGCTTAAACGGCTTCCGGAAGCCTCTTATATCGTAAATCCATATCAGAAATGCCAGTAATATCATACTCCAGCCACCGCTGACCAGCACAAACGATGATGTCCAGAGTTTTTTGATGATTGGGAACTGAATTCCCCATATTTGTCCCAAAGCCACTAACACAACTCCTGAGATCAGAAATACCAGCGCTTTTTCCTGCTGACTGCCTGAAGACTTTATCAACTTACCAGCCCAGATACCGCTCAATCCCGTAGCAATCGCCGCAAAGCTGCTGACAATGCCTTCCGGGTCCCAGGTCTTTGTCACTTCCCAGAGATGCCCTTTGAGCAGTAAATTGCTGATATAGGCATCAAGGTTACCAGTTGGGGTCAGCGCCGGAGCCGCACCGTTCGGCAATGGAACCAGCGTCATCAGCGGCCAGTAAATCAGTAGAATCACGGCACCAATAATTGCCAGCCAGAAGGCATTGGGTCGACAAAATATATAAATACAGCTGCCGCAGAGATAAACAAAAGCAATTCGCTGCAGAACACCGGGTATCCTGACATTAGCAAGATCAAAGTCCGGCACCATATGGATAGCTACCCCAATGAAAAACAATATAATTGAGCGAATCAAAACATGTCTAAATAAACGCAAGCGCGACTCTCCTGAAGCAAGACGCCTGTCAAGTGAAAGCGGCACTGCCATGCCTACTAAAAATATAAACCCCGGAAAAATCAGATCAGGAATCCCGTACCCACTCCAATCAGCCTCAAGCAGCGGTGTGTAAACATGTCCCCACGACCCCGGATTATTAACCAGGCACATCAGGAAAATAATCAGTCCGCGAAAAACATCGATGGCTTCAATGCGCTGCTTGCGCGGTATTGCTTGCTGTATGGAATAGGTCATATTAAATAAAATTTCAATTTAAATTGCATTTATTAAATATGACCAACATCCATCAATAATGTTCAAACTTTCAAAAAGAGACTTCTTCAATACCCATTTACATCACTTTAATTTAAAAATATGGCAAGCTGAATAAGGTGCAAAGCTGTTATTTTTGGCAAAGCAGTAAAACAGGCATATCATGTGAGTCGTTATCAACTCCTTTTCCAAAGTTTGAATCCAGGTTTAAATGGAGAGAATTGCCTACACCCACACCTTCACCAACATGACCATGTACATTAAGTATTGATCTCCATTTGCCAAAACAGGGCTCATGCCTGAAAATATTTTCTCTTTGCCAAACAAAATTTGATATATTTTTCAGTTTATTTGTCACGCTGTATGGGTTTGCAAAATTCATTTTTGGGTCATCAAATGGCAACATGAATTTACTATTAAGGCTGTCAACAAACGTCTCAATGTCATTCTCATCTTTAGGAGCATCAAAATCGTTATGACCATCAAGTTTTCTTTTGTAATCTACAAGTGTTTTCATGTTATGGGGGGCATGAGTAAATACTAAATGCCTTGCTTGTCCTTCATGCACAGCATATTCATAATGCACAAGTTTAAGTTTTGGAATATAGTATGATTCCACAAGTTCTTTCACCTCACTGTAATCAATTATCTCGCACCGTAAATTTTCACACAGGCAACAAAGTAATTTTGCAAAAATACCTAATTGTCCATCTAGAAAATATTTTGTTATACCATTTTTGAACTTTTTTTGTAGTTCAAGTAAAACTCCAAATCATGATTTGAAAATATAATTTTATAATCTATATCATTCTTACTAAGAAACTCATAACAGTACAAAACCATTAAATCACTCTCTCCTCTGTCTGCCAAGGTGTCTCCAAGAAACAACAGTAAAAGATGATTTGCCGTATTGTTCTTTTTAAGATGTGAAAGATAATCTTTATAATCTTTATAATCTTTAAAATCTCTTTGTTTATATGCATTCTGTAGTTGAAAATAAGTATATGAAGTGCAGCTGAATATATTGTACTTGATTAATAAATATACCATTTTCATTGCCGAGCTATGTGTATCTCCCATCGCTATAAGTTTCAGGTTATTCGGCACATTCTCAACCTTTGGCATTTTGCTCATATTACAACCTTTATTTTTTTGAGTCTCACACAATAAAATTCTGGCTGGTCGAAAAAATTTATTAGATTGGCTATCACTAATTAACATGGAGGACGGATCATAGGAATTCGGAATAATACACTTTTTATTCCCCATACCGTGCATAGAACTACAAGCTCTATTACATACTGACAGTAAAACATTTGCAGTAATACCACAATTAACGCTATCCGCAAACCTTCCTGCTGAATATTTTCCAAGAGATTCAGTCAGCCAATATAAAATATATTTTTTTATATTTTTATGAGCGTTGTTGTACTTTTCCCACCTTCTCCCGGCTTGAAAAGGATTTGAGAAACGCATATGAATGAAGCTACTATCATGCAAGTAAAAAGTGTCTTTATCAGAATAAAACCTTACATGTTTACCCCCGTAGCCATTATTTTCTCTAAGCAATTTTTCAAGATTACTTTTCATTACATTTATGTCATCAGTAAATCTCGCAAATTCTATCATAATTAAAGTCTCTTTTATGTTTCAGTTGAAAAAAATATTGTCATTCAGCAATTTTCATACTAAGCAAATGCGTCATGCAAAATTAACAATCACTAATATTTTTATTTTTAAATACTTGACAATTATGGATTTCACTTAAAAATAATTGCACTACAAATTTATCAAACCTGTTATATCCCATATTGTAGGAACGTGTGTAAAAATGTTATCAACACAAGCAATTAATCGAAAAGATAACACTATTTATGGCTAAACTGCTCATTAGTTCCTTTTAAGTAAATAGTCAGTTAAATTTACAAAACAACAGCTCCTGTGATTGTAGTTTGTTTGAAGAACCTGATGTTCAAGAAATTAGAATACAAAGCATAATCGGTTGCTTTATCAAAAAATACCTCTACTATCCTTTATAATGATACTGTCATTCACGTGAAAAATAACCTCAAAATGTAATTAGTCACTCTATAATTAAGGCTGTGAAACAGTTTCCAACCGCAAACACAAAAGACAGAAATTAATTCTTTTTGATCTTGAAGAAATGGCATAGAGAAAAATTTGATAATTGGTTATATAGTATGGTGTCTTAAAAATTATCTTTGATGCGAAACATTCTTAAAAAATTAAGAGACAAGAGCGCAACCTTTTGAAGACAAAAGGAAGAAGACTGAGGGAAAAATATGAAATCCTGGAAAATAATTGCCTGGGCCCTGCTGGTTACTGCTTTATTGTTTGTTGTCATATTCATGACTTTTCATAGTAAGGGTGTTGATGAAAATCAAACTTTGCAAGACAAACTTAATGAGCTTAAAGCAGAAACAGACGACATTATAATTTACAAAAAAGGCAGCAACGGTCACTTTAGTGATGACCCTCAAATTAAGCTTAAGGGTCAGGACATCAAAACATTCTTTGAGTGCCTTCAACTTGAAGTTCCAGATGACCACAGCACTTGCAAACGTAAAGGTGATTTGAAGATAGAGTTTTTTGGCAAGGGAAAGCTGCTTGATATGATGACATATCATAACCGAACTCATGTTCGGGGCTTGGATGTGCCTATAAACAGTGATTTCTACCTTCCTGACTCAAGCCGGGATAAACTTGAAAAGTTTTTTATCGAGAAAGGTCTACTCAAGTCGGATGAAACTCAAAAATAGAATAATAATTTTATGCTCGTTGGGAATCCTGGTGGTAGTGGGGGCTATAGTATGGCCTCATATTCCTGATATAGCTTTAAAAATAAAAGTCGCACAGCTTGCAGAAAATACTGATAAAATTGTTGTTTATAATACACAACGGCACCCCGGGGAAGGCGATAATCCTAAAATTGTGCTAACAGGAAATGACGTTAAAGATTTTTTTTCATGCATGAAACTTAAAGCTCAGAAAGGCATCAACGGTTGTTCATGTTTGGGGCAACTGAAGATAAAGTTTTACAGCAAAGACAAGCTTGAGGGATCAGTCACCTGTCATCACTTTAAAAGATTGCGCGGTAAGATAATACCGTTTAAATCAGATGTGAATATTCTTCCACCATATCAACAGAAACTTAAAGAATTAATGTTGAAAAAAGGAATCATTGAAGGTGATTAAACCCAAATGACAATTAATTACAAGAAGCTTTTCGTTTCAATAATTTCTATAGCAATTTTGGCAGCAGCTCTTGGTTCATATAATCAGTTTTTCCCTAGAATCATCGCTGTTATTCCTTTGACGGCATTGCTCTTCTATTGCAATTTCGATAGCTTAGAAAATATTGGCAACTAGATCAGATGCTGAAGCACTTATCTTTGCAGGACTTATAACTCTTTGGTTTTCAAAATATTCTATAAATACAATTTCAATAGGTATTAAAGGACAATTATTTTTCTTCTTTTTAGTTTTGTTGTTTTCCTTTAATGCATTTTTGAAACAAGTAGGAGGAAAGCTATGGATACCTGTATTATTGCCGATGCTGGGATTCTTTATTCCATTTTTTCTTACGAGTCCTTATTTTTACTCCTGCCTGTACAAATATTATCCTGAACTTCCAGTTATCCAATTCACAGAATTCAGCTGGAAATATACTGTACTACAGATTATTCCTGCATGCTTTGCCTATTTCTGCTTTCTAGAGGTAAAAAAGATTATTTTAAAGAGAAGCAACGTTTACTCAATGCAGGAAGATAAGAAAACTGACAGCATAAACAGATCAGTACTAAGCGCATAACACACAAAATCAGGGAAAAAAAGCAAAGGAAATGCATTAGCATACTAATAACAAAAAGCAAAATCCTAAGGATATAAAAATGTCCTTGGGATTTTGCTTGAGCGAGGAATGGGCCTCGTAAGTTCCACATTTCTCCAGCTCATAACTACTCTGTTATATTTAGACTACTAATACTACTAAATGTTCCATTTTTAAAATATATTGTGTTTAATTATTTTGAATAATCAATAAAAACTTGAAATAAAATTTAATGCCTTTAGAACATTTTGCTTATCCCAATGTCTATAGAAGTATAAGGTTTGTTTTGGATTTTGCTCTCAGGGCAGCCTTTCTTTGCGATCTCCTCAAAATGAATCCTCTTCCCAATGCCCTGAGAGCTTCCTTCCTAACTTAAATACTTTTCACTAGTGCTTTTATACCATTATGCAAGAAATAAATTCTATAGAAAATATAAATATTACATTTTACTTTCCTATTTCCAATAAAAGCATTTTCAGGGATAACAAATTCATACTAATTTAGAATGATAACATTTGTAAAAAAAACTTCAATTATCTTTTATTAAAAATAAAAAAGCAAAAAAAAATAATTTAATATAAGGAAATTTTAAGATTATAATTAACTAGAGCAGGTAAGAACCTAGGTATTGCTAATTAAAGAATAATTTAAACATGGTTAAATTATGGGTCGAAAATTCCTAATATTTTTTAATATAATTATTCTAAATAACTGGGAACAATTGATATAAAAACAGAGTTCTACTATTTAACCTTGGCCAGGGGATAAACAAAAATAAACTCCCAAAAGAGGAATCGTAAACATGAAATACCATCATATGGGAATCCCGACAACAAAAAAGCTTGATAACTAAAAACGCCTGGAACATCTTGGAGTGTATGTCAGTGGTTACGGCAACAATCCATACGGTATCGAACACATGCGCTTTGATGATGATGCTGATTTTCCTGAAATAGTGAAAAATATGCCTCATATTGCTTTTGAAGTAGATGACCTCAAGGCTGAACTGGAAGGTAAGAATGTAATAATAGAACCCAACAGTCCCAGTCCAGGTGTAATCGTTGCATTTATTGAATTTAATGGAACTCCGGTGGAACTGCTTCAGATTGACAGATCTATTGCAGAAGAAGGCATTTAGCTAACTTCGGTTGAATAAATAATTTTTCGTTGCACATTCTTGGGTGAATAATTAAAAGGAGACAATGATATGCAGGGTAAAGTAAAAACCGGAATAGGTAATTTAACCTACTGGATGGTCAAGCTTAAAGATATTTATGTTCAAAAACTGGGCCGGGAAATGTATCCCGGCTCTTTAAACATTGAACTCCCCGAGCCTATTGACTTTCCGCAAAGCAAAATAAGAATAGAGCCCTGCGAAAGTGCAAACACTGTTGGCGTTTCAATAACGAAATGCACAATCAACGGGCACAGTGCCTTTGCCTTAAGAACTGATAAAAACGATAGCGGCAGCGGCGACCACCCCAAAACAATTCTGGAAATAATCAGCGAAGTAAGGCTCAGGGATCACTTAGACCTGAAAGACAGTGATATAGTCGAAGTAATCTTTGA
Organism: Lentisphaerota bacterium; assembly: GCA_024225035.1. Classification (GTDB taxonomy): domain Bacteria; phylum Verrucomicrobiota; class Lentisphaeria; order Victivallales; family Victivallaceae; genus Zth2. The sequence continues at coordinate 196,704 of JAAEMX010000177.1, forward strand.
CTGATAAAGCCCATTACCCAGCGATCCGTTGCTGGACCACGTCCAAGAACGCCCCGGGAGCGATATAGCGCTCTCCCTCGTACGGAGCAATCTCGGTTTTGTCGATTCAGGCAAAGGCTGCTACTGCACCGTCTTTGTATGTTCTAAAATGGTATAAAGAAAATGTGACCTGAGGTTCCTTTTTGGCTACTTTCCAGATTGAACAGGCGCCACATGAAAGAGAATTTACTGCGGTCGGGCCCGGAGTCCCATGTTATGAATGGGAATATTGTCTGTCTGGCTTTTTTTGCCGGAACGCTGCCGGAACGCTGATAGCGGTACAGATATTTCAAAAAACTTATCTCTTCGGCATCGCCAAACTCTTTACCGTTAGCCAGTATCCAAAGAAAACTCCAGTCATAATCGCCTTCATAACCTGAATAGTTGTAAGTTATTGTTGACAACTGACGCCCATTGGTTATTTCGGCAAAGCGGTTTTCCAGTTTTTTACACAACGCTTTTCTGGCAGTGTATTTAACAGGTGCTTTTTCTTTTAATCCGATTTTGTCTATCAGTTCCTGCAGCTTTGCCTGATAGTAGTTGTCACGTCGTTTCTTTCTCTGTTTTACAGTTAATTTATCTTCAGCATCTCCTTTAAGCTTTCTCGACTTTGGTATTTGTAATTTGTATCTGTTTAATAACAAGTCGTGTAATTCAGCAACAACCTTTTTTTCCGGGACATCTTTCCATACTAAATATTTTGTTTTTGCCTTAGACCAAAACAACAGCCAACGTGCAAAAATTTCATCAATTTTTCTTCCTTTAATACAAATAGATTCGACAGGTTCATATTTATTCCTCATGGATGAGCCTTCAGGTTTTTGATGAGAAAAATAGTTCAGCAACAGAACAAAAAGATTCCATTTGCCCTCACCATGGCTTTTGTAACGTATTCCAAACGGTCCCAGGATGCTGAACAAGCTTCGAAAACTGAAGGCCAGTCACTGTTCCACGACACCAGAGGGCATACACGCCAATTGTCTTTGCCTTTGGGGTCATTAGTATAACCAAAAATCGGCCATACAGCATTGGTTTCGCTGTAGTTGTTATAAGAGTATCGATGAAAGAGTGGCCCCAGTACATTAAAGTTTGACTTTTTCTTATCCTTGTTGTAGTAAAATAACGGAAAGCTGGCTACAGTCTTTTTGTTTTTACCTTGTTTATTATGATAAAACAATGGTAAACTGGCTATCGTCTCTGAATCATCTTTTTTACGTTGAAAATATAACGGCCATGCAAAAGACAAATATTTATCATCAGGTTCATCCCACGATATGTATGCTGGCCCAAGAATATTCATCATTGAAATCTTGTCTATTTTTCTATTCAAAGTACTGCCGAACAAAGGTGTTATCAATATTTCTTTGCCAGCGCCTTTTTCATAATAATGCAGCCAGGACATATTAATGTGGTTGCAATCTTGCCAGTCAATTAATAATGGCGAAATGAAAAAAGATTCTTCTGGGCTTGATTTTCTTAAATACAAGGGCAAAAAGCCGTCGTATGTGCTTTCCTTTTTTCTAATGCGGTAACAGTTCAAAAAGCGGTAATGGTAATCGGCATTTTTTTTCTCATATTGCAGCTTGCCAAGCACACCAAATAAAAGCTTAAAGTCAAATTCACTTGTGTAATTCTCGTAGTTATAAAATGGAAAGAGGCATCCCCAGTCACTGGCCTGCCAGAATAATGGAAAAAGACCAAAGCTTGAGTCAGAATAATCGTACCACAACGGACCAAAAAAATTCATATCTTTTGAGAAGTACGATATGGGCAGCAAGCCAAACTGTTTCCAGTTATGGTCCCACCAGAACGGCAGCACATAATTAAAGTCAGGGCCGATATTAAACAGCGGGAATGTACCTATATTTTTGTCGTTCCAATACGAAGTTAATGCCCAGCCGTCACCGTTTACAGGATTCCAGGCAGATAACGGGAACAGGATTGAATATTCACTGCCTTCCTTGTTGAAAAACGGACGAACCGCAACCCCTTTTGAGTCAAGGTCTGCAATGGGCCAGAATATCGAAGTAAATGCACCGCATTTGTAGAACATGGGCCATAGGTTGATATGATCTTCGTTAAGGTTTATCTGAGTTATATCGGCTTTATCCTTTGATTCCAAAGGTGAAAGACGCATCATCCTCTTGCTCGAAGCGCAGGAAGTGAGCAGCAAAACAGCGAGAGCACCGGCAAAAAGCCGACAGTATAGACGTATCATGTTGTATCCCCATATTGAACTTAATAACTTATATGATACATCAAATTAAATGTTTTTGCAAAGAGAGCTTTGGTTTCGTTTCCTTCTGGAATCAAGACAATTTCACAATAACAGCATATGATTTTAGTATTAATAAACGATTTAAATATTATTGACATATCAGTATAGTAACTTAAAATCTTATAGAGAGCATTCTAATTCAGCAAAAATTTCAGGAAACAGTCAAGTGCAAATTGATAAATTAGCCATTTTCAGGGTTTGCAATCCTATTAAAACTCCTTATACTACTGCGTTTGGTACAGCAAATGCATTTAATTCAATACTGGTAAAACTTGATAACGGCAAATATGAAGGATGGGGAGAGGCTGCGCCAATGGGCTTTCCCGGATTCTCTTCCGAAACAGATGTAACTGCTTTTCATATTGGTGGTAAATTTCTTTCACAACTGATTATTGGTAAGGATATCTCCTCCGGAAATGAACTCCAGAAAATATTTATGTCTGTGAAGGGTAATAGTTTTGCTAAAGGAGCTTTTGATATGGCTTGGTGGGATCTCAATGCCAGAATGCAGAAGATTCCGATCAAAAATGCAATTGGAGGCACAAAAGAAAAAGTAAGTGCTGGTTATACCCTGGGAGTGATGCAGGATATTGATTCATTGCTGGAACGCATTCAAGTTTTGATGGACTCAGGTTATCCAAGAATAAAGCTTAAATACTGTCCGGGATGGGATTTGGATATGGTCAGGTCTGTTAGATCAGCTTTCCCTGATCTGATAATGCATATTGATTGCAATAGCGCATATACGTTGGATGATATTGATATGTTTAAGAAGCTGGACAAATATAATCTGGCTATGATAGAACAGCCGTTGATGAATGACGATCTTATTGATCACGCTTTTTTGCAGAAGCAAATTGCAACTCCGATATGCCTTGACGAAAGTATTTCATCACCAACAAAAGCAAGACAGGCAATGCAAATAAAAGCTTGCCGTTTTATTAATATAAAACATGGTCGAGTAGGTGGTATCACCAACTCCTTGAAAATTCATAACATCTGTCAGGATTCAGGAGTACCATGCTGGATCGGTGCCATGTGTGAATCAGCTCTAGGAGTCACCTTTTCGATGAATTTGGCTACTTTGCCTAACGTAAAATATCCGTCTGATATTACACCTTCTGCAAAGTTTTATGAGCGTAATCTTTGCAAACCAATTCCTGATAATCCTAAACCGGGACTTTTTATTCCGTCTGAAGAACATGGAATTGGGGTCGTTCCTGATTCTGAAATGTTAAAAAAAACAACGCTTGATCAATTCGAATTATTGGCAAATTAAAAATTGGAAACATTTGATATGCAGAAAAAAGAAGAACTTAAAAAACTGGTATGCGAAGCGATTGACTTGGCTCAGGAAGAAATTATTGAGATTGGAGAATATATTTGGAATAATCCTGAAACCGGTTATAAGGAACACAAAGCCGGGAAACTGGTTGCGGAAAAGCTTAAGTCTTTACAGTTGCCATGTTTTAGAAATCTAGCCATCACAGGATGCCGTGCAGACTTGGATACCGGCAAGCCGGGGCCTGTTTTTGCGGTACTTGGGGAACTTGACTCTATAATCCTGCCTACTCATCCAGCGGCAAATCCAGAAACCGGGGCAGCTCATGCCTGCGGACACAATATTCAGATCGCAAACTTAATTGGTGCAGCTATTGGGTTGACTGCAACTGGGGTGACCGATTCACTTGCCGGCAAAATTGCTTTTATTGCTGTGCCTGCCGAAGAATTTAATCAAACTGATTTCCGTCTGCAGCTCGTAAAACAGGGAAAAATTCGTTATTGCGGCGGCAAAGCTGAAATGATCAGGCTTGGAGTCTTTGACGATGTAGATGCCGCTCTGCTGGTTCATGCAGGGTCAAAGTATTATGCTCCTGCCAGCTATAATGGCTTTGTTATGAAGAAAATTACTTTTACCGGAAAGGCCGCCCACGCCGGACTGGCTCCAGAGCAAGGCGTGAATGCTCTTTACGCAGCAAATGTAGCGTTAAGTGCTATTAATGCTCAGCGCGAAACATTCCGTGACTGCGACAATGTAAGAGTGCATGGTATAATTGAAAAAGGCGGAGATGCAGTAAATGTCATCCCCGACAATATTGTCCTTGAGGTTCAAGTACGTGCCAAAACACCCGAGGCCATTATGGACGCGTCACAAAAAGTTGACCGTGCCGCACGTGCCGGTGCTATGGCGCTTGGTACTGCTATTGAAATACAGACGATTCCCGGTTTTATGCCTGTAAAGAATTATCAGGAACTGGCTGATGTATTTGCCGATAACGCCCGTCATTTTTGCCCTGATCTTGATTTGACCTTAAAGGATCACCGCAGCTCATCTTCTGATATGGGTGATGTCAGCATGATAATACCTTCGCTCCATCCCTACTCTACAGGGATAGAAGGCGTGCCTCATACTTCCAACTATCGGATCGCAGATAAATACCACGCATATGTTGAGACCGCTAAAGTCATCGCAATGACTGTAATTGACCTGCTTTATGACAATGCTGCAGAATGCCGCAAAATCGCCAGGCTTGAAACTCCTATGACCAAAGAAAGTTTCCTGAATTTCATTGAAAGTATGAGCAATATTGAAAACTGCAGTTACTTGCAGTAGTCAAATTATATTCCGAACTTATTATCGACTTTTCTTGGCTTGTCTGTTGACTCCATAAAAAGGGATTTAACAGGCATGTTTACTTCCTGCTTGCGCATGAACCATGGAACATATGGGCTGTTCCAGTAAACAGAGAAAAATTCACCGTCCTGCTGATAGTTAGGGTTTTCCTTAAGCCATTTTTCAATCATTTCTTTTCCTTCTTCAAAGTTGGCTTTGGTATAACGTCCGTTCAGCCCGGCACTGACAACCATCCGTGCGGGGATTGTTTTAACTTTCACATTTCCGCAGTCTCTTAAATCTTTTGCAACTTCCGGATCAGTAACAAAAAACATCATAGTAGCGGGCTTTTGGCGGCCTTCAACCGGGACAGTCATTTTCAGGTCATTGTCTTTCAGGTAAGTGAAAAGCTTCCCGAACATTGCGTCAGCTTTTACGTAGTAGTTTCCGTTTGCCGTAGTGCTGAAAGCATACAGTTTGGGAATTTTTTTGACCTGAACCATTCCTGATGGGGTGCGCTCATAAGCAGTTTTAGTGCTGGTGCATGAAGTCATCACTACAAGCAGGCACAGTAACAGAACTGCCGCTCCGGCTTTGCAATATTTCTTCTTTTTCATATCATTTCCAGTTGTTCAGTTGTTATATAAAAAAGCCGCCCCAAATTACTGGAACGGCTTGAACGATCAATATAAATTTATTCCTCTACAGTCAGAGGTACATGTTCTGCTTTTACACCTTTAATAAGGTTCAGTTTGCGAGTCAGTTCCTCACGTTTTTCCTCGTCCCCTGTTAATTCACAGAAAATTAATCCAGTATCAGAACAGTGCTCTAAAACACCTTCATGCAGGCCTAATCTTGCCTTAATGATGCATCCCCACGCAGTTAAGGTTTTCTGAACATTGACGGCAGCTTGTTGACGGTGATCGACTAGAATTAGAAGCGCGTATCGTGTCATGATCTTCCTCCATATTTTGAACGCAATTATAAGCGGCGTAAACCGCGACAGCAACCATTAAAATAATACGATCGGTACGTATTTCAAACCACTATAGAAATAACGGCATAATTCCCGGGCCTTTTTTATCGAGATTACCGGATTCAAGCTGTTGACTTAAAACGGTCATAAGCTTTTCTTTATCATTAGGAAAGCGCCCTTCCAGAGGTACCGGATTTGATGTGTGATTGGCACGGAAAACCGTTCTGGCCAGCTCCAGCCTGTTGATTATACGGCGCAGCTCCAATACTCCGTCGTATTCTGAAAGTGTCTCGTATTCATCATACATAACAGTATTCGGAACTTCTACAAAGCGTAAGGCAGATAACAGCCGCGGCTGCATGGCATTCAGCGTAATAGCCGTATTGACTGCGTGCAGAGTGGAGTATTTTTTGCCGCCGAGGCCAATCAGGATCATCACTGAACAGCGAAATCCATTTTCCTGGGCGAGATTGACCGCTTGAATCATATCTCTTACGTTTTCACTTTTGTTAACCAGCTCAAGAATTTGCTGTGACCCGCTTTCCAACCCCATATACAAGGTTGTTAGTTTCAGGCGGCGCAGTTGTGAAAGTTCTGCGGGAGTTTTGGATAAAATTGAACTTCCGTTACTATATATATTTACGCGCGCGAGACGTGGAAAAACTGTATTCAGGTGATCAAGGTACATCCTTATAGTTTCAAAAGGCAGGGCCATAACATCGCCGTCAGCGAGGAAAATACGTCTAGTTTTAGGGTACGCCTGAGCATATTCTTCAAATTCAGCCAGAACTTCTTCTGTAGAACGTATACTGTGAGGCACACCTTTGTACATGCCGCAAAACCGACATGTGTTGTGCGGACACCCGCGGGCGATTTGAAAAATAACACTGTCGGCTTCCGCGGGCGGTCTGAATAAAGGTTCTTCATATTTAGGCATAGGCTCTTCCTCTTAGCAATTTTATTACAGTTACATAAACTAAAATGATTAGTCGTAATAAGCAAACAATTTCTCTTTTTTAGTCCGTTTTATTATTACCCCCTCTTTCGAAATGCCTTACACCAGTTAAATTTACTAAGACGATAGCTAATGATTTATTTGATATATAAAATACTTGTATATGGAACTAAATAGACTCCTCCAATGTCAATATGAATATTGTTCTATGATTCATGGCTTAAATGACAAATCATTCTTATTTGTATACTTAAAAATATATTATATTCAAAAAAATAGTATTTTTTATTAGTTTTTTTTCAAAAAGGGTATTTACAAATCGATGTCTATGCATTATTATATCTGTCGTGAAATACCTGAAGGATCAGATAATTGTAAAATAATCTGATAATAAACATCTTGTACAGAAAAACCAGAGGTCTGAATACAAAATTCAAGGAAATTTGCCATGGTAGCCGATCAAGTCTTTAACACTCCGCTGCGGGCCTGTCACGAATCACTCGGGGCAAAAATGGTGCCTTTTGCCGGATGGAATATGCCGGTTAATTATAAAGAAGGAATCATTGCTGAACATAATCACTGCCGAAATCATGTTGCATTGTTTGATATTTGTCATATGGGCGAATTCAAAGTACAGGGCACAGGAGCTTTAGAAGCATTGGACCGCATTTTCGCACGTCCAGTTTTCAACCAGCCGATCGGTGTTTGCCGTTACAACTTCCTGCTGAATGATAATGGCAAAGTGATGGATGATTTGATTGTCTATCGCCTTGACGAAGAAGACTTCTTTATTGTTGTAAATGCCGGAACCCGCTATACTGACGCGGAACGCATCAAATCCCAGCTTCCAGAAGGCATCACTTTTAAAGATGTTTCTGACCAGACAGCTAAACTTGACCTTCAGGGCCCTGAAGCTGCAGATGTCCTTGCTGCTGCCAATGTTAACATTGCTGAACTGCCAAGATACTTCAGATGGGGCAATATTGAAATCAATGGTATTCCAGTCCTGATCAGCCGTACCGGTTATACTGGTGAACTTGGCTTCGAGCTTTACTTTGATTCATCCAAAGCTGTTGACATGTGGGAATTCCTGCTTAGCTTTGAACAGGTAAAACCTGTCGGCCTCGGCGCTCGCGACACTCTGCGTCTCGAAGTTGGTTACGCTCTCTATGGTCATGAACTGGATGATCAGCATACTCCACTGGATGCCGGTTATGCTCCAATGCTCAAAATCGAAGATAACCCTGACCGCAATTTCACAGGAAAAGCTGCCCTCGTAGCTACTGAACCTGAATGGAAACTGGTTGCTATTGCTTTGGACGGCCGTCGTGCAGCCAGAGCCGGAGCTGAAATTCTGAAGGGTGAAGAGGTTGTCGGAGTAGTTACTTCCGGTGCATTCGGACCTTCTGTAGGTGCCGCTATCGCTATGGGTTACGTCAAGGCTGACTCTGGAATCGATATCGGTGACGACATTGAATTAACAGCAGGACGCGCTACAATCTCAGGCGCTGTTACTGAACTGCCATTTTATAAAGACAGCTCGGTAAGGAAAAAACTTTAAAAATCTTCTTTTATTTAAAAATTAAAAGCTTGAATTTTTAAGGTTTTAATGTCTAATTGCAATCTCATGGGGATTGTGATCCGAGTTTTAAAATTAACTTAAGGAAAATGATTGATGAAATACTATTCAGAAGATCATGAGTGGATTGTAGTGGACGGCGACGTAGCTACTATAGGTGTATCTGAGTATGCTGCAAATGAACTCGGCGATATCACTTATGTAGAACTACCTGCAGAAGGTGATGACGTCACAGTCGGCGATACACTCGGTGTTGTTGAATCGGTTAAGGCCGCATCTGACATTTACAGCCCGCTAAGTGGTGCTATAAAAGCTATTAATGGTGCACTTGAAGATGAGCCGAACCTGATCAATGAGTCTCCCGAGGACAAAGGCTGGATTTGCAAAATTTCCAATTTTGACTCATCTGAACTTAATGGAATGATGAACGAAGACGCTTACCAGGATTTCCTGAAAGAAATTTCCTAAGCAACTGTTCCTTACGTCATTAAGACGCACGACGCGGGCCGCTTAGGCGGCCATGCTTCGCACTCATAGTGTTTATTTTATAAATTTTAAAACACAGGAGACCGATAAATTGCCATATATCGCTAACACTCAAGCCGACCGTGAAGAGATGTTCAAACGCATCGGCTGCGCGGACTTCGCTGAGATGTGGCGGCAGGCCCAGGTCACTGTCCCCGAGCCTTCGCTTGACAAGCTGCCCCATGGTTTGTCAGAATTCGAAGTAGTCAGCAATTTGAAAAATCTGGCTGCCAAGAACGCATCAGAGCTGGTGAATTTCCTCGGCGCAGGATACTACGATCATATCATTCCTGCCGCAGTTTCAGAAATCACCTCAAGAACAGAATTTTACACCGCTTACACCCCGTATCAGCCGGAAGCGTCACAAGGTACTTTACAGGCGATCTACGAGTATCAGTCAATGATCTGCCGTCTGACCGGAATGCCGGTAGCCAACGCTTCTCTTTATGATGGCGGAACTGCGCTTTTCGAAGCTATGATGATGTCTGTCAGAGCTACACGTCGTCGTCAGGTTGTTATTTCTGAAGCGGTTTCACCTATTTTCCGTAAAATGATAGAGTGCTACAGCACAAATCTTGATATTGAATTGATTTCAGTGCCAGCAGGCATTGACGACTCTAATCAACAGGCGCTGTTGGATGCAGTAACTGATGCCACAGCCTGTGTGATGGTTCAGTATCCAAATGTGTTTGGTACTATTGAAGACTGGGCTGAGTTCACCGATAAAGTGCATGTCAAAAAAGCTATGGCAGTTTGCTCAACTTATCCGATTGCACTGGCGCTGCTTACCCCTCCTGGAGAGCTTGGGTTTGATATCGTCACTGGTGAAGGACAGAGCATGGGCATCCCGCTCAGCTTTGGCGGACCTTACCTCGGATTTATGTCTGTTACTCAGAAACTTATGCGCAAGATGCCGGGCCGTATCTGCGGTCGTGCGCTTTCCCACACTACTGACTCTGAGGGTCATGATGGTTTCGTATTGACTCTGCAGGCCCGTGAACAACATATTCGTCGTGAATCAGCAATGTCAAATATTTGCACCAATGAAAACCTCTGTGCGCTTTCCGCTCTGGTCTACCTGAGCTGTATCGGCAAACAGGGACTCATTGACGTCGCACAACTGTGTGCTTCAAAAGCAGTATTCGCCAGAGAGCAGCTGCTCGCCATCAAGGGCGTGGAGCCGGTTGGCGGAGATGCTTTCTTCAACGAATTTGTCATCAAGCTTCCTACAGATGCCGGTGAGGTGGTCGGTAAAATGATCGACAAAGGCTTCGCCCCTGGATTCCCGCTGGGTCGCTATTATGACGATCGCCGCGACCAACTGCTGGTTGCTGTAACTGAAAAACGTACCAGAGAAGAAATTAAAGCTCTGGCTAATGCACTGGAGGGCGTACTGTGGAACTGATTTTCGCCAAAAGCAAAGAAGGCCGCAAGGGCACTTCACTGCCGCGCACAGACGTGCCAGTCGCGAGCGCTATTCCTGAAAAATTCCGTCGGCAGAAACCGGCTGAATTACCTGAAGTAACTGAACAGGATGCCGTTCGTCATTATACCCTGCTGAGTCGCAAAAACATGGGTGTGGATACCAACTTCTATCCGCTGGGTTCATGCACCATGAAATACAATCCGAAATTTCACGAGCGCATCGCGGTACTTCCCGGCTTTGCCGATCTGCACCCGCTGCTGCCTCAGCTGCGTCACGGTGGCGGCTTGACTCAGGGAGCTTTAGCTGTTATCTACGAAGCGCAGCGTACTCTTTCTGAACTCCTTGGCTTTGCCGACTGTACTATGCAGCCGTTAGCCGGTGCTCATGGTGAACTTACCGGTATCATGCTGATCGCTGCCTATCACAAGACCCGCGGTGACCAGAAACGCAAAATAATGCTGATTCCTGATGCTGCCCATGGCACTAACCCCGCAAGCGCTGCTGTCGGCGGCTTTGAATGCCGGGAAGTTGCTACTGACAGCGAAGGTAATGTTTGCATAGAAGACCTGAAGTCAAAACTTGGCCAGGATGTGGCTGGTTTCATGCTTACCTGCCCAAGTACTCTTGGACTTTTTGACAAGAATGTCAAGGAAGTATGCGAACTCGTACATCAGGCAGGCGGACTTAACTACTGTGACGGCGCCAATCTCAATGCCATCATGGGACGTGTCCGTCCCGGAGATATCGGCTTTGACGTAATGCACGTGAACCTGCATAAAACTTTTGCCACTCCTCACGGCGGCGGCGGTCCGGGTTCAGGCCCGGTTGGCGTTGCTGAATGTCTGGTACCATATTTACCGGTATCACGTATCGACAAACGTGATGACGGCACTTACGCTCTGCAGTATCACTGCGATGATAGTATTGGTTATATCGCTCCATTCTACGGCAACTTCGGAGTTATTCTGAAAGCTTACGCTTATATGTTGTCCCTGGGGCGTGAAGGATTTAAGCGCGTCAGCGAAAACGCTGTACTTAGCGCGAACTATATGCGAGTGCGCTTAAAAGAGCACTTTGCACAAAAAGTCGATCGCGTCTGTATGCATGAATGCGTTATGTCTGCATCTCCGCAAGCAGAAAAAGGCGTTCACGCACTGGATATTGCCAAGGCGCTGATTGATCGCGGTTTCCATCCGCCGACCATGTACTTCCCACTGATTGTGCCGGAAGCACTTATGATCGAGCCGACAGAAACCGAATCGAAGGAAACCCTCGACGAATTCATTGATGCTCTCATTGAAATCGCTGAGCTGGTTGACACCAACCCGGAAGAAATTCTGAAATGCCCGGTTACAACCCCTGTTAGGCGACTGGATGAAACCGCGGCTGCCAGAAAACCGGTAGTTGCAGACCTAGCGTAAATACATGAGTCACGCAATCTCTTCATATTTACTCTAACGCAGAGCCCCGCAAGCTTCGGCAAGCGGGGCTTTTTCATATCATCTGATTTCTTACCATTAGCTTTTAAAAGTAAGCAAGGTTGATGAAGGCGGGAGCTTTGGCATACCATAGCGTTGATTTAATCAAGGTTGATTTAATCTTTCCAGCCTCTGGCTGGCCCGGCTAAGCCGGGTACATCGCAGTCAGTCGTACTGACCGGCAGAACGCTGGCACAAAACATGACATTACTTGCCGACAAGGACTACAGCATAAGCAGCCATGCCTTCTTCACGACCGCAGAAGCCCAGTCTTTCGGTTGTTGTAGCTTTTACAGAAACGCGGTCAGGAGCACAATCAAGCACTTCTGCAAGGTTCGTACGCATCTGATCTATATACGGGCGGAGTTTGGGTTTTTCCGCCACTATGGTGATGTCAAGATTCATTATTTCATAGGGCTCAAAATGCTCTATCTCAAGTAGCTTAGACAGAAGCCTTATACTGTTGGCATCTTTATATTCCGGGTCATTGTCCGGAAAGATTTCACCGATGTCCCCAAGAGCAAGAGCTCCCAAAAGAGCATCCATCAGGGCATGAATAGCCACGTCTGCATCGCTATGCCCCTGTAAACCTTTTTCATGTGGGATTTCAACGCCGCCAAGGATAAGTTTGCGCCCTTCTGCAAACCTGTGCACATCATAACCATGCCCTACTCTATACATAATCAATACCCTTTCGTGTTCTTGAAGTTCCTCGTCAGGGCTTCGTAGTTTTTACGTTCGATAAGCCCTTTGCTGTAAATTTCCTCCAATGCTTTATCCATAGTAACCATACCATCTTTGAAGCTGGTTTCAATGACTGACTGCAACTGCTGAGTTTTGCCTTCACGCACCAGTGCCTGAACGGCTAGAGTGCCGACCATTACTTCAAACGCAGCGACCCGGCCCTCTCCGCTTTTGTGCGGAATCAAACGCTGCGAGACGATGCCCAACAGTGTTCCAGCCAGCTGCAGCTTGATCTGATTCTGCTGGTGTCCGGGGAATGAATCGATAATACGGTCGACACTTTGGGGGGCGTTATTGGTATGCAAAGTGGCCAGCACCAAATGCCCTGTTTCAGCAGCGGTCAATGCTGCTGAAATGGTTTCGGTATCACGCATCTCACCAACCAATATGACGTCGGGGTCCTGTCGCAAAACGTATTTCAGAGCGTTTGAAAAGCTATGTGTATCCGCTCCGACTTCACGCTGCTCAACGACAGCTTTTTTATTTTCATGAACATATTCAATAGGATCTTCGACGGTTATAATATGACAGCCACGCTCATTATTAATTTTATCAATCATCGATGCCAAAGTCGTACTTTTACCATGACCGGTCGGCCCTGTAACCAGTATCAGGCCGTGGCGTTTTTCAGCCAGGTTGATAATTGGCGGCGGAATATGAAGTTCTTCCGGTTTCGGGATTCGTTTCGGAATAACTCGAACAGCAGTAGCGACATTTCCACGCTGATAAAAGCCGTTTACACGGAAACGGAACTGCTCTGCTTTTTTCTGTTCCGCGTCAAGCTGCATGTTGATTGACAAGGCAAAGTCAATTTCCCGCTCAGATTCAAACAGTGCCCGCTGCCGCGGCGTCAGAATACTGAACAAAAGGCGCTGCGTGTCGCCGGGAGTCAAAGATTCGGTATCCAGCGCCACGAGTTCGCCGTTGACTCTAATCGTTGGTCGGCAGCCGGAAGTCAATATCAAATCACTGGCGTTTATTGCAACTGCTGACTGTAGCAACCGCTTCATATTTATGATTTCTTCATCGGCGGTGTCTTTGCCGAATTTACCACGAAAAGTCTCAATACCGCTTTCCATGCCGCGAACTAACAATAAAAATTCATCACGATTGGTTGCGGCTGTAGCTCCAGTTTCAACACTTACCGTACCGTTTTTAACTAATTCAAAAAGGGCACGGTTAAAGGTAATCATTCCTTCTTCACTGCCACGCTTAATGGATTCCTCAAGCTCTTTAAAATTGCGTTCCGAAATTATGCTGCGGACAATCGGCGTACTCTTCATAAGTTCTACAGCAGGAACCATCCCTTCAGTGTCCATTCTTGGTAACAGGCGTTGTGCAACTATCCCTTCAAGAGCCAAAGAAAGGTCGTCAGCCGCCTGTTTGCGCAGGTGATCAGGAAAATGGTTAATTATGCGCTCGATTGACTGTACACAATCGGCTGTGTGAACAGTTGATATTACTAGATGCCCGGTTAGCGCAGCGGTAATTGCGGTCTGCATTGTGGCTAAATCACGCATTTCACCAATTACAATAACATCAGGACTTTCACGGACAACATTGCGCAGCGCTTCAGAAAAAGTTACCGTATCGGCACCGACTTCGCGCTGCGTAATCAAGCAGTTTCTGTCACGGTGCACATACTCAATCGGGTCCTCAATAGTAACCACGTGCTTGTTGAAGTTATTATTGATAAAGTTGATCATAGCGGCAAGGGTTGTTGATTTACCGCTTCCGGCAGCGCCGGCAATTAGAATGAGACCGCGCTTAAGCGAGGCAAAATCTTGAATTATTTCCGGTAGATTGAGCTGTTTAAAAGCCAGATTATCAGCCATTGGCACCGGTCTGGCGACCAAAGCCGGAACTCCTTGCTGAATAAGGAAATTAAGCCTGAAGCGTTCGTTTTCACCGAGAGTTATACCGGCATCAAAACTTCCTGAATCCTGAAACGTTTTTTCGGCTCCCGGCAGCAATACTTTTTTGCGGAATGACTCGATTTCTTCTGGCTTAATCACATCACAGTCAGCCGCGATAACATCACCAAGCCGACGCATATATGGTCGTTTTCCAGCGGTTAGAAAAAGGTCTGAGACATCTGAGTCAAAAGCGGATTGTAACAATTCTTCGATCTGCATAGTTCTTCTGTTCCCCACTAGGTTCAAATGTAAGCATTATCAGAAATAATAATACCTTTTCAGCAACCTTCCTCAAGGCTCAAAATATGGAATTTAAGCAAAACTGTAAATAAGCACTTGCGCTTAGCATTTGAAAAATCATCTTCCGAGAATAGATTACAACAAAATACTTGAGAAAGCAAATTAAGATTCAACTTAACGGAGATACTATGGCAACCAAAGTAACTGTGAAATTCAGAATGCAGGAAGGCTGTGAAGACCTTGAGCCGAAAAAAGCCCATCATAATGACGCCGCCTTTGACTTGCGTGCCAAAGAAGATGTTGACTTGGTAGTTGGGCGCAGCATGATTGTTCCTACCGGACTATTTATAGAATTACCTGTTGGTTTCGAAGCCCAGGTGCGCCCACGCAGCGGTCTGGCTATCAAGCATGATTTGACTTTGACTAACTCCCCCGGAACTATCGATGCCGGATACCGCGGCGAAGTCGGAATTATCATGTACAACCATGGCAAAGAAACTTTCCACATCAAGCGCGGCGAACGCATTGCCCAGATGGTTATCTGTGAACTGCCTGAAGTCGATATGGTTTCGGCAGATGAACTCAGCGAAACCAAACGCGGCGGCGGCGGTTTCGGCAGTACTGGAAAACATTAATATTTGTTTTCAGATGTGCAAAAAAATAACTGAATGACGCAGGGATAGGATAATTTCTGACTTTTGTCAGAGTGGCAGTATGTAAAGCGTCATTCAGTTATATTATTTTAACAAACTCTTTGAAGGTTATCGGCTTCAGAAAAAGCTGCTGCTTTCAGAGCGTCATAATAGAGTTCCTGACAACCTTCCAGATTTAAATAGTCATAGAGCTGACTGGATTCTTCAAGCTTATCCTTTATTTTGCCAGACACTATTTTATTCAGCTGTGGAAATTCTGACTTCAGAAGAGGAGCCAGTGCCGATTCAATATATTCAGGTAATTCATCTTTTTTACTAAAATCTTTGTCACTTCCACCGTTATCGGGCATCATTATCAATATTAATGAGGTTTGCAGAAGGTTATCAATTGTTTTCTTATTAAAATTAGAGCCGTGACAAAAACTACAGATTTTCTGCAAAGCCTGCAGGCGACTGGGAGAATTCATGGCGGCCATGGCATTATTTGATATCGTGCCATGTGCCTGTTTTGCAAACTCATACAACTCCTGCAATGGAGATTTATCACAAGTTTCCAAATCTATAAAGTTTTGCCTGGCCTGCAATTCTGTTTTCACTTCCCGCAAGGCATTAGTTGTTCTGGCATGCTTGGAGCCCTTGCCAAAAGCTACTCTTTCATAAGAATCTACAAAATCTTTCTGCATCTTCGCATAAATTTTCTGATAATTGCAGAAATTCTCACGCTGTAAAGTTGCCCACGAAAGCCTAGCTTTTTCCGGGGAATTCAGGTCTATCAACCTGACTGAAAACTTATGCAGCAATGCTCCATTATAGTATTCACTTACACCGTAAGATTTGGCCTGTTCAAAGATTGAGTTAACATCAGTTGCCGGAGCTGCCAGCCAAATTCCCGGATCACAGATTGTGGCGGCGTTGATGCCGTTACAGCTCTGCAGAAATTCGTAAAAGTTCATTGTTATCAGTGGATTTTCACGCGGACGACAGAAAAGAGCCGGATTTGAGTGCAGTAGGATAAAAGTGTGTTCTTTTCCACCGGCCCCTGAGGTGTAAACCTGAGATGCATAAAGAGTTTCGACATTCCTGAGCTTGGTCATACTGAGCAGGGCCAAGGCTGTCTTCACCAGTTTTTCACAGTAACCGGTGTCATTTGCGGCAAGGCGACTATGAGTTTCAAGTTTGTTTCGATAAGAGCTGATAGGATTATTGAGTGACTTTAATTTTACCAGCGCTCTGTTTCGTTCCCCGTATGAATCAGGGTACTTGTACCACTCATTCAGCGAGGGAAGATCTGATGAATACGGAATGTGTTTACGGATAGAGTCTACGAGGGCCCAGCTTAATGCCAGAATTGTTTTTTCGTCGGTTGGCATTTGATGCATCACCATGTGTTTACATGCATTTTATACGCAATTAAGTTTACTTCCTTTTAATTACCCCTCTGGAATCAGGGGTCGTTGTTTAAGACAGGCTTTTAGTAATAAATGTTCGCTACAAAACACAAAATAGAAAGATTAATCTACGGGCTATGTATCACAAAACTCCCGAATAGTCAAAATATTACGAATAATTAAGTGTTTTTATTTGATTTGCGGGCAGTGGCCTCTATAATATAATTTGCCCGATGAGATAACTGGCAGTGCCGAAGTTAAGCTTAAAAACAACAGAAAAACGAACTAAATATATACAAATAAATATTATGGCAGATTTGAGACTTGAAGAGCTTTGTATGGCCGCAGCGGAAACACCGAAAAGCGGCAATTTGGATGAACTGATAAAAATACTTCACAAAACCGAAGTTCCGAGCTCTGATGAGGTAGGAGCACAGCTTGAGCTATTGCTCGAAGCCTTACCTGACAATATGAGTTCAGAACAGGCTCTTTTCTGCTTTGAGCTGGCCAAGATCGGTATCAAGGACACTTCTGTTTTCCGTAAAATACTTGCAAGCGCAGCTAAGTCTTTGCTGCCGCCGTACCTGAATAAGGTCGGCTTTATGCGTGCTCTCGGACTGCGTGACAATGATGTATCTCTTCCTGAAATAGCAATTCGCTTTAATAATTTGACTCAGCTCAAAAACGGTACCATCATCTTCCTGAAAGACACCTCCCGCTGGGGAAAAGTAAATAGTGTTGACGGCTTTTCAGGTTCAGTAGGTATCAATTCTGTAGCGGGAGAAGGCGCATTTGCTGTTCCCCTGTCACTGGTTCTCAGCCAAAGCTGCCCGTTTGACCCAGCTCCGGAAACCTTAAAGCTGGCCAGCTTCCTCAAACAAAGCAGGTTCACAGGAAAAGATTACCTGGCCTTAGCTAAACGCAGATCTTTATTGCCAATGTCAGACAATGAAATCAAACAAATGGCAAAAGACTCACTTGTTCCCGATCTGTTTAAAAGCGATGAATTCGAACCATGGTGGAGCTCTGTTGGCAGCACTGGCGCCAAAGGCAAAGGAAGAAGCTCATCTGAAGCACGCAGTATCACCGAAATGCATGTTTTGCTGATAGCAGAAATCGAGGCAGACAAAAGAATTACTGATGGCGAAGTTCCTAAATTCAAGGGCTTCTTTGAAAGACTAAAACCAGCTGTAGCCATACGCGATGATAGAAAAGTCGCTGAATGCATCTCCATGCTTACAGCAATGGGAGAAGCCGAACAGTTACGTGAAATCTTTGAGCCCCTAAAAGGAAAGGTGCCTTTCTGGACAGAAAAAATATCTCGAGTAAGCACGGCCGCTCTCGAAATTTGGGGTAAAATTCAAGTAAAACACATTGAGAAGATCAGCCATGCAATGGATTTGATCTATTCTGATGAATACCTTGCAGCTTATGCCACTATGCTACCTCTGCGCTGCTTAAATACTTTCTGTGAAATCGTTGATGATCACTTGCTGTACGAAGCCATCCGCCAACTGCGCAGCATCAGCTGTGATATTCTGGTCTGGGTTTGGAAGAACCGCAAGAAACACGATGAAGAACTGTTGAAAATCATCAATATTGAAAAGGTAGGTAAAGCACTATCAGTTCATGACCTGCCGCGTGCCTGGGTTGGAGCTCAGCGCGAACTTAAAACTCAACTTATGGATAAAAAAGACTTCCAGCAGCAGATCATAGATGTAGCTGGAGAAGATGTATGGGTTATCACTTCTGTGCTTCAAACTGCATCTTTCTGCAGTGGTAGTGAACGTCAGAGCCTGCTGGTAAAACTGTCACGTCTTTCCGTAACACTCCGTGAGCATCTTGAAAGCGGAGCTGGCAAAAAAGCACTCGGCGCAGAAACAACTGCACAAGCCAGCGCTGTTCAGGAGCCGATTGTTACATCCTTGAAATCACACGCCGGACTACTGGCTGAGCTCAATGATATCGTCAATGTTCAGATTCCGGAAAACCGCGAATCCCTTAAAGTTGCCCGTGCTCATGGTGACTTCCGCGAAAACGCTGAATACGATGCAGCTAAAGAGCGTCGCAACTTCCTGAGCCGTCGCCGCTCTGAGCTGGAACGCGACATCATGATGGTTCAGCCTGTTGACTTTACGAAAATGGATGTTGAAGAAACAGTAATTGTTGGCTGTGCAGTTGATCTTAAAGTCAATGGCAGCACTCAAACATATTACCTGCTCGGCGCGTGGGACGGCAACCCGGATAAAAACTGGCTGTCTTACCGCACTCGTCTCGGCAAAGAGCTAATGCACAAAGCAGTCGGGGATAAAGTAAAAATGCCTCAGGGTGGAGAAGGCGAAATTGCCGGTATTGCTCCACTTCCTCAGGAAATTCTTGACGAACTGGCGCACTAATTAACCCAACTGGGCGGCAGCAGAGAAAACTCTGAGCTGCCGCAACAAGAAGCTTTAACATGTCTTTTTCGGGCGTAGATTTATCAAATGTGAAGTTTTCACACCGCATCGTCAACTGGCGAAAACTCTCCGGTTACCGAAACCGGAGTGAGAGCTTCTCCGGTAAATACGTTTCTGCTGTCACTTATGATATACCAACTAATGACTACAGGCTTCTGGGTCGTAGTTTTACCTGGTTTTCTGACCTTCACCTGCGTGGCAACAGCAGAAAGGAAGAACTCATTCTTGATGAAACCGCCGAAGCCATAGGAACTTTAAATCCAGATTTTCTTATTTGTGGCGGTGATATCGTTTCATATGCAACCGCCCTTCCTTCCGCTGAGCTTTTTCTCAAGTCACTGCCTGATGTTCCAAATAAAATTGCCGTTATGGGCAACTGGGAACGGGCAAAAAAATGGTTTACCCTCAAAGACTGGGAAGAGTTTTTCGGCGCTGCAGGATTTCAGCTTATGATCAATGAAATCCGTGAATTCGACGGCATTGACATTATCGGGCTTGATGACATCAAAGCCGGAAGACCAGCTTATGTCAAAAAAGTTCCTGAGAACGGCACTACATTAATACTGGCACACAGCCCTGACACAATTGTACACTGTTGCCGCCGCGAAATGCTCA
This sequence comes from Lentisphaerota bacterium, assembly GCA_024225035.1. Lineage (GTDB taxonomy): Bacteria > Verrucomicrobiota > Lentisphaeria > Victivallales > Victivallaceae > Zth2. The sequence goes on from JAAEMX010000177.1 coordinate 216,586, forward strand.
AAGGCATTCCCCTTATTATGTGTGGACATACACACGGTGGTCAAATCAGGCTGCCGTTTATAGGGCCTCTGGTAACCTCTTCCCGCTACTGGCGCAAATTTGACTATGGTCTTTACGAAAACACTTTTTCCGGAACTAAGCTTACTGTGAGCTCAGGACTTGGTGCCTCATGCTTCGATTTCAGAGCCTTTTGCCGCCGCGAAATTACCAACGTTTCTTTTGTGTAATACTTGAGATTTTTGCAGCTTTATTGCGAAAAAACCTTGTTAAATATTTTTTTTATGGTATTTATAAAATTGTATATAGGTAAGCATTTAAATAGAAAAGAATACAATAGGGGTATTTCAACAAGATGGCTAGTAAAGGCAAACTGGCAAAACTTCGTAAATTCTTTCGAGCCAGCAATAAACGTTACACTGTAGAGCGCGAACACATGCTGGATATCCTCGATGAGCTCAAAGGCCAACGTTATTCTATCGTAAAGCTTTATAAACTTGCCAGAAAGCGCGGAATGATCCATGCCGCGTCCACTCTTTACAGAAACATTTTTATGTTTATAGATGCCGGGTTTATTTCTGAAGTGCACCTGACAAATGGAAAAACTGAATACGAAAGCAATACAGGTCAAAACACTTTTATGCTGTGTATTGGCTGTAGTGAAGTTAAAAAAATCAGGCCTCCTAAAGAATTTAAGGAAATGCAGACTGAACTTTGCCAGAAACATGGTTTGGATATGATAAGCTATAACCACCAGATCAAAGGTTATTGCTCCAAATGCAGCAGACGTATTCAAGAAGAACCTATAGAAGAATAAAAACTTTGACAATATAGTTTTTGACAATAAAACAGCGGCAACCTTTTAGGATTGCCGCTGATATTTTTTATATAGATTTAATCGAGGGTAATTGCAGATACTGGACAAATATCGACACATGCACCGCAATCGACACATTTATCGTTAATATCAGCTTTACCTTCCATCATTTCGATAGCTTCAACTGGACATTCTCCGACACAGGCTTCACAGCCAATGCATGTTTCTTTGTCTACTATTGCAGCCATTTCAACTTAACTCCTCATCTGTTAATAATACATGGGGACTAAGGTTCCCAAAGAATAATTGTACAGACTGAGAGTCTAAAAATCAAGTATTTTGCACAAATTAATCTATCGGTCACATCTTCAAAACACTTTTACCACTAATAAGTTCCGGCGGAAATACCCTGTGTCTCTCTGTGACTTTTTTGTTTTTAAGCAGGCTGAGCATAGTTTCAGCCGCGGCTGTTCCTATAATTTTCTTGTGCTGTCGAATGGTTGTAAGACGAGGACGAGTGTATTGCGCAAATTCCATGTCGTCATAACCAACAACCGATATATCCTGAGGAATTTTAATTCCATTTTCCGGAGCCCGGTTATAAAGTTCCAGCGCGACATAGTCACTAAAACAGAAAACAGCAGTAAAGTTTTTGCATTCTTTCAAAAACTCCTTTGCTGTGTCAAAAAAGTGCAGATCTATTCCGTGCTGATCACAAAAGTCCTTGCAGGCTGCCGCACGCGGAACTTCGTGGTTACCTATGTACGCAATGCGTTTATGCCCGTTGCTGTAAAGGCATTCAGTAGCCATCATTCCGCCGTTATAGTTATCATTGAAGGACCCGGGGACTCCTTCTATACACTGGTTTATAGTTACAACAGGGAGGCGTTCCTGCAGTTTACGCAGGTAGTCGTGGTTGTTTGAGCTGCCGACAACGGGGCTTATCAGCAAACCGTCTATGCCTTTATTCAGCATAAATTTTATAGACGCAAGCTCATTTACAGCATCCTCACGGGATACAGATAATATCATGTGATAGTTATCTTTTGTAATTTTTTCTTCAATACCACCGAGGATATTAAGCCAGAAAGAGCTTTCAATCCGGCTGCTGATTATCGTACCAAGCAGTAAAGTGCACTTCGAGGCTATTGCTCGAGCGTGAATATTAGGGACATAGTCAAGGTCCTCAACTGCCTTTTTAATTCGTTCACAAGTAGAGTCGGCAAGGTGATATTTTTTGGCCTTACCGTTGATGTACATAGAGGCGGCGGTTAAAGAAACGCCTGCTCTAGCTGCGATATCTTTAAGTGTAATCTTTTTAGTATTTTCCGGCATCCTTCTTAGCCTTTATTAATTCAAGCTGTTTTAAACATTCCATCAAACAACGAGGCAGATGGTAACAGGTTTTCCACTTTCCTCCTTTTAACGTATGAGTAGGTTCGCCACGACGATTAAGATAACCAAACCACTCACCATTTTCCGAGTCCGGAAAATGAGACCAGGTCCAGTCGTCAAGTTCTTTAAACATACGCGCAAATCTTTCTTCTCCCGTGAAATTCCACGCATAAACTGCAGCTATTAGCGCCTCACAATGTACCCACCATAATTTCATATCCCACTGCAATTCAATATGTGGCTTACCGAGAGCATCCATAAAATAGTATATCCCGCCATATTCGCGGTCAAGCCCAAACTGATAAGTTTTGTAAATATAATCACAAATATTGACAATTTCACCATCAGAAAGCTCTTTTTCAAGAAGCTGTAACAGAAACCAAAGTGATTCGAGTGCATGTCCAGGGTTCAACGTTCGCCCTTCACAGCTCTCAAGATCAAAGTTTCCGTCAGGATTTATGTTCTCAAAAAATATACCTATTTCTTTGTTCCAGAAATCAGATGTCACAATATTCAGCGTTTCTCGGGCATCAACGTCAAACTCGTCAGGATTTAGGTTTTCCCGCATCACTGACCCTAGATTGGTCAGCATCATATAATGACCAAATGATTTCCGCTGTGGCATTCCGCTCAAAGCTTTATTCCATCTCCCTTTAGGGTCGGGAATTCGACGCAAATAGTTACGCATTGACGCTTCAGCTTCAATTTTACACTCAGATTTTCCGGTAGCCGCAAACATTGCAGCTGCTCCCATGGCAGCAAAGCAGTCTGTATATATACTTGCAGGAGCCATAGCCGGAACGCCCTGCCTATTAAGAGCAAAGTAATATGAACCATCGTCACTTTTACCATGCCTGGTGAGGAAGTCGTAACCTCTACTGGCGATATCTATCCATTTAGTTTTGTTGTGGAGCCTCCCGATTGTTGCGAAAGTATAAACAATTCGCCACTGCATCCACATATATTTCATTGTATCATAAACCACGCCTTTTTGGTCAAGCGAGGTAAAATACCCTCCGTTTTCATGGTCGACGCAATGATTCTCCCAAAACGGAATTACTGATTTATATAATTCGCTGTGATAACGCTCAATCATTTTTTCAATGTTCATAGGTGCTGCCTGCTTTTTATCAGTTAATAGTAATTTATCATCCATATTCTAATTATTCTATTACAAATACATAATAATAACAAGTCATTACTAAAGCACTTTAGTTAAAATTTTTTACTTTCTTTAAAAACAGTAGTATAATAAGGCATGGAAAGACGCATTAGAAAAATTATACACGTCGACATGGATGCATTTTATGCTGCGGTCGAGCAACGGGATCATCCTGAACTGCGCGGCAAAACAGTTATTATCGGAGGTAATCCTGAAAAACGCGGTGTCGTCAGTACCTGCTCGTACGAAGCACGCAAGTTTGGTGTGCATTCCGCCATGCCCGGGAAAACCGCCAAACGCCTCTGCCCGCACGGAATTTTCCTGCCTGTAAATATGAAAAAATACAAGGCTGTATCAGTACAAATCAGGCAGGTCTTTGCTGAATTTACCGACAAAATTGAGCCTTTATCTCTGGACGAGGCCTTTCTGGACGTCACTGAAAATAAACTAAACTGTCCGTCGGCAACTATTCTTGCCCGTATGATAAAAGAACGCATCAAGCAAGTGACTGGACTGACGGCCTCAGCAGGCGTGTCATTCAATAAGTTTCTAGCTAAAGTCGCTTCAGATATTGATAAGCCAGATGGATTGACAGTAATTATCCCTTCAGAAGCTGAAACATTTCTCGAAAAACTGCCCATTGAAAAATTTTTCGGCATCGGCAAGGTCACAGCCGCAAGACTGAAAAGCATGGGCATAAACCGCGGCTGCGATTTGAAAAGATTTGAGCTCGGCGATTTAATTGAGCGGTTTGGAAGTAAATCAGGAGAATATTACTACAACATTGTCCGTGGACATGACGAACGAGAAGTGGAATCAGAATGGGAACGTAAATCTCTAGGCCGTGAAACTACCTTTGAAGAAGATATTTCTGATATGAGGAAAATCAGAGAGGTTATCCATGAATTGGCAGAAGAGGTTTCCGGCTTACTCAAAAAGTATGGACTGCAGGGACGCACAATCACTGTGAAAGTGCGTTATGAAGATTTCAAAACTGTCACTCGAAGCCAAAGCTTCAACCAGTTAACCAACGATCTGGATTTTATTTTTGAAACTTCTCTTGAGCTGCTTTCACGTACCGAAGCAGGAAAACAAAAAGTAAGGCTGCTCGGAGTAACGCTTTCCAACTTTCCTGGTGAATCTGAATTATCCAGCCCAGTTCAGCTTGAATTTCCTTTTTAAAGAGTTGAAATGAGCTACTTATGAAATTATCTTTTGGGGTTACTACACAACACTAAATAAGGCTTTATCATGAATTATATTGAAAAACTCAATAATATCTGGGAAAAAAACAACTCACTCGTGTGTGTTGGACTTGATCCGGATTTAACAAAACTTCCTGAATGTCTCAAGGCAGAAGAATATCCAATTTTTGAATTCAACAAACAAATCGTTGATGCCACTCATGATATTGTCTGCGCTTATAAACCTCAAGCAGCTTATTATGCCGGACAGAATGCGGATGACCAGTTGAAAATGACTATCGATTATATCCGTGAAAATTATCCCGAAGTGCCGGTAATCCTCGACGTGAAACGCGGTGACATCGGTTCTACAGCCGAGATGTATGCGAAAGAAGCCTTCGAGCGCTATCAGGCTGATGCTGTTACAGTTAACCCTTATATGGGCATGGATACCTTAAAACCGTTCATGGACTACGCTGATCGCGGCACAATCATCCTGTGTCGTACTTCGAATCCAAGTTCATGTGAACTTCAGGAGCTGGTCAGCAGCGATAAAATGATTTTCGAACACGTTGCTGAGCTCGCACGTGACAAATGGAATTACAACAATAACGTAATGCTAGTGATCGGGGCAACATTCCCTGAAGAGCTGGGACGAGTGCGTGCTCTTTGCCCGGAAATACCTTTCCTGGTACCAGGAGTTGGAGCTCAGGGTGGTGACGTCCAGAAAGTTCTAGAAAATGGTGCGACCGCTGATGGGCTTGGGTTGGTCATAAACTCTTCACGCGGTATAATATATGCTGGTAAAGACGAAAACTTTGCTGTCGCATCACGTGAAGCTACTCAAAAACTTAACGCACTTATTAATCAATACCGCTAAAACCTGATTAGCGTTTTTGGATATTCAAACTATAAGCCCCTCCGCAAGCCGGAGCGGGCTTTTTCCTTATGCTAACCAATGACTTATTGTTACCACATTTCAGCCTCTATGGTATATGTGAAGAGCCATGTAATAGAGTGCAGGGAAGCCAAGGTATTTTGCTACACAAAGAAGCCCCGCCTAGTGCGGGGCTAGGCAAAACTAGGAAATACTAAGTATTTTCCTGCAATCCTCTTCCCATAGTTTTGCCGATCTCCTCCTCTAACTCCCCTACTTCGTGGGGAATGAAAACCGTATTTCACAAAAAAAGAATAAAATTATTTAAGCTGACATAAGTAATCATTTAACTTATTTACCATAATGTAACACCAAATTTATATATTTTTAACTCATTATTAATTTTTTTTTCCTTTAACAATAATAAATATATATATTACAACCTAAAATATATTAGATCATTTAAATAAAAATCCAGACAAGACTTAAGGGCGTTGTTGAAAATAAATATCAGGTAACAATTTAATAATGCACATTTTGCCAGTTCCCCTACTTATCAGCTTGATAAAAAATTAAACAAGCGCTGTCTGAAGAAAATACGCAAATGATTTTCTACTATAGTTTAGTGTAAAATAAGACGATTACAAACAAAAAATTAGATATTATTCAAAAAATATTAATATTTACAGATAAATCTCAAAAATTTAAGTTTTCGAGCGTAAGGGGCATACCGCAGAGGCAAATCAATAAATGTAAATTTATTAAGAATTGGTTTAGTATGCGTAAAAGTATCAAAACTAAACTTGCCATGATACCCCCCCATCCCACTGTTACCTACTCCGCCAAAGGGCATTGCGGGATTTATAAGATGAGTAACTGTTTCATTTACACACATACCTCCGGCTGAGGTTCTGGATAAAAGCCTGTCCAAATCTTTGCATTTATCTGAAAAGTAATACATTGCTAGCGGCTTAGGTCTCGAATTGACAAAATCTATGACTTCATCAAAATTCCTCCAGGTAACAACCGGCAGAATAGGACCGAATATTTCATTTTGCATCAAAATATCGTCTCTTAAAACATTATCTACTATTGTTGGAGCTATGTATAGATCGTCAAGGTCGGTAACGCCTCCGCAAAAACATTCCCTGGCCTCAATCAGCTGTTTCAGTCGCTCAAAATGCCTGGAATTTATGATCCGAGGATAGTCCGGGCTCTGCTGCGGATCGTCTCCATAAAATGCCTTAATCACTTTTTTCATTTCATCCAGCAGCGGCTTTTTAACACTTTCGTGTACAAATAAATAGTCAGGAGCAACACAGGTTTGCCCGGCATTGAGAAACTTACCCCAGACAATTCTTTTTGCCGCAACCTTAAGTTTTACATCAGGCTCAATAATGCAGGGGCTTTTGCCGCCAAGTTCAAGAGTTAATGGTGTTAAATGCTCAGCAGCAGCTCGCATTACTTTACGTCCGTAATTTTCACCACCTGTAAAGAATATGTAGTCAAATTTATGCTCAAGCAGGCACGAAGCATGATCCGAACCGCCATGAACTGCGACCACGTGTTCAGGGTCAAAACACTCACTGAGTATCTTGATGATAATTTCGGCTGTTGCCGGAGCTTGATCAGCTGGTTTAACCACAACGCAGTTGCCAGCAGCTAAGGCGCCGACAAACGGAGTCATACAGAGATTGAAAGGATAGTTCCAAGCTGAGAAAATCAGCACTGAACCGTAGGGTTCCGGGTAAAGTTTACCGCTTGCCGGTTTGTTATTGATATGAACAGCACAACGGCGAGGTCTTGCCCATTTGCGAAGCCGTTTGCGAATATAAGATATTTCATCCATAACTCCGGATATTTCGCTTGCCAGAGATTCAAATTCAGATTTTCTCAGGTCTTTATAGAGGGCTTTATAAATGTCCTGCTCATACTTTTTTATTGTCTTTGCCAATTTAGTGAGAGCATTCAGCCGAAACTTAATGTCGCGGGTCATTCCGCTCTCGAAAAACATTTTCTGCTTTCTGAGTATAGACTCAACTTCAGCTTTGAATGTATCCATTTCTCATTCCTCTGGTTTTCAGTGTTTCTGATTAAATTCAGGAAATTTTTTGAGAAAGTTATCAATTTTTACATTATGTTTCTGCATCTGCTTCATGACAGTTTCACGTAACTCAACAAGGTGTCCAAGATTAGCCTGCAGAATTTTGACGCTTTCCTGCCTGTTGGCTATTGCAAGGTCAAGATTTTTCTTGCGACGTTTGATTTCATCTATTGTCTGCTTCGATTTTTCGGAAAACTTGGAAATATTGGCATTTTCAGTCCAGTTTCCGGTCTTGGGGTTATAAGTCTCAAGCGCTTTGCTTTTTTCATTATGCAAGACAGTCATATAATCATTAAAAAGCTGTTTACTTTCCTGAAACTGACCGACAACCGCGTCATTATTTTCCTGAATCATAGCTTCCATGCGAAGCATTTCTTTGTTCAGAGCACGCAAATAATCGGTGGCTGGCACCAGGATATTGAATAAGTTATTTTCAATTTGCTGATCAGCCTCATAAACATTGCTGCTCATATCACATGCGTAAAACTTACTGTTAAGCTTGGCGACATAAAACGGTTCGCCCTCTTCAACCACGTGATACTTATCTTCGCCCAATAGTTTTATTCTGTTCAAGCTGCGGCGCTGACGGTGAGCCAGGCAGAGGTTTCCTTTGCTTCTAATCTGGCTTGCCATACTGGCTGAACGTGAACGGCGCATTATTTCTTTTCGCTCTGAAGCAAGGTTTTCAGGGCGAGGTTGCGGCATATTCTGAACCTGAGCTTGAGGCTGCGGTTTATTACTGCTCCCGGAAATATTCTCCAGATACAGCTTGAATATACGGCTGCTGCCGTCATGGTAGTCGACCTTAATTTGTCCCCCGTCGATGGTGACTCCGGTTACTTTGCTGCTGTCCGGCAGTCTTTTAATTTGAATTCCCGCATGCACGCAAAATGTCAGCACGGAAAAAAAGACGGCGGATACTATTAGTTTGTATTTAATATGCATGTGGTTATCTCCTCTCTATTTTATTTTAATCGTTGAAGTACACTCTTTCAACTCTTGACCCCATTGCACACAGCAATTCGTATGGATGAGTCCCTTTCAACTGGCTCCAGTTTGAAAGCGGTATTGCCGTATCGCCCTGACTGCCAATGCATACGACTTCATCCCCACACTCTGCGTCAGGAATTACATCCAATGCTACCGTAGTGTAATCCATGGAAACCCTGCCAAGAACCGGGCAAAGCTGTCCGCGAATAAGCACATAACCACGATTGGAAAGCGCCAGCGGTAAACCGTCAGCGTAACCTGCCGCGATCGTCCCGACAAGGGTATCTTTGAGCAGTCGATGAGTTCTTCCGTAGCCGATACAGGCACCGGCAGGCAGGCGACGCACCGCCGCAAGGCGTGTTTTCAAGCTCAAAACTGGTTCCAGTTCCAGAGAGTGACGGACGTCATTATCAAAAAAGCCATAAATATTCAAGCCGGTACGGACTCCGTTAAAAGGAGACTGGCAGGTTTGCGGAAAGTTATTTATAGCGTCGCTATTGGCCATGTGAATACGTTCAAAGCTTACACCAGCTTTCTGGAGCTCTGCCAGTAAGTTCTTGAATCTACCCAATTGTTTTAAAGTGTATGCGTCTTCTCCCTGATAGGCGACAGGAAAATGGGAGTATATTCCAAAACAGTTCAGATTCGGCAACTTAGAAATTTTAATAATTTCGTCGGCAGCTTCTCGGGAAAGAACCCCAAGACGCCCCATTCCAGTATCAACCAAAAACTGACATCTGACGGTTTTCTGCTGTCGTACAGCTTCTTTGCTGATATGCTCAGCCATGGCAAAATCATTTATCGGCAGTATTACTCCAGCAGCAACAGCAGGAGATATTTCTTCTGGAAGGACATTCCCCAGTATCATTACCGGTATATCCATATCAATTAATCTCAAAGCTTCGTTCAACTCAGCCACGCCAAAACTGTCGGCTCCAGCGTTCCGGCATGCCTCCGCTATTCTGCGCACTCCCAGTCCGTAAGCGTTAGCCTTAAGTACAGCAGTAACTCCGCATGGGGAAACAGCATGGCGGATTTTGGAGACATTTGAGCGGATTTTAGCAAGATCAACTTCTAGTCTAACCCTGCTTTCGTGCGATCTACTATCTAAATTATTCATTAATCCAACCTTTCTATATCAGCGCCAATTTTAATAAAGTCTTCTAGAAATGACGGATAAGTGACGGCTGCCGCTTCAGCTCCATTAATGACGGTTTCACCCTCCGCTCCGAGCGCGGCAACGGTTAACGCCATTACAATTCTATGGTCATCATAGCCCTCAACTTCGGCACCGTATAGACGACCGCCTTCAATAGTCATGCCATCTTCAAGCTCTGAAACGTTAGCACCCATCTTACGCAATTCAGTGGTCATACATGCAATACGGTCAGTTTCCTTAATACGCGCTTGTGCTACATTCAAAAGTCGGGTGGTTCCTTCAGCAAAAGCTGCGACCACCGACATTAACGGCAAAGCGTCCGGAGTGGCGTTAAGGTCAACGTCAATTCCACATAGCGGAGTTTTTTCAACAGTAGTAACGTTGTCTCTATGGGTAATATTAGCCCCCATGCGTTCAAGGTAGTCGAATACTGCTTTGTCGCCCTGCAGGTCGTTAAAATCTAAATTTCTGATATCAATTTTTCCGGCAATTGCCGCCGCTCCCAACGGAAATGCAGCAGTTGAAAAGTCAGCCGGGATCGTATATTCAAACGGTTTAAAGCATTGACCTCCCGGCACTTTAAATCCGCCATAGTCAGGTTCAGATTCGAGCTTTATGCCAAGTCTTTTCAGCCAGTCAAGGGTTATTCCAACATAAGGTTTTTCCTGCAAGTCAATGGGGATAATTTCTGTATCTTTTTCAGCATAAGGGCAAGCAAATAAAAGTGATGATAAAAACTGTGAGCTGGTTCCGTTAACCATGGTTTTGCCGCCTTTTATCGGGCCATGCACCGAAATAGGACATTTTCCGTCAGTAGTGCTGACCAGCACTCCCAGATTAGCCAGGGCGGAAGTAAGTGCCCCCATAGGCCTTGAACGCAGCGACCTGTCTCCGTCAAAAACAATTTCAAAACCGGCGCAGGCAGCCAAACCGGAAAGCAGTCGGGTGCCAGTTCCTGAATTACCCATATCTATGGCGCATGTCGGATCGGTTAATTTACCACCGCACCCAGTTATCAGCCAGGAATCATCCAGTTTTTCAATTTCTGCCCCCAGAGAACAAGCAGCATTGTAGGTACTCATGGTATCAGCAGACTCCAGCGGGGCATGTACTTTAGAAACGCCATCAGCCATGAGGCCGCCGGCAATTGCTCTGATCGTGTGGGATTTTGAACCGGGAACTGCAATTTCTCCCGAAATTTTTGATCTCCTTACCCTTATTTTCATGCTGGTATTATTTCCGGTTTATGAGGTTAATCTTTACGGCAAAATTCTCAAGGTTGCCTCGTATGCTCGAATAAAATATAGCACGTCAGTTCAAAGGTCAAAACCAGGAAACAGAACGTTATGAAAAAAAATTGAGGAAAGTTAGACGATATATCGCTTTTTATAGACAGAAAAAACTAACTCAGCAGCTATATACTGAATATTAAAGAAGATTTCGTACAGCTTTTCGCCGCTGGACTACGCCCGGCAATGGTGCCGGTGCCAGATAATGGCGTTGATTTGAGGCTGAATAACATTCAGACCAAAGCAACGCCATGCGGGGGCATCTAAAGCTCACGCCACGGCAAAGTAGCTTAGCTTCAACCATATTATTTACTATCACGCCATAATAATTCCTCGTCAACATGAGCTATATTTATTGTGGCGCGAGCATCGGCTGTCGGCGTGTCCGTATTTTGTGATCACAAAATTCAGCCACGTATAATCGGTCCGGGTCGCACCCGGGCGTGGCCCAGCGGCGAAACGCTGGTCATGCAAAGCACAAACAAAAACAATGCCGCAGCTGAACCGTAAAGAATTACTTGCTGAGTTTGGCGGTTTCTTCCAGCATACGGACAATTGGACGTTTTGCGCGTTCGGCTATTTCTTCCGGCACTACGACCTTTGTTTCCATAGTTTCCAGAGAAGTTAAGACATCCTGCAGGCGAATCAGCTTCATTGCCGGGCAAACAGCCTGCTCTGAAGCGGCGATAAACTTTTTATCAGGGTTTTCCTGCTGCAAGCGATGCATTATGCCGATTTCAGTAGCGATTATGAACTCTTTGCAACTGCTTTCACGAGCATGTTTCAGAATGCCGCCTGTGCTGAGGGCATAATCAGCCAAATCGATTGATTCTTTTGAAGATTCCGGGTGCATGAGGACTTGAGCATTGGGGTATTCAGCTTTGCGGCGCTTGATCTGATCTGCGGTAATTCTGACGTGAACGGGGCAGAAGCCTTCCCACAAAATCATTTTGCGTCCGGTTTGCTCCATGCAGTAACGTCCGAGGTTCATGTCCGGAACAAAGATAATTTCACGATCTTCAGGGAGAGAATTAATCATTGCCAAAGCATTGGAACTGGTCACACAGATATCTGATTCAGCTTTTACTTCGGCAGTACTGTTTACATAACACGCCACGATAGCGCCCGGATGTTCAGCCTTCAATTTGCGCAGGCCTTCGGCATCCGCCATATCCGCCATATCGCATCCGGCTTCAGCAACAGGAAGCAGGACAGTTTTATCAGGTGAGAGTAAATTGGCGGTTTCAGCCATGAACTTTACTCCACAGAAAACGATAACATCCGCATCAGTTTCAGCGGCTTTCTGACTTAACTCCAAAGAGTCACCTGCAAAGTCAGCAATATCTTGAACTTCACCAAGTTCATAATTATGGGCCAGGATAACGGCATTGCGTTCAGCTCGCAATTCGTTTATCCGGACAATGATTTCCTTATCAGTCTGGAACATTTTTTACCTCGGAATATTCCCTAATTATATTATTGTGCCGTTTGTACTCCGGCTATAGCATCGCATACAATAACGCAAAATAGCAACAGCGCAAATAATATGCACCTAAATTAACCACAATGAGGCAATTATGTTATGCTTGAAATATCTTTACAAAAGCTCCCATTAAGCAATTGCGCCATACTTTTTCAGACGCTATATTATTATTTCGCAAATTTTACTATTATAACAAACTAACGCAAAGGGAAACACATGAAAAAGTTTTCATTACTGGCTGCTGTCTCCGCATTTTTAATCCTTGCTGGAACAGGTTGTACTACTCCTCAACCAATCGGCTTCATCTACACCGACTGTAAAACTCCCAAACTGGTTACAAACCTCGACTCTAAAAAGCCATTAAAAGTCGGCAGAGCCATGTCTGAATCATATTTCTGCGTAGTTGCTGTTGGCGACTCAAGTATCGAAAAAGCCATGAAAAACGGTAAAATCAAAAAAGTCCACTACGTTGACCGGAAAATGAAAAATGTTCTTGGAATCACCAAATACGAAACAATCGTATACGGCGAATAAATTCCGATATTTTTATATTGCCAAGCTGAAGGTGTCTGCCTTCAGCTTTTTTTATTGAAAAATTTACGATAAAAAAGAGCTGATTTTACGAGTAATAAAAATCGAATTTTTAGAATGCTTCATTAAGTCCTGACAACGCTTGCAAACAGTAACGCCGTTTTTATTTATATAGTCTGACGGCATGTCAGGTATAGTAGAAAATAGTCCCTGCCCCTTAAATAAACAGTTCGAACAAGCAAGATATCCACACAAACAACAGTTGTACCGCTCTTTCACTGATTTATTACAACAAGAACATCTTAAATTGTTTTTATGCCAGAAAATTTTCGGTATCATTCGATATTTTTCTTTTATATGCAAAAACATTTTATCCAACACAGCACAATCAGGGTGTAATCCACTTTTCCTCGAGACAGGAAAAAGATGTTTTAGACACTCGTACATATAGTCTGATGATGGTTTGTTGTTCAGGATATGAGGAGCGTTTTCAATATCATAATTAAAAAATTTATTCAACAATTCAGCAGTAATTCTTATCATGGTATGAGTATTTTCAACAGAACCTTCAGGAAAATTACATTTTTTGAAATGATAAGCAGATTTCATACAAACTGATACAATAGTTGACAAGTATGCTCCTGGAGTCATCCTAGGATAATCCCGACAATGTTGCGTCATCCAACCCACACCTTTGGGGTGACTTGAAGAAGGAGGAAGCTCTCCCCAGTATTTCAGGCAGTCAACTAGTTTTTCTCTCAAAAACTTACACAGATTTTCTGCGCAGCTGTTGTTGTCACAATAAAATATTAGAGTGTCTCTTCTGGCTGCAGCCTGTTCTTTATTGAAAAACTTAAATCGATATATTTTGTTGTTAAAAAAAGCACGGTTTTTATTTATCAATTCAAGCACCATGCGCATTCCACCAATATGCCTGATATTCACACAAACCCTGGAGTTGCCAAGCTGCCTGGTTACATCCAAACGCTTATACTTGAAGTAACCATGACAATCATAACGTTTACATTCTGGAAAACCGATATTATTAAGTATTTCAATATCCTTAAGACTTTCTTCAAATATCATTTGCCCTTTATCGTCCAAAGTATACCCATACTTTTTGTATAAAAGATCAAATTCCTTTAGAAAACTCTGCTCATGGCTGAATTTTGAATAGCTGTTTATAGACTTCAACAACAGCGCGAACTTCAGGTATTGACGAATACCACTTTTCATTAAATTACTCCCCTTCTTTAAATAATTAAATGAAATACTTTTATTGACTGATATGCAGTCCTTAATTTGTCAGGCAAGAAATGGTATCTTTCAAGTTTTTTTGCGAATAGAGTATGGAATATAAAAGTGTCAAATGTTAAATACAAACTGATTTTTAAAGCATTTTAGTAAAAATAGAAATTAGTTAATATCAGCTCATCGGACTTGATAAAAGAACAATCCAGTTAATTATATCTTATATAAACATTTCTCTTACGCCACGCAAAAAAGCGGTCGAACTACTACACCATTTACTTCGCATGTAATGACTTCATACACAAAGACTCCAAAATTTTACATAAAGAAGGTGTATTATGCCGAAATGCTATTTATGCAGCAAAGATCACAATAAGATTCTTGGATTTGCTAATTTTTTCTATTGTGCACGCTGCGGTGAATGTACTTGTAAGAAACACAACACCAAGCAACATTACTCAGACATCGGAAAAGCAATGAAAGTCTGTCCAGCCTGCTATAAATCATACCCGAAATCGGAATCTCAACTCAATAAACTGAAACAGGTAGTTGCGCAAAACGATATTACTTTGATCATGCATGATCACGATAAAAAGCATCCCCCCGGCAACTCGCTTGTATACGATTTTCTGACCTTTTGCAAGGATTACAATGTAGTGCTTGCCCTTGAGGGTGGATACATTGAATATGATTACCTGGAATGTGTTACATGGTTCTGCCGGACTTTTGGCGGAAAAATGCTTGAAGCCAATATTGCTGTTCTTATTCAAGGTTTTCTGGTTCTGCCAATTGGTTCAAAACGTTTATTGGAATCAGGAGACGATGACCAAAAAAGATTTAACAGGTTTTCCGATACAGTAAAGATTTATTCATTTGACTCCGCAAGGTCAGACCCCAATACAGCTGATCTACATCTACAGGCTTCCATGAAGCAAAAAATGCTATTGGGAGATGAACTAAAAAGCTATCATAACCAAGTAAAAAAATACCTTGACCTTGAAAGGGAAGAAAAATTGTTCTTGAGTCATAAATTTGGTATGGCATATCGAAATGAACTTATCACTTCAAAGGAGAAACAGATTTTAAAATATCACGACCCGAACTATGATAATATTAAAAAATCTAAAAGCCCGCATCACCTCATAATTTGCGGTAACGATAGAGGAATGGATACAACGACCGTTTTTGAGCACTCCAGATATTTGGCAAACAGACCAATAGCTCAGCGCCTTTATTCGTTATATCATGTCCATTGTGAAGTTAACCGCCTTAGTCGCAAGCAAACTAAGCTTATTGTTATTTGCGGAGCCGCTCATGAGGTAACGCAGCAGGTTAAAACCATTATATCACAAGAACTGAAAATCGAACGCAAGACAATAAGTAAGTGGCTGCTAAGTCATGGCGTCAGAGTCGGCGTAATTAACTGCGTACAGCAAGGCTCCGTTCATGAGCATAGCGGTTTGGAAACCTCTGCCTATATGATGAGTCTGGACAATAAGCCGTTCTGGGAGTATCCAACATAATAGCTCACAGGAGTTTTGACTTTTAATTACGGCAGGTGTATTGTCCAGGCAGGAGAGAAAAATCTGCAATTTTATATGGAGTAGTATTATGGCTAACCGGTATTGGCAGAAAATCGTCCGTCTTGGCGTGGCGGTTTGCTCTTACGACACTGAAACCAGTAGTTTCAAAATTGCCCGGCTTTGGACTCGAAGCGAACCTGATGATATTAAAGATAATAATTTAACCTGTCAGGATGAGCTTATCGGCAAGCCGATTACGGCGTTAACTGTTTTTGAACAGCCGCAGGTAAAATCCCTGCTGGAAACCGTTTATCACAGTGAAAACAAGGCTATCGAACGTACCGTTTCGCTGGACGTGGTAAGTCTTGGAATTACCCAGAATATGCGAATTACAGCAGCCAAAGCAACGGCGTCCGACCTTGTTGTTTCTTTTCAGGAAGTAATTTCCCATGAGGATAAAGTAAAGTTCGCGCAGGACGCAAAATATCACCTTGACGCTTTGGTAAACCAACTGCCGCTGATGGTATGCAAGTTCCTGCCCGGCAGTGGAGTTATCACATATGCTAATAAGGAGTACTGCGACTGCTTTGATGTCGACATCAGTGCTATTGTCGGCAAGAGCTTTTTCGACTTAATTCCGTTTGAAGACCACCCCAAGGTTATGGCGGCATTTTCGTCTCTTGACTGGGATAATCAACGTATAACTTATGACCACAAAGTGATTACCCCAAAAGGTACTAGAACTCAGCGCTGGACAGATCAGGCTGTATTTGATCAACAGGGCAGAGTAATTGAATTCATAGCTTTCGGCTTTGAAATAGAAGCATAAAAAGAGGCGGTTGAGCTTTGCTTTGCAAAATTCAACCGCTTTCTATAGCATCAATTTGAAGATATTATCCGCACTTACTGTATTCGCAAGCTAGACACTTCAAACAGTTTTCCTGATTTATAAGCTCACGCTCGTTACAATTCGGACAGATCATTTTATTGCTGTCAAGCTCAGTTTTTGGCACATCCAGGCTCAATTTTTTTTTTGCCGTCTTTTTTTCAGTAATTCCAAGTTTGCCAAGATGCTGCTCTACAACATAACCGATTTCTGCGGCCAGTGAAGGCATGTATTTACCGTTCTTAAAGTAACCGCCGTTTGGATCGTAAACGCTCTTAAGCTCATCCACAAGGAAAGTCGGCTCAGGATCATGTCTGAATACCGCTGAAATCAAGCGGGAAATAGCTACAATCCAACTGAAATGCTGCAGGTTCTTAGTGTTAATAAACAACTCGTAAGGACGGCGTTTTTCCTTTTCAATGTGGTCATTGAT
The DNA here is from genome assembly GCA_024225035.1 of Lentisphaerota bacterium. Classification (GTDB taxonomy): domain Bacteria; phylum Verrucomicrobiota; class Lentisphaeria; order Victivallales; family Victivallaceae; genus Zth2. The sequence goes on from JAAEMX010000177.1 coordinate 233,667, forward strand.
AGTGACATAAAACGCATCAGGAGAAAGCGAAGTCTTGATCTTATAGGTAGTTCCTTCAAGCTCTTCAGGACGCTTGACCAGCTTGGCCTTGGCTTTATGTTCCTTAAGATGTTTTTCGTGCTTTTCAGCTTCTGCTTTTTCTTTCTCTTTTTCCTTCTTTTTCTTGTCATCATCTCGAATCAGTACTCCGGCGATGTATTCAGAAGGACGAAAAGTTGTGCAGCCCTTGAGACCTTTTTCATAGGCCTTCATATAAATATCCTTAAAATCTTCAAACGGATAATCTGCAGGGATATTAATAGTTTTTGAGATTGAACTGTCAATATATTTCTGCAGTTCGGCCTGAATTTCAAGGTGCTCAACAGGCTTGATGTTGTTGGAGCTGACAAAGTAATCCGGTAAAGCTTTTTCTTCAACAGAATCAACTTTCAAGTGTTCGCAGTACTTGCGATAGGCATAATCACTGATTTCAACTTCAGAGAAATCGTCTTCGGTAGTATTACGGATACGGCGTGTGTATTTGAAAGCAAATACCGGCTCAAGACCGCTTGAAACGTTACCCGCCAGCAGGCTGATGGTTCCGGTAGGCGCAATTGAAGTCAAGTGCGAATTACGGATTCCGTGTTCGGCTATATCATCACGAATATCTTTCGGCAAGGCTTTTACAAAGTCGCCGGAGAGGTAATGCTTTTTATCGAACATCTCAAATGAACCTTTTTCTTTAGAAAGCTGAACGCTGGCACGATAGGCATTGTGAGTAATTGTCTGCATGATTTTGCCGACAACTTTTACAGATTCAGGTGAACCATATTTTTTGCCAAGGAAAATCAAAGCGTCGCCTAGTCCGGTGATACCAATCCCCATGCGGCGTTTGGAAAATGCTTCCTGCTGCTGTTTATCCAACGGATAATGGCTCATTTCAATAACGTTGTCAAGCATACGAACAGCCAGCGGTACTACTTCTTTCAGGCGGGCAAAATCAAATTCCGCTTTATCAGTAAAAGGATCTTTAACAAATCTGGTTAAGTTTACAGACCCCAGCAGGCAAGCGCCATAAGGCGGCAGCGGCTGCTCTCCACATGGATTAGTAGCTCGGATTTCTTCACAGTAATGCAGATTATTCATTTGGTTAATCTTGTCAACCAGAATGAAACCGGGCTCAGCATAGTTATAAGTGGAGTTCATGATCTGGTCCCACAACTCACGAGCTTTAACTGTTCTGACAATTTTTCCATTGAACTGCAGATCCCAGTCTGTATCATTCTTGACAGCTTCCATAAAGTCAGAAGTAATTGCCACAGAAAGGTTGAACATCTGCAACTGTGAGTTCTTTCTTTTTGCATTGATAAACTTTTCAATATCAGGATGGTCGCAGCGCATAATTCCCATCTGGGCTCCACGGCGCTGTCCGGCACTCATAATAGTACGGCAAGTTGAATCCAAAACCTGCATGAAACTGATCGGGCCTGAAGACTGAGCTTCACAGCCGCGAATATGGAAACCTTCCGGTCGGATGGTTGAAAAATCAAATCCTACACCGCCGCCCTGTTTCTGAGTCATGGCGGATTCTTTTACGGTGTCAAAGATTCCTTCAATGGAATCATCTATTTTGTTCATAACATAACAGTTGAACATGGTAACTTCCTCGCGGGAAGTTCCGGCATTGGCGATAATCCTACCGCCCGGGATAAATTCAAATGAGCACAGCACATCTTCGAATTTCTTCTGCCATGCCTTAGGATCTTTTTCAGCTCCGGCACAGGCGCTTGCTACACGCTGCATGGTTGCCTGGATGCTGCTGTCTTCCGGCAAATTTTTGTTGCCCTGATAACGATACTTACGATTCCAGATGTCATGCGAAATGCAATAATCTCTTTGTGATTCAGACACAGTCCACCTCCCTATAATTACTCTTCATAAATGTTAAAAATCACCGCGCCTCTAAACGCGTTGACATATACAACTATAAACCGCAAAAAACTGTTCTGAGCAAATCAGTAAAAGGCACAAATATAGTGACTTAGGCTAATCCGGACGTTTGAAACTATCGCGGTCTGCGATTCGAGATATATCTATATATTGTATGCAAACCCACTGCAAGCACAACATATGGTATATATCTTGTATGGTAAATAGTAATCGTTTTTAAATGAAAAACAAATCAGGAAAGAAAAAAAGATAGAAAAAATTTTTTATCAAGCAATAATTCGATGTCTATTTTATAAAGCTTTTGCAGGAGATTTTCTCTCCTGCAAAAGCAGCTGTTACTATATTGCGGAGATTGTGAGTAAAGCAACTATATTAACTATTTTAATCAAAGGATTAATAGCCGGCCCGGCAGTGTCCTTATAAGGGTCACCAACGGTATCGCCTATGATGGCTGCGTTGTGAGCACTACTGCCCTTGCCTCCGTATTCTCCCTGCTCTATAAGCTTTTTAGCATTATCCCAGGCGCCTCCTCCGGCAGTCATGCTGATTGCCAGGAATAACCCTGAAACAATCGTTCCCATCAGAACTCCGCCAAGCGCGCGCGGCCCTAAAAAGATCCCCATAGCCAGCGGTATAATTACCGGCAGCATAGATGGTATAATCATTTTTCTGATAGCCGATTTGGTCAGGATATCGACGGCTTTGGAATAATCCGGTTTGGCCTTGCCTTCAAGTATTCCCTTAATTTCATGGAATTGACGGCGCACCTCTTTGACTACAGCGCCGGCACTTTTGCCGACGGCAGCCATAGCCATAGCTCCAAAGAGATAAGGAATTAGTGCCCCTACCAGTAGTCCCACAATTATTTTGGGGTCTGAAAGGTCAAAAGCCGCTTTGCCATGAAACAGCTTAAGCTCATGAGTATAGTCACTGAATAACGCCAGCGCACCAACTCCGGCTGAACATACGGCATAGCCCTTGGTAATGGCTTTGGTCGTATTGCCGACAGCATCCAGCGGATCGGTTACGTTGTCACGGATATCCTGTGACATATCGGCCATTTCAGCTATGCCTCCGGCGTTATCAGTTACCGGGCCGAACGCATCAACTGAAATAATAATTCCGGCCATGGACAACATACTGCTGGCTGCTATTGCCAGGCCATATATCCCGGCCAGATCAAAACTCATAAGGATAATCGCACACACCGCGACAACCGGCCAGGCCGTTGCCCGCATGGATAATCCCAGCCCTGAAATAATATTGGTTGCTGCCCCGGTTGTACAGGCTTCAGCCAAAGTGTTAACTGGAGAATACTTGGTCGAAGTGTAGTAGTCTGTAATAAAGGCCATAAACCAGGTCAGGCCGAGCCCGCCCAGTATACAGAAGTACAGATGTGCCGGAACTCTCTCCAAATGCCCCATTAACATATAAGTTATCGGATAGAGCAGAATTGCGGCAACTACGGTTGAAGTCAGTATTCCACGGTAAAGCCCTCGCATTATATGCTCTTTGCTTTTGGCACGTACAAAGAATATCCCAATAATCGAGGCGATAATAGATATTCCGCCAATAGCCAGCGGAAACAGTGTTGCCCGTTCGGGTGACTGCTTAAAAAGCAGGGCACCAAGCAGCATAGTTGCCACCATTGTCACCTCATAGGTTTCAAACAAATCGGCAGCCATTCCAGCGCAGTCTCCAACATTATCGCCAACATTATCAGCGATCACCGCTGGATTTCGGGGATCATCCTCCGGAATACCGGCTTCTATTTTTCCTACCAAATCAGCGCCGACATCGGCTCCTTTGGTAAATATACCGCCGCCAAGCCTGGCAAAGATTGAGATCAGTGAACCGCCAAAAGCCAAGCCAATAAGCGGTCGAATGGTTTCAGCAAGCGGTTTATCCGGCCCTGAGTTAAATTCCATCAGGATATAGTAAAAAATTACCAAAGCCAGTAACGCCAGAGACGCAACCAGCATACCGGTTACTGAACCGCTGCGGAATGCCAGCTTAAGTGCGGGGTTCAGACCGTCACGCCCGGCTTCAGCCGTGCGGACATTCGCTCTGACAGACACATGCATACCGATAAACCCAGCTGCTCCTGAAAATATCGCGCCCAATGCAAATGCGGCAGCCGTAAACCAACCGAGATGCGGGAAGAATCCCAGAGCAAAAAATATAATTACCCCGACTGGAAGTATTGTCAGGTATTGTCTGGTGAGAAAAGCCGAAGCTCCTTGCTGGATCGCGATCGCAATCTGGTTCATTTTTTCGTTGCCGCTACGACGGGTTAACACCCAGCGACAGGTGATTGCACCATATAAAATGCCGATCAGGGAACATATAAACGCAAAAATAACCAGTTCGTTCATGGTGTCCTCCAAAAAATGAATTAACTCCTGTATATACTATATTATATAGTTAATTCTCCTCAAAATGGGAAATTAGCTCAGAAAAATCAGATAAATTATTAAAAAATCCTCGAAAATACCTGCAAACCGCATCGCTAAATTCTGAAATTTTTGTAAAAAAATGCTTTTTTTGTTGCGCCAAAACGTTAAGTTAACTCAAAGGAGCAATTGCAATCTATCTTTCAACCCCAAATACAAGGGCAGCTTGTCTATGGACTTGGTAATCAGAATTGCAGGAGAAGCCGGGCAGGGTGTTGTCTCAGCCGGAGATATGCTGGTCAATGCCTTTGCGCAAGTCGACTTACACGTTTTTACTTACCGCAGCTACATGTCGCGAATCCGTGGCGGTTTAAACTGGTATGATATCCGAATTTCAGACCGCAAAATTTTCGGTATGACGAAGGATTCAGACATTCTGTTTGCGTTAACAGATGATGCTTTAACGGTACTATATCCGGTCAACAAAACTGATGGCGTGGTATTTTTCAATACAACTGAACCGTCAAGTTTTGATACAGGCGTCCATGCTATTGATTTTGTCAAAGAGTCAGGGCACAGCATAATGATTAATAGCTTTGCCGTCGGAATAGTTTTCGGCATGCTGGACATGTCGGCAGAAAGCCTTACTGCGGCCATAAAGAAGGAATTCAGCGACAAAGCCAAAGATATTATTGATAAAAATATTGAAGCCGCAAGTCGCGGCTGGCAGCGCTGTAAAAAATGCGGAGCTGCCTTCAAGCTGGAACTAAGCCCGCAAAAAACACCAAACTTCTTAACCAGCGGAGCCAAGGCAATAGCTTTATCCGCAGCCAGATCAGGTATCAAATTTGTAGCGTCCTACCCGATGACCCCGGCTACTGCCACCTTTACATGGCTGGCTGGAGCTGCCGATAAATATAACATTGTCGTTGAACAAGCCGAGGATGAGATTGCCGCAGTAAATATGATCTGCGGGGCATCCTACGCCGGAGCTCCGTCTATGGCAGCCACCAGCGGCGGCGGCTTTGCTTTAATGGGGGAAGGACTTTCACTGGCAGGCATGACTGAAACCCCGATTGTTGTTTTGATAGCCATGCGTCCGGGACCAGCCACCGGATTGCCAACCCGCACGGCTCAGGAAGATTTACGGTTTGCCCTGCACGCCGGGCACGGAGAATTCCCACGGGCAATATACGCTCCGGGAACTCTCGAACAATGCTACGAACTGACCCGCACCGCAATGGAAACAGCTCACAAACACCAGACCCCGGTAATTATTCTGACGGATCAATATTTGCAGGATCATATTGAAAATATTGAACCGCTGGATGAAGCTTATGCCCCCATCGACCGCCATATTAAGGAAAAGCCAAAGTCAGACTACAAACGCTATGCTGAATCAGAAAGCGGTGTTTCTCCGCGAGCCCTGCCTGGCAGTAAATCTCTGGTGATCTCTGACAGTGACGAACATAGCGAAGCCGGACATTTGGTTGAGGATTTTGAAATCAGGATAACCCAGCAAAACAAGCGCATGCGCAAACTCAACGGCATGACAGCCGAAGCTATTGAGCCAATGCGTTACGGCACAGCCAAGCCTGAAAAACTGCTGGTTTGCTGGGGATCAACCCATGGTGTATGTCATGAAGTCATTGACATCCTTATAAGTAAAGGCGAGAAAATCGCTATGCTGCATTTTTCACAACTATGGCCTCTGGACTCAGAAAAACTTAAAGAACAGTTCAGTCATTACAGCGAAGTATATGCTGTCGAGGGCAACTTCACAGGCCAGTTTGCCTCAATACTGAAAGAACTGGGCATTATCAAAGACTGTAAATTGATTTCAAGATACGACGGCCTGCCTTTTACCACCGACTATATAATTGAGGAGCTTGAAGAATATGATAATTGAATTTGCCAACAAAACTCCGGCCTGGTGTCCCGGATGCGGTGATTACAGCATTCTGGAGATCCTCAAAAATGTTTTCAAAGAAGCAAATTATGACCCTCATAAATTCGTTTTGGTTTCCGGTATCGGGCAAGCTGCCAAGCTGCCCCACTATATCGATGCCAATGTATTTAACGGCCTGCATGGGCGCGCCCTGCCCGAAGCAACCGGAATAAAAATTGCCAATCACAAACTGGAAGTCATTATAACTTCCGGTGACGGCGATATGTACAGCGAAGGCGGTAATCATTTTCTGCACGCCATCAGAAGAAATATCGGCGTTAAAGCATTCGTCCACAACAATCAGGTTTACGGATTAACGAAAGGACAGGCCTCGCCGACATCCGACCCCGGGTTTGTCACTCCGATTCAAACCCACGGCGTGAAATCAGCTCCGGTAAATCCCCTGACCTTGGCTATTATCGAGGAATGCTCTTTTGTCGCCCGCAGTTTCAGCGGCAATCAGGAGCATCTAGCGAAAATGATGAAGGCTGCAATAGAGCACAAACACGGATTCGCCCTGCTCGATATCCTGCAGCCGTGCGTTTCGTTTAATCATCATAATACTTTTGCATGGTACAAGAAACGGGTTCGAGAAATATCTCCGTCGCATGACCCGCACGACAAAATGAAAGCCCTTGAACTAGCCATGAAATGGGGCGATGAAATACCAATCGGCATTTTTTATAAAAACAAACGCAAAAGCTTTGAGGCAGATAACGAAGTCCTGCAAAAAGGTACTTTGGTAGATTCTTATTAGTAATGAGTTTGTGTTTCGGCTTTGCCGACCAGCGTTTCGCCGCTGGAGCACGCCCGGGTGCGACCCCGGGGGGATATTGCGTGGCTGTATTTTGCTGGCCGCAAAATTCAACCACGCCGTCGGTTTAAGCTCACGCCCAAACAAACGCAGCTTGTAATTATGGAGAGTAACTAATAACGCAGTCAACAAGGAGGAGCAAATGATTGGTGAAATTTTGAGAACATTTCTCGGATGGTGTTTATTGCTGAACATCGCAATTCTACTTCTTACGGCAATTATCATTATACCGCTGAAGCACCCGATTTCACGGTTACATGCCAAAATATTCGGGCTGGAGGAAAAGGTCGTTCTGCGCTCCTATTTCCAGTACATGGCATGCTATAAAATAGCCATAATAGTTTTGAACCTAGTACCATATATAACCCTGCTTATAATGGTATAAAAAACAGTTGCTTTCTAAGCCGCATATGGAGCCAGACAAGCCCATATGCGGCTTTTTCAACTCAAATCCAATACTCCAAAAATCAATGCAGCTATGCTCATCAATATCATCACTACAAAAAAGCATAGCACGGGTATATGTGATATAAAATTCAAGCATGCAGAGTTAATCTGTTTTTAAAGTATGCGAACTGCACTTAATGAAGCGCTCATATAACTCACCGTATTGTCGAGTTACCACATTAATTAGGTGATTGAACTGACGGCGGGTTACGGCGTGGCGCCAAAAATTGCGTTCTCTGATGTTTCCCGCTTCGCCGATGATATCTATAGTCCGCTCCAGTTCCTCAATTCGTTTTTCAAGCTCTAAAATTCTTTCCTCCATAATGCCCCTCCTGTTTATGGTAAGTTTTATTTTAAAGCAGCGTTTATGAAGTAAGTGAGCACAAAAAGAGCGCCCAATCACATCTAAGTAGAGGCCTCGCCAGAAGCCCGGTTCAAAAATGCAAAAGGGCGCCCAAAGTACTATTATCTCGATCGCAGAATTTGCGATATAGACAGTCGAAACAAAGGGCGCGTTCCTTCAACATCGTTTATGAACCTAAAACCTGGCGAGTTTCTACTTAAAACGCTGCTGAAAGCCGCGACGCTTTCAATATATAATTGTATAACGATCAGTTATTCTATATGGATATCTCCAAATTAATTGCTTTCAAAATATAGCTGACTGAACAACAAAATCAAGTCGGGTCAGTACGACTGACAGCGATGTACCCGGGTCACGATGTACCCGGGTCAGTGCGACTGACGGCGATGTACCCGGCTGCGCCGGGCCGGACAAAGTCGAAAGCATCACAATTCAAGCACGAATACGCGTGACAAACAATAAAATATTTATTCTTCTAATAAAAATTTAAATTTGGAATAGACTTCATGAATAAAGGTAGTATTTTATAGTTATTCGAGGCAAAAGCGAATGGGCTATTTTTTTCATAAATTTTGGAGGAGGCAATGAAAAAAGTATTATTCTGCATAATAGCTTGCACACTTATCGTAACCGGACTGATACCACAAGCCAAAGCAATGACCCCGATAAAAATTTTCGCCAATAAATTTGTATATGATGACGGCACCAACACCCGTATTAATGTTAAAGGTATTGCCTACCAGCCAGCGGACAACGTTGATCCCATAGCTAACGACCAGTTGGGCATGGTTCAGCAGATGTACAACAACTTCTGGAAATATGTTCAAATAAACGCTATAAGAGTCTATCAGGTTGATCCTAAAAAAGACCATAGCCTCGTAATGAGTTTTCTGGCAGGTAAAGGTATTTATGTAATGGTAGGCATGGTTACCGGAGGCCCGAACGCCACCTGTATTTATGCCAGAAGCGGTAATAAAAACTTTAACCTGACAACAGCCTGCTTCAGGGTTGTAGACGTGGCAAAAGAATTTAACAAGTACCCCAATGTACTGTGTTATTCCGTTTCTAATGAGGTTCTTGCACAGCCGTTTTCAAGTGATCCTACCGGTGGTGGTTCTGATCCGCGTGCGGCCAGCTATGTCAAGGCTGTTATAAGGTATTTGAAGTCTTATCAGCAGCTTTCCGGCACCAGATATATTCCTGTCGGACTGGTACTTCGCGACGATCCGAGCTTCACCATGGATGCAATGAGCTACTACGTCTCCGGCTTGTACTCAGTACGCGCCGACTTTATCGGCTACAACTGCTACAGATGGGCAGGCGGTACAGATCAGGGACGTATTGACGCTTACAGTCTGCTTTACACGTTCCTTGAGCCTATCGCTAAATATGTTCCAATCATGCTCACAGAGTACGGCTCTATGAAGTGTGCTGATCAAAAAGGCGTAAGGTTATGGAGCCAGGTTCCATATCTTTTCGGCAATAAAATGGTTAAGAATAAGAACATGGGTGATGTCCTCGCCGGAGGATTCGCTTTCAGGTTCTTTGAGAAAACTGAAGGATTCGGGTTATTCTATAAAACCACCCTGCAGCCTACCCCCAAGGGCGGCTGGGACAATCTGATAACTCAATATCCAGCTGTATTTAATCGAGACGGCATTGCCAAAAGTGTGAAAATTCCAAAAGATATTCCAATCAACAGGCCGTCCAATCCGTTTGATAAGCCGATACCAACTTCGGAAAAATAAAAGAAGAGAAGCGTAAATTTTTATTTTGGGGTTTTCCCAAAGTTCAACATAGTTGAACCACGGCAAAGTCCAAAACAAACCGCGCGGCTGTACTTTGCTTAGGCAGAATACAGTCGTGCCCTTTTTTATAAACAGTTTCGGGCTTTACCAGCGTTCAAGAAGCGAAATTGGTCAGCCTTTTACTACGCCTATGGGGTAGAGTTTTACTAAAGGTTTGATCAGGTCGAGTTCGGCTTCGATGACTTCTTCAATATCTTTATAAGCCAGGGGAGCTTCACTCAGGTCAAGATATTTGCCTTTATTCTTTTTATTCCACTTGGCTTTGAAAGGACTCCAGCGGTCATAGGCAATTCCGGTCATGGCCTTGTCACAGTCTTCTACTGGTAGGGTTTTCACTGCCTGATTTCGACCCATTTTGCGCCCTGCTCCATGCGAACATGACATGAATGACTCAGGGTTTCCAAGGCCTTCGGCAATATATGAGGGGGTTCCCATGCTGCCCGGAATAATGCCGACTTCTCCGAGTTTTGCTGAAGTTGCCCCCTTACGGTGAACCCAGACATCTTTATCGAAATGCGTTTCCAGTGCAGCGTAATTATGATGAATATTCACTTCTCTTTTAAACTCAACCGTTCCGATGAAATCCTCAAAAGCCTGTTTAAAGGATGCCATCATGCGGTGGCGGTTTTCAAGGGCGTAATCAAGGGCAAAATTCATATCCCTGATGTAAGCCATACCCGGCTCGCTGTCGGCCGGCAGAAAAGCCAGATCCTTACAAGGCAGTTCACAATGCATTTTAGCATTGAGGTGTTGAGCCAGTTTGTGATAATGGCTGGCTATTTTATAACCTAAATTGCGTGATCCTGAATGTATCATCAGCCAGATCATACCATCTTCCGAAGTCTGCAGTTCGATAAAATGGTTTCCACCACCTAAAGTGCCGAGATTTTTGCGGTCAAGCTGTGCCGGCCAAGGGTAAGACACTCCTGGCTGGAGATTTTTTTGATATGCGCTGAAACCTTTCCAGTCCCGTTCCTGCTGGTGTGAATGCGCTTCCCCTACCGGAATCATGGTTTTGACTGCATTGAGAATGAGTCGTCGGTCTTTTATTTCCTTAAGTTTGTCTGCCGGGCAATCGGTTTCGACCGCTACCATGCCGCAGCCGATGTCGACACCGACAGCATTTGGAATAACAGCGTTTTCACAGGCAATAACTCCACCGATAGGCATGCCGTAACCGACGTGACAGTCTGGCATTAAAGCTACATGTCTGAATGTTGCCGGGTGATGTGCCAGATTGACTGCCTGAGTCATAGCTCCGGGTTCGACCTGTTCACACCACGATTTTACCGGAACTCCTCCCTCTATCTCTTTAATCCATTTCATCTTTAAACCTTTTGTTTGTCAATCAGGATTAAATTAGCGGTTAACGGGAAAATTTCCAACGGCTGAAACTACTGTCAAGTCTTTAAAGTATCTTGTTCAGCAACCTTGTATTTGGCGGACCAGTTTTTCTATTTTTGCTTTGTCTTTTGGGGATATGGCATGGTCACTGAGGTAGGATACGTAAATAATTATGTTTTTATTCATCATTGCCCATGCAATATTGTTCAGTTTTTGCTCATCAAGGTATTCAAAATAAATTCCTTTGTAGTTGCCGTTGACATACTTTTTGTCAGAAGTAATAACTATATTTTGCTTGACAATAAATATTTCCGGCAGGTTTTTCACGAAATACTGCAAAGTTTTGACATCGCGAAACCTGTGGGAGCTTATCTGGATTATTCCGGGAAGCTCATCACTACTTAACTGGTAACCGTTGCGCGCTTTTTGTACTGTCCATATTTCAGGAATCTGCAACTGCCAGTATTTTCCAGTAATAGTTTTCTTTTTTTCAGGAGCAGCGGTTTGACATGATGAAAATAATAGTGCGCCAAAAACAATTACGAAACTGCAAAGAATAATCTTTTTTATACGCATGAAGAAACTGCATTCCTCTCTAGCTAAATATGTCCTCAAAATAATACGGCTCCGCAAACCATATAACAGATATTACATCATTGGCCTAAAGTCAACCAATTTTCCAGCAAGAAGTTTGTCGGTAATTTCTCTCGTATCAGCTAAGTTTCTGACCTTGTAGGTATTGAAAATACCAAAAAAAAACCGACGGTACTAAAAGTCTAATACCGTCGGCTGAATAAGTAATTTGATAATTTTAATCTCAGAGCAGATTCGTCATTTAGTAGAACCTGCTTTCGGCATGTCAGCCATATAGACGCTGTCATATTTGAACATGGCGCCGGTGGCCCAGTCAACAAATATGGTCGGCCAGACGATGATATCCAAAACAAAAGGCCACCATTCAACTTTTCTGTTCATAAAGATTGTGGCAGTATCATAACCTTCTTTCTTAAGCTTCAGAGTTTTGTTCTCTCCACGAGGTAAGGTCAGCTTTGCAGGAGTTGTTCCCAGGTAATTTCCCTGAGCATCATAGATTTTGGCATCCTGAGGCTTAGTGTCAATTGTCACTTTCTGAGTAGAGCCGACAAAAATTGAATTACAACCAGTGAGCATTACAGCCGTAACCACAACAAGTAAACAAGATATAGTTTTCATTTTTTCCCCTAAGTTATACGCTAATATCTTCTTCTAAAAAAAATAAGTGCAAGGAATAATAATGCAAATACAGCTATTTGCTTATTTAATCCATAAATCAAACTACCTAAAAAAAATTACTATATCAATTTACCTAATAAATACAATGGTTTTAACAGAAAATTAATATTCGCATACTCAACGGAAACATCCAAGGCTGCCGGAATCCAAAACAGTTCTGTTTGAAGCCGAACAAGCAGCCGACTGATGCCGACTGAAACAGAACTTGACATTTGATTATAAATATTATTAGCACTACTGCCTTCAAATACCTGATTTTTAATTAAATCATATCATATATTCCTTTTAAAAATACCTTCATTTTAAAAACGAATGCTCAAAAGCCTCATGTCCGCGAACAAGTTAATTGATATATTTGTATAAATTTCTGGAAGGGTTCTTACATTCCGCAATGAGTATCCAAATAATAAAGAGTATTTCGTAAGCAAAACCTCAACTGCTGAGAAGTATTACCAGAAACCTTTAAAGGATGAAATGAATAAAAAAGAAATTTGTGCATTTTCCGCAGCTCTTGTCAAAACTGTCAGAAAATATGCTCCATACACACCTAATGTTCCCAACGCAATATTTCCTGATAACCGTAATGAAAAACTTTTCTCGGACTATTTATTAACCACAGAAATGATGGGAAGAGGATTAATTGGAGACTGCTATGGAGACAATAATACCGGTTTCTATGTATTCGAAAACCAGGCCCAAATGGCTCACGACTTAAACAGAGTTTCAGCAGGAATCTGTGGCAATTTGACTATGTTTGCCTGTTTTCTCGCAAGAATTACCGATATAGACAAAGCATATGAAATATCAATAGCTCCTGTAACCATAGCAAAATATCACGTTTTACTGGTAATATACAATAACGCATATAAAAACACTCTGGCATCCTCACATGAATTTAAAAGCATGAAGCATTTATGCGAAACCTTTCCAGACAGAAAGGCCGCTATTTGTGACCCCTGGTTCTGGCTATCAACTTCTGTTGAAGATTACAAATCATTTTGCGCTAAAGCCGACAGTTATCAAGCTGATTATCTATACAGTCTTGATGACTACAACCCTGATTCTTATGAAGATGATTTATATGAAAATGAAACAATATCAGTAAGATACCCAATTCCAGTCAGCGACCAAACTGCTAGAAATGATATAAATACTCCATTCATTAATTTAAACAGGTTCAGGTCTGAGCTCTCGCAGCAATACATACACAATTTTAATTCATCTGTCCAGAAGTTTGATGTTCCACTCCATCAAATCAGAATGCTGTCAATTAACAATAAAAGTAAAGTAAGAGCTCACTACATAACTTACTTGAATATGAGAAACCACAAATGGCTTTATGAAATACCTGCATTAACAAAAGAAGTCTACAATATAGCTAATGGAGGATTTTATTCACTAAAGCCATTCAAAAACAGAAAGTCAGCCGCATTAAAGAAACTGGTCAATTTAAGCTCAAGATTGACCTTAAGAGATCTCAGCATCAATTTTATTAAAAACTACCTGAAGCTTTTATTTTCCGTTGCCATTATTGTACGGGGCAAAAAAACATACGCCTTTGATATGGACTTTAATAAAAAAATGCACCTGCTTGAAAACCCTGAGCAGACAAATTCCATGAAAACTATTGTCTACTGCCTGAGCCAAACCAACAGGTATCCATTCCTTTGCAGGTTTTTTAGTCAAGAACTCGAAAGACATAGCAGGTTTGATAAATATGATTATAATAATCTAACAGCACTTGCCGGTGTGCCATTAGCTGCAAAATACCTTGATGACTTAAAGGCTATAATTTATAATAAGTGCAACAACTTGAATAACTTAATGGATGAAAACTTTCATAGCAATTTAAGTCGTGAGCTTCGTGATAAAGAATCTGAACTCAGAGATGAACATGAGCAACAGAAACAATCTGCTTTAAATAACTCAAATCCAGTTATCAACCAAGCTGTTAACAACACAGCTAATGTCAGTCTTAGTCAATTGTCATTTTTGAAAAACCTGAGTTTATCAAGCCTCACTGATAGTAATTCAAATATATAACTTCGTTAAAAAGTTGCATAAACTAAAATTTTAATTTCGGCTTCTAAGTAGCAATTACCTGGAAGCCAAAATTTATATACTTAAGTAGCTTATTTATTTTATTTCAAAATATTAATTTGTAAAACGACCACCTCTGTATTATTATAATTCTACCTTGATTTAATCTTATGGGGAGGATATGGATGGCTATAAAAGGTGATGAAGTAGCTGATTTTTTCCGTCAACTTTCGCTTTTATCCAAAGCAAAACTGCCGTTGCCTGAAGGAATTCACAATATGGCAGCGACTACAAACAAAAAACAGTTCAAAAAAGTACTGCAGGATTTAAGTCGCGATATTGAGTCAGGCCACAAGCTCTCAGAAGCAATGGAAGGCCATAAGGAACTCTTTACAAACTACCAGATAAAGCTTGTGGAAACCGGAGAGAAATCAGGCGCCCTTAATGACGTCCTGCTTGAAGTTGCCAACAGCGCTAAAATGAACTCACGAATTAATAATGTTTTCCGCGCAGCCTGCCTCTACCCAGCAATAGTCTTTTTCATGACTTTTGCAGTATTCACAGGCCTTTATTATTATGTGGTAAGCGGCTTTGGCGATATATATAGAGAGCTTCTAGATGGAGCACCTTTACCATTTTTATCTGCTTTTGTCGTTGGATTAGGGGACATTATCCATGCCAATATTTTCATAATTTGTGGCATTTTTATTGCCTTACTGTTAGCTACATTCTGGCTTTTAAGCGGCAGAGTTATATCACAACGTATAATTGGAAAAATTCTATCAATATTTCCTTTTACTTCCAGAATTATTAAAAATCTGAACGCAGCACGTTTTTGTACAACTATGAGTACCTTGATGCAACACAATATGACTGATTCAGACAGCGTCCTACTTATTTCTGAATGCATTAATGACTCCAATATGACTAGAAGCCTGACTCAAACAGCCACAAAACTGCAAAACGGCAGTAACCTGAAAGAATCTATTAGTAAAGTAAAACAATTGCCTTCATTAATAGCAGCGACAATCAAACACATTAAAGAAGGAGAACTGCCTGAACATTTACATGAACTAAGTGAGGTTTTCTATGTACGAGCTTTTGGAGGGTTACGCAACTTTGAAACTTGGTCAACAAATTTATTAGTGATTTTTGTAAGTATAATTTTGGGATTATCCATACTAGCTCTTTTTGCTCCACTGGCTAATTTAATAGATGCTTTGGGGGGTAAATATGAGTTTTTCTGTTTCAGAAACAAAAGCTGGTCACTCCGAAATCTCTTGCTTTAACTCCCTGCTTCATATCGATTCAGAAAGCAGACAGGAAGAATTTATCAAAAGATTAAGCTGGGCAGCGGAAAGAAATATTCCTTTTGATCAAGCCCTTGAAGATTTTAACCCGGGAAACTGGAGCCGTATTTCATTTATGGGAAAAGCTTCATGGCCTGAGTTCCTAGATGATTTACGATCAGGAAAAACACTGAGGTTTTCATTAAAAAGGCTCAAGCACTCTTTGCCCAATTATCTTATTAAATCAATTGCTGTTGCTGAAACCCAGGGAACTTTGCATAAAGTTTTACCATTAATACAGCAAAGAATTAACTCTAAGACCAAAATATTTCTAAGTGTACAAGACTGTCTCAGAAGACATCTTTTTTCTTTTGGGATAACAATGGCACTTATCTTTGGCATCATGCTATTTATTGTCCCAAGCTTTTTTAAAATATTTAATGAACTAACTGGTGAATATTCTGCATTTAAAATCCTCCCATTGAATATCCTAAAGCAAGCCCATAATATTGTAGACAGTGTAGACTTTATGTTAGGCATCATCGCTTTTCTCCTATGCATAGGTTTTCTCCTGAAATCTGCAGGTAAACTCAAAAATCATTGGAATATTATAAATTTCTTCTACAATATACCAGTATTCAACTCTGTTATTCACTACCTGGCAGTTTATGAATTTTCTCAGATAGTTCTTTGTGCTTTATCATTAGGCAAAGACATGCCACAAGCAATACAAATGGGTTATGATTATCATGGTTGCTTTTGGTTTAAACGAAAATTGAAAGGAATATTAAAAAAGAGTAATCCTGGCGAGCGTTGGGATAAGCAATTAGCTAGAGCTAAAATTTTAAATCCTTTTGAAGCCTGGATATTACATAATTCTGCTTGCAGAGAAAAGCCTATTGAGGGATTTCAGGCCTTACAAGCCTCAACAGAAGAAGAACTTAATAGACAGATAAATACGCTACGAATAAAACTTGACGTAGCAGCAACCCTTCTGCGTTCTTTTTTTGACTGCTTTCGTTGTCATAAGCGTAGGGTTGGCGCTTTGGGATGTTCTTTATATTATTACAGGAGCGACATGATAGATGCTCAGAAAAAAACACAGGTTGAACCGGCAAATAATGCTACTCAAAAGGTTAATGACTTACTGTTAAACGCAGTAAAACAGGGTGCCAGCGATATTTATTTTTTGCCTTTAAAGAACAAGCACGAAATCCGTTATCGTGTCAATGGTATACAGCAGAAAATTGAAACTCTCGATTCAGAGCTGGGAGTTCAGTGCGTAACCCGACTGAAAGTAATGGGAAGTATGCTGACTTACCGCACCATGATCGCTCAGGACGGAGCTATCCGTAACCATGAGGTTTTCGGCAAGGTTGAATTTCGAGTCGCAATAATGCCAACAGTTCACGGCGAAAGAGCAACCGTCCGGCTTTTAGACGGTGGCCGCATGGGAAAAGAACTCAAAGAACTTAACTTCCAGGCTGAAACTCTGGATGCTTTACGCCAGCTCCTGCCTAACTCTTCAGGCATGATTGTTTTAACCGGGCCAACCGGAAGCGGCAAGACATCTACAATTTACGCTATGATACGCGAACTCCTTGAAGTTCATCAAGACCCCGCATCCATAATAACTATAGAAGACCCGGTTGAATGCGAATTACCGGAAGTTTCACAGGTAAACCTTAGCCGGAAAGATGCAGAATGGAACTATGCCGAAGCGCTCAAATCCGCTTTGCGCCAGGACGTTAAGACACTGGTAATCGGCGAACTCCGTGACCGTGAAGTAGCTAAAGTCGCGCTTGAAGCTGCATTTACAGGGCATAGGGTTATAACAACCTTTCATGCCGGGGATATTCCGTCAGTATACGCCCGCCTGCTGCACATGGGCTTTGAACCGTTCCTGATAGCCGGCGCTATCCGTGGAGTAGTTTCTCAACGGCTGGTGCAAAAAACAGACGGCTCCGGACGCGTTCCGGCAGCAGCGGTTTTGCAGTCCGATGACTCCTGGCGTGATTTTATTACCGGCACACCCGATTTGAGCGGTATTCGTGAACATGTCAAGACCTATCCGCAAGGTTGCCTCGAATCTGTTTTGAACAAATTATCTGATGAAAATATTATTGCTCCTGAGGTGGTGGCGGGACAGTTATGAGCAAATTGATATTAAGAAATTTTACAATGGTTGAAATTATCTGCGCTATGGCACTGGCAGGTATCTTATTCGGAGCTTTTGCCAGCACCATGCTCGGAGTAAACAAAGCTTCAAAAACTTTTGCGAATGAAACCAAAGCCACAGTCATATTGGGAAATATTTTGGAACGCTCCAAAGGCACGCCCAAAACGCTGTCAGCAATAAAAGCAATTGCAGAGAATGAGTTTAACGCCAGTGACTTGGGAAAAGGCAAACAATTTAAACTGCATGTGACACCAGCAGGAAAAAGAGTGCTCATAAAGATATTAAGGATAAAAGGCAAACGCTGCCTTGGCGAGGTGACGCTATGATAAAACGTCATAATTATACCATTATTGAAATGATGTTTGTGATAGCCATGCTTGCATCTTTAAGCTCTGTCCTGTTCGTTTCCTTTTACAAATACCACTGGTCATTCCGCAACATAGCGACAAACTCACAGCGTATGGGCCGGGTTTTATCCTTCAGACAAACGTGGGCCAAACGGCTTCCACATTGCTCGAATCCTAAAATCATCGACAACAAACTGATGTCCGGCAATACCTGTCTGGCTGAAGTTGTCGGTGGTCAGCTGGCTCTCAACAGTAAAAACGGCAAAGTACACCTCCGTCTGCCTGACGGCATGGCTGGCTCTATAGAGCTTGATAAAAAAGACAGAACAGAGTTAGCAGTGCTTAACCTTTCATGGCGGGATAACTTGAACAGCAAGGGAGACCGAAAAGGTATGCGTAACAGCATCCGCATTATCAAAAACCTTTCAGCACCAGAGGAGGCTGCCAAATGAAAAACGAGCAAGGTTTTGCCACCATATTAATTCTGGCAATGACAGCCATCCTGCTGATGTTGTCAGCAATTGCTTTTTCAACGGCCTATAACTTACATGAAGCCAACCGTAAAGCAGCTGACAGCTTGCAGCAACAGGCAGAAGCAATAAGAAAACACACCCCATAACTTAGCTAGTCCTCATAATAGGATTTGCATGCCTGTTAGGCTTTATAGACTCCAGTGCGAATGTAAAAGCACTGGAGTTTTTATTTACAGCCGTCATTGTCATCTAGTCTCAAAAAGCACTCTACAAAACCAGCAATATTTTGATTTAATAACGCACTACAATCTTTTTTCTTATTTAATAGACATTTTCCAAGGCTGTCGTACGGATATGCTTCAGACCGTCCAGAGTGCCAACAGCATCCTCGATCTTTTTTGCCACATCCACTTCAATTTTTTCCGGCGAAGCTCCCGGGTAAACCGTTTCTATGGTAACGTATGGTACTTCAATCTCCGGCATCAGATCCAGGCCGAGCTTGCGGTATGAATTTAGGCCAAACAGCAATAGAGTCAGAATAAGGCAGGACATTGCTATCGGCCGTTTTATAGAAAAATTACTTAAAAACATTTAGAGCCTCCGGGACTGAAAGATTACTGGTGAGCAGAAACATTGTTTAAGGATATCCGGTCATCGTTATTTAAAAAGTTCTGCCCCTGAATAATAATCATGCGGTCAGATATTTTGCCCGGATTAAGGATTTCGATCATGCCATCAGTAGTAAGCCCGGTTTTCACTTCAAACTCTTTGGATTTATCGTTATCCACATAAAAGATTTTATGCTTTTTACCAGCACAATCCATTACGGCAGCTTCTGAAACTCCAATACCTTTGCGATGTTTGAGGACAATTGTAACATCACACAACATGCCGCTGACAAGGTGGCTGCCTTTGGGCACTTTTATTTTAACTTCAAAAGTTCTCGTTGCCTTGTCTACCGAAGGTGATTTGTAGGTTACTGGCAAAGTCAAAGGATGTTTCCTGCCGCCAAGTTTGATAATCGCTTTAGTTGCTTCAGAAATGATGTCATTGTAATAGATTGAACTGATCATTGTTTTCAGCTCAAGTCGACTTGGGTCTTCAATCGTGATAATACTGCTGGAAGGAGTAACATATTCATCAGCTTCAACATCTTTTTGAACTATAACCCCATCGAAAGGAGAGCGTATCAGAGAATCTTCCAAATCCTTATTAGCTATGGCAAGGTTGTTCCTGGCCTGCTTAAACTTTGCCTGAGCATGTTCAACATCTGCCGCGGCTTTTTTGACCATTGCCTTAGCCTGCAGGCTGTTAAGCTCCTGAACTTCAAAATTTGAAGTTGAAATTGCTCGTTTGTTAACCAGCTTATGAGCTCGGCTGAAGTCTTTTTCAGCCTTATGCATGGTCAGCATCGCAATCTTGTAATCGATTATTTTCGCTTTCAGAGTAGCCTTGTTTACTTCCAGCTCCTGCTTGGCTATGCTGACACGTTTTTCAAGGTTTGATTTATCTACCTGAAAAAGCAACTGCCCTTTTTTTACAATAGAGCCTGTCGAAACACACAGTAAGTCAACGGTTCCACTGGTTTTTGAAGATATTTTTACACTGTCACAGGATTCTACATTACCTTGTACCGTAATCGTGCGTGTAAAATCCATCTTCTGTGGTTTTACTGTTTTTACATTAACGATACGCTCTTTAGTCTTTTCGACCTTTTTATTGCAGCCGGAGAATAATAACAATGGCATCGCTACCAACAGCAGCCAGCGGTAATTATTTTTTTGTTTCATTTGTTACTTAAGCCTTACTTTCTTGCTTTTATAGACAGAAAACGGATAATTATCTTCGATAAAGGCGATCTTAAAAGACCGCATACTATTCTTAAAAATTGATTAAGTCAAAACAGCAAAAATTTGTTTGTAATTTATGCATCAACCTAACCAGATAAACTATTTATTCAGGAGGATAACTCCATGGTCATATTGCTGTTGAAATACTTGCTGATTACTGTC
Organism: Lentisphaerota bacterium; assembly: GCA_024225035.1. Classification (GTDB taxonomy): domain Bacteria; phylum Verrucomicrobiota; class Lentisphaeria; order Victivallales; family Victivallaceae; genus Zth2. The sequence goes on from JAAEMX010000177.1 coordinate 254,326, forward strand.
TTTGATGCAGGATTGTACTCCAGTTCAGAAATAAACTTATCAAAAACCATATCACCAAAGGTCTGTTCATTTTCTTTAACGAAATCACGCCCATTGAAAATGTCTTTGAAAAATTCAACTTTCATGCCGAAATGATAACAGATCTCAAACAGCATAAAGGTTCTGAGAAAAAGTTTATCAGAATCGGTATCCTCCGGCAGGCCAAGGCTTAACAAAGCCATCATCTCTTTCATAAAAGTTCGGATATATGGCAGGAAAACTTCTTTGAAAGCCTCACTTGGCTGGTAAATTTCATGGGACATTATCTTACTTGCATTTAGCATCTTAGAATCTTCACGACAACACTCCAGAATATTGTTTATTTCCTCTCTGCATACTTTTTTGAAAGAGGCTTCATCATTGATTTGCTGAATGCGGGTAAACATTTCAACCTCATCCGGATCCTCAAGCAAATATTCGACTGCTCTACGATACAACTCTTTTTTCCCCCCAAAATGGTAACTTACTGAGGCTAAATTAACATCTGCAAGGGCTGCAATATCCCTGATAGTAGTTTCATCGTAGCCTTTCTCCGCAAAAACCTGAGAGGCTGTTTCGACAATACGGTTCTTAGTAGCTTCCGCACTCATATTGATTTTCCTGAAATAATAAATTAAACACATGTATTATACATATGATTAAAACATCTGTTTGAAAAAATTGCAAGAGCCTTTTCAATTATTTTGTATGAATTATTTCTTTAAATGCCTTTCCATCAGGCGTCAAAACATAGTGCAGAAAATATGCTATTCAGGTTTAAACAGCAAATATAAATGAAAAAAATGGGAAATTTTTTAGTTTTTTTTCAGAGAAAACACAAATAAACATAAATTTTTACAAATTAACACATTACACAAACGCATTCTTTTGTATTCAAAAGGGAGTAACATAAATTTTAGCTTAAATTTGCACTATTACACTGAAGAACTATGGAACATTTATTCCTACATGAGGTCTATTTATTCAGAATGTTTCCTCTCTCTCCTCCTTTTGCTGAACCTCTCGTTCCCCAGCGAGAGGTTTTTTTTTGCCCTTATTCCAGTTCTTCATCAAATTTGGGATCAAAAACCGCATGACAGCGAGGGCAAATGTAAAAGCGTTTAAATTTACCATCAATTTTTTTCATCATGGTGTGAAAACCGTCCTTATAATCACATAAAGGACAATCTTTAAACTCTTCGTTAACCTCAACTTCATGAATTTGATATTTCATAATACGACCTCCTTGTGAATGATTATGCTAACTATATCGCCGATCTCCCGGGATTCAAAAGCGTATTATTTATAACCACAAATCACCATGTTGATGAAATTGCTACCATTTGCACAACAAGTTTATTATTATCTGTAACAACCTTATAAATAACATATAAACCTGTAACAGCAGAATATTACAACTATTTATAGAGCAATCAATGTGCAAATAATCCTCCTGCAAATTACTAAGCTCAGTTGACTGAACAAGAAACAGCCCAGTATATTACAATCAGCTGAATCGAACCAACCGCATAACTTTCATCCCACCAGTTATTGGCCTCAACTGCTGCAGATTTTCACCTGAATCACTGGCAGTGTGATTTATATATAAACTTATTATTGTGACTCCATTTACCCCAGAACAGAGACACAGCTAGAGGAGCATAAAATGCCTGACAAGTATACAGAACTTTTCATCAGTGAACTTACCACAAAGTGCAATACTCTGAGTGCGTTAATTGTCGCCGCGACGACATATGTAAGCATACGTAATGACTGGCTTGAAAAAAAGTCAGACTGGCGCTGGGGAGTAACTTCCGGAAAACTCAGATTTAACCGTATCTCAACACAAAGCAATGTGGATGCAATGAGTGAAATCATTAAAGTCCTTAGAAATGACAACGAATATCCGAGTTTCTACGAAAAAATATTTAAAATAAAAATGCTGAAAGGCAAGTTGACAAAGGGTGGACATGGACGGAAACTCATCGAGGCTTGGTTGCTTGTCACTCAGCATCAAACTTTATCCTATATACCGCATAACCTAAGCTCCTGTGTGGATTCAATTGTAATAGGTAAGCATGTATGCTCAAAAAGCTGGCCTTATCAGCTTAACTGGTCAACGGAGGCATTCCTCTATGAAAATGATGATCGTACACAGCGTCATGTGATAAAAGAAATTCCTCAGTCCAGCCAGTCTTCCCTGCATAACGTTCAGGAAAACGCTAAAAAAGAACTTAGGGTATTAAAACGAGTGTACAGTTGTCCTAATTTTTACCCCAAAGACAAACGAACGGGGAATGAAGTCTTTGAATATATAAGTCCTTTTAAAGGAAAACTAATGTCTCTCCCCGGTGGAAAAATGGGAAAGGTAGCCTGCTCTATAATTGTCCCCCCAATAGATGGCTATAGCTTAAAACAGTTTGCTCTAAGCAAAAACTTTGATCAAGGAAAAAGGGTGGTCTTTGCCAACATGTTTAGTTTTCTGAGAAAATTGCATAAGACGAATATCGCACATCGCGACTGCTGTTGGACAAATGTGAAGATTATCAGCAAAGCTTATGATGTGTTTCTAATTAGCTATTCCACTGCTGTAGAATTTGACGAGTATAATTATAAAAGTTTTAAAGATTTTATGAAAGAAGACTTGGCTATGGGAATTACAAATGTGTTTAAAACCATTCATTATGCCAGTCGTGCCGAAAGGTTCATCTATGAAAAAATGCTTAGTAAAAGTAATTTTAACTTCATACTAAAAGAATACGACCTCAGATATTGGGTCAAAGGCAAACTGTATAATCACTTTGATGCTTTTTACGAAGATCAAGGCCCCAGAGTTCTTCAGTTGATGAAGGATTGGCTCGGCGAAAACAAATGGGCTGCGCCACGTCCGAATGTCCACAAGAAAATGTTTGGAATAGATTAATCAAGAACATATTTTTAGCGGAAACCAACAAAACGACGGGAATGTGACGGAAAAATAACGGCTAAATAAAAAGCATGCTGAAATGACCTGGAATCGAAGCATTTCAGCATGAACATATTATTTCTTTCCGTCTTCTCGATCAAGCTTCAACATTTTGTTAAAGTTTGCCTTACGGATATTGACATTCAGTTTATGTTTTGAGCCGTTGTATTTCTTAGGCAGACTGTATTTGATGCCCAAAACTTTTGAAAGTCTGTACTTGATAAACGGCGGAGTTTCCGGATCGGAAAATACGGCTTCACAGAAGTAACGCAGCAAGCGGTGACGACGACAATTTACTTTCAGGCTCCATTCAGCCGCATGCCCAACAATCCAGTCTCTGATTCTTGATTTAGTCCCCGGGGCAATTCCTTTCATGCGTTTAAGCTCTTCAGGTTTGAGCCCGGTTTCCATAAGCTCCATAGTCTCTAATATTTTAAAAACCGGCTCAAATTCGCCGCTGGCAAAGAACAGAGACCAAAGTATATCAAGCTGAACAGAACTTCTTGCCTGTTTGATGATAAAAGGATTATGGCAAATTTCAAGCGTACGGTCATACTGCATGGCATCAGGCCCCATAGCAGCAATCAAGCGTGCTCGATACGGAGTATCCATCCAGTGCATCAGGAATACAGCATGCTGTTTTTCACTGAAAGGTAAATCCTTAGCACTATTGGCAAGAGCGGGAAGCAAGAATTTATTCATACTAAAAGCCTTATAAAAGAATGCCATCAGTGCCATATGATTAAAATCAGGATATTCATCGCGCAAGTCGGTACATATTTTACAGAACCCAAGAAATACTGGAACCAGACGTTCCGGCTTAGGATCACGGTAGTAGTAACACATATACTCACCAATCTCACGCGGTGTAAAATTCACGGCCTTATAGAACATCGGCGGACCACCGAGCAATTTAATCCGAGTAAAAGTATTTATAGTTTGCCCGCTAAGGTGGTCAGTGGCTTTAATAGCTATGCGGTACGTTCCCTTAGGGTCATTAGGATTAAAGGATATCCTGAAAATATTTGGTGAAAGGTGAACATGGAACGAAACGTTTATTTTTTGACTCTGGACAAGTCCTTCAAGTTTTTTGCGTCCAAAAAAATGGCTGCCGTCCGGGCCGGTAACTTTCACGTCAAAAGTCACATTAGTTGTTTCATTTTTGATGGTAAAATCCTGGAAAAACACATATACATCAAACAATTGAGTAGCGTATACTTTTGACACGACAGGCAGCACCGGAATCTCGTTAGGAGGAATATACGCAAGCTGCTCTGAAAAGCTGTAACTCAGACTGGTCTGTATAAAAGCCTTAAACTTTTTGGCTTGAGTCTGAGGATCTTTTACTGATGTATTCTTTTTCGCTGCAGGAGTGGCGTTTTCCGGAGCTTTTTGCCCATATGCAGGGCTCAGAGTAAGTATAACAGAAAAAAGAAGTAGACCTATAAAAATTTTCTTCATGGCTCCCGTCCTTTGTTATCGCTTAAACGCCAACAATACGTAATAAAGGAAATGCGACCCGAAAATCCCTTTGGGGAGCGTCGTCGCACTCCTATAATAAACGATAACTTCAATTTTCGTTTTGTGCAAATAAAAAACTATGCCAGCCATGACATATATCTATAAAAATAGACTCAAAATATCACTCCAATGTTCATTTTGGACAGTATTTATGAAAAGCAACGACTCCTTTCAATAATATGATATGAACAAGCCATAAATTGTTTTTCAATGTTTTATTTAAATACGGCTATACAATTATTATTACCTTGATTATTTATAATATTTAAGTATTTTTCATTATTCAGTTCCTATATCTTAAACGATAACCTGCAGGATAGTTATGAAAGCAGCAACTGTACAGTTCAATCATTATCCCGGAAATATTCAGCATAATATGGAATTAATCAGCAGTTTTTGTGAAAAGGCCGCCGATGCTGGAAATGAACTTGTGGTGTTTCCTGAAATGTGCGTTACAGGTTACTGGCATGTAAGAAACCTTGATCAGCAAGCAGTTGAACAAATGGCTGAAAAAGTACCTGAAGGGAAAATCACACAACAACTTTTAGAGTTGGCTGTAAAGCATAATATTTCCATTGGAGCTGGACTGATCGAACTTGGAAACGACGCCAAGCTATACAATACCTATGTTGTGGCAATGCCAAACGGTAAAGTAGCCAGTCATCGCAAAATACACTGTTTCATAAGCCAACATATAGCTTCAGGCTCTGAATATACCGTATTCGAGCTGCCAAACGGCATAAAAACCGGTATTCTTATTTGTTATGACAATAATATCATAGAAAATGTAAGTATGACCGCATTACTTGGGGCGGATATTCTACTAGCTCCACACCAGACAGGAGGCTGCGCTACTCCAAGCCCACTCTGTATGGGAGCAATTGATGTTGAGCTCTGGGAACAGCGCAAAACTCGCAGTGAAGAGCTTGAAGAAGAATTCAAAGGCCCCAAAGGCCGCGGGTGGCTGACAAAATGGCTTCCTGCAAGAGCCCATGATAACGGAATTTTTGTAATATTCAGCAATGGTGTCGGTCGTGATGACGATGAAGTCAGAACAGGAAATGCCATGATAATTGATCCATACGGAAATATTCTTTCAGAAACCTGGGAAGCTACTGACAAAATGGTTTCGGCTCAGCTTGATATGTCACTGCTCGATAAATGCACTGGGAAACGCTGGATAACCAGCCGGCGTCCCGAGCTATACAAGCCTTTGACAATCCCTACCGGAAAAGAAATCGACACTAGAGTTGTCAGGTTTAAATAATTAAAGAAGCGAAAAGTATGAATTATTACTCCAGTTATCTAAAAGAAAATTCTCAAATTCTTCTTAGTCAAAAGCATTCTGGAGTAAGTGGTAAATCATAGTCCCAGATAAAATTACAGCAGTCAGGGTTTTCAGCATAAATGACCCTTACCTGCAAGTTGAAAAACCTAGAGGTAAGTTCTTTTTTAGCGCCTACAGCAGGCTGTATAGTTTAGTTGCAGAATATATAAACAAAAAAACAACTTATTACCTCTCTTGCTAACGTTGCGCACAATTTTAATAATTTTATATTCAAAAGAGACATACTCAATTTTAAAAAAAAGACTTTTTTCAGTAAAAAATAATCATTTATTTTTAAAATATTGGTGAGGGGTGACCCCAAGAGAATTTTTGAACATATTAATAAAAGCACTTGGACTGTCGTACCCTGATTGCACAGCCACTTCATTAACCTGTTCACCATCAGCCAGTTTCTTCAAAGCCTCCAGTAATCTTAACTGCTGTCGCCATTTTGAAAAACTCATATTGGTTTCTGCAGAAAAATGCCTTGCAGCCGTACGGCATGAAGCCCCGGCGCTTTTGGCCAGTTGGTCGAGAGTCTGGTGGTTGGCAGGGTTATTTATAAGGGTCTTGCATATTTTACGCAGCCTCTGATCACTCGGCATAGGCAGCTGCAACGGCCTGACTTCCAAAGATTCAAGCATGTCAAGAATCAGAGTAATCACCTTTCTAGCATGCCCGCTGGAAAGTTCGGCTATCGAAATTGAAGCCGCGTGCAGCAGCAATTCACGCAGCAGTGGCGGCACTGAAACCACACAACATTGCTGCGGCATATTTCTGCAAAGTTCCGGCTTAAGCATCACATCACACAAAACAAGCCCACGGCTGTACTCCGCATAATGCGGAATCCCAGCAGGAACCCACACTGCCCGCATCGGCGGAACAACCCAGATCCCCTCGGCGGAATTCAGAGTTATAACTCCTTTTACCGCATGCAAAAGCAATGTTCTTTCATGATGGTGATAATAGGGTTCTATACCAGCTTCATGTTTATGAACTTCAAAAATAACTTCATGAGTTTCCTTGGTACTTATCAGGAATGGGCTGTCATAAAGTTTTGTCCGATTTGAGATATTTTTTGGCTTCATATCGCAATATTCCACAACACAAAATTAATTACTATACTGTCTAAACCAAATATAAGACATCGTACGGCAAATGCAAAATACGTGTGAAGGTGGATTCCATGAAAAGTAAAATAATAGCTCTATTGACTGCGGGGCATTTTGTTAACGATACATATCAAGGCGCGTTAGCGGCACTACTGCCATTTCTGATTACCGCACATGATTTATCATATGCAGCAGTAACCGGAATTCTGTTTGCTGCCAATATCGCATCAAGTATCGTGCAGCCGGCCATTGGTTACGCCTCAGATAAAAAACCCTGTCCTTGGATTATCCCGATATCACTATTGCTTGTCGGTGGCGGAATAGCGGCTCTGGGAATGATACAGCCTTACTCTATGCTTCTAGTGGCCGCGATTATAGGCGGTATCGGTATGGCTGGTATTCACCCGGAAGGGGCACGCATGGTGAATGCTGTCAGCGGCAAGAAAAAGGGGTTGGCTATGAGCTGGTTCGGCGTGGGCGGCAATCTTGGGATTGCCATTGGCCCGATAATAGCCACAGCCGTAGCTTATGAACTTGGACTGAAATATACTTGGATTCTTTTCATACCTGCTGTCTTCATGGCTCTGATTTTTGCATTCAAAATGAAATCATTGACTCCTGCAGACAACATGGTCAAGGAAAAAGAAGAGCAGTCCAGGCTTGAACATCGCAAAAACCGCTGGGGCATGTTCTGCATATTAACTATGGCAGTAAATATCAGGTCAATCCTGTTTTTTGCGATGCTTGCGTTTGTGCCTATTTTCTGGACAACAATTCTACACCAGAGCACAGGCTCTGCAGGGATGGCTCTGGCTGCAATGAACGGAGCGTTTGTAATTGGCAATATTTGCGGCGGCCGCCTTGCTGATGAAATCGGCAATGAACTGGCAATCCTGATAAGCACCATCGGAATGGTTCCATTGTTCCCACTGCTATTAGTGGTTGACACCCCCGGAGTCGGATTGCTGGTATTTGCTGGAATAGGTTTCTTTATGGCATTAAGCTACAGCCCTTCAATCGTTCTTGGTCAAGATTACTTGCCCAAAAACATCGGGTTATCTTCAGGAGTAACTTTGGGACTGGCATTGAGCGTTGGCGGTATAACCACTCCTATTCTCGGCAAAATAGCCGATATATGGGGCCTGAAAGCGGCTTTGATTATTCCGGCAGTTTTGCCGATACTGATGCTGGGAATAGCCGTAATTCTGCTGCCGAAAGTATGGACGTACTTTGGAAACAGAAAGCTGAAACCAGTTCAGATACAACAAGGCGCGAATTAATGTTAATATATTGTTAATTAACGAATTAGGTTGTTTACAGACTAAATTGTACGATGTATATTCTGTATAGAGGGTTGTTTGTTTGTGCATCCGTCTGTACAACCTGCTTTTTCAGGGGATTCAACCCCAGGGAGGCTAAAAATGCTTAGAAGGTGTAGACAAAAAACTGAAGTTTTCAGTAGAGTTTGCGGATATTACCGTCCGGTATCTGAATGGAACCGCGGTAAACGTGAAGAATTCAAGGAACGCAGATTTTTTGGATTACTCCAGACTGACCGGTATATTGTAAAAAATCGTGTTCGTCTTAAGCATTGATATTAAGAGTTACTGACACGATTGTTAAAAGACTGGGCTTTCGCTACTTTAGATGAATTTTGCGAAAGCCCGTTTTTTTATGCTGTTTTTTAACAAAATTGAAAAATAACTATAATGTTGAGAATTAGTTATTTACTGCTCATTTTTGCTTTTTATATACCCAAATAGTATATATTTCGTTAAAAATTTGTATAAATTCGCATTTTTCAGGGATTTAGATTATTTTTTAATTTGCTTTTTTAGTGTGACAGAGTATTATAACTTTCCGTTTGACTTCCTGAATGGTTTGAGGGAAGTTTTATTGAAAAAGAAGCAATCATTAACAAAAACAAGTAACAAACAAAAACATGGCAACAGAATTAACTACAAATCAGGCTGTTGAGTCTCTCGACTACGTTGATCTCGACAACATGCCGTCTATGGAAGAACTCCTCAGCGGAGAAACCAAAAGCGAATTTGTTGAAGGCAGTATCATTGAAGGTACTGTAGTAGAAAAACGCAACGACGGTGCTCTAGTCGACATTGGCTACAAAGCTGAAGGCTTCGTACCAGCATCCGAATTCAGAAAATGGCAAGATGCAAAGGTCGGCGATAAAATCGACGTTTTCCTTGAAGAAATCGAAAACGAAAACAGTATGCCCGAGCTAAGCCTCCAAAAAGCTTATTCTATCAGAGCTTGGGAAAAAGTCACCAAGGAAAATGAGGAAGGCGGCATTGTTAAGGGCCTGATGAAACACCGAGTTAAAGGTGGTATCATTGTTGACATAGACGGCGTAGAAGCATTTCTGCCCGGTTCACAGATCGATATTGGTCCTGTCCGCAACATGGACGACTACATCGGTCAGGAATACGATGTCAAGATTCTCAAAATCAATGACGAGCGTCGCAACATCGTTGTTTCCCGTCGCGAACTTCTCGAAGAATCTCTTCGTGACAAACGCGCATCACTACTCAAAGAAATGGCAATCGGTCAAGTCCGCAAAGGCCTGGTCAAAAATATCACTGATTTCGGTGCATTTATTGACCTCGGCGGCGTAGACGGCCTGCTCCATATTACTGATATGTCCTGGGGACGTATTTCTCATCCTTCCGAACTGCTTGAAATCGGTCAGGAAGTAGAAGTAATGATCCTTGATATTGATTATGATAAAGAACGTGTTTCCCTCGGTTACAAACAGAAATCTGAAAATCCATGGGAAAAAGTTGACTCTAAATACCCGATCAGCACATCTGTTAAAGGTCGCGTAGTCAACATCATGCCTTACGGCGCATTCGTTGAACTCGAAGACGGCGTAGAAGGTCTGATCCACGTTTCTGAAATGTCCTGGACTAAGCGCATCACCAAAGCTGGCGAAGTTGTCAGTGTTGGCGAAGAAGTACAGGCTGTTGTCCTCGACATCGACAAAGATAACAAGAAGATCTCTCTCGGTCTGCGTCAGAAAGAACGCAATCCTTGGGAAGTTCTCGCTGAAAAATACCCTGTTGGCACCAAGATCAACGGTAAAGTCCGCAACATGACCAGCTACGGTGCATTCGTTGAAATCGAAAACGATATCGACGGTATGATCCACGTTTCTGACATGAGCTGGACTCGTAAAATCAACAACCCGAGCGAAATCCTCAAGCCGGGCGAATCTGTTGAAGCCGTTATCCTGGATATCAACCCTGAACAGCAGCGCATCTCTCTCGGTCTCAAACAGACTGAAATTGATCCGTGGGCTAACATCGAAGAACTGTACAAGGTCGGCGATGTTGTCAAGGGTAAAGTATCTAAGATCACTGCCTTCGGTGCATTCATTGAACTCTCTAATAAGATCGACGGTCTTATTCACATCTCCCAGATCAGCAAAGACCACGTTGAGCGCGTCAAAGATGTCCTCAATGTCGGTGATGAAGTTGAAGCCAGAGTCATCAAAGTTGACACTGATGAACGCAGAATTGGCCTCAGCATCAAAGCTGCTCAGGAAGAGTTCTCTGAAGAAGAACTCAAGGTTGCTGAACAGGAATACAGCGCCGCTCTGAAACCGGGTGATGAAATGGTTGCGATGGGTGAGGTTTTCAACGAATCTCTCGCCGGTCTTGATATCGACAAGAAATAATTTCATAGCTCGTTTTGAGTTGGGGAATCTCTTAGATTCATTTTAAGAGATTTCTCCAAAAAAATGCCGGAAAAATCCGGCATTTTTTTTTGCCCTGATTTGTAAGATTCGTTTTGAATTATAAATTAGCTGTATGAAGAGCGTATTAACAAGAAGAGTATTTCTTTCAGGCATAAAACTGGAAGAATTGTATCGTTTTAATCAGGGTCAGACAATATGGGTAAGAGGCAGCTTGGGTTCGACTTTTTCTCTGATGATAGTTTTGAAAACAAAACTGACACTCAGGAGAAACAGCCGCAAGACTTGAATGTCGCAAAGAAAAGTACAATCGCTGAAACTCCTGTTTCAGAAACTAATGAAGAACCAGTAACTTCTGAAGAAGTTGCTGCCTCCTCACAGCCACCTGTATCCTCAGAAAAAAATCATTCTACCAAACGCCCAAACAATATGTTCTTCCTGCGTCAAGCCGTTCTAAGATGGCTTGTCTCAAGAAAACCTACAGGCATAGGAGTAAAAGTTCCCACTCGTATCCGCAAATACCAGGTGGAAGCTGCTGCATTCTGGTCTGTTCAGGATAAACTGAAAAAAAGGGCTGAAAAAACTGCCTTGGTTGAAGTATGCAATGACCGCGATCACTGCTGGCCTGACTGCAGTGACCTGGATACCCTGCTGCGAAACATCCGCGAACTGAAAGAGGAAAAGCAACAGTTGGAAGAAATTATTCGTGCCAAAGAACCAGAACTAAAAGAACGTGATACACTTTTTGACGAATTTCAGCGCTGGAACTACAGCGCAAGCCGTAATCGCAAGTATCAAAAATGCATCAAACAAATAGACAGAGCTCATCACTCTCTGTACAAAGGCAGCCGCCTTGAGCTTATTCGCCAAGCTCATGTGGCTGATTTCATATATGTCGCCGTGCCTGAGGGAGTCATTCATCCTCATGAGCTCGTTGACGGTTGGGGACTGCTGTATATAACCCCAAATGGGGAAATTACTGAAGAGAAGAAGGCTCAGCGCCAGACTTGCTCTCTAGACAGCAGGATGCATTTAATTCAAAACATTGCTGCAAGCTGCATGAACAGTGCGTTGTTTGCCAATGGAGTAAACTTGCGTAACAACGGAGAAGTCTTTTTGACCAAGCCTCCGAGGAGAAGACGAAAATAAATTATGGCTAGTTCTTTGCGTCGCTCACGTTTTTTCGTAGAATACATATGTGCTAAATGTCTGTATTGGTCTGTTAAGGCTGCCCCTCACTGGTTAATTAAAGGGGTTAGCATTGCTGCAGGAAAAATTGTCTATCTCTTTTTCCAGAAACTCATTAACGCCAATATCAGGATAGCTTTTCCAGATAAAGATGAAAATGAAATAAGAAGAATTGGCACAGCCAGCTCCTTCAATGTTATTTATAATATGCTGGAGTTTGTCTGGCTGAACAATAATCCTTCCAGAATTGAAAAAGTTCTGGAAATGCCGGATAGCACTAAAAAAGAATTACAGGAATTGAGAAAAAACGATGTGCGCATGATTTTTGTCAATCCGCATATCGGCAGCTGGGAGGCTTCAGGTTTAATGGCTCCTTATTACGCCGGAGTCAAGATGGCCGCAATTGCAAAGCCCCTCAGAAACCCATACCTCAATCAACTTCTCAATGAGGGAAACCGAGAAAAAGAGAAAGGCCTTAAAATTATTTTTGCCAAAGGAGCTGTCAGAGCTGCGGTGAAGGCTCTTCGTGCCGGTATGAGCTTGGGTACTCTAATTGATCAAAATACCCGAGTCAGGAATGGTGGGGTATTTATGGACTTTTTCGGTTTACCAGTCCCAACCAGCAAGGCTCCGGTCCTGCTAGCTCGCTATTGCGAAAGCAATGACATCAAAGTGAAAATATTATATGCCAATTCATTACGCCACAAAGACGAAGTCACCAGAGTAACAGTAAAATCACTTTCAAAAGAACTGAAAGAATATAACTCTGACGAAGAAGTCATTGAGGAATTAATGGGGATTTCAGAAGAATATATTCGTAATTTCCCTGAACAGTATTTATGGCTTTACCATCGTTTCAGATATATTCCGCGTGACTGCAGTGAAGAAGTGAAGGCGAAATTCCCTTATTATGCATCTGTTGTGTCATCTAAATTTTACGCTAAGACAGGTCCTCTCAAAGACATGGAGGCTGCTGCCCAGACAAGCATACCGGCAGTAGATTAAAACTCAGAGGCATCTTTGCTCCTAGATTCAAGGTATTGGATAGTACGCTGGACTTCTAGTTTGAATGCGTCATTAAAGCGCATTGGGCTGTTTTTTATATAGAATTTCCACATTGCTATTGCCTTGGAATATTCCCCGGCTAGTTCCAATTTATAGGAACTAGTCCTTAGTTTTTTTAGTTCATTTTCTGCATCATTTGCCCTCTCCTGCTGCTTCTGGGCAGTTATGCGCTTATGAATACGCTCAAGGCGCAGTCTTGCAGCCTTGGCATAAACTGGCGGTGAGTGGACTATTACATGCTCAAGCGACTTTATTGCTTTCTTGAAATCTTTAGCTTCAACGCTATCAGCTGTTTTTATGATTTTAACATATGCCCTGAGCTTTTTCTTGGATACTGCTTCTTCAATACTATAAGCAATTAGGATTGCAAAAGAGGCAATAATCAAAGCTAAGGCGGCGATTAGCCGAGCCAACCTTCGGTTTTTTCTAGTTTGCAGAAAAGCAAAACGCGTTTTTTAACAGCAGGGTTAATTTTAGCCAAAATTTTTTGTACAGCCAATTCAACTTCATGCCAGTCATTATATCTTTTGGAAGCCTTTTTAGCCATCATTTTTTTTATAAGGGAATAAGTATCAACGGTAATAGCAGGGTTGTACTTGCGCGGGTCCGGCACTGGACTGTTAAGGTGATGGCAGATTATAGCAATAGAGTTTTCTCCGTCAAAAGGAGGTCTTCCGCAAAGCATTTCAAACAGCGTGATACCAAGCGAATACATATCTGATCGGCAGTCAATCTTCTCATCTCTGGCTTGCTCCGGGCTGACGTACTGGGGAGACCCTACCATCATACCTTCGTGAGTTATCCTCTCATCTCCTTCTTCCTGCTGCGCTACAAGCTTGGAAATCCCAAGATCAAGCAAACTTGCGGTTTCATCAGCTGCCAGCAGGATATTTGAAGGCTTTATATCACGATGAATGAGCCGATGCTTACGCCAGGCATAATCAAGAGTCTGAGATAGTTGCGAAATAACAGCCAAAGCTTTTTCTTCAGTGAACAGGCCATTCTTTGTATAGATATAGTCATGGAGGTCAATACCAGCAACGAATTCCATCGAAAAATAGCAGACATTATCAACCGCCCCAGCTTCGTAAGCCCTTACAATGCCGGGATGTTCTATTTTAGCCAAGGTTCTGACCTCGCGAAAAAAACGCTTCATACTGCGTTCATTAAAGGTCAAGCCCGGAAGCAGAACTTTGAGAGCAACATTGCGCTCAAGTGCTTTTTGCCTGGCAAGGAAAACCTCTCCCATCCCACCGGCGCCAAGGAGCTTAATTATCTGGTAGTCACCAATGCAGTTAAGATGATCAAAGCTTTCTTCATTATTGATCTTGGCGGTTTGACCATATTCCGGCATAAGTCTTTCCGATTATTGCGTGATATCTTCAAGTATGAAAAACTGTTCAGGATCTTCAGCTTAGAATGCTAAAAAAGCTTTTTTGGCGTTTCTAATATACTCTTTGCAAATAATCTGATCACAAGAGCAGGTTTCTTCTTCTCTGAGAGCATTACAGGCATCAACACCGTAAGGTCTGGTTTCTTTGATAACCTGCCCGACGTTTTCCGGAGTAAGTCCGCCTGAAATGATAACCGGCTTCGGACAACTGCTGGCAAACTCAGCGCCAATACGCCACAGGTACTCTTTGCGATCGCTTTCCTGCCCAATCAAAGCTGGTTCGCAGTTATAACAGTCAAGAGTTATTGCGTCAATAACCGGATAAATCTCGTCAAGTTTGTTATTTTTCTTCAAGCTTTGAGCGTACTCTGCAATTATTATCTTGGAGAAAGGCGGCAGAATATCACGTAGCTTATAAACTTCCTTCTGACTGATACCGTGCAGCTGAACAGTATAAATATCAGCCCTAAGCAATATTTCTTTAATATCCTCAGCCTTAGTAAGATGAGTAACTATTACCGGAGTAATATAGGGCGGAAGCATTTTAGCCAGACGATTAGCGGTACTGGGCAGTATGAAAGACGATGATTTATGAATTTGACCAACTAAAAAACCAACAGCATCAGCACCAGCAACAACTGCAGTTGTCAAATCGTGCTCGTTTTGTATTCCACATATTTTTACACGCATTAACGATTATTCTCCCAAGCTTTTAAAATACCTTTCAAAGTGAAGTCTTCGCCTCCGAAAACCATTTCAGGTATTTTATCTTTAAAAAATTTATAATCTCCGCCGGATCCAATGATAGTCAGCTTGCCGTCAACGGCAGCCCGCATGACTTTGACGAGCTCTTTTACTGCACCAACAGCCCCTTTATCAATGCCGAGCAGCATTTGATCACCAGTGGCGATGCCAGGGCCTTTAGGTGGCGGTACATCAATTCCAACCAACGGAAGCTGGGCAGTATAGTTATTCAGCGAATTACGCATTAGCCTGCGCCCGGGAGCAATAGCGCCGCCAATAAAAATTTTATCGGCGTCAAGCAGCTCATATGTGATTGCAGTACCGAAATCAATACATAGAGCCGGCAATTTATATTCACTTCCCATTTGAATCAGGTTCACCAGCCGGTCAGCACCAAGAGTGCCGCTGTCAACCAGACTAAGGTCGATGTCACATTTTATACCCGACTCAACCCAGAATACGTCGTGCTGCGCCAGTCTGAACCTGATTTCAGGCACCACACAAGCTGCAGCCAACGGTACTCCTGTAGGCAGAAGATCTGCGGTTACATCAGCAGTCGGAATATTAATTATTGTATCAATCTTACCCTTGCTGGCTTCAGCCAACTGGGTATGAGTATTGCCAATGTTAAGCAGAAAAACCATGATTGTCTTACCGGGTTATAAGAATTTTGAGTATTCCTGACGATCACCAATGCGGTGAACCAGTTCTTTTATGCGCTGGGCGGATTTGGCGTTACACACCAGTGTAGCATCATCTGTATGGACAATGATAAGATCTTCTACGTCAATTGCTGCAATCAAGTGCTTGGCATCGCCAACCACAATGCAGTCTTTTGTGTCAAGCCCCTCAAAAAGGCCACGGACAACGTTATTGTTTTCGCTTGGACGAATCTGATTGCGCAACGCTGTCCAACTACCGACATCGTCCCAGTCAAAAGTACATTCAGCAACAATAACATCATCAACTTTTTCCATTACCGCATAGTCAATAGAAATTTTTTCACAGTTCTGGTACTCTTCAGCCAGAGCATTCTCCAAGTTATCTGTGGCAAAAGCCTCTCCAAGTCTGGTAGCTAAACCATGCAGGTTCGGTGCGTACTGATTCAGCGCCGTCATGATAGTGTTCAGTGACCAGATAAACATACCGCTGTTCCATTTATAGGTACCAGCTTTAAGGAATTTTTCAGCGGTTTTCAAATTCGGTTTTTCAGTAAAACCAAGGCTTTTGTAAAATTTCGTTTCATGTCCCTCTGAAGTATTTTCACCACAATGGATATATCCATAACCAGTACTGGCAAATGACGGATTAACTCCAATTGTTACAATACTCTCGGTTTCAGAGGCAACCTCTCCGCTGTCTGACAATACCTTCAGCATACAGCTGGCATCGCGAATCACGTGATCAGACGGCAATAGCATCATAACAGCATCATCTGATTTCGATTTAGCCTTAACAATTCCAGCAGCTAAAGCTACGCACGGTGCGGTGTCTCGTCCAACAGGTTCCCCGACGATATTATCGGCGGGAAGCTTTGCCAGCAAAGAACGCATCGGCGCCACATAATCATGATTGGTAATGATAATAATATTTTCCAACGGAATCAGCGGAGTCAGTCTTTCGACAGTCTGCTCAATCAGCGTTAGATTCCCTATAAGCCGAAGCAGTTGCTTCGGATGACTTGCGCGACTTTGCGGCCAAAAGCGTTCGCCTTTACCGCCAGCCATAACTATAGCGTAAAAATTTTCCTTCTTCATAATAACCGGAATACTCCCCTTTCCCTATTTTTGTTAAACGCGTCCAGGTTGTGTTTAAAACGTTTTTATAATTTTATAAACAATTGAATTGTTGTTACTTAATCTCTTTATCAGGCACCAAGTTTTTCAATAATCTTCGCCAGAGGCATAAACAGAGACACAATAATCGTACCTACGACAACCGCCATCATTACAATCATCAGCGGCTCAATCATTGAAGTCAACGCGCCCACGGCATTGTCAACTTCTTCTTCGTAGGTATCAGCTATTTTTTCGCACATATCAGGCAATTTACCAGTTTCTTCGCCTACTTCAAGCATACTTATCACCATTTGCGGAAATATTCCTGTGGCGCCAAGCGGCGGAGCAATACCTTCACCTTCTTTTACGGCATCATGCACTTTCTGAATTGCGCTCGAAACAACTTCGTTACCTGCAGTTTCTTTTACAATATTCAAGGCACTAAGAACTGCAACACCAGATCCCATCAAAGTACCCAGCGTTCTTGAAAAACGGGCAATTGATGTTTTG
This sequence comes from Lentisphaerota bacterium, assembly GCA_024225035.1. Lineage (GTDB taxonomy): Bacteria > Verrucomicrobiota > Lentisphaeria > Victivallales > Victivallaceae > Zth2. Next base: position 271,659 of record JAAEMX010000177.1, read on the forward strand.
GAAACAATTGGCCCAAACAAAGGCAGGTTGTATTTTACCCAGTCAATAGCATGCTTGCCTTTTACAGTTTTGTTTGTCAACTTATAAGCAACAAAGATTAAGAACAAGGCAATAAACACCAGGTAAACCTGATCTTTCAGAATATCAGAAACTTTCATTACAAACTGAGTCAATCCCGGCAGGGGTTCACCTTCCAGCAGCTCTACAAATATTTTCTTAAAGTTTGGTACAATAAATACCATCAAGCCGGCAGTCACCAGAACCATAACACTCATAATGACACTTGGGTAAATCATTGCAGATTTTACTTTACCAGCAATTTTGGCCGCTTTTTCCATAAACATAGCCAGACGGTCAAGAATAACTTCCATTGCACCGGCTGCCTCTCCTGCACGAATCATGTTCAGGTAAAGCTTGTCAAAAGATTTCGGATGTTTTGAAAGCGCTTCAGAAAAAGTAGAACCGCCTTCTACAGACTCAGCAGCCTGTCCGAGGATTTTTTTCAAAATTGGATTTCTGGACTGACGTTCAAGGGTATGCAGAGAACGAATCAAAGGAAGCCCCGCAGACATCAGGATTGACAGCTGACGAGTAAAAATGGTCAATTCCTTAACCTTAACAACGGGAGTACCGATAGTAATGTCACCGAGTCCGCCGCCCTTCTTTTTCGCACCTTTTTTCTTTCCTCCCTTGGCTCCACCTTTCCCTTCTTTTGGGTTTGTGATAGACGTTGGAAAGAGATGCTGTTTTTTCAGAGCTGCCGCAGCAGCGCCTTCATTTGGAGCATCGATTTTACCTTTTCTTTCCTGCCCGTTTGCATCCATTGCGGTATAAACATATTGCGCCATATTTTATCCCCCTTTTTCTTCTTTATTTTGCATTTGCCAAAATCCCCCCAGTGAAATGATTAATACCCTTCGAGTTTCTGGATAATACTTTCCGGATCCTTTACTTTGGTGATCAGTTCAGTATAGTTAATTATATCATTATTATATAGATCCATCAGGTGTGAGTCAAGTGTATTCATGCCGTATTTAGCACCTGTCTGCAACTCTGAAGTAATCCTGAACGTCTTATCGTCACGAATCAAAGCCCTGATTGAAGGCGTTGATATCATAAGTTCAAAAGCAGCAACCCGCCCTGGTTTGTCTTCACGCGGCAATAGTACTTGAGAAATCACAGCGACCAATGAAGCTGCAAGCTGAGTTCTCACCTGCCCCTGCTGGTTAGTTGGGAACGCATCAACAATACGGTCGACTGTTTCGGCAGCCCCAGTGGTATGCAATGTTGCAAATACAAGGTGACCGGTTTCTGCGGCTGTAACCGCTGCTTCCATAGTTTCGAGGTCACGCATTTCACCAACCAGAATTACATCCGGATCCTGACGCAGGGCCCGCTTGAGAGAATCGCTGAAGCTGGGAGTATCAACTCCGATTTCACGCTGAATTACCATGCTGCGCTTATGTTCGTGGTAGAATTCTATCGGGTCTTCAACAGTGATAATATGACAAGCCCGCTCCTCATTGATAACATTCAACATTGAAGCCAAAGTTGTTGATTTACCTGAACCTGTAGGGCCGGTTACGAGCACTAGTCCCCGCGGCCTGTAAAGCAAGTCTTTGATGGTATGCGGAAGGCCGATTTGCTCCAAAGTGAGCAAAGAGTTAGGAATCTGGCGTAGAACAGTACCAAAAACACCTTTCTGTTTAAATGCGCTTACACGAAAACGAGCCTGATCACTGAAACTGAAACCAAAGTCAACCGCACCGACTTCCTGAATTGACTGCAGCTGAGAATCTGATGAGATAGCTTTTACCATAGATTCAGTATCTTCCGGGGTTAGAGCCGGAACTTCAAGCGGAGTCAGGTCACCGTTCAGGCGGACCATTGGCGGTGCTCCGACCTCAATATGCAAGTCACTTACACCCTCGTCAACTACAAGTTGAAGTAATTCAGTCATATCAATGCTCATGATAGTCTCTCCACGCTGAAATTTTTAATTATGTATACCTGAGTACTTCGTCTACAGTGGTTTCCCCGTTAAGAATTGCCATAATACCATCTTCCCTGACAAGCCTCATACCTTCTTCCGCTGCTTTTTCCCTGATTTCAGCAGTTGAGGCGCTCTTGGAGATGAGTTCAGTCATTCCTTTAGACATTACAAGCAGCTCACATATCGCTTTCCTGCTTTTGTAACCCGAAAGGGTACAGGCTTGACAGCCTTTCCCGTAATAAAACTTACGATTTCCTACTGTTTCTCTAGTTACCCTCATACGTTCGAGTTCATCGTCAGTAGGCTCATATGACTCTTTACAGTGCGGGCAAACACGTCGAATAAGTCGCTGACTTAAAACTCCTACCACTGAAGAACAGATCAAAAACGGCTCAATTCCCATTTCTGACAGACGAGTTACAGTCGCAGCAGCTTCATTGGTATGCAGTGTGCTTAATACAAAGTGACCGGTAAGCGATGATTCAATCGCCATTTTCGCAGTTTCAAGGTCACGAATTTCCCCAAGCATGATACGGTCCGGATCCTGTCGCAGAAAGGCACGCAGCGCCTTGTGAAAGGTCATACCGACACCTTCATTAATAGGCACCTGCATAATCCCTTCAATATCGTACTCAACCGGATCCTCTGACGTCAGCAGTTTTTCACCAATCTCGTTAATTTCATTCAAACAGGAATACAGTGTGGTAGATTTTCCGGAACCGGTAGGTCCGGTAACCAGCAGAATACCGTTAGGGCGATGCACCATTTCACGGAGGTTTTCGAGCACATCCTGTCCCATGCCAAGTGAATCGAGAGACAGGTTAACTACAGAACGGTCAAGGATACGTAACACTACAGACTCTCCGTATGAAGTCGGCAGACATGAAACACGCAAATCAATGGGTTTGCCACCGATCTTAAGTTCGATACGGCCGTCCTGAGGTAAGCGGCGCTCTGAAATATTCAAGTTACTCATAATTTTCAGACGGCTTATCACTGGAATAGCCAGACTTTTCGGAGGTTCCGGCATTTCATACAGGGCGCCGTCAACACGGTAGCGAATGCGGAAATTCTTTTCAAACGGCTCAAAGTGAATATCCGATGCCTGGTCTTTTATTGCCTGATAAAGAATGACATCCACAAAACGTACAATCGGTGTTTCATTTGCGGCGCTTTCAATATCTTCATCGCTGTTATACTCGTCCTGAGTATCACCCATTTCTGACAGAACGTCATTTACAGTGGCAATACTTGTTGGGTAGTATTTTTCAATAGCTGTATCAATATTGGATTCATCAGCTACCAGAATCATCACATCGTGCCCCAGAATGAACTGCAGTTCCTCAGTTATCTGAAAGTTCAACGGGTTTTTACTTACAACTTTTAATAGAGAGTCATCATAATCAACTGGGATAACTCCGTAAGCTCTGGCAGTTTCTGGATCAAGCATGTCTACGACATTGCGCGGTAAATCTTGAAGTTTCAGGTCAAAAACTTCTGATCCAAGGCTGTTGGCAATTACTTCCAGAAGGCTTTCATTGTCAAGAAAGCCGTAGTTAATAACAACTTCAGAGAATTTTTTCCCAGTGCGGTCGTGTTCGTCTTCAACGTCCTGCAACTGTTCTTCAGTACAGATGCCTTCAGCCATTAATATGTCTTTAAGCGCTAGGCTTTCAGGATCCAGCATAAGCAGTTAACCTCTTGTCTATGTCAATATTAATTTTATTCTTCTTCTGATACTGTCAAGCGTACAACTTCCTCAAGAGTAGTTGTTCCGGTCTCAGCTTTACGCAAAGCGTCATCGCGCAGGTTGCGCATTCCGTTAGCGCGGGCTCTCTCCCGCACAACCATATCCGGCTCGTCATTAAATATAAGTTCACCGATATCAGGTGTAATCATGAAAATTTCATATACTCCGAGACGACCTTTATAACCAGAGCCATTGCATATATCGCACCCTTTGCCGCGATAAAATTCGTGATTAGCTATATACTCTTCAGATAAGCCCAACAGTCTTTTTTCTGTATCAGAAGCGACAGCCGGAGCGGAGCAGTTTTTACAGATCCGGCGCAGCAAACGTTGTGCCATAATCGCACGCACACCGGAAGCAACAAGGAATGATTTCACTCCCATGTCTGTCAAACGGGTTATCGCCCCCGGAGCATCGTTAGTATGGAGAGTACTGAAAACAAGGTGTCCAGGAAGCGACGCATTAATTGCGATTTCCGCTGTGCTCAAATCACGAATCTCACCAACCATAATAATGTTTGGCGCCTGGCGCAACATCGCACGCAGTGCGAGAGCAAATGTCATGCCGATCGAATTGTCAGCCTGAACCTGATTGATACCGCCGAGCTGATACTCGACAGGGTCTTCTACAGTAATAATTTTGCGGCTTGGAGTATTAATCGCATTCAGAAACGCGTAAAGTGAAGTTGTTTTTCCTGATCCGGTAGGCCCTGTTACCAGGAAAATGCCGTCAGGAAGCCCAATAACATGATTAATAAGTTCAAGGTCATCAGCAAAGAAACCAAGTTGTGGAATATCCAGCTGGATACTGGATTTATCAAGTATTCGCATTACGATACTTTCGCCGTGTGTGGTTGGAACCGTAGAAACACGTAAGTCAATATCAACATCGCCCAGTTTCAAGTTAATACGACCATCCTGAGGTATTCTTTTTTCAGATATGTCCAGTTTGGCCATAATTTTCAGACGCTGGGTCAAGTTGTTCTGAAGATATTTAGGCGGAGCATCAACCTCAAACAATACTCCGTCAAGGCGGTAGCGGATTCTATAACGTTTTTCCAGAGGTTCAAGGTGAATATCCGATGCCTTTATTTTAAATGCATTGGTGATAATAAGTGAAACCAGCCTTACAATAGGGCTGTCATCCTCACCGACAACATCGCCAATTGCACCGGCGTTTCCTCCTCCTGCAGAAAGCTGCTCCATCAGCTCTTCTTCTTCAGTGAGTTCATCAATGAAATGTTCAACACTTTCTGCGTTGAGAGCATAATTTTGTCGATTATTTTATTAATGGATTCTTCAGAAGCTGCGACAACATCCACATCACAGCCAAGCAGGTAGCGCAGAGAGTCAATTGTTTCAACGTCGCTAGGATCTGCGGTGGCTACAGTTATAGAGTCATCATGCTTCATTACCGGTATTACGCGGTACTGGTTCACAATATCCGGTGTAAGCGATTCAATAACCGCTTCAGGAATAAGATAGTTTTTCAGGTCTATTACTTCCATGCCGTACTGGCTTGCAAGCATCATAAGTAGCTGTTCAGGATCTAAATAACCAAGTTGCTCGAGCGCATCGATGATATCAAGTTTGCCGTTGCTTTCAGAAGCAATCTGCCAACCTTCCTCAATCTGCTCCTGCATAACCATACCATACTCAGTCAAAAGCTCCAGAATATAATCACTGTCACGTGCCAAAATAATACCCCTGCGTTTTACAAGTTTTCTTAAAAACACAATACCTCAATAAACTGAGATACCCCACGATGATATACAGGGTTGCGTCCAGGAAGCGACGCCGAAATGAAATACCATCCATTATTATGCTACAATTACACTTAATAAAACTAGTGGTTTAATCTGATATTTCAAGTCTTATGCCTTCGTTTTGACCCTCCTAAGCAAGTCTTTTACATTATTTTCATGCTTTTTTAATAATAATCAACATTTTTTCATATTTTTTTCATCATGCTGCTTGATTTTCTCGATTTTAAGTCCATATTTACGATCCATCATCAAATGATTGAAGATGCCGGCTTAGCTCAGTTGGTAGAGCAGTTGACTTGTAATCAGCAGGTCGTCGGTTCGACTCCGACAGCCGGCTCCATTTTTTTTCATGTTTATTGAATTGCGTGGGCAATGTCGTGCAATGCGACAGTTCTTTTTTGATTAGAGAGTAACCGAATAACTGCAATTTATTTCTCACACTTTGATAATGGCGGTGTTTATATTTTCGAAGAGATATTTAGGAAAAAAATTTAAAAAGCCTGATTGACAAATTCCGCAATGTATCTATAATAAATTTATTAGCAATCAAGTTTGTAAACAAAGACCTTTTTGTATTTAAATGACAGCTTTTATCTAATTTAAATTTGCAACCGGGCTTATAATAAATTTTTCCAAAAGCAACAGACACACTTTTTCCTAACTTACTACCCAAGCTAAATTTTGGTGTATGCATGGACAAGCTAACTGTTTGAACAAAGTGCAATCTTCGCTCATAGAAGAAAATATTGCATACTTGAATAACACCTTTCTTTATATCAAATTAATATAGAAACATATTCATAATGAAAGAAATTGAAAAACTAACTATCGTTGCGCCGTGGGGACTTTCACATTACATTTCACTAAATGGCTTTCGACCATTATACCGGCCTTTATTTGACCATATTTCTGAAAATATTGAAATTAACTCTCTAGACAACGTTAAGCTACACAAAAAACTCTCTAACGACTCGGAAAGTTTAAAAAGCATATTATCTGAAATAGAAAAAGAGAAGCTTAACCACGAAAAAACAAGCTTAACTTCACTAAAGGAAGCTTATCAGAATTATTTTTGTGGCCCCAATCGTGTTTTAACAGAAAAGTTGCCTGGTGATATAGAGTTCCACCACACAATTCCGTTTCCATCTATGAGCCGGCCTTTTGTTTTTCACTGCGAATCATTTCCTCCGACAAACCTTCCGTTTATGAAAGACGGATGCAGTCAAAATAAAGAGCTGAAAGAATATTATAAGTACATTTTCTCACATGACTACTGCCTGGGGATTTTTACTCACATTCCGGAAACTCTGGAAAAGATAAAATCATTATTTGATGATCCTGTCATAACAAAAAAACTTTACAGCTCAAAAATTGGATTGAGCAAAAAGCACTATGACAATGTTGATCCCTCAACTAAATCTCCGATATCCAACCCCACATTACTTTTCATAAACTCTGACTATCAAAACCCTGAAGGATTTATAAAAAGAGGTGGCCACCTGGTCCTTCGTTTTTGGAAAAAATTCATAAAATCCGGAAAAACAGGATTACTCATTTTACGGAGTGCCCCTCCTTCAATAAAAGAGTTAAAAGCTTTATCAGTTGACACCGAATTTGTAAAATCAGAGTTTGGCAAAAGCATTATCTGGTTTAAGGGCTACCTCAACAACTATGAGATAAACAGGTTAGTTTTAAGATCAAACTTCCTGATACAACCAAACTCCTTACTGCATTCAGTTCATACTATGCAGGCAATGAGGCTCGGCACTGTACCTGTAGTTTCAGATATGCCCGGAGCAGACACCTATATCTCAAACGGAAAAAACGGCATCATTCTGGAAGGCCTGAATCCAGCCTTGGAAAACCAGGATACCAAATCCGGTATATCGTCATGTGACGCGGCAAAGATCAGCGACACCAACGATAAATTATTATCTCAGATGACTTATGAAATATTCACTCTCCTTGAAAATAAGGATATGTATCAAACCACTTCTAATCAGGCAATTAAAACTGCCATATCACAATTTTCCGGAGAAAATTTCAGCACAAATTTCTGGAATAAAGTTACTGAATTATATATGGAGAAAAATTATCAGCCAGTACCAATATCTGCTGAAAATGATAACCTGCTTGACAATTGCCTGATTGATAAAGATAATTGGGATCGTTTCTTTGAATCACCTTCACAACCTGTTCAAAAAATACACACAGGGAAAAATACTGTTTACGAGTTTGGAGGATCTTTTGTTCAAACGTTTGGCAAACACGAAATGAATCCGAATAACTGGTCCGTTTTGTCACAATACCTAACAGATACTAAGATAGGTTTTAGCCTCTCTCCAAGCGATCTCGAGGGGAAATATATCTATAAACATA
>JAAEMX010000178.1 GCA_024225035.1 Lentisphaerota bacterium
GACGCTGCCGTCAGCGGCGACTGTGATGGCCGACGACGCGACCGTCAACGTGGTCGTGCCATCGCTGATCGTGATGCTGGTGACATTGCTGCCCACTTCCACTTGACCGCTTAAGGTCACGTTGGTCGCTTCGCTCGCGCTGACCAGCTCATCGCCGCCGTCACTAAATTCTATGCTGTTGAGACCGTCACCCGTGCTTGGCCCTGTGGTGTCGGACTCTAAGGTCTCTTCACTGACCTGCGCGGACACGTTGCCCGCGGCGTCGGTGATCTGCGCCGTCACTTCACTGTCTGGCGCCACGGCGACCACGACTTGACCCGCCGTGATCTCTTCTGGGCTTAAGGTGTACACGCTGCCGTTGATGGTCAACGTGTCTTGGGTGGCGTCAAAGTCATCCGGTAAGTCGATGGTCGCATTCACGGTGCCATCGCTGCCCAGCTCTTGCGCGTTGTACACGCCATCGTTGTTGCTGTCCGCCACTTCCAACGTAATGGTCGGGGCCGTCACCTCGGTGTCCAGCTCCGTCGTGTCCGTCACGCTGCCTGGGTTGCCCGCCGGATCCGTCACGTTCATGGTGACCGTCAAGGTGCCATCGTCAAGACCGGATAGGTCTTGAC
>JAAEMX010000179.1 GCA_024225035.1 Lentisphaerota bacterium
TTATACACATTGTTACCTGCTGGCTTTATTCCTTAGTTCTTCTTCTATTTTTGATATCAATTTTTCGCTTCTCAAATTTCGAGCGACTATAATTCCTTTTTCATTAATAAGGAAATTGTCAGGAATTCCATTAATTCCATAAATTAGATATGGGTCAGCCTTTCTGCCATTATCTTGCCAAAGATTAACCCAATTCAATTCATTTTTTTCTATTGATTTTAGCCATATTTCTTTAGTTTGATCTTCCGAAACACTGACAATTTCAAATCCATCGTTATTAAATTTAGAGTAAGCTTTTCTTAATGCTGGATATTCCTTAATGCAAGGACCACACCAAGATGCCCAAAAATCCAATAATATAAGTTTCCCTTCGAAGCCGGATAATTTAGTCAATTCGCCATTTTCATTAGGCATCGTAAAATCTACATACTTATCTCCTATTTTTGGATTTTTATTTAATTTGGCTTTATTCTACAAAATGGCTGATTGGTGTATCATTCTCCAACTTTGCCAGGCGTATTGCCCAGCGAAAGCATAGTAAGCAAAGGCCTTTAACCGTTGGCGGTTGCTCTTTATGCGTTCTAGGATCATAAACCAATTCATATAGTTTTGCAGATACTTTGTTGCTACTCCGTTGAAAGGTTTCATCCATTGTCTTAGCCTTTTAGCTGTATTGTTGACATTTTGAACATGATAGACTTTATCTTTAACTCGTTGTCCTTTTGATACATTAAATTTTTGATGATCCAACTCTTTGCTTTTTGCAAAAGCAGTATATGAGCGATGTGTATCTGTGCAGAGTGTTTCTGTTTTTTCTAGTTTCCCTTCAAATACTTTTTCTAAATCCTTCTTACTGATCCTTCCCCTTGTTGCAACTCGAAGCTCTTTGTTTTCGGTTCGGTCACAGGTAACCACAACCGCTATCTGCTCATCGCTAATGCCTCTTTTAGTAGCTTTGCCTCCTCTCTTTCGTGCTTTCCTTGGTAATTCTCTGCTGCCTTTGTTAGATTCTAAAAAGAAAATGTCATCACTTTCAACAATACCTTCAAAGCCTTCTGGTACAGCTTGCTCAAAAGCACTTAATATTTTATGTCGCCAGTCAAAAGAGGTTTGAACACAAACTCCTGTCTGCTCAGCGCAGTGCTTTATAGAACCTCCCATAAGCATGTGGTACAAGTAAACCTTGAGCAGATTGCCTTTTTTTAAACCAAACACTACTTTTCCTGTAGTCTCCCTGAAATATTTATTACAGGATTTACAATGATAACGTTGGATTTCTTTGTACTTCCCATTTGCCCTTATATCTCCACTGTGACAACTCGGACAATTAATGCTACGAGAGTCCTGCACACCAACCATTGCTTGATCTACATCTGATTCCACAAGGGTAGACATGGAAAGTAATTCTGCAATTATCGCCTGACGTTCTAACTCATCGAGTGTCCTAAAATATTCTGAAAATGATTCTGGTATCATACTGTTTCTATTTTGATTAAAGATACACTATAAATAAGTCATATCATAGAATATAGCCTAGGTAATCAGCAACTGCAAAAGTTAAATGTCGTTTAGCGACTTTGATTAGGAAGCAATCTGCGTTCTTATTTTTTATGAAAAATACACTTTTGCTGATATATCAAGCCATAAACTGATTTACGCCAATAGTATTTTAAATAAA
>JAAEMX010000180.1 GCA_024225035.1 Lentisphaerota bacterium
ATCCTCCTCAAATATTTCTCATCAACCTCCTTGTAATACCCATTCTCACGGGGATGATAGCTTTTATACACTTTCTTCAAGCTCTCCATCATCTGGTGTGTGTAGATGACGGTGGTCTCAATGGACTCATGTCCAAGCAGTTCCTGGACATATCGAAGATCAGCCCCCCTTTCCAGAAGATGGGTAGCACAGGAGTGACGAAATGAGTGAGTCGAGAATCCTTTACCCTCAAACTCTGTTCCTTTAAAATATTTACACAATCTCTTGTTGATGCTTCCAGGACTCAGGTGTCCTCCATTACTGGAGAGAAAAACAGGTACTTCTCCTCCTCCTCTTCTGATAGTATAGCTTTCCAAAAACATGGCAGCCACTTCTGAAACCGGAACATACCTGTCCTTGCTGAATTTCCCCTGCCTGACTCTGATTATCCTTTCAGAGAAATCAATGTCACTCATTTTAAGATTACAAACCTCACTGGCTCTAAATCCGGATGAGTATAGAAGTTCAAACATGGTTCTGTCCCTCATTCCAAGTCTCTGCCCCGTGTCTATGCTTTCAAGAAAGCGGATTATCTCACTCTCTGTGAATATCTGTTTATCATCAGGATTATTCTTGATTTTCAAAGAGATATCCCTAGCCGGATTGGAGAGAAGTTTCCCGGACTGGCAAAGGATATTGAATAAAAGTTTTACCGCACTGATTCCCATGACAATAGTCCTGTCTGAAAGAGGTTTTCCAGTTCTTACCGATTCATGGTTTTTAATGAATGTGATAAATGAAATCAGTGTTTCCCTTTTTACATCCCGGAGATCGTTCTCATGGATATCATTTAAAAACATCCATAGATAATCAAGGTAATAAATACGGGTTACAATAGTATTGGTTTTGTATCCCATGGCTTTAAGTTCCCGGTTGAAAATCTTCAACGCCTCTGTTTTCCTCATCTAACTACAACCTTTTTCCTTGGATGGAAACGGTCAAGAACTCCTTTTAAGTCCTCTTTATCAACCTTTGTGTAAATTTCGGTGTTCTTCAAAGATCTGTGACCAAGGATTTCCTGAATACTCCTGATAGGACAACCCTCTTTCAACAGATGGTAACCAACAGCATGACGGAATCCATGGGAACGGATGGAGGGAATCTTTATCTTTTCCGAGTACTCTTTCAATCCCTCATTAACCACCTTTCCAAACCTATCCCAACTTCCGGTTCCAAAAAGAAGATTCTCATCATGCCAACTGGTCAGGATAAGAGGCCTGATCTCGTTTATGAAAATAGTCAGGATAATCCGGCAATAGTCATTTAATATGGTTGTTCTGGAAAATCCCCCCTTTCCCTCTTTAACGGAAACAGTTCCCCTGACCAGGTCAATATCATTTACCTTAAGGGCTGCGGCTTCACTAACCCTCAGTCCCGTTGAGTATAAAAGCTCACAGATAATATGAAGACGGTACTTTCTGATTACCCTTTTAAGACCTTTTTCACTTGTAAAATCTTCCAACTCATCAAGAAGTGCCGACATCTGGTTCTCTTTCAGGATTGTGGAAGGGAGTTTCTTTTCACTCCGGACCTTTCTTATCTCCTTAAAGGGATTTCCCAGGACAAGACCGGACACTTTCAGATATTCATAGAATGCGGTCACAGCCATTAAATAACTGCTGACAGTTCTCATGGAATAGGAACCGCCATCTTTTCTACCTGTTTCAATAAGCCATAGCTGGTAATCAAGGGCACCACTGGTTCCAACTGTTGTTAAACAAAGATCTGACTCATCAAGGAAAATGAAAAACTTGGGAACCCTGAATTTTAATCCAATAAGCCCCTGTTCCCTTCTCCCCTTGATTTTCTCCTCTTCCAGAAACTGGTAAAATAATTCTGTTCTATTCATATTCATACACTAATACTCTTTTTTCCGCTTTCTCTCTCAGAAATTCCCGACCCACTTTGACCAATTACATTTAAATCCCCACCAAATAAGGAATTAAAATCTGAAAAGTGGGTCAGATGGTTTTGACCCACTTGACCCACTTCTTTGTAATTACTTATCAAGTATAGATTTATTTGACCACTATTAATCTGACCCACTTTGACCCACTTTTCTTTAACCATTATTTCCCTCCAGATTCAGCAGTCTGCTAAGATCCAGAAGCTCAATCGGTTCATCTGCAATCAGTCTGTAAGCATTCCGGCTTCCTCTGGCCTTGCTGCCTGAGCAGATTAGATATTCAAAGTCGATCAAGGTTTTTAAATTACGTTTTACAAACATCTGATCCAGTCCGGTTTTCTCCCTCAACTCCCTCTGGCCAATACTAACTTCAGTAGGTAATAGGTTCTCATTTTTAGCTTTTTCAAC
>JAAEMX010000181.1 GCA_024225035.1 Lentisphaerota bacterium
CTTGGGCAGAAGCGCTGGCTGTATTGGTAGTTACTTCGGTCAGTTTGAAGCGCGGTTCCCAGCGTTGTAACGCCTCTGCGGTGGCTGAATACAGATCGACCAGAGTTGAGGAGTTTAAAGGCGCATCCACTAACCGTGGTAGACGACTGCCGTATTCACGCCGCATTACTCGTGTGCCAATCGGTGTAGTCAGAATATCGGTGATGGATTGCTTTAGGTGGTTTAACCCGCTTAAGTAGCGGCCTGTAGTATGGTCAATTCCAGTCATAACGCTTTCCTTTTATATATAGAAAGAGCGTTAACCCTGTATTAAAGTAAAACTTACTTATTAATCAAATCTATAATATTTTAAAAATCTCATTATAATTAAGGAACAAAAGTTTAATTTTTAATATCTATTTTAGCTAGAAGGGGTACAAAAGAATAAAAATAATATGACTTATTACATCAGTTATGCACTGACAAAAACTGGATGTTGGAGTCCTCGTCGACCAGGCAGGAGAAGTCCGATATCTGGGCATGCACAGATATTTTTATCGAAATACAATGGTAGAGACTGGGAAGTTGAACGTGCCTACGGTTTATATGGACGCAGAGAAGACACTTGTAAACTTATATATGGATTTTTAACCGGAAGCTCTTCAAAAGGTCATCTAAAAAACGAACTTAATTTTTACACCGATAGGAATAAGAATACGCATTTTTATATTAGAAACTATCCTATTGATAAATTTGATTACGACTACGCACTAGAACTTTTTGATGATGAAAGAGAGATTAAAATAGAAAAGGTAAATCCTAAGAAAATTTATAGAGGACCAGATTTCAGCGTTAAATATTTCAACTGCCATAAATACGCCACCATGTTTTTAATAAGACTTGGAATTATTGATGGTTTTCTTCTAGGATTTGATTATCCCTCAGCCGTAGATAAAAGCAATAAATATTTTCAAAGTGTAACCCTAACTATTATACAACTAAAAAACATTACATAATGAACGGCGAGAGGACCATCGCTCCAATAGTGCATGCCCCACAACCTGTTAAATATCCGGCAAGTTATTACAGAATGGCAAATACAGCTTTCTGCGGTATGCTTCACCGTTTTAACACACTTGAACAGATAAAATTATATCTTAAGAAAAATGAAAATAGACTAGCACCTAGATTATATTCTCTAGGGATAAGAATAATGGATGATTACCGCAAAACTAACTTCAACAGAATCATTCATATGAAAAGACATAATACCAAGTTTGCTGATGAGCTTATAGCAAAATTCAAATCCTGTAAAAATTGTAATTCTACTGAACCATTTGCACAAATTATAAATGATTTTATCGAGATATTGCAATTAAAAATAATAAACCAAAATGAAGAGAAGACAAAGGTCATCAACACTACTGGAAGTTTTTTCAGGAGGCTTCTTTTTCTTAAGCAAATGGCGCCACAGAGTTATAATGTCGATTATTTTTCATTAGATGAATATGACCAAAGAGGTCATAAAGCGAGGCTCTCTATAGATCACGGCAGAAATCACTCTATAGTTAGTACCTGTAGCTCGTTGGGACTTTGCGATGTAAACATAATTAAGTAACATTTTATTCTATTAACCTAATTATTTGGCACAGAAGTGGAGCCTCCGCCGGGTTCTACTCCGCCGTGGACATGATTGATTTGAGATATACCACCTGCAACCTGATCGCCTGTACTAACAATCTGCCCAGTGACCGTAATATCGCCAGTTATGGTAATACCACCATCGGCGACTAAAGTAATTGTTCCACCGCCGGGCAAAATTGCCTGTAAGTGATGAGCAGCTGAATCATATTCCAGTTTCGCCCCATCGGCAAAAGTCATTTTAGTTATAGTTGGAGTCGCCGCACTGGCAGGAAAGGTCTGCTGATATAAAGCTGGCATGACAACGCCTTGTGAAAGGTCGCCGCCGGGGCTGACGACTAACACCTGTTCGCCGATTTCCGGCGGACACCAGATCGTCACCAGCGCTGCCCGGAAACTAATAAAATCCAGCCAGCTAGTCAACAATTCACCGATTTGCACTCGAACTTTGGCATTAGCATAATCCGCCTCAGCAATCGTGCCGATACGAATCATATTAGCGATATTTCTTTGCAGTTCAGTAATTTCATAGTGATTCATAGTCTGCCTCATGCTCAGCACCAACTTCAAGTGCGGTGATCTCCCATTTGGCGTTACAGGAGTCGGGTTTGGAGATGTCTTCTGCCGTGTAGACAATACCGTCTAGGATAAAGCGGCCACGCTGGCAATGCTTTAAGACGTTCTTGTGGCTTATACTGTGTTTTTTGCAGATGTCTTGGACTCTCATTACTTTTGCTCCTATAAATTAATTGACTGTTTTTAAGCAGTAAATTTAAAGATTATGCCTTTAGATATAGAAGGAGCGTTAACTTGAAAGGGTAAGCAGTATAATTATCAAACATATATTCACTATAAGAATACGTGTATAACTATAAGGAATTATAATTGCATCCAGATAATGAAACTGATCAATATATTTATTGTTCTAATACTATCATAACCTATTTTAAAACTAGCATGAAAACAGAATCAACTTAGATTCTATATGTTATTAAAGAAATTGCAAAACACAATTCTACAGTACAAGAATATATAGTCTTAAAAATTGTATAAGATATGTGATATGATTTTGCTTAAAGAGATACAATTAAACGAAGAAGGATCATTATATAGATATGGCTAATAAATATAACATACTGCATGAAAATATTAAAGACCTTAGTGAAAATTGCCCGGGGTTGGAAGGGTACTTTTTTCTTCTCGGTGGCAAGATTGGTTACTGCTTTACTTTAGCCTGTATGTGGGGACAAGCTGTTTTGGTAAATGATGAAAGGACTTATTTTCAACGTTTGGATATATTGACAAAAAATTACTCGCCGAACAGAAAGCTGAGTAAAATAGTCAATGAAATAACTTTATTAAGAAACCATCATTTCAACGCTTATGAAAACCTAATTATTTCAATTAGAGCCTTTCTGGATGGCTTGTTGCTATATCATGCTCCATTTAAAACCAGTCTTGGGCTAGATAAGGTAGATCCCGATTTAAGAGTACAAGATGCCATGGCTTCAGCAAGGTATGTTGCAAATAGGGCTATACCAGACAATCAACAATCATACTTTCAAGAGAATATAAGGGAAAATTCTCCATTGAATAAAATCTTTGACAAGCCATTTATTGGCATGCAAAAAGATTATGACATTATAGTTGAAAGTACTATTGCGGCTTGCCAAAATGTGAAAGCTCCTTTTTTTGTATTATTTTCCTCAATGCGCCATGCAGTGGGACTCACTCTTCACATGGATAGAGTTAAGATTTACAATTCTAATTTCATGTCAGAAGGGAAGGTATACTTTAAGGAGTTTCGTGCGGATCAAATAAAAGAAATCAGCGATGAGCTGTTCAATAAATCTTTTTACTTTGAAATAACAAAGGATTTGCTTACGCTGAACATTTCAGCTTATGTTTCTTCAAATACAGGCAATAAAACATTTCCTTTATTAGATTATTTAGTAACTCGTGAAGTTAGAACAAAATTAAATCATTATGGGAAAAGGCGTTTGTTGCAAAATCATCATCATAAGAAAAGAGCTAAATTTGTTTCTGAAAAACTAAGTCAAATTAAAGATTTAAATGATGTCTCAACCTTTATGGATAATGAAAGAAAATTGTTCGAAAGTAAGCAATTAAGAAATAATCCATTCAGTCATTATAAAAATAACAGAACTCCAAAAAGCCGCAACAAGAATGGAGCCTATTATAGAATAATTGCAGACTCCATTTCTTCAATGAAAAATCTTTAAACTGAATACCAAAAGTATCGATTCTATCTACGCACAGAAGTTATTAAAAATAAGTATCATATTGATACCTATCTTCTGTATATTGCATCTCAATTCGGACATAGTCAGCTTGTAGAAGAACTATCAAAGATGCCTGATGTCAATGTTAATGTGGTAGAGAATACTCGTACTACCCCTCTTTTTATTGCATGTTCCTATGGTCATGTTGGTGTGGTTAAGGCCCTTCTTGGTAGCAAGAAAATTTTTATTAATAGAGCCAATTGCAAAAGTCAGAAAAAATGGATTAATTTAATTTGAAGTGAAAGAGAATTCATTTAACCTTAAATCGGTAAACTTAAGGGCAATAAAATGAGAACTCTTTCAAGTGCATTTAATAGCATACAAAAGTATC
>JAAEMX010000182.1 GCA_024225035.1 Lentisphaerota bacterium
CGAAGGGGAATGAAACTGCTTTTTTCAGGCGGGGCAGGGCCGGAAGATATGTGAAAATAAAACCGGTCAAAGGGGGTATCATAAAATCGGGGATACTGCCCGGTTTCCAGTTCAGGATTTCCGATCTGTATTCAAGGCCCTCTCTTGAAAATATGTCCGGGGATGCTGTTTACAGCAAGTTTGCACTTCCTTTTTATCAGGCTGAAAAACAGAGGGCCGAACGGGAAGAACAGAGGGCCGAACAGGAAAAACAGAGGGCCGAGCAGCTTGAAAAACAGTTACATCTCGAAACTCAGAGGGCCGAACAGGAAGCTCAGAGGGCCGAACAGGAAACTCAGAGGGCCGAACAGGAAGCTCAGAGGGCTGAAAGATTAGTCGCCCAATTGCGGGCTGCCGGTATTGAACCGGATATATAATCAGATTTCTTCCGGTTTCGGCGGTCTCCGGAATCTCTGCTGATGAATAAATTATCGGTGTGGTTTTTGATTACAGGGAAATGTATGAAATTTGCAGAAAAAGACTGTGATTCATTTACAGAGCGGCAGGCTGTTCTGCTGTGAGCCGACAGCTATCGCTGTCATGTGTATAAATTTCTGCCCGGGTCGCTGCCCGGGCCTGCGGGGTATTGAAATGCTGGAACAGGCAGTCCGGGACACCCGGACGCAGCAGAAAAGACAGGAACACATCATCCGCTCGGAAGACGGGCTTGCTGTTTCCGAAGAGGAATACTGGGAAAAGTATTATGAGCACCCGTATTTC
>JAAEMX010000183.1 GCA_024225035.1 Lentisphaerota bacterium
AAGCTATAAACGGCAAAAGAATAACTATTGAAAATAATGCAACAATCTGTATTTTTCTAATTTTTTTTAATCTGCCTATCATATTTATAAACTTATTGATTGCATTATGAATGATTTTTCTTTAGAAGGGAAAATGACTAGTAAACCGCTAAATAATAATATAAAACCTAGCTTACATGCTGAGTAATGAAAAAAAGGTAATTACCAAAAACGCTCTTGCAGCCTACCTGATTTGTCTATTACCCGCAAAAAAATATCTACGAAAATAGAACAACACCCGATAAAAGCAACAAGTTTAGAAAGATTAATGACTGTCTTGATCTCTTTGTTCATAAATAAATCTTTATTATATACACTATTTGATCTTATATTTGCTACTTATTAAAGGTATTTCGAATAAACTTTTCGAAAATGTTCTGTTATTTCTTCAGTGTCAAAATCCATCTTGTCATAAAACTCAAACAGTTTGTTGATTGTTTCCTGCAGGCAATTGATGCAGAAATCCCTTTATGTGTGCTTTTATATTCCAAGTAATAGGAGTCCCAAACCAATATTCCAAGCATGTATAAAGAACGATCTATACAAAATCTGATATCCATGATTATGTATCCATTATCCATGACCTTGTTAATAGTCTTTTCCTCATCAAAGAAAATGCCTTTTATATTTGCTTTAATTTGGTCTTTTTCATTAAGATATCTGTCTTTTCATTGAGAAACTGACTTATTTCATCCATTGATACCAAGGCTTTATCTGTGTTTTTAGCCCCCTCTAACAAAGTATAGAATAAAAATTCCGCACTTTTCGGGCTTGGTTATAAGTTTTCCAAGTAAAGTAAAAAAATTAACAAGTATTTTATGAAAATATTTCTTTTTCTTTGTCATTACTGGTATTACTACACTGAGATTGACTCTATGGATTTTGATGAGTTATTGGACTCAGTGAATATTGTTCATAGTTTTATCCTGGAATTACCAATGTTGCATTTTAATATAATTCGGTGTGATTATTATATATATTAAGTTTGTTTACAGTTTTTATTGTTTTGGTGGAATCTTGTCTATGTGGCTATTTAATTGTTTGAAAATTGCAAGGTTGTGGTGATGTTGTTGGAAGTGATTTCTGCAAATGCAGTGTGGGGTTGTACTTCTTTATTAGCTGGCTAATCATTTACTATATGACAGTTCTTGAATATTATGTCCTGGTTTTGGGCATCGAAGTGGAGTTCTCCTGTGAGGTTTATTACGTCACCCCTAGTAAACTTTTTTTTGAAATCTTCACTTGACTTAATGTAACATAAAACGACTCTTGAAATCTGAATGTTTGATGTGCATTTAATCACAATACTCAAACAAAGCCAGTCACTTTCGAAAACGATATCTTTTTCGTTAGGTGAAATCGGTACTATCTTACAAATTTTGCCACTTATTAAAAAACGTTTTCCAATGTATTTATGATCTTTTATCGAAGCTCCAAATTTCAACTTATTTATGATGATATCAGCAAGGCAGGGAGTTATTCTTTGAAGACAGAAAAATTTATCCTTTACAGCTTTTGAGGCGGTTTGAGTGTAATGACTGTATTCGGATTGCCCTTGGTCAGATTCAGCTTTCAGAAAACTGCAACTGAGTAATATAATTGTTGTAAGCGGATATGTTGATTTTAATAGCATTATTGGCTACCAGCTAAAGAGTTTAAAATTTTCTCGACTCGTTTGTAAAGAATTATCGTTTAAGTGTTGCATTATTTAGATTTTTCGAAAAAGAGCGGGCAACATTCAGTTGTAATCTCAGAAGGTACGCCAATACCATTGAATGCATACAGAAAGAATGCGCCCGCATAGGCAAGCGCAACATCTGATTTCTCTGCATTCAAATTTGAAAATTGGCGTTTTTCTGAGATACAGGCATCGATGTTGCGATGAAAAAAATATTTTTGCAATTAGGGGCTAGTGAATGGTAGCCTTTGTACTTCAATGGGTAAAATTTATTTACGCTAATAATCGTAAGTGGGAATATATTGTCCAAACGGACGGTGTGCAAATATAAAAATCTAAAATTCATAACTAATATGAAAATAAGTTAAAAGAGAGTGCCAGCTCGACTAATAAAATTATTTTGAAATGAATTATAACACGAAATTGGCAGCATAGCTGCTTTATAACTTACCTTAAAATCCCAGAATATTTGAATAGCTTGTGTAAAGCTTACTACCTATATTTAAAATAACTCTCCTGCTTTTGCTATTTACAAAGATAGTAGATAGAACCAGAAGGCTTATTAGTCTTCAAAATCCCAGGCTGGCCATGACGCTACTGCGTTAATCTCATTAGAATCTACGAGTTCAAACGAAGGAGTATCATTGTTTGTAAATTCAATTGTAAAAATCTTCTTATTATAGTTTTTCAAATATTTTTTTATATAATACTGCAGGGTTGGAATCTTATTACCTTGACCATCAGTTATGCCGTCCAATATATGGTGAGTGCCAATTCCTCCAAAGTAAAGTAATTCAAGCGAATATTGAGATATGGCGCAGCCCTGAAGCGAGGCTTTAGTTAGCAACTCGATTGCTTATGCTTGGTCTTTTATTACGCCAGTTCCATTAAGATAACAACCAGCAAGTTCATTCTGAGCATGAGCGTTGCCTTGTTTTGCGGACTTTGATAACCATTTGATTGCCACTGGAATATTTTTTTTAGTTCCTAGCCCTTTGAGGTAGCAATTCCCTAGTTAGAATTGTACTTCAGACCTGGCTGTTTTTGCAGAATTTGAAGAAGAAAAAAAGCAAAGGTAGATGATAGCTGCAAAAACAACTGATATGGTCAATCCCAATAGATATTTTTTCTTAGTGGACATTTATCGTTTACTCCATTTAGTTAATCAAATGACTTCTTAAATTACCATAGCTCTTTGTGATTATTATTGTAATTTTATTTTGTTTGCAATTTATATTTAGTCAAAGGGATTATAATTTAAAAAATAAATTATGAGCAAGAATAAGACAGTTCTCCGCCTTGCCTGATAACAAGGCGGACAATTATAAAGTATTATTTCTATTTGAGAGGCGCTATGGAATCATTTAAGCTTTAAATGGGGTTTGGTAATTACAATATATATACCTAAATCCAGATAGCCCATGCCGCAGCAGCCGGTCATTGATTTCCAGTTTGGATAATTTTTGCCTATACCTGGGTCCATATAGGTTCTGTCATGTCTGTATAAAACAGAGTGAAGTTCTGGAAGCAGTGTTGCGAGTGTTTTCCCTCCATTTCTCCAATTGCAATTCCATAAATGGCTTATAGTATTTTGTAGCGTTTGAAAAGTATTTCCCTTGTTAATAGCAAGAACACAGCATATCATGCGCTGGTTGCTTTTCAGCACAGGCGGGCGGCTTTGTTTTACATTTATCTTATATTCACTCTGCAGAGTTTTCCTTTCGTTAGGATAAAGCTTCTCAATAATATTAGGCATGATGCACCCGTAAGAATATACGTCAAGACCAATTTGGGAGTGTCGCAAAGCTTCAGCTATTCCAGATGGATATGACATTGGCGGATTATCACCATACTCATAGTCACTTTTTGTGTTTGAAGGGTCGTGCCCACCGCTTCCAAGCGCTTTCCCCCCGCATATACTTTGTAGTATGAATATATCAGTATAATCACTTAGTTCATATTCAGGTATTCCTGATCTTTTAATGTGTTTTTTGATAAGATGTTTTTCTTGTTCAAAATATGGGTTATCCAGGTTTTGAAATAATTCTTTAGAGTTAAAAGGCACTTTATAATTGTTTGTATAATCTCCATATGGAAGATCAAAAGCTTCAACTTTCAACTCTTTCAGGGCAATAGCTAAAGCTGTTGCTGTACAGGCATTCTTTCCTGCCTGCTTAATTGCATAATTCATAATTACTCCTAGTCTTGTTTGGACTAAGACCAATAACAATATTAGTTACCTTTTTCAAATGGAAATTAGAAATTTTTGATATGAATTAACATCTTTATAATGAAGTGATTATTGAAACTTTGTTTATTTATTATGACTTTAGTAATGCGTTTTAGTTATACCTTTTGAATGTGAGCTTTATAAGGGAAGAATTCTGAGGAAGTATTTTTAAGCTGCGGGGGGTGCTAATAACTCCTCTTCAGCAGCTTAAATATAAGTTGACTCTGAAGTTACTTTGAAAAGCGGACAACCATATAAACCATGGATTCTTTGTCAGTAACATTCTCTATCGCATGATCTATGTCGCAGTCAAAATTGATCAAGTCTCCTTCATGCAGTACTGTAGTTTTGTCTCCGGCAGTTACTTTTACGCTGCCGCTTAGTACTGTTAAAAATTCTTCAGTTCCCTGATAATGAGGAGTAGAATTTAAAACACTGTCCGGCTGCAAAGTCAAGGTGTAAAGTTCAAGGTCCTCCGCCAGAGTGATCGGCGATAATACATTGATATGTACGCCGGCGCTGTCTGTGTCCAGGCTTGTAAGATCATCATGGCGATTGACCTGAAATTTTCTTACTTTCTTGCCTTTACCTTTTATTAACATGTTGAAGTCCGCCTTAAGTGCATGGGCGATTTTCCACATAGTTGCAATGGTAGGATTTACTTTTTCAGACTCGATCTGAGAAAGCATAGCTTTGGAAACCCCGCTTTTTCGAGAAAGTTTGTCCAGCGACATGCTCTGCTCAAGACGTTGCTTCTTGACATTCAGGCCAATTGCTGGAGGACTAGGTATGTTTTTATTCATGATTGTTTACTATATTGAAAAAAGTTAATTATTTTGAACAAGGCAGTATTGAAACCCACGTTTGCGATACTATACTAAACGTAGTTCGCTATATCAAACAATAACTCTAAAAAAGAGGCCGTAATTTGATGAAAGCTTTAGTTAAGACCCAAGCCGGCCCCGGACTTGAGCTTAGGGATGTGCCAATACCGGAGTACGGTATCAACGATGTTCTTATCAAAGTCAAAAAAACTTCGATCTGCGGTACTGATGTACACATTTGGAATTGGGATGATTGGGCGAGTAAGACTATTCCTGTACCGATGACTGTCGGTCATGAATTTGTCGGTACGGTTGAAGCTTTCGGAAGTAACGTTCACGATGTTAGAGTTGGCGATCTTGTTTCCGGTGAAGGTCATATTGTATGCGGTCGCTGCCGCAATTGTCTGGCTGGAAGACGGCATCTTTGTATGAGCACCAGCGGGGTAGGGGTAAACCGTCCCGGCGCTTTTGCCGAATATCTGGTTATTCCTGTAGCAAATGTCTGGCACTGTAACCCTGGTATTGATACCGATGTAATCAGCTGTTTTGATCCGTTGGGTAACGCTGTGCACACGGCTCTGTCATTTCCGGTTTTAGGTGAAGATGTTCTTATCACTGGAGCTGGTCCAATTGGGATAATGGCGGCTGCGATTGCCAAGCATGCCGGAGCACGCTATGTCGTTATTACTGATGTTAATCCTTACCGTCTGGAACTGGCGGAAAAGGCCGGGGCTACCCGCGTGGTCAATGTAGCCAGCGAAAAACTTTCAGATGTATGTGATGACTTGGGCATGAAGGAAGGATTTGACGTTGGTCTTGAAATGTCCGGCAACCCTCATGCTTTAAATGATATGATTGATTATATGTGCCACGGTGGAAAAATAGCGATGCTTGGTATACTGCCGGAAAATACTTGTGTAGACTGGACTAAAGTTGTTTTTAATGGCCTTACTCTGAAAGGTATTTATGGGCGTGAAATGTATGAGACGTGGTACAAGATGACTTCAATGATTGAGTCAGGTTTGGATATTGGCACGGTTATAACTCATAAGTTCGACTACAAGGATTTTGAGAAAGGCTTTGATGTAATGCGTTCGGGACAATCAGGAAAAGTCGTTCTTGAATGGGATTGATTTGTTGAATAAAACAGGCAAGAGCTTCTATTACATAAACAACTGGTAAATCTGGAGATAATATTATGTATGGTAATTATAAAGATTATTTGAGTGAGCAGCTGGACTCAATTAAGGCTGCAGGGTTATATAAAAATGAACGCATTATTGTGACTCCGCAGGAAGCCAATATCAAGGTGGATTCTGGTGAAAAAGTCCTGAACATGTGTGCCAACAATTACCTTGGTCTGGCTGATCATCCGGAAGTTGTTGAAGCCGCGAAAAAAGGTTTGGAGAACCGTGGTTACGGACTTTCATCAGTGCGATTTATTTGTGGGACTCAGGATATTCATAAAGAACTGGAAGCAAAACTTTCTGACTTCCTCGGTACAGACGACACTATTCTTTACAGCTCATGTTTTGATGCTAACGGCGGCTTGTTTGAAACCCTGCTGGGGCCTGAAGATGCAATAATTAGCGATGAGTTGAATCACGCCAGTATTATTGATGGTGTTAGACTTTGTAAAGCTAAACGTTTCCGTTATAAAAACTCAGATATGGCTGACCTTGAGTCAAAACTGAAAGAAGCTTCAAATGCGCGCTTCAAGTTAATTGCTACTGACGGTGTTTTTTCGATGGACGGATATATTGCTAAACTCAAGGAAGTTTGCGATCTGGCCGATAAATATAATGCGTTGGTGATGGTCGACGATTCTCATGCGGTTGGCTTTATTGGAGAGCAGGGACGTGGCACTCCTGAGTATTGCGATGTAATCGGACGAATCGATATTATAACCGGAACCTTAGGTAAAGCTCTTGGCGGAGCCAGTGGCGGTTACACGAGTGGACGCAAGGAAATCATTGATATGCTGCGTCAGCGTTCAAGACCTTACCTGTTCAGCAACAGCGTTTCTCCAGCGGTTGTCGCTGCTTCAATTAAGGCGCTGGAACTGGTTACTGAATCACCTGGTTTGTTGAAAAAACTGCGCAAAAATACTGCTTATTTCCGCAAAGCTATGACTGAAGCTGGATTTAATATCCTGCCGGGCGAACATCCTATCGTTCCTATTATGCTTGGTGATGCGGTTCTCGCTCAAAAAATGGCTGATAAGATGCTGGAGAAAGGAATTTACGTAGTCGGCTTTTTCTATCCGGTTGTGCCACAGGGTAAAGCTCGTATCCGCACGCAGATTTCAGCGGCACATTCCCGTGAGGATCTGGAATTTGCAGTCAAAGCTTTTATTGAAGCAAAAGAAGAACTTGGTATATAATTCACTCTTAAAAAAGATTTACCGTATATTCCCAATATACGCCGCCCTTCGGGGCGGCTCTTTTTTTGCTATAAATTGCTGAAGCACAGGCCTACTTTTTCTTTCTGACAAATCTCTTAAACTCTTTGACTTTATCATGCTCCGGCGGCTTTTCTCTGAAGCGCATCTTCTGGTATTCTTCCAGGACCTGCTGCATATAGCTTATCGTCTCTTTTTCAAGAGAAGACTTTGGGAGTTGGACGATAATTTCTGCAGGAGTGGTCGATACTTTTATGCAAAAGTCTTCACGTCTGGAAAGCTTTTTGACTATTTTTTGATACATCCTGCTGAGCTCAAATGTAGTTTTTGGCAATTTGTTGTTTAATATCAGGTCTTTATGACGCAGATTTCTACGCTTCCAGAGGTATCTGATCAGTAAATACATGGAAACTGCAAATATAGTTCCTCTTACAGGGTGCCAGATTATGTATAGTAGCATTCTGTAAATAGCGGTGAAAAACTTAATTATTGCCTTTGCATAATAACCGCGCCTCAGGTCAGACAGTAGCTTTTGAAAGAACCTCATCACATAATCTTTACCGCTTTCAAAAGAGTTCCATTCACTCTTTTCTCCGGGCACGCCGGAAGGTGGTGTCGGTTCCAGCAGGACCCATTTATCGTTGTATCTGTCATATGCTTCGACTCATGCATGGGCATCTCCAAGCCTCGCAACGAAATAAGAACCTGACGGGTGTCTTTCCGCACAAACGAATCCTGAAATATAACGGGTCGGAATGCCTAATCGACGCAGCAGTAAGGCCAATGATGAAGCAAAAAGCTCGCAGTGCCCTTCACGATTTTTAGTCATGAAGTCGATTACAGGATCATCACCGTTTTCCGGCAACTTGCGTATTTTGTATTTGAAGTTATTACTGAAAAAACTGATTAAAGCAGCGAATGTTTGCTGGTCAGTTAAATCCTGTTTGTTTAATTTAGGAATTGTGGCAAGGATTTTGTCTAGTTTCGGGATAAGTGTTGACTGTAGGCGTATATACATTGGATCATTGCAATCTGTTGGTTCCTGCCAGGCGCTTTCACTGTTTGTATTGCTTCGGTAAACGGTATAGCCTCCT
Source organism: Lentisphaerota bacterium (assembly GCA_024225035.1). Classification (GTDB taxonomy): domain Bacteria; phylum Verrucomicrobiota; class Lentisphaeria; order Victivallales; family Victivallaceae; genus Zth2. The sequence goes on from JAAEMX010000183.1 coordinate 8,267, forward strand.
TCATCGATCTGTTGGTTCCTGCCAGGCGCTTTCACTGTTTGTATTGCTTCGGTAAACGGTATAGCCTCCTTCATCGATCCATTCTTTCGGAGTAAATACGCCATCTGTATTATATTTGAGTTCTTCCGCAATTATGTCAATGCTCTGGATGTTTCCAGGAGTAAATATCACTTTGGTGCGCAAATTGGAAGAAATCATTATTTCTACAGGGTTTTTAAAAGAAGCTTTATTGTTTGCTTTTGGAAATGAAAAAGTGGTAAACGCGAGCATGCCGGTATGGACTTTTGGGCGCATGGATCTGGTTTTAGAGTTTTTATCTACCATCCATGTTCCAAGCTGATATTTATCGTAGGCTTGACCACGCAGATAGCCAGGAGCTATTTTGGACGTTGCTCTTATGACAATTCTTTTTTGATCATCAAGCATGTCAGAAGAAATTGTTTGCATGAGATTCGCGCCATCAGAAAAAAGCGTCTTAAACGTCTTATTCGTGATCGCATAAGCAGATGCTCAAGCTTTCTTACAGTGCTCTCGTATTTTTTGTACATGGTATAAACGCCAGCAGTACTTAAAGGAACTACTGCTAGAATTATTAAAAGCAGTAAGCCCCGCTTTATTCTGTATTTACGAAGTTCCTTTGGTATTTTTGTATTTGCGTTTGTCCTGCAAGCTATAATAATAAAGAATCCAACTATACAGATAGATGCTATGAATAGAGGCATGAACTTTGTCATCCACTCTGCCGGGATCGGTAGACGACTGTTTTTCAATTGCTTGCTGTACACGTCGCCGCCAAAAGCTAATGCCATGAGTCCAGCAACAGCAGCACCGCCGTAAACATGTGGTTCTGACCTGAAAAATGTCATTGAGACCGCAATGTATAGAGCTAACGGGACAATGATATTCGGGTAAAAGAAGACACTCAAATAGCCTAGTCGATCATTTTTCATCGGAAAAACTAAATTAAATAGAACGGTTAAAACCAATGACAGAACAGTGAAATAAATTATAGAACGATCACTGAATTTTACAGGAGTTCGCACAAGCATGCTGGTAAAAAGTCCTATCAGAACAATTAAAGTAATATGTGGAAGGTCTGCGGTCACAGTGAAAAAGAATGACGCTGGTAATAATATAGCCGCTGCCAGACTTAGACATTTTATGGATTTTTGAGGTTCTTTATTCATAGTCTGGTTACCCTGCCGTTTAATACGTCCTGAGGCGAAATAATCCTGATATCTTCCGGAGGTGGCATCTGCACTTTTTCAGTAATGACTACGCATTTGATTGCTATGCCGTAATTCCGCAAACGTTCAACGAGCTGCTCACGTTCTTTGTCCCAGCCGAGAAGTATTAACATAACGCTTCCGATACCTGAGACTTCTTCCAGAACACTTGTCGATAATCGATTAATGGGATGTTCGTTGTTAGCTTCAAGGCAAGCCAGTATATCCAGTATCTCGTCAAAACAACTCAAATGTCGACCTGCTTTGAAGTGATGAACCTCCAGGCCGGCCGCAAAAATATCGACGATATATTCACCCCTTGTCAAGTAGTCGGTCAAAGCTGCCGTGAGGGAGAGCGCCGATTCTAGTTCTTTAATCATTTTGACTTTTTTAAAGGTGAGCTTAAAGCTGCGTAGCCCCGGGACAAAGGTATCAACAATTAAAGCTATTCTGCTTAAATATTCCTGCTGGAATTCTTTGACAATAAGTTCGCCGGTCCGTGCGCTGCCCGGCCAGTCGATATGGCGAGGATCATCTCCTTCACGGAATTCCCTGTTGCCAAAAAAATCCATTGATTCTCCGACTTTTGATATGCGGGATTTACCTTCTTTCTGATACTTTATACCAACTGGCAGATTAAGAGAAGTCAGTGCAGTGAAAGAAGGATATACCAGCAGGCGTTCAGCTCTGTTTTTTTGTCGACGGCTCATTTTAAACAAACCTAGTGGAAATCTTGAATCTGCAATAGGTGAGTGGATTACGTATTTGCCACGCCTGACGGCTTCCATTTCTGCCTCGACAAAAACCTTTTCCCCTTTAGGTACTGCTCCTGCCTTGGCGTGAGACTGCCAGCGAACTCCATCACGGAGTTTATAGTTGTCAAGCTCTATATCCCATGCTGTAAAACGGCGCTTGTTCTCCAATTCATATCGTATTTTGAAGTGTGAATTAGCCCTTACTCGAGAAGGAACTCTTCTGGTTATCTGGAGCTTCGGGCGAAAGAATAAACCCACGAGAAAATCTATTCCAAATGCGACAAATAAAAATATGGCGAGCAGTCTAACCGGAGAATCAAGGGCGACTGCACTGTACATGACAATTATGCCGGCAGCCGGAGCCATGAGCCGTCCCGGTAGAGTCATAGTTCTTGAGTACATCCCCACAACCCACGCGAAAAGAGCAACTGTTGGAGACCGATACTTCCCTTTGCGGCGATCCAGTGATGGAGTATTATACCATTCCGGCCCGTCAAGAAAGCGTTCCCACATATGATTGTATAGCTTGACAATCTTCATTATAAAATAACTTCAAGTAATGCGTTAAAATCGTTAATAGCCGGAGTTTCCTGTTTCTTAAATCAGGTCTAGTTTTTCTTTCAATCAGGAAGGAACTTTTGTCCGGTCAATGATTTCTGCTATAACATCTCCAGCCGTGATTCCTGAATATTTTGCTTTGTTGTCAATGACTAGACGGTGAGCCAGTACTTTTTCCGCCAGAGCTTTGACGTCATCTGGCAGAACATATTCGCGTCCAGCAATGAAAGCGTAGGCTTGGGCGCATCTGGAAAGCAGAATTAAAGCACGCGGACTTGCTCCAAGAGTTATTTTTGAATCAGTACGTGTCGCGCGTATCAAGCTCAGCATGTAATGGCCTATACTGCGTTCAATGTCAACACTCCTGACAGCCTGCTGCAGGCTGTAAATTTCATCGCAGTTCATGACCGGAACAATTCTGTCTGCCGGATCCGATTCTTTGCGATCAAACATAATTTCAAGTTCAAAATCAGCCTCAGGGTAGCCTAATTTCAACTGCATGGCAAAACGGTCAAGCTGAGCTTCAGGTAAAGGGTAAGTCCCTTGATATTCAATCGGATTTTCTGTTGCAATCACCATGAAAGGCTTTGGCAGGGTATTGGTTTTCCCTTCAAGGGAAACTTGACGTTCACTCATGCACTCGAGCAGTGCAGACTGAGTACGGGGTGAAGCTCTGTTGATTTCATCAGCTACTAGAATATTGGCAAAAACTGGCCCAGGCCTGAAAAAGAACTCACCTTTTTGAGGATTGTAAATGGAGTTTCCGAGAATATCCGAAGGAAGCAGGTCTGGTGTGAACTGGATACGGGAAAACTTACCTTCAATTGAAGCAGCCAATGCTTTAGCCAGTGTGGTTTTTCCAACCCCCGGAACGTCTTCCATTAAAACGTTGCCGTCGGCACCGAGTGCAGTAATTAGTAAAGTGATTACTTTAGGTTTGCCCTTGATGACGGTACCGAGAGTTTCTTTAAGCGCATCAAGTTTTTGACGCAGGTAGTTAATTCTATCGGGTTGAAGTTCTTGAATTTTCTCAACAGTGGGAGTCGCGTTAGTATTTTGCAGCACAGTTATACCTCAATTTGCTGATTATTTCCTTAAAAAATATTACATCTTTATAGAAAAAATCAAATCAAATTGAGGCTTAAATAACTATAAATCAAATAAAAAATCAGAGCTATGTTAAATTTACATCAAGCCTGCTTTAAAGTTAAATTCCGAAGTATATCTTTCGCTCCAGCTGGCATTACTGAGATCATAGAAATCAACGGTTCCCGGCAACCTTGGAATAGTGAACACTTCTTTAGGGTAAACAAAATATTCCCCTGTGAAACGGTCACGTATAATGCGGAATTTGTTGTCCCTTGAGTCCTTTATGTCGCCCTCTGTGGGTAGCGATGCTCTGGTGGCAAGCAATGGCGGGCGTCCATAGCGGTATACTTCTACCGGGACTGGAGATTTTGCTACAATTCTTTCAATTTCGGTCCTTTCAAGCTCAATCCATGCTTGAGTTTTCTCAAGTCCAAGTTCCTGTAACTGTATGACAGCTTGAGTATTGCATACCGGTAGCGGGAATGAAGATGTTATTTCAATTCCTTCATAATCCTTGAGGACTTCAAATCCGTAAAGTCCGGTCACACGAAATTTTTTGATGCCGCGTTCTATAGCGTCCTTTATCATGCGGTGCAGTGAATCCAGTTTGTCTTCAGGGCAAAAACTGGGAAGAACAGCTTCCTCTGAATGGCGATTGAGTTCAAAAATAGAAAAAGCCTTAATTGCACGTCGATTTTTAGGCAGTTCATTTGAGCGGTGCAGCATAATTGTTTCAGGGATGGAACCGGGTTGAAGGTTTACGCCTTTAAGTGCGGTGTAATCGCGGCGGAATCTCTCCATTCCAGTAAGCCCGCTGTTAAATATACTTTCAGGTGAAATATTCTCTTCAGCCCATTCCCAGAATTCTCTGCGAACTTTTTTCAACTCGCTGGCAGGTAAAAACCACTTTCCTGTAACATTGGCACGAATCGTTCCTGCCTGTAGTCTTTCTGAGCGGCTGGAGGTGAAATCTACAATAAGCTTTTCCGGTACCAGAAACTGCTTTTTAGGAGGTAAGAGCTCAATTTCACGTTCCCATGCAGGGCAGGTGGCGTTTTCAGTTTCAACCTTGATTTTGCCGTCATTAACATCAATTAACAAGTCAAGTGAAGTTCTTTCTTCGGCAAGATTGCTCAGTTTGCTGCTGAGGTCATCGTAATTTTCGCCAATTTTATAAATTAAACCATTATATGGTATGTCTTTGTCGCAATAAATAAAACATTCCTGACCTGGAGTTGCTTTAGTTGTCAACTTGCCGTTGGCTTTTAGTTTTGTAATGGTCAAAGCTGAGCCTTCATCACCGCTTTGAGGCTGAATCCTAACTCTGTCGCCAAGAATTATACGACGTTTTACCTTGAACCCAAAACCGTTTCTTTCAACGTCGTCGACTTTTCCAATTAGCATTCCGGCTGCTCCGGAAACATCGTGCTTGATCAGTTTTTTCATTGATTTTGAGTTGTAAAAACCAAGAGACCATTTGCGCCCAAAAGTATTGCTCAATATTTTGCGGGCTTCACCCAACGTTTTCTTGTCCAGTTCAGGTGCATCAAGAGCCAGTCGGTATGCGCTGACTGCGTTTTTAACATAATCAGGCTTGCGCAGTCTTCCCTCAATTTTAAGCGAGGCTATGCCCATTTCTTTAAAAGTCGGCACTAACTCCAGAGTGGCGAGGTCCTGTGTAGAAAAGAAAAACCCATTACCCTTTTTACCAAAGAAACGGCGTCGGCACGGTTGTTTACACTTGCCGCGGTTACCGCTCCAGCCTCCAAGCCATGATGAAAAGAGGCACTGACCGGAAAGGCTGCAGCAAAGGGCACCGTGAATAAAAATTTCCAGTTCAACACTGGTCTGTTTTTGAATCAGTTCTATTTCTTCGATTGTAATTTGTCGCTCAAGGATAACGCGTTCAGCACCTAGCTTTTCTGCAAGTTTGATGCCCGGTGAGTTATGGAATCCCATTTGTGTAGAGGCATGAATTGTCAGGTTCGGGAAATATTCGCGCAGCATACGCATCACACCAATATCCTGAACTATCACCGCGTCTGGGTGTAAGGCATTCAATTCACTCATGAATGATGCAACTTCAGGCAGTTCACTTTCTTTGATCAGGGTGTTCAAGGTTACATAAACCTTGCGGTTACTGCGGCGTGCATAGGCAATCAGCCTTGACATATCGTTAAAACTAAAATTTTCAGTGCGCTCACGAGCATTAAATTTACTAAGGCCGGCATATACGGCGTCGGCGCCGCAGTCAAACGCGGTAATGCCCGCAGCCAGATTCCCGGCGGGGGCCAGCAGTTCCGGTTTTTTATCAGCTATGTTTTTCATAATCTACCAACTCAATTTATTATGTTAACGCATAATATAGGCCATTTTGGCAACATTTATAACTTTTTTGCAAATAATCATTATAAAAAAGCATACGTTGCATTATATTACAGCTTCAAACAATTTAGAAGGTTGTGAGTATATAGATGAATTTTAAGACAGAATTGTTCCTTGCCAAACGTTATTTGAGGCCAAAACGCAATGCGGTTTCGGTAATTACCTGTATTTCCATAGTCGGTGTTGCGCTCGGAGTGGCAGTTTTAATTGTGGTACTGGCTGTTATGACCGGTTTTACTGATATAATGAAAGATAAACTTCTTCAAACCCAGGCCCACCTGCATGTCTATTCCGGTTGGCACAGCTATATCAGATATCCGGATCAGGTTGTTAAAAAGATTGAAGAGTGTGGAGGGCAGGGAGCAGCTGTAGTCAACCGCCCTGCGCTTATTCAGTTGAAAAACCAGTTTGTCCCCAAGGCTATTTTTGGTATTAATCCTCAGGAAATAGTTAAGCACATGAACTTCAAAGGAGTTCTGAAAAAAGGCAAGTTGTCACTTGGCAAAAATGAGGCTGTAATCAGTACCGATATTGCTCAGGAACTTGGTCTTGGCGTTGGAGATAAACTGCTTATACATTCTCCGCAAAGACTCTCTAACCTGGTGAAACTCAAACAGAGTGGCGGCGTCTCGCTGCGCAATCCTGATGAAGTCTATCTTCCGGCTGAATTCAAAATTACCGGACTTTATTCGTTCGGTAAATATGACTTTGATAAAAATGTTATTTTCGTTGGCTTGGAAGATGCCGACGATCTGTTCAATATGCCCTGGGGATCATCTACAACAGTTTACGGCTGGGTTAAAGATCCGTTCAACATTGATCCGATTCAGAAAAAAATTGCTGATGATTTGCCGGGAATGTATGTTCTCACATGGAAGCAGATAAACCGTCAGCTTCTGGGCGTACTTTCGGTTGAAAAGAATATGATGTTTTTCCTGCTGGTGTTTATTGTGCTGGTAGCTGCTTTCAGTATCACCAACACCCTTATTACTGTGGTTATCCAGAAGACCCGTGAGATCGGTTTGCTTAAGGCGCTTGGTGCTTCTTCCGGTACCGTGATGCGTATATTTATTCTGCAGGGAATGTTTGTTGGTTTGCTGGGAAGCATATTCGGTACTCTGCTTGGTATAACAGTGGTGTTCTACAGGAATGATCTTAACCACTTTTTATCCAGAATTCGCGGTCAAGACCTTTTTCCGAAACAGTTTTACTATTTCAATGAACTTCCCGGCCATATAATAACCAGTGATGTTGCCGTAATCGTAATTGTGGCAATTGTGTTGTGTACCCTTGGTGGTTTGATTCCTGCATGGCGTGCAGCAAAACTTGACCCCGCAAAAGCATTAAGAAACGAGTAGGCAATCATGGAAAAGAACAACATTCACATCGATATAAAAAACGTTTTTAAATCATATTCAATCGGCAAGAAAAAGGTCGAAGTGCTGAAGGATGTTAACTGGCAGATTGAGCGCGACAGTTGGACTGCTTTGCTTGGAGCTTCCGGCAGTGGAAAGACTACGCTACTGACTCTTTTGGGAATGCTTGAAAAACCTGATTCAGGGAAAGTGTTTTGTGGTGATATTGAATACGATAAACTTTCAAAGCGACAGAGCAACCGCTTTAGAAACGCAACTATTGGATTTGTTTTTCAATCCTATCATATGTTTCCTGAACTTAGTGTGCTTGAAAATGTGTACCTTCCCGGGATGATTGGTTTCGGTGTGAAAAACTATAAGAAAAAAGCGATGGAGCTGCTGGATAAAGTCGGATTGAAAGAGCGCATGCACCATCGTCCCAGTGAACTGTCCGGTGGTGAGCAGCAGCGTGCGGCTATTGCAAGAGCGCTGATCAATGAGCCTGAAATTTTGCTGGCAGATGAGCCGACCGGCAATCTTGATTCAGTTACTGGCAAAGGTATTCTTAGTTTGTTTCAGGAAATTCATAATGAGAAATCGGGACGCACTATTATAATGATTACGCACGACCCGAACGTAGCTGCGCTAGCTGATAAAATTGCGACACTGAAAGACGGGCAGATTATTACACAAACGGATAAATAAAGAGCTGATATAGCTAAGTTTTATAATTAGTAATTTGCTAATTTATAATCAGTTATGGTGTTGTTGTAGAATGATATACCCATTTTTATATATCTTTTTTATATTTTTCTAGTTCTTGCAATAGAGATTTAATAACTATATTTGTGGTCTTAGTGGCAAAATATTTTGTTACTTTAAATAGTTTTGACTTAATCACCATATGCCGTACTTATTGCTTTGCAACTAATCTTCAATGACTTAAATTATTTTCAGATACTTTTAAAATAAAATACTTAAGTGTTAAAATATTGCTAAATTGCTTTTAGTTGTCGGACATAATTAGAAAATTACTAGACTATAGAGCCAATTGCAAAAGTCAGAAAAAATGGATTAATTTAATTTGAAGTGAAAGAGAATTCATTTAACCTTAAATCGGTAAACTTAAGGGCAATAAAATGAGAACTCTTTCAAGTGCATTTAATAGCATACAAAAGTATC
>JAAEMX010000184.1 GCA_024225035.1 Lentisphaerota bacterium
ATAAACACTTTGACTGCGGAGAGTGCAGTATGAACAACGATCCTTTAACGAGGACGTCCTGCGCTGCCCAAACTGCCACGGCCACCGCACCCTGCTCACCGGCATCACCGATCCCTTCGCCATCCGTCGCATACTCGCGCACTTCGGCCTACCCACCGAAGTGACCCCACTCGAGCCCCCGCGTCCACCGCCTGAGCCTGACTTGCCGTGGGAAGTAAGCCTCGCACCCGCGTAGCGGGATCGCTATGACCCTGTGGGTCATGACTAAGAGGATCCCCTCCCCCCAAGGCCTAACTCTCGCGCACATGGGCCGCCCACACCCACAAGCACCGCAAGCCCGGACCAAACTCAAGGTCGCGGGCTACTGCGTTATGGTTCCAACGCCAAATCCTGCCTTTTTTGCCGCCACCGCGCCGCCGATCCCCACCCCGGAGGCCCCGTTTGGTTGGCAATTGCCTACAGTCTGTCCCATACTCCCCCCCGCGCTCCACCTCGCTTCCCCCCGCTCTCCCGAAACTGTCCGCTTGGAATTCCTATCCACCTTCAACGCCACCGTACGCTGGGGACGTTCCTGGGCAGCTTCAAAAACCTGCCCCATGCCCCCTTCACCCAACAGCCTCCCCAGTTGGTAATGCCCCAATCGATCCCCGGTTTTTGGCTCGCGCGCCAGGGTCGCTACCAGCGCTGGCGCCTCCATGAAGCCTTCTTGATGGTCGTCTTCCGGCAGGAGGGTTAGAACAGCA
>JAAEMX010000185.1 GCA_024225035.1 Lentisphaerota bacterium
CGAACCGGCGATCACCGGCGCGTCATTGACAGGCGCTACATTGAGAGTGAAACTTGTCGATGTGGCAACGGTTCCATCATTCGCAACGACGTGGATTTCCACGCTGCCGTTGAAATCAGGCGGCGGAGTGCCGTTAAACTGTGTTCCAGTGAAGGTAATCCAGTCAGGCAGATCGCCGCCATTGGCAAGGCGTGAGGATATGGTCAGGACATCGCCGTCAACGTCGGCGAACAGGTCACCAGGAATGGAGAATGAAAAGGACTGGTCTTCGGTTGAATTCTGATCGGCAATCAAGCCGGTTACAACCGGATTATCATTGACAGCCTCGATCGCCAGGTTGAAATCGGTTGATACACCAAGTGCTCCATCACTGGCGTTGATCTTTAACGCCAGCACTCCATGGAAATTGGCCGGTGGCGTACCGGTGAAGCCGGAGCCATCAAATGCCAGCCATGAAGGAAGTTCAGAACCATCACCCATACTGGCTGACAGCACCAGCGCATCACCTTCCACATCACTGAAAGTGTCAGCGGGAACC
>JAAEMX010000186.1 GCA_024225035.1 Lentisphaerota bacterium
CTACCCTTTAGGGTATTTTCTACATGTAATCCACTTTCTTTTTCCTGCTGTTAAGCGAAACGTATAAGTTTAAAGTGTTTGTTGCAATTGCTGAAATCGTTGCGTTGCCCACCCCATGTGACGAGAACCCTGACGCTTCACGGGGCAAAATTTTTTTATTTACAAGTAGTTTTGGTTGAAACGCTGAATTAGCGTCATCTGCTACGACAATTTCACTTTTTGCGCAGAAAGAGGAGCCGAACATTTTCTAGGTTGCTGATGAAGTTTCCAGATTTCTGGGCTGCCCTTTCATCATCCAACCAGACCCACTTTCTATCAAATCGGCCCATTGTTTTGTAGTGACCTGATTTGGGCGAGTTGCCCTGATGCCAAATCGCAGCCAAAGCAGTACGAAACAGTGACGGCCGGTTGTTTCTGTACGTTGGCTAATCGCCGTAACGGTTCTGTGTCGATATTTCGCCTACTTTTCGGCGTCGTATCATTATAATCGCGCTCAAATTTATGGCGGCATAGCATAATTTCTGTTAAGCTATTGCGGTAATTCCACTGATCCAATTGGATCAGCAGCATGACGCACAAAAGTCATTTAGCTACTGCGGCGAATTCACTGATCCAATAAGATCAAAAGCATCACAAACAATCACCAACAACCACAACAAGCATCACAAATTCCAACAAATGGTCATTTGTTACGCATCCTTTACCGTGGATTTTTTTTAATAGGCGATAATTTCTGAAGAAAATAATATTTCACAGTATGTTGACACACGGTATGGGTTTTCCTGCACAAAGCGCCCACAACTAGGGAAATTGCGTAGGCGTCACGTCACAACAGACGCCATCATTCACTCCGCCTCACTCCCTCCATTTCTAAAGCGCGAACTCACGGCGCGTCTTTCACGGTTCAAAATTGCTATTTCCGACAGTTTTTCGGCCATAACTTTTTTGTTTTACATTTTTTTTTAAGTATCTCTTTTTGCCACATATATAGGCCATATAGCGCAGCTACGTGCCAAATTTCAGAAAGATCGGTCCGGTAGATATCCTGAAACTCCAACTGACGAAGGAGAAGAAGGAGGAGGAGGAGAAGATGAAACTTTTTTCAACTATGTCTACTTCCATAAACCGGGAACCACTGAACCGATTTCAATGAAATTTTCAGAGAATGTGTACATGTACCAGTTCTAAAAGTATTCCAAGTTTCA
>JAAEMX010000187.1 GCA_024225035.1 Lentisphaerota bacterium
CGATGACCCGCAGGCGTGGGCCGAAACCGCGGCCATCACCGCCCGCCGTCAGGCCACTGAGAGGACCCGCAGCCCCTACGAGGACCGAATCGACGGCCTTGTTGGGGACACCGTCAACCGGCTGGTGATTGTGGGCGCAGGCCATGCCGGTGTCGCCCAACACCTGGCCGGCGCCGCCGAACTGGCCCACTCGACCCTCACGGGGGTGTCGGGTTCGGAGCTGGGGGCCGAGTACCGGCTGGTCGCGGGGCCGATGGGTGTGGGGTGGTGGAACCGTTGTCGTTGCGCTTCTATTTGGATCTGGTTGATGAGGCCGATCTGGGTGCCATCGACCAGCTCCTCACTGCCGCCCAGACCCATACCGGCCCGGTCACCCCACTGGGTGCGGTGGGGGTGGGGGTGGCCGAACGTATCGCCGAGATTCTGGTGCCGTGTGGGGTGGAGGTGAAGGTCCTCACCGAAACCCCCCGGGTCCAGGGCACAGAACTGACCGAGAAACCAACCGCGGTTGCCACCTACCTGGCCCTACACCCCGGCGTGGAATCGGCCAAGGTTCGCGACCTGTTCTGGCCCGGCGACCAGTCCCGGGCCCCCGACAACGGGATCACCCGGCTACGCAAAGCCCTGGGCGAAACCCCCGCAGGCCACAAATGGTTCCCCAAGGCGACCAAGGTGACTCTGGTTGATGTCGGTTCGGACTGGGAACGGTTCGGGTGTCTGGTCGAGGCCGCCGACCGCACCCAAGACCCTGGCGATGTGGCCGCCTACCTTGATGCCGCCCTCGATCTCATTGAGAGTGTCCCGGCCCGGGGGGCGAACCCGGTGCTCTACTCCTGATTCATAGATGACCGTCACTGGTACGAAACCCTGGACACCGCGGTCGTTGACGCCGCCACCCGGCGGGCCACCATCGCTCTCGAGGCCGGCGACCCGATCGCGGCTCGTCACGCAGTACGGCGCGGTCAGCGGGCCGCACCCGCGTCGGAGGTGTTGTTGAGGTTGTCGATGAACGCCACCAAACTCCTCGACGGCAACCGCCAACTCGACACCGAATACCGCGAAGCGCTCGCCGAAGCCGAAACCCTCGGCTATGACCTCACCCCCGAAACCCACCGCTTCCACCAAGACCTCCACACC
>JAAEMX010000188.1 GCA_024225035.1 Lentisphaerota bacterium
AGGGATGGACCCCGAGAAGCCGAGTGTGTGGAGGCTCGTCGCGAGCTTGCGACGCCGGCACCACTGAGCCACGAAACCAGGTCAGATCACTCGACCCGCATCCCCGAGATGGCCCGACTGATCACGAGCTGCTGGATCTGCTCGGTGTCTTCGAAGATGTCGTGGGTCTGATTTGGACTTGTCCACAGATGTCCGCTGGTGACGTTTCTGCCCGCTGACCTGGGGAAACGCCGACCGGCGTTGTCCGCTGCTGACCGCCGATCATTTCTACTCCGAGCCGAAAGTAGGGATGGCCGTGCTCAGTTCAGCTCGTCCCAAACGAAGTTCCCAAGCTCTGGCCAGTCGGCACGGAGCTGTTCGACGTTGGATCCGCCCAGCGTCGTGACTCCTTCGTGCGAAGCGAAGATGAGCCACTCGAGATCACGCGAGAAGAACAAGCCCTCAGCACCGGTGTAGAGGAACTCGGCGGTGCTCGACTCCCGCTCGAACTCGGGGCCGTATTCCCGCAGCTCGATGATTCGGGAGACCCCGAGAGCGTGCAACGCTTCACTGATGGCCACCGACGCTGGGCCCGATGGTTCGTTGCCGCGCAGAAACGACTCTGCTCGGAGCGCCAGCACTGACCGGCCACGCACGACGTCGGTCCGAAGGGGTTCCCAGAAGTCGGGGCCATCGAGCTCCCAAGCCTCCAGGATCGACTCACGCCAACGCCTCGCTTCGTCGGCTGCGAGCGTTCGTCGGTATGGGAGCGGCGCAGCCTCGAGCGCTTCGGCGCCCGGCAACGTGTTGACGAAGGCGATGAATCTCCGACGCTCGTCGTCTTCAGCCTCCGCCTCGATGGAGCCCGGTTCGTGGCTCCCCGTAAAGAGGCTCTCAGCCGCACCGCCGGCAACTCTGAGCCATTCGAGAACATCATCACTCGACGGCAGACGGTCAGGGTCGAGACGGTCAAGCTCGACCCCGATTGCCGCGAGCACGTTGTATCTCGGAAAGGTGTTCTTGGCGTCGTCACTGTAGTGATAGTCGTCCTCCCGACGACCCTGATTGCGCAGCGCCGAGTAGACGCCAACCCAGTAGCTGTGGCGGTCGTGCAAGTACCGGCGAGCGGCGTGGCGGTAGAAGTCGGCCTTCACCGCTCCGCCAGCCAGTACTCGGCAGTGCTGGGCGCGTTCGACTCAACCAGCTCGAACTCGGCGACAGCGGCCCCACCGTCGACGCCGATGACGTGACTCACGGGCCGAGGACGAACCGAGCGCCCTCTGCTCGAAGCATCTGGAACGGGCTGACGACGCCGACACCGTTGGCGATTGCGGCGTTGGGGATCTTGATCTTTCGCCTCCCGTCGCTGATCCGCTCATGGGTGACCACGGTGTGACTGCCGGCGACGGCGTGGCCGATCAAGAACGAATCGGCGGCAGACGCGAACTCGGATTTCGCCGCCCCGTCGTAGTCGGGCGAGTCGTTCGCCCACCGGTTCACGGCTGCGACCGCTGGGATCTCGTCGGCTGTCAGGGGAAGGAAGAACGAGCGATGATCCTTGACCCAGTGAGCGAGGTCATCGTCGCTGCCGACCAGCTCGTTGTAGACCGCCTCGACGCTGTGAACCGTGCCGGCAGCGTTGGCAGCTTCCAGCCATTCCCAGAAGCCCGGACCTTGTCGAAGCCGTAGTGATCGTTCTTGGCACGGATGAGCACATCGGAATCGAGTAGGTAGGCCACTACAGAACCCCGAGCTGCTCGCCCAGCCCCTCGAAGGTCGAGGTCTTCTTCACGTCGAGCAAACGGAACGCCTCGGTGTAGGGCGTGCGGCCTTCGAGCGTGCTGGCGATCAGCTCGCGAGCGAAGCGCTTCCCCACCTGAACCGGCTTCGTGTTGTAGTAGTTCCCGCCTCCGCCTCGCTCGGCGACGACTTCCGCGACCCGTTGCTTCTCGATGCGCAGTTCCTCCATGAAGCGATCCCAGCTGAGGGAGCCCGCCTCACGGGCGCGTCCGAGGATGACCTGCGTGGATACACGGAAGCGTTCGGCGAGGGGCTGGAGTTGGGCGCGCAGGTCACTCGCAGGATCGAAGACCAGCCTGAACTCGTCCATCGGCACAAGCAACTCGGCGGCGACCTGGTTGCACCACCGCTCCTCGTCGTAGGTGCGGACGGATTCGGGATCGACATCAGAGAGCGCCGTCTCGCCGAGCCACAGGTGCGCAAGCTCGTGGGCAAGGGTGAAGACCTGGGCCGCCTTGGAGTCAGCACCGTTCACGAACACGACGGCCGCTCGCGGATCCGCGAGCGCGAAGCCCCAGAACTCCTCGGGGTCAAGCTTGCGGTGCGTGTTGGATCCCACGATGCCGCTGATCATCACGAGCACTCCGGCGAGCTCAGCGTTCTCTCGCAGTCGTGTGAGGGCCATCTCCCAGCTAGAGAGCCCGTCGCGCGTCTCCGGCGTCCAGTCGAGAACGAGCCGCATCTGGTCAGCGACGGCGGACGGAGAATCAGCGAGCGTCGCAGTCCCAACAAATCCGAGTGGTGCCTCGCCGTTGAGTAGCTGACTGTCGCGGTACCACTCCTGTCGGGCTTGGCACACGTAGACGGTGTCGAGCAGGTCGGCGGACACATATCCGGCGACACCTGCAACCGGCAAGTCTCGGACCGTCCGAAAGTCCGGGATCGGCACCTCTTCCATCGGCGGTTCATCCAGGAAGAAGAAGCCCACCGGCGTGTAGGTCTTCCGAGCAAACTCTTCGAGCTGCTTGAACGTCGGCTTCGCCTCGCCATTCACCCAGGAGTCGTAGCGTGGGAATCGCTTCTCCCAGACGTCAGCCTCGATGCCAGAGCGCGCTCGAGCCCACCGAAGAAGTGCTGGACGCGGCTCGACGCGAACGGACATGGCACCATTATCACCCGACCGGTGAGACAACGGCAGCACTTCTGCCGCCTCGAGCGCTCGGAAGCTGGATCGCGCAAGGCGGATGGGTACCAACAGCCACCTATCCGCGACCTATCTGGGAGCAGGTCCGCAGGACCTGCGATGTGTCTGACATCTTTCGGTGGGAGCGGAGCACTGTCGCGTGCGGGCGGATCTCGACCGACGCGATCAGCTGAGCCTGAGATGTCGTGGGTCTACGGATCGCCCAGTAGTTGGTCGACGGGGGCGAGCTCGTCGGTCAGGACGCGAGCCCCGCGGATCCAGGGGAGCAGATCGTCGTCGGACCGCGCGACATCGACATCGCCGCGGGCTCGGGCGGACA
>JAAEMX010000189.1 GCA_024225035.1 Lentisphaerota bacterium
AAAAACAGCCATATTAGACTGCATAGCAATGTTATTAACTCATTTTTCACAAAAAATATGCAGGCAAAGCCATCAGGACACAGACCTTTCTTTGTCTGAAGATGATATCAGTATCACTGCGCCATTCTCGCTAAATAAAATTAGGGTGAAATATGACGAAAAAATATTATCCTGGCAAATTGCTAAAAAAATTCCCACCGGCGACAGTAAAATAAAAAGTGATTACAGAATGACAGATAAATACATTAATACTCTTCATGACAAACTGAATAACACTTCCGACTCAGCCCTTCCGATACTTATCTATTACCAAACCAACAGGTCTTTGTCTGACAATTCAACCGGAAATCCCAGGTTGAAACAAAAAAATTATACAACAGCCCAATGCTATGCCTATGAAAACAATTTCAGAAAAAAAGGGAATGACTTTAATGAGTTTATAAACTGGTTCAGACTGGAAGAAGATTGGGAAAATCAGAATAAACTGGAAAAAGGACTCGATTTTGTAAATCCGAATCTGAATGTTGTAAGAAATGCAATACATATTTTCTTTTCAGAGATTTCTTCAAATGATTTTTCAAACCTGAAAGTTAAAAGAATAAAAAGAGATGGTACTTATCATTATGGTACTTATAATTTGCAACATACCAGTTCTCTCGTAATTCAAACCGACAACCAGGAACTTAAAATAAATCAACTGTCTGACGGCCAGAAAATACTTTTGCTGATGGTAAGCGATCTGGCTCACAGGCTGGCTGTTGCAAATCCTTGCAGTAAAAATCCATTGCAGGGCAACGGTATTGTTTTAATTGATGAAATTGAACTGCACCTGCATCCGCAATGGCAGAGAGAAGTAATTCCCGGTTTGGTCCGAACTTTTCCGAATCTTCAGTTTATTGTTGCAACACATTCGCCGCACGTTCTGAGCAGTATGGAAAAAGAGGAAGTATTTATTCTGGAAGACTGCAATATCGTAAAAATCACACCTCACACAAAAGGAAGGGATATTAATTCAGTTTTATATGAATTGCAGGGTGTTGAAGAACGCCCCAAATCATTTAAAGAAAAACTGAAAAAATTATACCGGTTAACAGACGATGAACAAATTGAAAACGCCAGGGAATTATTACAGGAACTCACTGAAAAATGGGGAGAAGAAGATACTGAAATTATCAGATTGAATATGCATCTTAACTATCTTACTGCCCAACTGTAAAACGATTTTGCAAATCGTTTCGGTATGACTGACAGAGCCTGAAACGATTTGCAAAATCGTTTTACAGAAAATACCAAATGAAGGATGTCCAAATTTTCATGAAGCTATCACAAATATCAATCAGTTTGCATGAAAAGCGGGACGCATCCGAATCTGTATCTCGCAAACACACAAAAAAGGAGATTATTTTTTGAACAAAACATATTTAAAAAACCTGATTTCTGCTATGCAGTTTCTCACCATCATTCCTGTTGGAAAACCTGAAGATTTTGATCCCAAAGGAATTGTCCCACTCTTTCCCGTAGTGGGTATTATTATTGGAATAATGCTTTCCCTATTTGACATGGTTGTTACACAATTATGGCCCGGACATGTTGCAGCAGTGCTTGATGTTGTTTTTCTCATTTTCATAACCGGCGCATTACATACAGACGGGCTGGGAGACACTGCTGACGGCCTTTATGGACAAAGACCCAGGGACAAGGCTCTCAATATCATCGCAGATTTTCACGGAAATTATTTAACCCTAAAATCTGACCAGATAATTTTTCGTTTCTTATGACGGATTTCTAATAATTCTAACTTTTCGGAACAAAAAAAGTCAGGTATGAAATACACTGTCACCGGCAACGCAAAACGCTGACGAACCCTGACTGAAAACAATGATGCTTTTAAATCAGGCAATCCGAAGAATTCTGCAGCAGCCGATTACTTCTGACTCAGGTCACGATATAGTCATTCCTGAAAAAATCAGTTTTTTGTTTTTAAGGAATGAATAAGTGAAATCGCTGTACTGCTGCATCGCTGCCAAAAGAGTGGGAAGATTTCTTTTCTTTTTCAGTTTTACGTTTATAACTTCATCTGTTATTTCAACCTCTCCGCTGTTCAGTATGAATTTTTCATAAATACTGACATCCGCCGACTCTGAATATCTTTCCAAATCCGTCGCCAGTAATCTGTAGAGATTATGTGCAAGGATAGTCATCGTGAGATCAAAGTCCACCTTTATTACAACTGACGATGAGACTCGGTTGAGATGAAAAAATTCTGCCTGCTCTGAGATGGTTTTTTCTACCAGGGCTCTTCGTGCGTATTTCCTGACAACATCTTCCGTTTCCAAATCAAAGTCGTTGGTTATTACCAGTGCCGGTTTCACTCTGCCATGTCCTGTTATGGCGATCTGACGAATTTTTTTACCGTATCCGTTAAGATTTACTTTCTCCTCACAAACGTATAACGTCCGATATTTGTTTCCCGCACAAACAACTTTTATCTTTTTCTTTTCAGAATTCGACATATTGTTTATACGTTCCACAATGTTTTTTCCGCGTCTTCTTATAGTAATAAATTTTATATTTTCTTCGTCCAGCTTCCGCAGATTTGTGTAGTTTGTGAACTTACTGTCGAACACAAGATATTTCAGACTGCCGCCATGCGGATTTCCGGCTTTGTAAAAATCCAGAAACTCTAATATGACAGCATTCTGATTTTTATGCATAACATTTGTATCTCCGTAGTCTATTATTCCGGAATCAGGATAGTGCGCCAGTACTGCAAGCATACTGGCAAGTGAGTGACGTCTTTTCCCTGACCAGTTGTTTTCAAGATGATCGTCATCTCCCCAATAAGGAATAGTAGTAAAATCAAGATTTGCCGTATCTTCCAGGAGATCATTTTCCTTCCACACCCTGTGCAGATCTTTTAAAAATGCTAAATTCATATTCCTTGTCACCCTGTGGGAATATGAACTGAACCATGCCGTCTTCGGCAATACATTCAGTCCCGCGAATAATCCTCCGCCTCTGTCCATACACCACAGATCGTCCGTACTGTATCTTCTGACGTTTGAAAGTTTCAGCGACAGAAATGAAAGAACAGAAGACAGTCTGTTTATGCTCTTTGTCCCGGGATAAAGAGATTCTTCTATAACTGTGTGAAGACCGTATTTCAATACATACGGCAGGAAACATGACAATCCGGCAGAACCGGTACTGAAACTTTCGTTCGCGAATGTCATCTTCGTACTTTTCGGAGCTTCTATTCTTGGCAGTCTGCTGTCCGTCCGAGTCTTCTTATCCCTTCTCGGAAGTCTTGCGAATCCTTCGGCTCTGAGTTTCAGATATATATATCTTTCAGAAACTCTGTACTCCTGAGCATCAAGAACTGATTTTATTTCCGGAACGGAGAAATTCTTTTTTCTCAGATTCACGATCAGGGAGACAAGTTCGTCAGTATTTTTCTTAAGTCCTCTCCCTTTCCTGGAAGCCTTAAAAAACAAGTCCTCCGGACAATCTTCTTTCAGATGCTTTCTGAAATCTCTGATCAGAGAATAAAAAGCAGAAAGTTTGTAGCCGAATTTTTCGGCTGTCTCTTCAGCTTTCATATTATTGTTAAAGAAATACCTCAGAGCTTCGTATTGTTTATGGGAAACACAGAGAGGATTCTTAAAATAATCTTCGGGCTTCATATAATTAGGGTATATTATTTCCATGATACAGTCAATAAAAATTTATAAAATTTTTATTGAGAATACGATATAATTCATTATTTGCATTGTTTCCAAGCAGATGTATGCACAGGTATTAATTATCTGTTGCTGATGGCAGTATAAAAATCTGCAATAACAGTATTTAAATCACCCTAATATATTCTGCATCTGATTTGGATAACAAAGTTTAATACCAATTAATACAGATGATTAGAAGAAACATACCGTAAAAGGAGTTATTGGTATTAGGGTACAAATTTATTGTGAAAATCTGCGA
>JAAEMX010000190.1 GCA_024225035.1 Lentisphaerota bacterium
GAAAACTTCACCGCCCACACCATTACCACTGGGGCAGATGGTACTCGATCGGTGACCACTGCGGACGTGGACGGTGATGGCGACATCGACGTGCTCTCGGCATCAACGAATGACGACAAGATCGCCTGGTATGAGAACGACGGATCTGAGAACTTCACCGCCCACACTATTACCACAGGGGCTGATGGAGCTGAATCAGTTATCACAGCAGATGTGGACGGGGACGGCGACATCGATGTGCTTTCGGCGTCGCGCATTGACGACAAAATAGCCTGGTATGAGAACACAGCGGTTACCACGCTTGACGGCACGCCCACGTTCACCGAAGGCGGTGCGGCGGTTGTGCTGGACGCTGATGTTGATATTAGCGATGTCGAACTTGATGCGCTCAACGGTGGTCTGGGCGATTATGATGGTGCCAGTGTAACCCTGGTGCGCAATGGCGGTGTTTCAACTGAAGATACTTTTAGCTTCAATGATGGCAACGGCATCACCCTGTTTGGCGGC
>JAAEMX010000191.1 GCA_024225035.1 Lentisphaerota bacterium
GCAAGGGGGTGAGTAATTACCCCAGCCAAGCTTAATAATGTTGATCCGCAAGCTTGGCTCACATGGGTTCTTGCTCAGATCGCAGATCACAAAATCAACCGCATTGACGAGTTGCTGCCGTGGAATTACGTTGCTGCTGAGTGACCTTGCGGGCGCTTACAACTCGAAAGGCTTTTGCGGTCGATCAAATCTGGTGATATTCTGACGGTATGGCGGCTTGATCGTCTGGGACGATCATTGCCACATTTGATTGAAGTCGTGCGCTATCTCGAAGGGCAGGGGGCAGGCTTTCAATCGCTCTCGAATAATTATTATGGTCCGAAGCCTGTCTTTGATCGTTCTGGTGCCTTTAAGACACGGTTACATCACAAAAGTCTGTCGTGTAGCGTCTTGTTCGCCTGCTCATTCCAGCCTTTACCTTACACGAAAGGTATCATGACATCCTCTACAATGTGTGGTGATGGTATTGAGTGCAGAAAACAGGTTTTTATAGTCTATCGCCGTAGGTGGTTTCTTGGCACTGCGGGCAATATCAGCCAGCTCGTAAGCAGATTTGTGCATTTCTTGTCCCATAGCGCGCAATTCTTCTGGCATAAATTGCCCAACACCCTCTCCCTGGCCCTTTGTGTGTAATTTTTTTGTCAGGTTACCTTCTTCACTCTCAGCCATTTTGCGAATTCTGGTAATAAACAAGCCAATTTCGCTATCAGAAGCGCCCATGTTTTCCATTTTTTCAATACGTTTGTGTGCAAGCCCCATTTTTCGCTCAGCAATTTGGGCAACTTCTTCCATATTCCCTTCTGCCATGGCGCTCAGGATATCATCCAGATGCGCCAGATCTTTACGCATTTCAGCGAGAAACCTATCTTTAATATCAGGAGAAATTTGTATTAACTGTCGGTCATCTTCCTGTGCAAAGACCTGCGAGTGTAGCATCGCTAGATAAGAGAATAGCAAAGATATGGCGACAACCATTTTGAGAAGTTTCAATTTGGAATTCATTATATTTCCCCTTGTGTGGAAAATGCGAGTATGACTTTAAACGGTTACATTTGACAAGGGGGTCAGTAATTACAATCCTTAATAC
>JAAEMX010000192.1 GCA_024225035.1 Lentisphaerota bacterium
CTTGTGGTTTTTTTGTTTCCGTGAAAAAGGCCACATAATAATAAATCCCAGCAGACGTGGTTAAGCATTGCGGCACTTGTCTGCGTTCGGTGTGCCGCTGCTGAACAAAAGCGTTATATTACCCTGTTCAAGAGCTACCCTGTCTTGTTAGCAAGCTGGCTAGCATTTTCAGATCTGCGTTTTAGTTCCTCCAGAGCTGCCCCTGCCACGTTAACCAGCTGGCTTGCGGTTAATAATTTCATTTCAGTCCACTCCCTTTCAGCAGCTTGATTTCTAACACCGTTAAAAGTTATCCCCTGCGACGGGCAGCCCGGTAGATGATCCAGGCCATCCGATACGCCGCACCACGCGCAATATTGAAATTTACTTTCTGTCATGATTTACTCTCCTTTGTGTTGTGCATACGATTTATTACCCTGTTATACCTTAAAAACAGCGTCACGTTTTTAGTTTAATTTTGGCTTCAGTGGGCGCTTTTAAACTCCTTAATATTAAATAGCCGCTTTTTGTCTTTTAGCTTTCCAAAGCCGTTCAACCTGTAGTACGTCACATCGCCGTTCTTATCAACCACCACAGCGGC
>JAAEMX010000193.1 GCA_024225035.1 Lentisphaerota bacterium
ATAAATTTTGGTGTGGCATTCTTCGGGTTTAGCAGTTTTTCGGATGTATAACATTTTGCCATCCGAGCGTTTGACTGATGTTGTTACCCGATAATGAGTAGCCAGCCGACTTCGGATTGTTGACCAACTGTGAGTTATTCCTTCCGGCGGCAACTGAAGGAGATACCGATGCCCCGCCTGCATGAATTGCCTCAATTAAAACCTCAGTGATTGCTGCAGCGGGCAAAGGCTCGATTTTCTGAATGTAAGCTTTGCGTTGAGAAAGCTGTCTGTCTGCCCGGTTATGATCGGTATCTGCGCAGATGTATAATCCCTGAATTTTTTCTCGGTTAATCAGTTCGGCACGGATAAGATACAGCAGAGTGTCTTTTACGTTTACACGCAGTAAATTATGCAGCTCATGACGGGTCATTCCGTTAACAGATGACTTTACCGCTTCAATGACTGTATTCCTGAGCGTGATAAACACAGAGAAACCGATTCCCCGGTGAAACCACAGCCCACCGTCGTCAAACTGAGGGATATTTCTGAGAGTGTAATATCGGCCCGCATGAGTATAGCCTGACAGATATCCGATTTCCTTAAGTCGGCGAAATACACTCATTCGTGACTGAGTTCCAAGTGTCTGGCACAGCATACTTATATCCGCTGTCATATGGCGATAAAACAGCTTTTTCAGCGCCTTTTCCGTATCTTCCGTGGGTAACATGGCATCCGCCTGATACAATTAAGATTATATATAAGTTTTGAAGCTTATTTGTATCACAAACAGACCAATGTTTCAAGGTGACAATTTTACAGATCCGGCAATAACAAGGTTTTGAAATTTCCAGGGAGGGAAAAATCTGATACAATTATGATTTTGCAAGCGATTATTTTATTTCAGCAGGTTGTAAAAACCAACTGAGAAATGACCCTGCAGAAAAATGTTGACATATATCTGAATCATGTTTAAATTAAATACAGTATTTTTTAAAAAATGTAAGATGGCCAGGAAAATTGCTGATGGCTTTTTGATAGACATCTCCTGAAAAAATGCTTTGCTTTTGCAGTCCGCTGTTTTTCTGACTTTGACATGAGAGGATAAATCAATGTTTAAATACAGTAAAATCAGACACATCCCCCCCGCAATTTAACACAGGAAAATTATATCACGGGTTATAAACGCCGGCAGTTCTCCATGAAAAAACGAGAACGCCGGCTTTTTTATTTTCAAAAAGGAAAAAGGAGTGCTGAACTTACCGTTTAGCCAGTTTAGCCTGGGTTATAATAACTCGTCAGTCATAAGTTTTACAAAAAATATAGACGCAGTTCTTTAATATTGCAATGAAAAATAAGAAACCATGTCATATTTTATTATCAGGCAGCCATTCGGTCATCAGGTTCTTCAGGCGGATCTGCATACCGGGG
>JAAEMX010000194.1 GCA_024225035.1 Lentisphaerota bacterium
ATCGGTGTAAAGCTTGGTGATACAGTTGTCCACAAGTTGATTCCAATTCTCATGTTCCTTTTCATCAATATGCTCTATTACAAACTCTTTTAGAGGGGCAAGGTCCTTTACTAATAGACGGGTGTTAAGGTCGATGAACTCTTCGAACACATGAATACGTTTTTCCATGATGGTTTGCTCGAGCTTTTTGATCTGGGTTTCAAGGTGGCGTTGCTTGGTAAGCTGCAGCTTTTCCTTGGCGGATACAGCAGCATGTTCGGGCTGTTCGCCTTCCAGTGGTGTGATCTCCCATTTGGCATTACATGAGTCGGGTTTGGAGATGTCTTCTGCTGCATACACAATACTGTCTAAAATGAAACGGCCTTCTTGGCATCGCTTCAGGACATGTTTGTGAGTTATTCCATGCTTCTTGCAGATGTCTTGGACTTTCATAGTGCTATGCTCCTGTTGATAGTTTAAATTAAAAAAATCTTCATCTATAAACAGGAGAAGCGTTAACTGGTAAGAGTAGTAAAATGGGTCGACTTGTGCCTTTTTGGGCCCAACTTGTGCCCTGAAGGCACATCTTCTAACCTCAAAATGTGCCCAACTTGTGCCTTTTAGGGCACAAAGTAAAGGGTGGTTTGAGCTTAACTTGTGCCCTAGGCTCATCTTGAAAACAAGTAAAATATTTATTATAAATAACTTACAACTTGTGCCCTAAAATTTAAAAGCTAAAAATTTATTTAAACGGGGCGCTGGTCCCCCCACCTCTAAACAATAAAAAACTCTCACAGTACCTTAAATATTCTCGAGAGAAATATATCCTATTCTAATAAGGAATAGCAATTGTTACCTATGGCTAGAACTATAATGTTGCTTTGTTTATCTATATTCTATATAGAAAAATGATGTGAGCTTTTAAAGATGAAATTTCTCATCAATGTATTGTTCTGCAATAGTAGCTATAAAGTTTGAGAAAAAAAATTCTACATTTGTTAAGACTGGGATAAAACGAAATCTTTAAATATCCTTAAAAATATGAATAAATGAGCAACCTTAGGAATTATTTATGAGCAACTATATTAAAACATATTCTAGTTACAGGGAAGATGGTGCATGTTTATTAAATTCTCTCGCTTCGGCAATAATTAGATATATTAATAAACGAACCATCTTAGTTGAAAAAGCAAACAGAACCGGTAAAAGATGGGTAAAATACAGTGGGGCAATAAAACTCTTTAGCGCAAATACAACTAAAAAAAACGTTAGAATAATGAAACAAATTCAAAGCATAATTTTTGATGAAAAATATACTTTTTGTCAAAAATTTGAAATGATAAAACTTCTTGAAAAACAACTTTCTCGAAGAGGCAAAGCTCGTAAATTGATAGATTTCTTTATTTCTGAAACATGCCACGGTAAAAAAATATTAGAGTTAAAAAATGGAGATTTCATTTTAAACGGCTCATATTATAAATTTGCGATGTCTAAGAAAGGTGGAATCAACGGAGACGTTTTGTTTTTTAAACATGCTAACAATTTATCAAATAAAATAAAAAATATCGAGCCTGCGCCAGGATTTGTAAGAAAGACAGTTCTATCTGGTGCTCAAGCTATGGAAGCTTATGATATTAATGATCTAGTGTACAGTGTAGATCAGGAAGTAGAGTTATTTAACAAGGCATATAAAAATTTGGGCCAACAATTTTTTAGTATAGCTGAAGCCAGTAAGATAAGGACAAAAGAAGATTTACACATCATAATGCCACAAATTCCAGGTATTTCGCTTGAAGAACTTGTGATGGGGAAGCGATTAGGTTCCATTGTTAACTATCATGATGATGAAAATAGTATTTTTCAGTCGATTTTCTTTAAACTTAGAGAACTATTCAATATTAACATAAGCCACGGCGATTTGAACATTGGAAATATTATGATCGTCAATTCCTTCTTGGAGATTTTTTTTATCGACTTTGGGGAAGCGATCTCCTGGACTGATGAGCAGCGGAAAAGCAGCCTTAATAAAAATATTCTTTTAGATAAAATTTCAAATTCTATAATGAGTGATATAGCGCGTGTAATATACAATATCTTTTTGTGTCGACATATATGTGGGAGAAAAAATAAATTCACCTTCCATAGAAGCAGAACAGTTTCTGACATTATTGATGAATACTACCTTAGACAAATATTTGAAAACTTTAGAATTAGCTGGGAGAAAATTCCTAAAAAAGTAAATTTTGAAAGAAGCAGATTTAAAAATATAGATAATGTTCTTCCAATTCCGAAAAAATAGTTAACTTATCTTGCTCCAACCTGAGAGTAAATTAAAGTATTGCAGCTCGGAGATTTCAATGAGCAAATGTATGGGGCGGTTCTTTATATCTCAAGACAGCTTTCCATGGGCTGCATGACTATCAGTTTTTTCCCTACAACCCGCTATTCTGCCCTTGAAGCATTAACACCCTTTCTCCTCTTTCCTGCATCCACGCGCCATTTCATACCTCCTTGTGATAATGACCCGCCCTGGTCCGCTTATATCAGAGGCGGGGGAGGCTCGCTACTATTTACTGGGCGTTAACCTTCCTTCCCGCGCTAAGTTGATGAATCTTAAACTGTAACCTTTTATTCTTAAAAAATAGAAAAATATTCTTTCTCGTAATTGAAAAGTATATTATTGAAGCTTATAATAATTACCCGTTTCTAGAGGAAAAACATTCATAACAAAGAGATTACATGAGAGTTTTATTTTCTATCCTGTCTTTATTCGTAGCTTTGAACCTTTGTGGCAAAGAAATTAATGTAACTTATCCTAAAGATCCGTTTAGTCTGCAATTGATAGTTATGAAAAAGAAGGGATTGCTTCAAAAAGAGTTTGCCCAAGATGGAATAAAAGTAAAATTTCATGATATAACCATGGGGCAAGAACAAACTAGAGCCGTAGCTGCTGGCAAAATTGATATATGTGGTAGTCTAAATACTAGCAGCATAATTATAGCAGCAGGCAAGAATATAAAACTAAATATAGTAAGAGCGGTTTGCAATTCGACTGGCACCATTGCCTTAATGACTACTAATCCAAATATTAAATCAATCAAAGATTTGAAGGGTAAAACTATTGCCAGCGTAAAAGGAGGAAACTTTCAGCAACTGATACTCGAAGCATTTGTAAGGCATAATATGACCATAAAAGACGTAAATTACATATCAATGTCATTGCCTGAAACCTATAATGCTTTGGTTGCGGGCAAAGTCGATGCTGGAGTGTTGAGCACGATTGAAATGTTAGAGGCCAAGAAACGAGGTGCAAGAGTCCTGACTACAGCAAACGAACTAATGCGAGCTAAGTTAGTTGTTGCAGTTAGTGAATCTTTCGCCAAAAACCATCCAGACTGGGTTAAAAGATATATCAAAGTGCAGGATGAGGCGATGGAGTTTATTAAAAACCATAAACATGAAGCCTTACAATTAGCGGCTAAAGACCGTGGTATTTCCTATCAAGATGCTGAGTGGCTATATGATAACACTAAGTTAATAAATACCTTAGACATAGAT
>JAAEMX010000195.1 GCA_024225035.1 Lentisphaerota bacterium
ATCTATGTCTAAGGTATTTATTAACTTAGTGTTATCATATAGCCACTCAGCATCTTGATAGGAAATACCACGGTCTTTAGCCGCTAATTGTAAGGCTTCATGTTTATGGTTTTTAATAAACTCCATCGCCTCATCCTGCACCTTGATATACCTTTTAACCCAGTCTGGATGATTTTTGGCAAAAGATTCACTAACCGCAACCACTAATTTAGGGCACATTAGCCCTTTTGCTGTTGTCAAGACTCTTGCCCCTCTTTTTTTAGCGCTTAGGATTTGAGTTGAAGTTAATAATGCAGTATCCACCTTTCCAGAAAACATTGCATCATATGTTTCTGCTACTGGCATTGGTATATAATTGACATCTTTTATTGTCATTTTATTTTTTGATAAGGCTTCAAGTAGCAGTTGGTGCAAGGTGGAGCCGCTAGGGCCTGCAATCGTTTTCCTTCTCAAGTCCTTGAATGATTTAATATTTGGATTAATAGTCATTAAAGCTTCGGTGCTGGCAGACTTGCTAACTGCTCTTATTATATTTAGTTTTATATTTTGGCCTGCCGCTATAATTATACTGGTAGTATTTATACCTGCACATATATCA
>JAAEMX010000196.1 GCA_024225035.1 Lentisphaerota bacterium
GGTAAACTACGCCTCGAGTATATAGATGAGACGGTAAATATAAATAATCAAAATGAGGAAAGAATTATGTCAGAAGAAACTAAAATTAACGCAAGTGCCGAAATCGACATCGCTCCGGAGCGTAGTATGGTAACTGAACCTGTAGACACTAAAGCAATTGTTGCTGACGAGCGTCATCGGATCAGCGAAATTGCCGCTACGGGTAAAGCTTTTAATATGGAAGATGCCGCCAACCGGGCGATCGCTGACGGTTCCAGTCTTGACCAGTTCCGCAAAATTGTACTTGACTCTAAGGCCAGAAGCTCACAAGTTGAGTACCAGCCTCCAGTTGAAGCGATCGGCATGAGTAAAAAAGAAAAGAAAGAATACAGTCTTTTCAGAGCTATTCAGCTGGCTGCTTTGGGTAAGCCATTAGATGGCCTCGAAAGAGAATGCTCCGATGAGCTCGCTCAACAGATTAGTAAGCCTGCCAAAGGTTTTTACGTACCACCTGAAGTGGTCAATATGCGTGGTAATATTGCTGGTGACGCGGCTAAGGGTGGAAATCTAATTGACACTGATTTGCGTATCGGTTCTATGGTAAGCGAGCTGCATGACGCTATGGTGTTGCCGAAGCTGGGTGTTAAAATGCTGCATGGCCTGACTGGTAATGTCGTAATTCCTACTGATGACGGTGGCATTAATACTTACTGGCTGCAGGAAAATGGCGAACCCAGTGTCTCTGAATTCAGTATAGGCCAGCTGGCAATGCGTCCACATACCGTTGGTTCTTTAATCAATCTGTCGCGTGAATTGCTGTTGCAGACTGGTAACTGGGTTGAAGGTTTTGTGCGCAGCAAGCTAATGCGTAGTATGGGCTTGGAAATCCAACGCGCTGCACTGCTCGGTTCTGGTTCAAGCAATCAGCCCACAGGTCTTTTGAATGCTCTGACC
>JAAEMX010000197.1 GCA_024225035.1 Lentisphaerota bacterium
GGATGGGTGGATCGGGCTCGGCATCCGGCGGAGGCAGCGGTGATCGTTGGTTGAGGGAGCGGTGGGGCCGGTGCGTGTTGTAGTGCTCGATGTAGTCGACAACGACATGCTCGAGCTGACGCTGGTTCCAGATGATGGTCCCGTCGAGGAGCTCGCGGCGGATGGAGCCGATCCAGCGTTCGGCGAAGGCGTTGGCCACCGGAGGGCGGATGGGGTGTGGGGGTCGAATATTGTGTCGTGGCTGGTCAGGCGGCGTTTCGGTATTCGTTGATCAGGCCGTCGCAGTGCGTCGATTTCACGACCTTGTAGGTGCCCGAAACTCCGTCGTCGCAGGTCAGGCGGCTGTTCTGTATTCGTTGATGAGGCCGTCGCATCGGGTGTTTCGGACGACTCGAAGGGTCGGTTTCGTCCTGTCGGTTGTCTGGTCGGGGGCGTCGGGTTGTGGCGGTTGCTGGTCGAGGGATCGGTGGGGCCTGTGCTGGTTGTGGTGGGCGATGAAGTCGGTCACGAGCCCTTCGACCTGCCGGCGGTTCCAGATGATGGTGCGGTCGA
>JAAEMX010000198.1 GCA_024225035.1 Lentisphaerota bacterium
ACACGCCGAACGGAAAGAGTATCGGTGAAGTATCAGTAGCGTGTATGTCGGGCTATGGCGAACATGAAAAAACCTCATGGATTCGCTGCAAGCTGTTTGGAGATCGGGCAGTGAAGCTTTCTGAGTATCTAACCAAGGGATCAGCTGTAACTATCACCGGAGAATTTCAGCTTGATGAATGGGAGAGAGATGGCGTTAAGCACTCAATCCCCTGCGTTATTATTCGAGATATTCAACTGCCCCCAAGATCTGATAAACAACCAAGCCAGCAACCAAGCCAGCAACCAAGCCAGCGCCAACAACCAAGCCAGCCGCAGCAAGCCCCGGATTTTAACGAGGAGGATATACCGTTTTGATTAACCCATACAAAAACGGGACAGAGATAGTCGGCTTGAAAATTATAGGAGTAGCTGGCTTTATTTTCGCGCCAAAAGGGAGATGGACCCGCAAAGTTACGATCCACTATGGCCAGTGCTTAAACTGTGGTGACATTTCAAAGTACCGACAAGACACGATACGCAAGCGCGAAGAAGTGGGCGGCAAGCATTGTAAAAAGTGCGCTACTGAGAGAGGTTGCGAAAGTAGACGAGCACCACAAAGAAAAGAAAAAACGCATGGCCACGACGGATCATTGTCGATATTCAAAGGCTGGCCTGTTATGGGAACAATAGGAGTAATGGAAAATGAAAATTGACGATAGTGATGACGATTACATTGAGCTAAGTAAGAGTGAAGAATTTAAACTGTACGTAATTATAGCTGTTCATTTTGTGCTTTTGTGCGTATTAGTTTGGGTGGTGCTTTAGCGCCGCAAATGACGAAACACGTCTGACTGAATTTTGCTTGTTAGGCGATTTAAACCACTGGAAACTAGGAGTTAATTATGGATACATACAAACGACACATTGAGCTACTTGGATACAAAGCAAAGGACAAGATAACAGGATTTAAAGGCGTTATTGATTCAGTGTGCTTTGATCTTTATGGATGCGTGCAGCTCTCTTTAAAACCGGGAATAGACAAAGACGGGAAAATGCGAACCTCGTTTTGGTTTGACGTGACCCGATTGAAAATAAACACAGATAAACGCATCGTTGATTTGCCTGATTTCTACGAGGGTTACGTTGCTGAAGGGAAAAAAGGTGCAGCAGACAAACCTGATATGAAAGCCTAACGACAAGTTAATGGGTGGCGGTTTTTGCCATCCCGATTTAATGACTTGTTAGGCGGGAGATTGAAATGGATATATATGAACGATTAATGCGAGTTGCTGACATCAAACCAGGTTGCTTTATTGGTGATGGGTGTGCAATGCACGAGATTGCAATAGATGCGCTTATTGAACTGGCTGGCAAGGATGCGGTGGTAAAGGAACTACATGAAGATATTGCATATTACCGAAAAGATCGGAAAGACCAAATGATACAAGACCAGGGGTTGGAAGAATGAATATACAGAAACTCATAGACCAAACTCGTGATATTTACGACAACCACGAGCACACAACAACAGTCATGAATGCGCTGGATTATTTAGAATCACTGGTAAAGCAGGAAGAGGTAAAACGGGTTGAAAAATCTAGTAAAAAAGGATTGGAAATTAAATTTATTAAGGCGGTAAAGGACGACTTCACAGACCATATCGGGCCAAGCAAAACCACAAGTATTTTTCTATCAATAGATGGGACATTATTTGATCTTGGTAAATTTTACGAGGGGCCTTACATGAGTGAAGGAACTGATAAAAGACTCGGCAAACTACTTGCGTTTGAGGAAATTTGTTCACGGCTATTTAACGCCTAACGCCGCGTGAAGTGGCAACGCGGTAGCGTTGTCCAAGCGCAGCGAACTTGCACGAATTGTTATATTTTTACACTGGAGACTGAAAATGTATTCACAAATTGAAAAAGAAGAGCAGTACCTTGAAGAGCAGTTAGCAAATGGTGAAATAACCAATGCCGAATTTAACAAAGAAATGCGCGAACTGCAAAGAGATCACCGCGCTGCTGCCGAAGAGGCGGCACAAGAAGCCTATGATAATGTAATGGGCTGCTGGTGAAATATAACGCATAGTTTTTTGGTGGGCGCGTAGCGACCATCCAAAACAACGCCTTGTTATATTTTTGGAGATTGGTATGGCTAATATGATTGTAAATTTTACGCTTAAGCTAAGTAAGGATGAAGCATTGGCGCTAAAACAGATACTCGGCAGCATGAATGATAAAGAGTTTGCCGCTAAAGGGATTGAAGGGGAAAACAGAATACTACTAGGTGATATCTGGGACATGTTGCCAGATAAAGATGAAGATTTATTAAGAATATAACGCTTAGCTAAGTGGTGAGCGTAGCGAATCCATTTCTTGAGCGAATTGTTATATGGCCGCTTTAACTACGGAGAACATGATGGAATTTTACATATTGATAGGGTTTATTTGGATCGTTGGGTGGCTGTACACCTGCG
>JAAEMX010000199.1 GCA_024225035.1 Lentisphaerota bacterium
CATTTCGAGCATATATTGCTCGTATGCTGACATGACTGCCATGATACATTTTCCCAAAATTCTGTGTGCCGCATCACAGTCTAACGATCATCTGCGGCCTTCTGGTGGTGATCCCGTGACAATCCTGTGACATCATCTCACGAGCTATTTTCGGTGAGCCTAACACAATTGGGATAACCTGAATAGTCCTAAATCACCACATCGCCAGCATCAAAACTGGCCAGATAGAAGTTCTCGACAAACAGGACATCACCGGAGCCGAAATTAATCCGCATCCCGCTCGCCGTGTCGCTGGCTAGGGCATATACTTCAGTCGTAAAGTCAGTGAAGCTGAAACTCTGCAGATCAATCACATCAATACCGTTTTCAAAATCCCTGATGCGGTCAAAGCCGCCACCGCCATTGGCAGTGTCGTCGTAGATAAATGTATCCAGATATCCATCCAGCACACCACCGCCAAAGCCACCGGTAAGCACATCATTTCCCGCCCCGCCATTCAGCGTATCGGAATGGTTCCCACCAAGCATATAGTCATTGCCACCATCACCGTTCAGGATATCCTCACCGCCGCCACCACGAAGATCATCACTTTCACTGCCGCCATTCAGCGTGTCATTGCCCAGATTACCACGCAGTTTATCGAGACCGGCATCGCCATTCAGAATGTC
>JAAEMX010000200.1 GCA_024225035.1 Lentisphaerota bacterium
CAGCTTGTCAATGCGGCAGACGGCTCAGTTGCGGCACATTATGAGTATGATCCTTTCGGGAATCTTATAAAAGCTGAAGGGGAATATAAAGACGGCAATCCGTATCGGTTCAGCACAAAATACAGAGATTCCGAAACGGGGCTGTATTATTACGGATTCAGGTATTATTCGACGGAACTGGGAAGATGGATTAGTAGAGATCCAATAGGAGAGCATGGGTTCAGGAATTATTCTACCGAACTGGGGAAAAAACATAAGAAAAGACTTCAAAACAAATTTAAAGCTTACAATTTTGTTTTCAATAACCCATTGAATAATATAGATATATTAGGACTGATTAAATGGGATAAAAGCTGTAACTGTATGACATATCTCGATAAAGTTGAAGCTGAAAACAATATTAGCTATGCCGTAGAAGCAGTAAAAAAAGAAATAGCAAAAGGGTGGTCTTGGAATACAAGCAGATGGCCCGATGATGTTTTAACACAAAAGATGGGGCGAAAAATAGTAACGCGGCTGCAACATATTAATATTAAGTGCTGGGGAAAAGATAATATTGCATGCCGTGCATCGATTGAAGGTTTTGCACTTCCATGGGGAAATGTGATCAGAGTATGCGCGGAAACAATTTTAAGAGGCGGTTTTTATTCTTCTGATCAGCACACTGCGTTATTTAAGAAAATACTGCATGAAAGTATTCACTGTTTTGGAAAAAGTGGTCATGGTGCCCCTGATGGTCCGTATATTTGGGAAAATAAACTGGCTCTATTTGTAAGAGTACAGAAGAACAGTATTTAGTGCCTGAACGAAAACCCCTAATTCTGTCCGTCGGAATCTGAAATTTTTTGCTCCGGCGATCAAATTTATCGAAAAATGAAAATTTTCCGACTTTTTTCCAACTATACCTGAAATTTCTCCGTTTTCAGGCATACCAGTCCGTCGAACGAAATGTTCCCTGTTTTCCGACGCCTTCCGGAACCGGTTATGCCGCAGCGCACTGCTTCTTTGCTTCCAGAGTGCTGTTGTATTTCTCCCTTCTTTTCCGACTTCTCAGTTTCTTCTTCTGAATTATGTGGCCGAGAATCTGAATATTTCTCGCCAGAACCGCCAGACCGACATATCTCATGAACCCTTCAATGCCGTGATCCGGACAACGTTCGAGGCCGTGGTTTTTCAGTGCGCTTATTGAAGATTCCACGACGGAATGTTTCCGTCTCCCTTCTCTGAACTCTTCCGAATTTTCCTCATCCTTTTCTTTCCCGGACAGTTTCCCTTTCTTCGGAAGAATAACTCCGGCCAGCATGCCTTTCAGTTTCACCTTGTTCTCAGGACTGTAGAAGCCTTTGTCAAAACTGCACGAATTGAAATCGGGGAATCTTTCCTGCGTCTGTTCGACAATCTGAACCGCAATTTTATCGTCAGTCTCATTCTCATAAATTCGGTGATGAAGTATGAATCCGAACTGATCTGTCACAAAGCATACATTTTTTCCAAGCTCCTGAGGGACACCGGCCTTTCCTTTTACTATCCATTCCGTATGTCTTTCAAAGACGGAAAAAATTTTTTCACTGTGCGGAATCTTTTCATCCCCGAGCACTCTCCGCAGTATCTGATCCGCCAGCATTTCCGCATCTTTCACAAAATCTTCGATTTCCGACAGCTTCTTCTCATCCGCATATCCCGTCAGACGCAGCTTCGTTATTGTTTCCTTCACTTTGTCGATGAAAGACATTACAATTTCGACGTACTTACGGTGAGCTTCATTTATCGTCTCCTCTTTTTCGGCTTTCTTCTTTTCATTACCCGATACTGAACGTTTAAGATTACGAACCGTTCGAAACATATCTTTTATTGCCATAATATTTTTATGATGCTGTCTCCATTCAGTGATACCAAGCGCAGAGCACAGTATGGCGATCAGTCTTATTGCACTCCGGACAGCGTCGAAAAGCAGGTGGATATCTGTCGGAAAGTGAACATCAGTCTTCGTAACGGACGAATCACATTTTCCTTTCAGGTCATCTCCGTCCTTTTTCCCGACGACCTTATGAGCTTCCGTGACAACAACCTGATTAACTCTGTCAAGTACTTCAGGCGTAAACAGACTGAGATTGTCTTTCAGTGTCTGCAGCGGATAAACGTAATCATCTCCGGTCAGGTGCCCGAGCATCTCACGAATTCTGCCGTGATTATCCGCTATCTCCTTAAGATTATCGTAATTCCAGTCGCAGTTCAGCTTCAGCGTTCCCAGTACGAGTATTCTCCACATGAACATGCCCGGACGTCCGTTGTTCATATCCGTGCCTTCCGGAATTATATCTTTCAGAATATCGAAAGCTTCTTCCCTGGCTTCGGTGTCCGAATAAATATGCTGCAGACCGATAAGCACTTTCGGAATTTCATCGCGGGAATGAAGGTCGAATTCGATTTCCGGTATACTAATTTCGCCCGATTCTATCTCTGACGGTATAAATTTTCGCATGACATTTCCTCCTGAAGATTTTTTGTCGGAACCGAAATACTGACCGACACATTTTTTTTATCAAAATTATTATTGACTGTAAATATAAATGTATGTTAGCATCGTTTCGAAAAAAAGTCAATTAGTAAAATGACGGGAAATGATGGAAAATGACGGAAAATAAAAATCTTCAATTTGCAAAGTGCGACTAACTTATTGAAAAATCAGGCAGTTTGTATTTTTCGGCCAGGCACTAATTACCATGTTAGCTTAGTCCGACCCCGATCACTCTGTACCCTGCGTTCCGATTACCCTGCATGTCGAAGAATTTTGGAATTCGGAATATGAATTCTGTTCATTTTTCCTCTGTCTTTTTGTTCTTCCTTCATTATCTCTTCTGCATTAAAACTTTTTTTGATTCTTTTGATAAGCAATTCAATACTGGAATGATCATTATAATAAATATATAAGCCTGAGTTTACTTTCCTCTCTTCCATTAATACAA
>JAAEMX010000201.1 GCA_024225035.1 Lentisphaerota bacterium
AGAACGATTAACCGACATCAGTTGGTTCATGCGCTGCTTAAATGAACATATTGCCCGTAAGGCCAATGCCGAAGACCATTGCACAGGGCGTTTCTGGGAAGGACGCTTTAAAAGTCAGGCTTTGCTGGATGAGCAAGCCATTCTCAGTTGTATGATTTATGTGGACTTAAACCCTATCAGAGCTGACATTTGTAAAACACTGGAAACATCAGAATATACTTCCATCAAACAACGTATTGAACAAATCACAGCAAAAACCGACCACACAACAACCGTCAAGCTGTCATCATTTATCGGAAGTTCTCTCAAAGAAAATGGCATCTCCTTTGCCTTAAGTGATTATTTAGAATTAGCTGACTGGACAGCTCGAATTGAAAGAGATGATAAGCGTGGCTTTATTGATGCCAGCACACCCGGTATATTGCAAAAGCTGCAACTTGATGAACATTCCTGGGTGGCAACAGTTCAAGGGTATTCAAAAGGCTTTCACTCTTTTATCGGTCCTGAAGAACTATTAAAATCACTCTGTCAGAAACAAAAAAGACATTGGGTTCAGGGTATCAGTGTCTGTCGGAAATTATTTAAAAGCAATATCCCAACTCCCATCACGACTTAAATATTTTTTTTTAGATATTAACCTATTAGACAAAGCCTTGTAGCCAATCACCTGCCTGTCATTTACTATTTCAATCATTTTTAAAGCTATTATCATTTTTTCTTCATCAATTACTCATATTTCTTAGTTTTTTTGTCATTATTTTTACTCTTTTTTTAATAATTGGCTTTTTTTAATGATATTTGATTTTCAATTTATGGGTGTCTAGTTTTAC
>JAAEMX010000202.1 GCA_024225035.1 Lentisphaerota bacterium
GCTTACAGAATTAGGATACCACGTCTAAGCAAAAGTACAACGTAAATAGCGTCAAATAGCGCTAAAACTACATACAGCAACAAAGAAATCAAGTTTTAGCATAATGGAGGTTCATATGACACAAGCAGTAGCCATGTTTAACTTCGAAGATGCCAATGTTCGAGTTATCAACAAGGACGAAGAGCCGTGGTTTGTGGCCAAGGATGTGTGCGAGGTGTTAGGTCATTCAAATCCAAGTGAAATCTAAGGGCGTCCAGTAATAGTGGCCCCCTTGGAGAGAGTCAAAAAATGGTCAACAGTTAATTGCCATATAGATGTATTTAAAACATGCCTCAGTGATTCACGATGTTTAAACAGCAAAAAAGGAAAAATTATGACACAAGCAGCAGTAAAAATGTTTAACTTCGAAGATGCCAACGTCAGAGTTATTAATCGAGATGAGGAACCGTGGTTTGTGGCCAAGGATGTGTGCGAAGTGCTGGGCATTTCAAAATACAGAGATGCGATTATGAAACTTGATGATGATGAAAGGGGGTCGGTTAAAGTGGACACCCTTGGTGGAGTTCAAACAACCACCACCATCAACGAATCCGGTCTTTACTCTCTGATCTTGAGAAGTCGAAAACCTAATGCTAAGAAGTTTAAACGTTGGGTAACTGGTGAAGTCTTGCCGTCAATTCGGAAGCATGGGGCATATGCAAGACCGGATACAATTGAGAATATGTTGACTGACCCAGACAGCATGATTAAAGTTCTGACCGCGTTAAAACAGGAGCGTAAAGAAAAAGAAAAACTAATTCCTAAGGCTGTACACTCTGATTCACTCTGCGACAGCGAAAGTTTGTTCACAACAACCCAAATAGCCAAGCGCCTCGGCACTGGGGCACAGTCCCTAAACAAGTTCCTTATATATAAAGGAATATTACGGCAGGATAAAATGCCAGCGTTCAAGATTCAAAATCGCAATGGCGAGCTGTTTAAAATCGTCGTTCACAAAATAAGTGAAGATAAAACTACACAATACATTAAATGGTTTGAGTCCGGAGCCCGCTACATAACTAGCTTGTGGCAACGTGACGACCTGCTTCCGGCATAGGATTTGCCCTTTTACTTGAACGTTTCCTACGACCGGGCGGTGGCAACACCGTCCACCATTAACCCAGAAGAAGAGGAAATTATTATGCATATCCACGCCACCACGAACTTTAAGCAAGGACTATGCTGCGATTTATGTTTAGAAGATAACTGCAGCGAATGCCCATTTTATAACCGAGCTTATTTTAGCAGTTTATTTCTGCAACGCGGGGTGTAAAATGCGTACGCCATGTCGCAACTGTATTCGGCATAACACCGCCCACTGCGACCCTGATCCGAGTGATTACGGTGGTTGCTGTAACTATCGGGCTTTTTCGAGTGCCGAGTTAGAGGATTATCGAGATTTTAATATTCACCCTTTAGATGATTTGGAGGAAATAGAAGATGAATGAAGTAGCAAAAGTTGAAAATATGAGTATCGCTGAAATCAAAAGCAACGTTCAGGTGGTGCAACATGTTTTAAATGACGTTATGAAAAAAGGTTGCCACTATGACAAGATCAAAGGCTGCGGCGATAAGCCCGTTTTACTAAAGCCGGGAGCCGAA
>JAAEMX010000203.1 GCA_024225035.1 Lentisphaerota bacterium
CATTTAGCCGATTTGGGCTGCAGGTTAACGGCTGGTTTAATTATAGAGCTTCCGGATTTGCCGGAGGTAGAACAAAACACGATTAGCTTATGGGATTAATATGGAATGTGCTTTTACAGTCAAAGCTGATAATCAGGATATAACTGAGATTATCCAGCGTCGTTTAATCAGTTTAGATATAACTGATGAAAACGGTATCACTTCTGACTCCTTAAAGCTCACTCTCCATGATTCAGATAACATTCAACTCCCTAGAAAAGGCGTAAAACTTTATGTCACGGTTGGCTATGCCGGGGCACTTATTCCAAAAGGTGCGTTCACCGTGGATAAAGTTACTTTGTCCGGTCCACCGCCTACCATGACAATTACCGCCCGGGGCGCTAATCTCAGTCGAGAACTCAGAGAACCGAAAAACCGTTCGTGGCATGAGGTTACCTTCGGCGAATTGCTCAATAGAATAGCTGACGAGCATAATATGCAGGCGAAAATCCCGGAAAACCTGAAGAATATTTACATTCCGCATGCCGACCAGACCGACGAGTCCGATGCTCACTTTTTAACTCGTCTGGCGGCAGAACATAACGCTGTGCTTAAACCCAATGGCAGTTATTTAATGCTGGTCAATATCGGCAAAAATAAGTCCAGCTCCGGACGGGAGCTGCCCATGATCATTATCCGAAATACCGAAATTACTTCATGGCGGGGTGAAATTCCCGATCGCGACCGTTATGCCAGTGTGGTAGCAACTTACACCGATAAAGCCCAAGGCAAAGAAGTCACCGTTCGAGCTGGCGAAGGCAAACCAGTCTGGCGAATTAGGCGTAATTTTGCCGACCAAGAGACTGCGAAAGCCGCCGCTGACAGCCAGTTAAAGCGGCTTAACAGGCGAAATGCCAGTTTGCATATAAACATGCCGGGCAAACCAGAGGTCGCCGCAGAATCGCCCCTGTTAATCACCGGGCTACGTGACGGATTTAATGGCAAATGGAGTGCTAAAAAGGTTACTCATCGCTTGACTAATAGCGGTATGACTACAGCAATAGAATGTGAACCTAAGGAGGGTTGAATTATGACAGATGTGAAACATATCCGTAAACTCAAAAATATTATTCATGAGTATGATCTCGAAGCGCCGGAAGGCTTTTATCTATTGAGTGTCAAGGAACTATCCTCTATTTACAACGGCGCTGGTCCTGACTGGCTTGGCGAATGGGGAAGAGAAAGACTTACCTCGCGACTCGATTTGTTCGAAGCTGCCTTTCTTGTGCACAACTTTGAATATACCTGCAGTGACCATACTGAGGAAGGCTTTGACGATGCTAATAACCGTATGTGGAAAAACATGCTAAAGATTATTTTCGGTATTTACAGCTGGCGTAAAATTTCCGACTGGGACAATATCGCTTACTGGTTAGTTAAAGCATTTACCGCTTACCGTGCCTGTGCCCGGCTTGGCTGGTCAGCATGGCTGGATTAAAGGAGGCGTTATGGATAAATCATTTAAAATTATTATCGGAGTATTTTCATTCTTGAGTACAGTAATCATTGCCATTATCGGCTTTGAGCTGCACCAGAATTATCGCATGGCGGATACTGAAGTTACCATGTCCGCTCATGGCGTGAGGATTCAACACTTGGAAAA
>JAAEMX010000204.1 GCA_024225035.1 Lentisphaerota bacterium
ACAAACAGCCAGTCGAAAAAGACTTTCCAGTTTCGGTTGTTGTCACCTCGCAGAAAGCTACTTTCGCTGATTTTAGGCAGGACTATATTCCAGTCAAAACCTTCAGCTATCCGGGACTTGATTCTGCTCTTGCGACTCGACGTTAGTTTCTCAACCCGTGGCAAGCCATGCCTTTGGGCAAATTCGTTCCACTCTTGGACATGACTCGAATAATCTATTTTTGAATCAGCAGAAGGCAAAAAGAGTTTACTTTTTGGGATCTCTGTTAAGAGATTCTTTTTGATATTATCTTCTTTCTCCTTTCTCCTTTCTCCTTTCTTCTTAGTTGAAGGTACCTTCCGAATTATTGCGCTCTTCTTACCTGCTTGAGAACATCTCTTGATAAACGCCGCATGGTTGCTCAACTGACGTTCAATGAATTTTGTGCTCAAAAATCCATCATTTTCAAAAACTATATCAAGTTCTTTAAGGTCGCTTAAGCAACGTTCAAGGGTAGTTGAAGCTACCTTCAGCTTTTTATGCAAGAACTTGTCTTTTTTTATTTTGCCATTTTCACGCCACCTCCAGTCATAACCAGAATCATTCCTGTAGAGCGCATCCACGAGTTAATAAAGACTCCAACAAAGTTGATGATTATCAGAGCTTTCAGAGTCGGGAATACAACAAACAGAATCTTGTCGATAAATGTAGCACCGTCAATATCCGCCGCTTCATAGTAATCATTTGGAATACCTTTCAAAGCAGCCAGATAAATCAAACATCCCGGTCCCATACCTGCCCAGACCATCGGAATAACACAGGATATCATCGCGGTATCTGGGTTTTTCAGCCATTTATAAGCTTCAGGGGTAAATTGAATCATTCTTGAAGGCATTGCCTGAATGCTTGCCAAAAGTGCTTCATTATCGTGGAAAAGAATCGGGCTAGCCAAAGATGCAATTGTATAAAAAATCATAAAGCCAGCACCAATAAACAAGAACATTGGCAGCCACAATTCATAGAATCGCAATCGATTAGCAAATGCCAGACAAATAAATAGGAACAACAATGCTAGCAGGACAAATCCAATCGCTGGAATATTCAGGATTATTTTATTCAGCACACCATTCTCTGAGCCTTCATAAAACTGTTTCCAAAGCACCATGGTAACCAGACCGGTTACTACCGCCGGAAGGTAATAAACAACTCGCAACAGTACTTTACAGTGTGGTACTTCCTGAAGGAAAATCGCCAGAATAATAGGCGGCAGGAAAGTCAGAACCATTACCAGGAAACTGTATCTTAAAGCGTTCCAGAGAGACTGCCACCACTCCATGTCATGAAGCAAATTACCAAAGTTATCCACGCCGACAAAAATTGAGTCACCAAGAATTTTGTAGTCGTAGAATGCCATTATTGAGCCACGGAACAGTGGAATGTATTTCCACATAAAGATAGTGATCAATGCTGGTATTAGCAGCATGTAAGCCCATCTATATTTACTGAACTGCCAGTTATCCTGTCTACCTTCACCATCATTTCTAGGAGGTGTAAAAATACGGAAAATACGAGGAAAAAAGCAACCGCTATCGCGAGTAGAACAAAACAGGCTTGAATACGTCGATTCAGCTTTTCCTGCTTTGACAGCTTGCCAATCATAATTTTATTAGCGTTGACACAACCGTCTTTAAGGATTTTCTTTAATTGTTCATAACGTTTTTGAGTTCCTACGGGAGCTAACTCGTCAGCCATTTCCATTTGATCTGCAAGCTGAATTGGCTTAGTCATTTCCTTATAGGCAAAGTTACTATTCTGACCATATGGCTCAGGCTGTCCGTAATCCAAGGCCATTTCCAGTGCTTCGTTCCAGCCTTTGGGAGTCAGCTTGATAAATTCGTCATATCCGAACATTTTCAGATATTTTTTATTTACAAACTTACCATATCCGCCTTCAACCATGACTTTAGTACGGATTTTTTGAGCAGGAATGCTGTCGTAATAAAGTATGTATTCCCATGCTGCGTCACGAACAACCTCGCTCTTAATTTCCGCGAACATTCCAAACATACGGCTGTTAAGTTCACCACCGCGTTTACCGGAGGGGCCTATAGGAACCGGAGCCATTCCAAAGTTGTTAGGATCAATTTTTGAGAGAAGCTTTTCATCGATATAATCGAACATCATGCCGATCTGACCACGTTCCCATTTTGTACCGGATTGAGAAGGTGATTTATAAGAATATCCTCGGCGGATTTTTTCTTTACCATCTACTTTCTGAGTCCATTTTTCGGCACCAAGACGAGTATAAAAGTCCAAGGCTTTAACAGCGGCATCAGTATCAAATGTACACTTCCAAGTATCTTTATCTTTATTGTACAACATGACATCACCGCCGGCAGACCACAGGAAAGTAATCCAGAACCATGACTCATGCTTGCCCTGCCCCAAGCGGATACCGTATATACCTTTAGCAGGATCTGTCAATTTCTTACAGGCTGCCAGCAAATCTTTCCAAGTCCAGGTTTTGTCTGGAAATGGAACATCGTTCTTTTCAAACAAGTCTTTACGATAGATTAAAACTTTTCCCAAAATACCATCAAAGGGCATAGTCCAGTAATGCTCTTTACCATCAGGGCCTTTCCTGCGGCAAACAGGCATAATTTTGGGATGTACTTTTTCCGCTATCTGCTTCGGAGTAAGCTGAGCAAAGTATTTATCAAGCGGATAAAGGAAGCCGTTTCTGATATAGTTATCCGACTTAAGGAAGTTGATATAAAGCAAATCAGGTGCCATCCCACCCGCGATTGCCAGCAAGTCATTTTCTACGCCTTCAACCTGAATACCGGCAAAACGTTCTAAGACAATTTCTACGTTATCCCAGTTGAATTTTCCATATTTTTCAGGGTTAGCCTTGTATTTGGCGGCGTATTTCTTAGCAAAAATCTTTGGAAATTCTTTTTTAAATTTCCTGACAACCTCGACGTCCGCACGACTTTTGGTATCATCTTGAGATGGATCCGGCAGTTGCTGCACTTTTACAGTGATAATTGTTTTACCATCTTTTTCAACGATAGACCCACCGCGTGCATCAGGTATTGATAACCCGACCCCAAGCAGCAACAAGCCCAACAACATACCAAGACATTTCCCTCTCATGGCAGCTTCCTTGTTTTTTTGTATATGTTTTATTTTGGTTATTAAAAATTCTTATGTTAAAAAATTATCATCCAACTACTAAACCATTTTAGCTGATCAACCAAAATTGTTTTTTCTAAACTTAAAGTGATTATTATTGTAATTTTCAGACGAAATAAGCCCTGGAACCCTGTCATTGCTAATACAGACATGAGAAGGCTTTTTTGTCAAATAATTGCAGATAAGAACAAAACTGGATTTAAAGCTGTGTATAGAAGGAAAGCATGCCAATAAACTATTTAGTTTTGGCACTTCAGATTCAGCGCAAACAGATGACCTGTTATTGTCAGAATGAAACCTGTTTCTAAGTCTTCTTAAAAGCGCATGATACGGCATAAGCCATATTGCTTGCATTACCAGCCCCACTTTATATATACGATAAATACTCTCTTTTTGCATACCCACCCCAGGTATGGCAACTTACTAAGTGAACTTGCTACAAGTAATAACTTTCACAAGAACAAGAGAACCCTGAGTACTCCAGACAAAGGAAATTTAAAACGCAGAAGGCAATTAGAAGACCTGGAATAAATATATTCCAAACTAACCAAAAGCTTCCCTGTCCCTTTGCTATAATACTAAGAATAGTAAATAGGATTATAAATCAATAAGACCAAAATTCAACCCTTTCGGCCAAAATCTTTCAATATTTCAGCTAAAAAAAGCCGTATTCCTGAGTTTAATTCAATTTCACAAGATGCAAATAAATGCAATTTTATATTTTGAATTATGATTAATAATCCTTAATGCAATGAAAAATAATTATCCAAACACTTCACGGTTAAGCTGCCTGAAAAATAAATGCATAAATTCTGAACGCTCAACCGCAAGTTTTTTACCGGGTTTAGTAAGCATACGGCTTTCAAGCAGGCGGAGTTTAACCAGATATTCGCGATAAGCTGAATCTTCACGACTGTAAGGAGAAGAATTCAGCGCCTCTTCCTCAGTGTTGTGCACCCGGGCATTTTCACGCCCGGCAAAGTGAAACGCTCTGCCAATTCCAACGGCACCAATAGAGTCAAGCTTATCGGCATCAAAAATAATCTTTGCCTCTATCGACTCAGGTGCAGGACCGTTTCCTCTGAAACGGTGACTTCGTATGCATTCACAGATCTTTGGAATTAATAATTCAGAGCAATCATATTCTTCCAAAATGGCCTCAGCCTTGTCAACGCCTAACTCTGCGTGACAAACAGCGCCTTTTCTAGCCATTTCCTCAGGCCTTGCGATATCATGCAGCAACGCCGCAATACGTACTATCTGAATATTGGCCTCTGGAAGTTCATCAGCTATTTTCTCGGCATTACGCAAAACCCGCAGGGTGTGATCAAAATCATGACACCCCGGCGCAGTTTCAAGTTCTGCCTTAACTAAGGCTGCGATATTCTCTATAATATTTCCCGTTATCAATTTAGACATCATCTCTTCCATAAAGCTTTGGAATTTCCACCGGCTCATTCTCTTCCAGCAAGTCGAGCAGCTCTGCAGGATCTGATGAAACCTGCAGAATATCACGATGTTCCTGCTTCATAAAACGTTCTGCCACAGCATTGTCAAGAAATTTCAAAAGACATTCATAGTATCTATTCACATTCAAAAGACCGCAAGGCTTTGTGTGCAGGCGCAGTTGCTGCCAGGTGACGGCTTCAAGAATTTCTTCGAAAGTTCCAAGCCCGCCGGGCATAGCAATCATCGCATCTGAATAGTCTATCATCATCGCTTTGCGGGTATGCATGGTGTCGACAATTTTTATCTGGGTTAAACCGGCATGAGCAACTTTTTTATGGAGGTGCTCAGGAATTATACCCGTAACATGTCCACCACCTTTCAGAACAGTATCTGCAAGCTTTCCCATAATGCCGACACCGGCACCGCCGTAAACAAGTTCTATATTACGTTCAATCAATAATTTACCAAGCTGTTCAGCAGCTTTCATATAATCAGGGCCATTGCCTTCGTTCGATCCGCAGTATACGCATATTTTACTAATTTTATTGCTCATAATAAACCAACTTAGATTGACATTAATTTGATGGGAATATAATTTAACATTCTAAGCAGGAATCTCAAATAAAGAAGGCATTCAAACGATGTCCAAGCCGAAAAAAAAGACATGAATGCTCTAAACCTGAACATATCGTCATTCAGAACAGTGATGATAATGTTTACTTTCTTAATTCTTTTGGCTTCATGAATGATGACCTTTATGGAAATTCTCGCGACGACTTGCATTTAAATAATTTATGCTTTAAGATTTAAACGAATTATAGATAAATATCGAGGGAAGCAATGCTGATCAAACTGGAAAACAAGAAAATTGAAGCGCAGCGCGTATTCTGCATAGGTCAGAATTATGTAAAGCATATTGCTGAAATGAAAAATAAAATTCCCGGCGAACCTGTGGTTTTTATGAAACCTGCCACAAGTCTGGTTCCGGCA
This sequence comes from Lentisphaerota bacterium, assembly GCA_024225035.1. Lineage (GTDB taxonomy): Bacteria > Verrucomicrobiota > Lentisphaeria > Victivallales > Victivallaceae > Zth2. Next base: position 5,614 of record JAAEMX010000204.1, read on the forward strand.
GGTGCCAAAGCTGTACTGCCCAAAGGTGCTGGTAACGTTCACTATGAAACGGAAATTGTTGTTTTAATAGGAAAGAAAGGGCGTCCTCAGTCAATAACAGAAGCATATGATTATGTTGCCGGGCTAACGGTTGGTTTTGACCTGACACTTCGTGACCTTCAAACAAAACTACGTAAAAAAGGCCTGCCCTGGGAAAAGACTAAAGCATTTGACTGCAGTGCTCCTATCGGCGATTTTGTGCCTGTTTCCTCTGAAACCGACTTGTCGAATCTTATTTTCAGTGGAAGCGTCAACGGCGAAGATGTTCAGCAGGGTAATTCAGCGGATATGATATTCAGTATCCCTGAGCTGCTGATAGAACTTGGAAAATACTGGGAACTTCTTCCCGGAGACCTTCTCTTTACAGGCACTCCAGAGGGCGTCGGCAGACTTTCTGCAGGAGACTCCCTTAGTGCAGTGGCACCAAGCGGAGCCGTATTCAACTGGAAAACCTGCTAAAATAAATTAATACAGATAAATCAAATATATTAATAATAAATAATTTGTATAAAAACATCCTATACACAAATCGCGGCAACCTATCTTTGATACAACAAAAGCAACTGGTTATCAGCAAGATATTCATATAGCCAGTTGTAATAAAATTGTATATTTGATTTTTATTGAATTATTTTTCTGGATAATTCAGCTTGAAATCAAGCTAATAAATGCTTATAGTATTAAGATATTCGAAATAAATTAGGGAAACATTCAGGAGCTGGCATGTCGATAGATGCATATTACATTACCTTAATTGCTGGTGGAGCTCTCACTTGGTTAATTTTTGTTTTAGCTATTGCAAGATTTTCAAAATTTTACGCTCAATTTATTGTTTTCAGGCGTGACCTCGACACCAATATCACTGGTATGGGAACTAACATCAGGAAAATTCAGAATACTTTTCAGGAGCTGGTTATAGATCAGGTTCGGTTTACTTTATAATTTCCTTTATTATATTATATTTGAACCTGATACAGTATTCTAGCTTGTTGCTGTATGTAGCTGATTGTTGCTATAAATCGCCCTATGTGGTAAGATAAAGGTAAGATCAAATATTATGGAAAAGATTAAATTTACTAAAAACAGTCTTGAGAAATTACCTGCTCCAAACAAAAAGACTACATATCAAGATATAGACACAAGGTATTTGCATTTTGTAATCACTCCCAAAAATACTCGTACTTATTATTATATAAGAAAAATATCCGTGGGTTGAGGCATTAATTGACATTATGGG
>JAAEMX010000205.1 GCA_024225035.1 Lentisphaerota bacterium
ATAGAGCCAATTGCAAAAGTCAGAAAAAATGGATTAATTTAATTTGAAGTGAAAGAGAATTCATTTAACCTTAAATCGGTAAACTTAAGGGCAATAAAATGAGAACTCTTTCAAGTGCATTTAATAGCATACAAAAGTATCTTTTTCCAGTTTTGGAAGAAGAAATCGACAAACTAACTGAAAAACAACGTGAATTTGTCAGAGCCGTCGAGCTGATTGATCCGGAACGGTTCATGGGTTCATATAACTGTAGCGGTTTTGGTCGCCCTCTAAGTAAACGGCAAAACATTTTCAAGGCATATATTGCCAAAAGCGTTTACAACTATCCAACGACCAAGGTGTTGATTGAAAATTTAATATCAAGCCCAAGTTTGCGGAGGCTTTGCGGCTGGGAATACCCAGGTAAAATTCCCTCTGAATCGACTTTCAGTCGAGCTTTTACAGGCTTTGCTGAGGGAGAATTGACTCATAAAGTTCATGACACTTTGATTATTGAACACGTTGCGCCGAGGCTAAATTGTCATGTCAGCAGCGATTCAACGGCAATCAAAGCCAGAGAAAAATTCTGCCGCGAGAATAAGCCTGGGAAAAAGAAAAAAGCAAAACGGGGTAGACCTCGCAAAGGCGAAGTAAGAGCTCCTAAGCCTGTGCGCCGTCTTGAACTTCAGCCGCATCGTTCTTTGAAAGAAAACCTTGCCGATTTGCCTTACGGTTGTGACTGGGGCAAAAAGAAGGACAGCAAAAGCAAAACGATGCAGTGGAAAGGTTATAAATTGCACATTGATACTATAGACGGTGATATTCCGGTGAGCGCTATTTTAACTTCAGCTTCACCCCACGACAATCAGGTTGCAATTCCTTTGATGCAAATGACTTCACAGAAGCTGACTAGTATGTATAACCTCATGGATTCAGCCTATGACGCACCAGAAATTCATGAATATTCTCGCAGTTTGCAGCATGTGCCAATTATTGACCATAATAAACGCAGAGGAGAAAAACGGGAATTTGAACCAGCGCGGAAAATCCGTTACCGGGAAAGGAGCGCAGCCGAAAGAGTCAATTCCTACTTAAAAGATAATTACGGCGGTGAAACAGTTCGAGTTAAGGGACAAAAAAAAGTTATTGCGCATTTGATGTTTGGACTGATCGCAATCACGGCAAAGCAACTATTTAACTTGCTAAGCTGAAAGATATTAAATTATTTGATATAACGAGAAAATATAAAATTGGTTACAAGCCGAATGGAGGAATTACATATAAAAATTAGAGATTGTGGTCAAATTGACCAGTAGGGTCCATGAAAACGGGTTTCATGAGCAAAAAGCTAACTTATTAACAGAAAAGAGCAAAACTTTTGCAATTGGCTC
>JAAEMX010000206.1 GCA_024225035.1 Lentisphaerota bacterium
GTTGCGGTGCCAGTGATGGTGGCTGGCTGACTGCCATCCACAAGACCATCTGCAACACCACTGATCGTAAAGTCAACACTCGACTGACCATCTGGAATCGTCACCGACGACGAAACCGCTGCCTCATCAGCATCGCTACTACCAAGGTTCACCACCAATGCACCTGAGGTGCCAGTGTTACGCGTGATGGTTCCAGTTGTGCTCGAACCCTCAGCAACTTCCGGCGAGGCAATCGAAATGGTCAGCAAGGCTACTTCATCGTCGGCAACAGTCAGCGATGCACTATCACCCAAGTAACCAGTGGCATCCACGCTGATCGTGACAGCCTGGTCACCGTCAACCAGCGAATCATCTTGTGCGGTCAGAGTAAAAGTACCACTCATCTCGTTAGCTAAAATCGTCAACGTGCCGACTTCAACTTCCGACACGTCACTGCTGAGAATCGTCAAACTCACCGCTTCACCAGTGGAATTACGCGTCACTGTTCCTGTCGTCGCTCCGCCAGACTCACTGATCACAGAATCAGCCAAGGAAAGACTCAAAGCCAGAGCAGTGGTATCAACCACTGTGACATCACCTGACGCCCCCGTGTAGCCAGAAGAACTAACAGCAATCGAAACCTGCTGATCACCATCAACAAAGGAATCCTCCACTCCTGTGATCACAAACTGGGCAGAAGATGAACCAGCCCCGATCGTCACAGTGTTGGACACCGAAGCTTCATTCGAATCATCACTGACCAACGTTACGACCAAAGCGGAACTGGTGTCAGTATTACGAGAGACAACCCCAACCAACGTCGAACCCTCAGACACCGAGCCAGCACCCAAGTTCAGAGACAAACCGGCAACGTCATTATCGGCATTGCTCAGAGAAACATCGGCAGGATCCAAACCGCTGTAGTTACTGTCTGTTGTATCGGCTACTCCCAGCACGATCGAATAGCCCACATCACCATCGACCAATGAATCATCTACCCCCGTTACCGTCACCGTCTGAGCAGAATCCCAATTACCAGGAGTGAAGGTCAACTGAGTAACATCAACAGTACCCTCACCTGAATCGCTCGAAGCAACACTGAAACTCACATCTGAAACAGGAGCCTCTGTAAGGACAACTGTGAAACTGACTGAATCGCCTGCTTCCGTTGTCACGCCTGATGAACTGGGAGCGGAAACCACCACATCTCCCGTCGCGGTGACCGGTGGCATCAGGAACTCAACCACCTTATCCATCACAAACGCCTGGTTATTCGGATCACCAGCACTTGTACTGATTCCCTCAAAAGGTGCAGCCATGAACACCACCCGGAAATCTTCGCCCCCGTAACCAATCGTATTGAAAGGCTGAGCATCACTGTTTACCGAGTTGCGATAGAAAACACCTTCAGCTCCCGAGGCAGGTGACAACGAGTCACTCCAATCAGCACTGAAGTCCGATGGAAGACTGAACGACAAATTCATACCGTCACTGATCGAACTGCCACTGACACCTACATACTGGCTCAGGTTCCGAACATCGCTCGTGAATGAAGCAAGCTTCAGATAATCCGACTGGAAGGAAGCACTCACTCCGTTGTAGAGAATGTCCTGACCCACAAGGAACAGGCCCCCACCGCCGTCAAGGTAACCTGACAA
>JAAEMX010000207.1 GCA_024225035.1 Lentisphaerota bacterium
ACTGGGCCTCGACCGTCGCCGGCTACGGAGTACAGCTCGTCACGGTCTGGCAATCGAAAGCCCAGATCGACGCCGCCTACGGGCCATCGGCCGACACCGTCATCGCCAACCACCTCACCCAGCTCCACTTCCCCGGCATCCGAGACCTCTCCACCATCCGCTACGTCACCGAACTCCTCGGCACCGAACACCAACCCGGCTACGTCAACGGACCCAGCTTCGGCCAACTCGCCGGACACGACCGAAACTCCGCCACCGGTGTGGCCCTCGTGCCCGCCAACGTGTTTCGCCAGCTCGGCCGGCTCGTCATCACCGGCAACAAACCGCCCGCCCACGCCAAAGCACTCGACGACATCCCACGCCGCTGGCGCCACCACATCAGGCCCGTCGAGTCCTGAGCGAATCGTGTTCCGACGAATCGTTGGCCGCAAGCTCGTTCGTCCTCGCCGAACCCTGCGGGCGCTCCAACTTGCCCCCGCCGTCTCGTCGGAAGAACCACGCAGCCAGGAGATCGACGCACCCCTCCGACACGAAAGACCGGACCCATGCCGAGGCGCCAACCCGGAATCACGAAGTACACCACCAGCGACGGCCGCACCTTCTGGCAATACGTCGTCGACCTCGGCGACGACCCCAACACCGGCAAGCGCCGCCAACGCCGCAAACGCGGCTTCAACACCCAGACCGAAGCAGCCGCAGCACTCGACGAAGCCCGACGGGCGATCGAAGCCGGCGGCTTCCTCTTCGACGTCGAACACATGACCTTCATCGAATACCTCGAACACTGGCTCGAAGGGCTCCCGCAGACCGACATGAAACCCCGCACCATCAGCGACTATCGCAACGAGATCCGCCGCTACATCGAGACCCGCCTCGGCGACGTGAA
>JAAEMX010000208.1 GCA_024225035.1 Lentisphaerota bacterium
TCAACACATGGTGCTGTAGTTACTGCACCTACACCTAAGTCTCCTTGATCACACATGTTCACATCAACTATAGGATCTTGCATATTAGTTATGTCATCCGTACATACTGTAAACATGCTGTCTTCAGGTATGGTTACGAATGTCGTATCTGGTGTTCCAGGTAGTACGGTGATCACTACTTCTGCTGTATCACACAATGGAGGTAATGGATTACCATCATCACATACTACATATTCGAAGGTATCAATTCCTACAAAGTCAAGCTCTGGTGTGTAAGTCACTACACCTGTCACTGTATTTACAGTTGCTGTTCCATTACTTGGATCTGTAATTACTTCTACAGTTGTTGGATCAATATTTCCTAATGGATCAAGATCATCATTATCATTCGCAGTTACATCAATATCAATTGGTGTATCTTCTAATGTTGTAACAGCGTCATCAACCGCTACTGGTTGATCATTCACTGGATCAATGGTGATCACTATAATTGAAGTGTCACAAATTCCACCATCAACACAACTGATAATACAAATTGTATCTTGTCCATAAACATTTGGATTCGCTACATATTCCACACATGGGAATGTACTTGGTGCAGCTACTCCTAAGTCACCTTGATCACACATCTCAACATTCACAATTGAACCTTGGAAGTTCGTTATGCTATCCGTACATACTGTAAACATGCTGTCTTCAGGTATGGTTACGAATGTCGTATCTGGTGTTCCAGGTAGTACTGTAATCACTACTTCTGCTGTATCACACAATGGAGGTAATGGATTACCATCATCACGTACTACATATTCGAAGGTGTCAATTCCTACAAAGTCAAGCTCTGGTGTGTAAGTCACTATTCCTGTTACTGTATCTACAGTTGCTGTTCCATTACTTGGATCAGTAATTACTTCTACAGTTGTTGGATCAATATTTCCTAATGGATCAAGATCAGCATTATCATTCGCAGTTAGATCAATAGCAATTGGTGTATCTTCTAATGTTGTAACAGCATCATCAACCGCTACTGGTTGATCGTGCACTGGAGCTATAGTGATCA
>JAAEMX010000209.1 GCA_024225035.1 Lentisphaerota bacterium
CTCCGACGGAGACGTTGAAGCTAATTGGATTGAGCTCACAAATCCTTCTGTGTCACTTCCTTCCGGAATGGAATACCGGATAACTGATGATAACAGCATTCTGATCGACTATGAAGCAGTAGTGTCCAACGGAGTCTATGAAATAAATTATACAACGTCGGTTTCGCAAATCACAGGGATACGGCTGGAAGTAATCGAGGATGAATCACTGCCGCATAACGGTCCCGGCTTGTATCACTCCAATGGAAACTTTGCGCTGACTGAATTCACTCTTGAGGCTGCACCTATTGCTGAAATACAGACTCCTGTCCCGGGTTCGTTTCTGAGTTCGACTGACGCAACCTTTACCTGGAATGATTCGGGTGCCTGCCAGCACTTGCTGTGGATAGGGACTTCGGAAGGAAGTGATGACATATACTCCGGCAGCGAGGGAACAGACACATCAAAAACCGTTACCGGACTTCCATCCGGCGGAGAAACATTATACGTAAGACTGTCATCCATGGTAGGTGACGATTGGTTTACATACGATTACACCTATACTGCCTTTGATGCAGTCTCTTTACCCATAACTCTTGAGAACGGTACGGCAACCTTTTCTCAGAGCAAATATACACCTGACCAGGCGGTTGATGGAAATTATAACGGTTACAATGGTTGGGCTATTGGCGGTGAGACTGTTAATCAGACTGCTGTTTGGGAAACATCAGCAGGTCTGGCACCCGGACAGTTGAAATTCAAAATGTACTTTGATTACCCCACGGTTGGTCATGCAATCGGCCGTTTTCGGTTATCGGTGACTACTGATGACCGTTCCGAATTCGCCGACGGTGAGAACTCCGACGGAGACGTCGAAGCTAATTGGACTGTGCTCACAAATCCTTCTGTGTCACTTCCTTCCGGAATGGAATACGAGATAATTGATGACAGCATTCTGATCGACGATGAAGCAGCGGTGTCCAACGGAGTCTATGAGATAAATTATACAACGTCGGTTTCGCAAATCACAGGGATACGGCTGGAAGTAATCGAGGATGAATCATTGCCGGATAACGGTCCCGGCCTGACCTCCGCTGGAAACTTTGTGCTGACTGAATTCACTCTTGAGGCTGCACCTATTGCTGAAATGCGGACTCCTGTCCCGGGTTCGTTTCTGAGTTCGACTGACGCAACCTTTACCTGGAATGATTCGGGTGCCTGCCAGCACTTGCTGTGGATAGGGACTTCGGAAGGAAGTGATGACATATACTCCGGCAGCGAGGGAACAG
>JAAEMX010000210.1 GCA_024225035.1 Lentisphaerota bacterium
CACCCCACCCTCCACCCCACAACCCAAACAGCCCTGACCTCGCCCCAGACCCAGACACAACCACTGACCCTGCCTCCCCACCCACACCCTCCCATCCCCATCCCTGCCCCATACCTGGACCCTGGACCCTTGACCCTTGGACCCTGGACGCCAACACCAGCCCGACCCAGACTCGGCACAACCACCACCCCAATCATCCAACCATCCACACCCCATCCTCCCATCTCCTCCACCCCCTGACCCATCCACCCCATCCAGTCCACCACCCCATCCAGACAGAGAATACAAACAACAGACAGCCACACATCCCGCCCACCCCATGCCCAACCCACACCCGCTCACTCCATGCCCTCCCACAACAAAACACCCGGCACCCCGACCCGACCCAGACACAAACAAACACCATCCACCCTCACCCCACCCATCACCCCAACCCCAACCCCAGCCCCACCCACACTCCCACTCACCCACCACCTCCCACTCTACTCTGGTCATGACATGCGTGATGTGCGTGGGATGGAGGAGATGGAGAGAGAGGGAGGATGGGAGGAGAGCAGAGCCTGGGAGGAATGAGGAGAGACCCATCCAGTCCACCCGGCCAACACCACCTCCTCACCCCAACACAGACACACACCCCGCCCTCTCCCCACCCCATCGGGAGCACACAACCAGTCAATCACATACCCATGCAGAGAGAGAGGGTGAGAGAGAGAGAGAGAGAGGGAGGCAATACAGTCTGAGGAGCACTCTTTCCCTTGTCCTTCCTCACGCCCCTCCCTCCACCTCCACCCTGCCTCTCCAC
>JAAEMX010000211.1 GCA_024225035.1 Lentisphaerota bacterium
AAGATTGACTAGGAATATGGGAATTTAGTATGCATTAGCATTGCAAATATGAATCGTTACGGAAGAATATTGAATTATGTTATTTCAATGGAGAAGCCGTTGAATTTCTAACTATCAGACTAGTGCCTATTCGGGTTTTATCAGGTGGTTTATTGCCGCACAGGATAAGATCGAGATTTTTCCGAATAGCTTCTACTATTTTGGCTGAATGCTGACTCACGCTGGTAAGCTCAAGGTCTTCTGCTATAGCAGTGTTACCAAACCCCAGAAGTGATACATCTTCCGGAATTCTGACGTTTTTAGATTTTGTAAACCTGAATACTCCAGCAGCAATAGTGTCATTGCTGCAAAAGATAGCAGTTGGTTTGTCATTTGCAGAAAGTAATTCCTGAGCTGCATAGAAATCCCATTCACGAGTTGCTTCTTTGCATTTTATAAAGTTGCTATTCACCGTAAGGTTATTGTTTTTCAGGGTCTCGATAAAACCATTCAGCCTGTTTGCTGAAGTAGGGTCATATTCACTACCAATGAAAGCTATCTTTGAATGTCCGATGGACAGCAAATATTCAACTGCTCTGGCGGCACCCTCGTAATCATCGGACAAAATACTGGGAGCCTTGATAGAATCAATTGAAAGGTCAAAAAACAGTAAAGGAATCTTTAATTGTGCATACTTCACACTGCATTCTGCATTAGGAACTGCAATAATGGCATCAACATTGGACTCTATTAAAAAATCAAGGATGTTTTCTTCTTTCTGACGGATGTTATGAGTGAGGTGGACAATAGGATGCAGCCCGGACTCATTGAAGCTTTTTTCTAATTCTGCAAAAATTTTATAATAAAATACATCGTCATCAGGAAAAATATAACCTAGAAGTCCACTACTGCTTTGTGGGGCAGGGGCGGTTCAACCAGATCCATTTATTATAAAAAACCGTGGAAGTTATGCTGCAGAACAGCTTGATAAACTTATTGGTCTGTTAAAGAAAATAGGAGCAGAATTTTTACAGGCCAAACAAGTTAGAGTATAATTTAGAAATAATACCAACAGGAGAGAAAAATGTTCGAAATCCCTAAAAACGAGTATTACGAAAGAATCGCCCTGTTTCAGGCAAACATTAAAAAAAGCAGGTCTCGATGCATGTTTAGTTCATGCCAATGAAGGCGATTTTGCAAATGTCCGGTATCTGACTGAATACTGGCCGACATTTGAATCCGGCGGAGTTTTTGTTTCTGCAGAAGGAAAACCTATTTTGCTTATTGGTCCTGAAAGCGAAAACTACGCTGCTGCCAGAAGTGTAGTTTAGGATATTATGAAAATGGTAGAGTACCGCGAATCGGCTGAACCTGAATACCCTGGGATTCCAGTTTCTCATTACAATGACGTAGTCAAAGCTGCAATGGGTGATAAGAAGCTTAAAAAATTAAGCTTAGTCGGATACTCCATTATGCCGCTTCCAGTATATATGTCTTTAAAGCAGGAACTTCCTGAAGTTAAGCTTATAAAAGCTGATGATACATTTATTCCACTACGTTTTGTAAAAAGTGAAAATGAACTGTCATGCATGCGTAAGGCTTTTGAAATAAGCGAAATGGCTGTGGATGCTATACTTAATGAGATTAAGCCGGGAATGACAGAGTATCAGGTGATCGGTATTGCTCAACGTGAAATTTATAAGCATGGGGGGAATATGAAGGACATTCTCTCTACTGTTTCTGCGGTGAACGTACTAACAATGCAATTTGTCGCCCTACAAGTAAGAAAATTGAGAAAAATGAAATTATCCAGCTGAATATTGATGCGAGGGTTTACGGTTACTCTTCCAGTGTCTGTCTGCCAATTTCAATTGGAGCTTTACCTGAACGAAAGAAACGACTGGTTGATTTTGGGCTTAAAGCGCATCTCAAGACCATGGAGCTGATAGAGGCAGGCAAACTTGCCGCTACTGTTCGAAGAATGGGTCAAGAAAGAAGGTTTTGGACAATATATGCTCTATGGCCCTTGCCATGCAATAGGCATGATGGAAGTGGAACAGCCTTGGATGGAATCTGTATCGAAATATGATCTGCAGAAAAATATGACATTCCAGGTTGATACTTTCTTTGCTGATAGGGATTTCGGGCTCAGATGGGAGAATGAGGTTGTGATAAAAGCAGGTGGGGGTGGAAATGCTTTCAAAAAAGTTTATGAGAGTTGTTGAATTATAACTTTCAAAAGTTTTTTTGAGAAAGCTGCCCCGATTTGAAAGAGTCGGGGCTTTTTACAGCAAGTCTCAAAATTGTAAAAACATAATCTAGTTAACAACTAACAGTTTTTCTTTTGTCTGCTCATGTGTTAGTGGCAACTTATATGGTAAACTAATACAGGAGAGAAAATGGAAAAGTTTATGAAACAACTATACTTCGGGACTCAGAAATATATGCGGTTTATAAAAGAATTTTTTATTAACAGTGATATCTCGGAAAATGAAATCGAGGCGATTGACATTGACTAAACCATTTCCGAGATCAAATAAAACAGTTAATTTACACTATGTTCTAATCTTCTGCTTTTATTTTGTTTATTATATCAGTAGTTGAAAAGCCATCAACAAAGGGCAGAAACTTTATTTCAGCTCCTACCTCAAGTAATGCAGCCTTTTCCTCGGGGTTGATTGAATTTATATCATAGTCACCGCCCTTAACGTAGACATCGGGCTGTAGTGCACGAAACATATCATCGCACCGTGGTGTGCTGAACGTTACAACAGCATCAACCGATTCTAACGCACACAGCATATATGCACGGCTGTATTCATCTATGAGTGGCCTGGTTGGCCCTTTCAGTTTTTGTACTGAAGAATCTGAATTTATCAACACAAGCATCACCTCACCAAGAGATCGAGCACGCATCATGTATTCTGCATGCCCACGATGAAGCAGGTCGAAGCAACCGTTAGTTATAACTAAATCCAGCTGTTGTTCTCTAAGTTTTTCGCGCCATGTTTTGGCTTCTTCAAGCGTCAGAATTAAATCTGCGGGGTTACGATTGATGCCGGCAATATCCATTATTCAGAGATTCCTGATTCTATCTTTTCTTCTTTTGTCAGTAAGGGGCGCACTAATACTCCAGCTTCACGTAGCAAGTCCAGTGCCTGCTCAGCAATAGTGTACTGTTTGTGGTAAACTACTTCCTGAATGCCGGAATTGATTATCATTTTAGCGCAAAGCAGACATGGGCTGAATGTAGTATAAAGGGTTGAGTCCTTTACTGAAATTCCATGGTAAGCAGCCTGAATAATTGAGTTTTCTTCGGCATGACTGCATACACACACACTTAAATCATGTCCAGATGGTGCGTCTGAGCTACAGCGAGGGCATCCGCCTTCATTGCAGTTTCTTATTCCACGCGGAGTTCCGTTATAGCCTGTCGATATGATTCTTTTGTCTTTGACGATTACCGCGGCAACCTGCCGACGACAGCAGTTGGCTCTTGCGGCAACGACTTTGGCAATGTTCATGAAATAATTGTCCCAATCCGGACGCTGAAGTTTGTCACTCATGCCTTTTTCCCTTTTGTATGGGTTAAACTTGAAGAAGACCTTACTAATAATGCATGAATAAACTTATTTCAATCCCGACGAGCGAATGAAAGACATTAATTTGGCGGGATTGAATTTTTGAGCTTATTTATGTTTACAACTGCATGATGATTTTGTCTTGTTACGCTGTTGTCTGGTTTGTTTTAGAAAACAGCTGAATCCGGCATCATTTACCGCTTTTTCGACAGATGGGAATACTTTTTCAGGATCATCTGTTTTTATCGCTGCAGTCCCACTTACCAGGTCAACATCAACTTCCTGGACATCCGGCAAGACTGAAAGTGCACTTTTTACGGCATTGCTGCATTGGCTACAGGTCATTCCCTTGACCGAAACCAGAAGCGTATGCTCCATAACTTGTTTTCCGAAGCCCATGTGCTTTAATAATTGCCGCAACAGAGCCAAGATTATCAAGGCAATAAGAATTACAGCTGAAACCTTCTGTATCATACCTGGCCCTGCCATGCTTTTCTCTACAGCTGTTTCAGTTATTGGCATATGAACATCCATTACATTTAATATAAGTCCAGCTATAATTGCAAACGCCCCGACAGAGGAGAGGTAAATGACAACCGATTTTTTGCCAAGCACCTTACTCATAGAAGTTATTGTAGCGGCATTTGTCGCCGGACCGCAAATCAGGAATACAAGTGCTGCTCCCGGACTTATTCCTTTCAACATCAAGGCAGCAGCAATTGGTACTGATGCCGTTGAACAAACATATAGAGGGATGCCAAACAGTAGCATAACTGGGAATGCTATCCAGTTAGAAGTCAAGTGTTTTGCTCCAAAGTCAGGAGGCACCAGTAACGATATCAGTGCTGCTATTCCAAGGCCGATAAGCAATGAAATGGCAATATCTCCAAGCAAAGTTATAAAACCATATTTAAAGACATGTATAAACGCTGCAAAACCTTTAGGCTGTTCCTGAGGCATTTCCATTGAATGTTCCATGCCGGCATGCATCTTGCATTTTTCTGTTGTTTCCTGGGGCTTAGGTTTAAGTTCTGATTTTGGTTTGCCAAAGTATTCCATCAATAAGCCGCCGCAGATACCGTTAACAAATGCGACGACCGGCCGAATAATAGCGAACGTCAGTCCCAGTAAAGAGTAAGTTGCCAGTATGCTGTCTACTCCGGTTTGTGGTGTAGAGATTAGAAAAGAACCAGCGGCACCTCTGCCTGCTCCTTGCTTTTTTAAGGACACTGTTACTGGAATTACTCCACAGGAACACAGGGGCAGGGGAACACCGAAAAGTGCTGCTTTTATAATTGACTTTAACCCGGGTTTTCCCATATGCTTATTAATGTATGACGGTGAAAAAAACACTGAAAGGACACCTGCAGCAAAGAAACCAAATAATAGCCAAGGAGCCATCATACAGGTTACGTTCCATAACTCAATAAAGAATTTGACGATGTAAGCCATTTTATAACCTCATAATTTGCTATTTTCTCTTGCTGTTAAAATACGTTATAAAATAGAATTTTCACTATCTTATGGAAGATAAATTGAAGTTTTTATGATTATCATTAAATAATTACATTTTTTTTCTTCAGTTAGCCAGAAAAGAGAATTAAACATAATCTTATGTGATATTTTCAAATGTAATAAGCATGAATGAGTTGTCTTTTTCAAAGAAAACCTGAGCAAAAACATTTAGTATGATTTTCTGATCTTTATCGATTTTATAAGCAGCATTAAACTTATATTTTACCCTGCTGATAAGTTTTTTATAAAATTCTTTTTTTGTCATATCTTCAAGCTCAGGCAATATGATTTTGTAAAACTCCTCTTTCATGAGTTTTGCCCTTGAGCTTTTTAAGGTATGTGCAAAAGAACTATTTACTTCTAAAAAATCGGTTGGGAGATCATTTTTTATGCGGCAAAGCGCCATAGGAATATGAGACTTGTTGAACAGTTCATGATATTTTCTTTTCAAGTGCAATAGCTTTAATTCATGTTCTTTGTTTTTGGTAATGTCAATTGTAATCCCAGCGAGAACTAAAGGTGTACCATCATCAGAATACTCAACTATATTTCCCTGATTCCGCATCCATCTGTTACTTCCGTCTGGCAGAGTGACTTGGAATTCTACTTTATAAAAAGGCTTTTTACCATTAATTGTTAATCCAATATTTTCTTGCATGAGCTCATAGTACTCCGCAGAAATTAAGCCTTCATGGACAATATCCGGAAGGTGTATTTTGTCTGTGCCTAATAGATTTGCAAGCGTTTTACTGAAAACAGTTAACCCGGTCTTCAAAAAAATAACCCAACTGCCGACAGCACTTAGATCCAGAGAACGGGCAACATAGCTACATAGCTGGTTTTGGTCATCTTCTGCAGTAAAACCTTGGTCAGTAAGTCCGGGTATGTCTTGAGGAACCATGTTTTTCTCCAATTCTCCAATATTGCTCCAACGTCATGATACATATTAATATACACGATAGACTTAAGCAATGTAAGCTTCCGTTAAATATTTTCATCAAATCATAACATTATAGTTGGCAATCAAGCTTATCAGAAACATGGTTTAATAAGGTAACTTATATGCCTTCGTGATAATTCTTTTTAATAAATTCCATGATTGGAGCAGGGTTCCGTAAGCTGTGTGGGTGATGTTTTTCGCCCGGTTTGTGAATTATTTCAATATATCCACCCAGCTTTGAATAGCGGTTTGCGAGGATAGTTGTGTTTTCGCTTACAGGTACAATGTCATCACTGTCACCTACAATGTGTAACAGCGGAACATTAGCTTTCGCTAACGGGCGCAGATTATCGACGGGGTTGCCTTTATAATTAATAGCTTCTGAATCATTAAGACCGTAGGACTCGATACACTTTTCCCAGCTTTCATTACACCCGGACTCATTTCCTTTGCCTCCAGGTCAACTTTTGATGTCGCACACTGGATTATCAGCATAGATACAAGCAGTTTTCTGTGGGTTTCTGGCAGCCCAGTTGTAAACAGCTAATCCCCCGCGGCTGTACCCCACAAGAGCTACTTTAGGGTTAAAAGAATGTTCATTGACAACGTAGTTGTAGAAATTATCAAATCGTTTTACAGCCTTACTCGAGCCGAATAAACCGGCAACATCAATGTATGCAACATGATAACCGCATTCAAGCATAGCAATATCAATGTAAGGCCAGCAGTCAAAAAAACGGGCTCTCCAGAGCCAAGGTCGTTGAGGGGCCTCTTTGTCAGGACAAATTACCTTGCAGTCAATACCATCTAGTTGAAAATTATAAAGCTTGTATTCATTCCAGGAGTCGATAGTAATTGGTGATTTTTCAGATGGCTCAATATGGAACATTCAAAATCTCTTTCATGGTAATTTTAAAATCAATAAACAGAAACCTATTATAACGATTATATTGTTTTTTTTCAAAACACAACGGGGAAAAGAGACTTTCTGAAAATAATTTGTTTGATAATTAAAAATGTAATACCTTGATTTTAAACAATAAATTAAGATATCATTAAATAACACCAACGCAGTTTCTATGATTTATTGAGGTTATGTCCTTGCCTGATTTTGTGTCTGCTTATACGGAAACATATTACAAACGGTTTATGAGCATAGCAGTTCAAATTATCTTCTTGAATTATTTACCTACATGATATTTATTACATTTAAAGGAGAGTTTTGCATTGCTGTATTGTCGGAATGATTTAAGCTTTCTCGACATTTATAGCTTGTAAACCGATGAATTACAGAACCAATTGATCTGAATATTGTCTAAAATAAGAATTATTCATCTTTTTTTGAATTACAGCGGAGGTGCTGAATGTTTTACAGAAGCTACCTTTTTACTCCCGGAAACCGTTCCGAACGGTTCCTGAAAGGCGCCGAGTGCGGAGCCGATGCAATCGTTCTTGACTTGGAAGATGGCGTTGGCCCGGCGCATAAACCAGATGCCAGGCGGCAGGTTATTGAATTTTTTGCAACAGAAACACAAAAGGTCTCAAAAACTGCCGCATTTGGAATTCGTCTAAATTCTTTAGATTCTCCTTTTATAATTGATGATTTCAAGATTTTGCGTGGAACTGGCATTAAACCAGCCTTTTTTATTTTAGCGAAGGTGGAATGCAGCCGCGACGTCGAAGTTATCAGCCATCAGCTTGGTGATGAATACAAAGATGTTCCTCTGATTCCTACTCTAGAGTCGATTCGAGCTTTGGATAACGCAGAAGAAATCGCCGCATTTTCGAGAACTGCTGCACTGGGGTTGAGTCACGGTGATCTGAGCTCTATTTATAATGTTAGCCCCGGTAACTGGGAAGGCTTGCTTCACGCCTGTTACCTTACTCTAAAGGCCGCTAGAAAATATCATTTGTCAGCTATAGACGGACCATGGGTTAATATTAAGGATCATGAAGGGCTTAAGGTTGAAATTGCAAAAGATAAGCAACTTGGATTTGATGCGAAAGTCGCAATTCACCCGAGTCATGTACAGGCTATAAATGAAGGTTTTTCGCCAACAGAGCAGCAGATAACCTTTGCTGAAGAAGCTATTGCTGTGTATGAAAAAAACGAGCACAACGCCTGCGTACTAAACGGTGTCATGCTTGATGAAGCAGTTATTATCCGTTTGAGGAATCTTCTAAAAACAGTTGATAAGTGAGGTTTTACCATGCTTTCCCTTAATAAAATATATGCCGGTAAATTGTTGACTGCTGAACAGGCAGTCGAACTTATACCTGCTCAAGGAAGTATCTGCCTTGGCTATGGAACGTCCCAACCTCCCGGTTTGATGCATGCAATTGGCAAACTCGGCAGAACCGGTAATATAAAGAAAATGCGAATTTACTACATGCATAGCTATCAAGCAGCATATGAGGCATTTTTCTGCAGTGATGAATTACTTGAAATTTTTGAACCTGTTCCGATATCAGGACTTACTGAATATGACAGGAAAATCCTGACCTACGGGCATGAAACAGGAAGAAAACTGATTTCTGTGCTGCCTTCCAATTTTTCAGAAGTTCCAAGACTCTTTGAAAGCGGGGAAATTCCGCTTGATGCCTGTTTACTTACAGTGTCCCCGATGGATAAAGGAGGCAATCTCAGCCTTGGCACCAGTAATGCCTATAACCTGGCTGCAGCCAGAAGCGCTAAAAAGGTTATTGTAGAAGTTAATCGTAATATGCCACGGGTATTTGGCGAATCCAGCTTACATATCAGTGAGATTGATGCTGTAATTGAATATGACTCACCTGTACACGAAATAGCTTTCAGAAAGCCTTCTGAAGCAGATGAACGTATTAGCGAATACATTGCTGAACTAATTCCAAATGGAGCAACAATTCAACTTGGCGTTGGCGGAGTGCCCAATGCAATATGTGAGCAGTTGCGCAATAAACATGATCTTGGTATTCATTCAGAGCTGCTATGCCCCGGCATGGTTGAACTTATTAAACTTGGTGTAATTAATGGATCAAGGAAGGAATTGAATCGCGGCAAACATGTATTTACTTTGTGCATGGGAAATCGTGATACATATGATTATATAAATGACAATTCCAGCATGGAAGGGTATCCGGTTTCTTATGTTAATGATTTTAAAGTCATATCACAGTTTTCCAATTTAATTTCGGTTAACAGTGCTGTTCAAGTTGATTTTTTTGGGCAGGCCAATGCTGAATTTATAAAAGGAAGAACTTTTAGCGGGGTAGGCGGGCAGAATGACTTTGTCAGAGGTGCAGTTGCTTCTCCGGGAGGAAAATCTTTTATCGCGCTGAATTCTACAGCTCGAAACGGGACTATTTCAAGAATTGTGCCTTGTGTGGATAATGCTGCTACTGACCTGAGGATGGATACTCATTACATTGTCACGGAGTATGGTATCGCCAACATGAAAGGCAAAACGACAACAGAACGAACCAAGGCACTTATCGCTATTGCTCATCCAAAATTTAGAGATGAACTTGAAAAAGTAGCTAGAGATCAACTATATATTTGATTATACTGGAGGTTTATTATGTCTTTATATGGATATGCTAAAACCGGAGAAAACAGATATCGTGAGATTTTCGGTCTTGACTTCGAGCTTTTTAAGGAAGGAATGACCTTTAAACACCGCCCGGGAATAACACTTTCGCAACAGGATAACAGGGATGAGGCAATGGACGCTATGAATAGTGCTCATCTGCATTATGACCAAAATTACGCCTCTCAGACAGAGTGGAGCAAATGCCTTGGAGTCAGCACTCTCACTCTTCAAGTAGTCATGGGTGCTAGCTGGAAAACATTTGGACATAAATTCCGTATTATCAGGTATCAAAAGATACAAATGCAGAAACCGGTCTTTGGAGGCGATACGCTTTATTCTGAATCAACAATTTTAGAGAAGAAAGATTATCCCGACAGTCAGGATGTTGGTTTGTTGACTGTTAAAACAGTTGGGAAAAATAGTAAAGATATAACTGTTGTGACTATAGTATATGATGTTTTAGTTTACAAAAAAAGAAAACACCCTGCCTGTTTGCCAGTTAATGTATCCTCTAGTTTTGAAATAGCTGAAGAACCTAGGTTTATGACTTATAGACAGCTTGAGGATAATAATTATATAGAGCAGACCGGACTTTATTACGAACATTTTAATCCGGGTGAGACTTTTGAACATCGCCCGGGAAAAACTGTGACCGCAGAAGAAAACCTAAGACATTCGCTAATCAGTCTGGACTGGAACCCGAAATATACAAACTTTGATTACATCGATAAATACTATGCTGGAGTTCATTATATAAATGAAAATTACTTAATTGGGGCTGCTACTGCTTCAACCACCAGAACCTTTGGGCGGGTTGTTGCCAATCTGGAATGGAAAGATGTAGAGCTTCATATTCCTGTTAAAGCCGGGGATACTTTTTACGCAGAATCTGAAATCCTTTCTAAACGTGAATCTAAGTCACGCTCAGATCAAGGGATTATTTGCGTGGCAACCAGAGCCTTTAATCAAAACAAGAGACTGGTTCTTTCTTATGAACGTACTTTTTTGATTTATAAAGCAGGACTGGGGTCATATGAAGCTGCTGGCTATTGAATGATAGGTATATAAAAAAAAGCTGCTGGTATATTTTATGTCAGCAGCTTTTTTATATAAAATTACAGTAAAAATGTTATTTTACCGTAATGCTTGGAAATACTTTAGTGAAGTCATTCTTAACGCTTATGGTGATCCAGCCATTGGATTTAATGAAATTAGCTACTGCCGGATCTGCTTTGACTGTAGTGAGTTTTTCATCTCCCGGCATTTTTAAAGGAACCATTGGGGTCCCATAACCAGGATAAACATATTCACGAACGGCATCATCATGGTTGACCAGCATACCCATGCGGGGCTTCACCGGAGTACTGCCTGAGCAGGTATATTGAAGCATTCCAAAATCATCAACAGTGTTACCAACCGCAAGGATTGGGCGTACACCTATATGATCAAGGATAACAGTTGTCTTGCCATCACGGAGGGTTCTAGGCATTCTGATAACAGAAGTACGAATCAGTTTAGGTGCTTTATCTTTGTAGTATACAGGATTCAGCATGTCTTCTGTGCCGATCAGGTGAGAGTTTTTCAGTTTAATAACTCCCTTGCACATGCCGCGAACAGCTCCGGTGCTGGTTCCGGAAACGATGTAAACCTTAAAGTCATTATCTTTTAAATATTTTATGAACTCAAGCATTGGTTTGTAGAAAGTTTGAGACAGTGGCTGTTTAGTGCGAGGATGCATTATTATCCCCTTGCTGTCAGCAACATATTTTACAAAGTCAGTTTCATCCATATTGGCAAAAGCAGTCAGCCAGCATTGCGGAATTCCACTCTGAAATTTATCTACTGTTTTTTTGCTGAAATCTCCCTGATTGATATTTACAGCTTCAGTATAATAAGGTTGCTTCAATAAGTCAGGGTTCATCTGAGCATCTGCGGCCATTTTGGCAACAGCAAAATATGATTCAACGTACATAGGTTTTTCGCAGATAAGAGTACCATCCATATCAAAAACAGCAACACGTTTTTCAGGGGGATAGCATTTAACTGCTTTTTGTACAAATTGAATTATTTTATCACGTGCGCCGTCTGGGCGAGTCTTCCAAGAGGCGAGGGTCTCGTCGCTGGTCTGGCTTTGGGTTAGGCAACCGGTAAGTCCTGTAACGACAAAAACAGCAAAACCTAGTGCTAAGCTTTTGAAGCACTGCATAGCATTTACTCCTATTAGATTTTACCCTGAACTAGCTTCAGAGAGTTTGACACAACCGCATTCCTATGCGGTGACGACAACTCATCTCCTCGATTGCTGCGATTAAAATGCACTACATAAGTTAAGAAGTCAAATGATTTTATGCTAATTTATGTTATTCAAATGGATGTGGTTCGTGTTGGCTATGTTCATTGGATTTGTGTTTAGTCATGCCTTCTAATGAATACATTACTGTGCTTAAAGTAAAACCAAACCACCCTAAAAGCAGGCTGATTAGCGCAAACAAAACGAACTTCTTGGACTTTCTAAACAGAACAAGTGCCAGGACTAGTGGGATAATAAAGAAAGCCACTGCGATAAACATATTTTGAAGTATCGCATACATGACAACCCTCCTTTCTTGCAATTAACCTCTAATTAAGATGTTACATTAAAATTGCAAAAAAATCAAGCATTGTTATGTGAACTAATCTGAATCTAACAAAAATTCGTTAGCAATTGTTATTAAACGCCTTCTTCAAGGCGCTGCGGATCTTCCTTATATGGATTCCATGGCCAAAGTCTGTCCGAAGGGTTTGTTTCATTATCATAAAAAATACCCTTTTTATGCCACAGCTTTTTCATTAATCGCGGAATCCAAGGCCAGTAATCACGTTTGCCTTTTCGGTAAAAATGATCTACTTCAAGTTTAGGAGGAAGAGGTTGTGAGAATGCAGGAGTGTTGCGTATATCCAGAAAATCTAATTTCATGCCTTGAAGCGCCCCTATATCAGCAACTTTAGAACCTAGCAAATCAACATGCTTCAACGGCATGCCTTTCAATGCGCGAATATCTTTTACCGGGGTGTTGCGTAATTCAATTCTTGTCAATTTTAGCCCTCTCAGAGGACGTAAAGAAGTGATCTTAGTACCGGAAATATCCAATATCTTCAGGGTTTTCATTCCCCCAAGTGCTTTTAAGTTGGTAATATGAGTATTGCCGAGCATCAGAATCTCAAGAGGCATTCCCTGTAAAGGTGTTATATCCTTTACTTCGGTATCACGCAATCCAAGAACTTTTAGGGGCATTCCCTGAAGAGAGGCAATTGATGAGACTTTAGTACGCATCAGACTAAGTTCTTGAAGGTGCATATTTTTTAGCTGTACTGAATTTTGAAACTTGCAGTTAGTAACACTCAACTCGTCCAGCTTCAGTTTTGATAACGGTGCAACTGATTTAACAGGCAGGTCATTTAAATACACTTTCTTAAGATTCTTAAGGCTGGTTAGCATGTCAAGGTTATTAATTTTGACATTATCCAACCCCAGGGTAGTCAAAGTCTGCAGCTTGGGAAGGATATTAAAGCCAGTTAAGTTAGTTCCTGATAGAAACAGCGTTTTAAGTGGAATAGCCTGGAGCAGGCTGATGTTTATTACTCCAACATCTTTAAGTTCAAGTTTATCAACTTTTGTATTTTTTAGTGGTGTAAGATCTTTGACCTTTTCTCCTCGTAACGCCAGTCCTTTTAATTCAGGCATATTTCTAAGCGGTTCAAGGTTTGTTATTTTCGGATTATCAATTAAGTATAATTCTCTAATGGAGGATTTTTGCAGGCGCTTCAGACTGTTAACGGAAGTTTTTCGTAGAATTATAACTTTTACAGAAAGGGAAAGCAGAGGTGCAATATTGACTATATCGCGACCGCCAACCTCAATACCGTCAACCATTAATGAACGTGGATTCTCCGTTACTCTTTTCATGAAACCTTGAGACTTTATGACCATATAAAAATCTTTTCCACTCCAGCCAGGATTATTGCGAATCATCTGTATTTTTACTTCCAGAAAGCGCTCTTTTATTCTAGTACTTCGCTGTTCTGCAGTAAGAATGTAGGCCGGGGAAACAAGCGGAAATAGTGTCAAGGTGATGAGTGTTAAAAAAAACTTCATTTTTAGCTCCAATATCATATATTACCCTTCTAATTAAGAGTATATACTGCCAAAATTTATTATCAATGGCACCTCGAATGAATTTACTTGAAATGCCCGGCAGACAGTATAGTTTAAAGGCTAAACATTTACTATTCGGGAGGCTTTGAATGGATTCATGGTGGTATAACCTTAGCAAGAATGAAATGGATACCCCTTGTCTAGTTCTTGATATAGATCATTTTGAAAAAAACTTGCGTTATATGTACAACTGGAGCGAGACGATTGGTAAGAAGTTAAGACCGCATGCCAAAACTCATAAATGTTCTGAAATTGCAAAAAGACAGCTTGCTGAAGGGAATTGTGCCGGGGTATGTGCTGCTAAAATATCTGAGGCTGAAGTCTTGCTGGAATCAGGAATCAAAGTAATTCTTATAACCTCTCCAGTGGTTACTCCATTCAAGATTAACAGGCTTATTGGCTTCAGAAATCATGGTAGTCGTTGATAACAGCGAAAACATTGAAGATTTAAATGAGGCTGTAATTGCTCGTGATTTAAAATTATCGGTGCTGGTTGGAGTTAATCCTGAAATGGGGCGTACCGGAGCTAATTACAAAGATGTTATTCCTCTTGCTAATCTGGTTCACTCAAAGCCCGGTCTCCAGTTAAAAGGAATTCAATGTTATGCTGGAATAATTCAACACATAAATTCTTTTGAAGAACGTCGCACTGCATCTTTAAGCGTTATGCAGAAAGCAGCAGAGCTGTTTCGTAAGATGACCGCATCTGGACTGCCAATGGAGATTTTCTCAGGGACTGGAACCGGAACTTTTGATATTGATTCAGAAATCCCTGAAGTTACGGATTTTTAAGTTGGGTCTTATTGTGTAATGGATTCAGAATACTGTAATATAGGCAGCAAAGATGACCCTGCAAGGTTCTTCATATTTCAACCGGCATTAACTCTCCTGACTCATGTCATAAGCACAAATCAATTCGATTATGTGACCGTTGATGCTGGACTGAAAGCAATGTATTTCACTCCGCATGCACCACCTTATGTAATGAACCCATCCGGGCAAGGGTGGCGTTATGAATGGTTTGGCGATGAACACGGGAAAATATATTTTCCGCATCAGGAGCTCAAACCTGAATTAGGAGATATAGCTGAGCTAAGCTTATCGCATTGCGACCCAACTATCAATCTTTATGATACAATATGGATCGCATGCGACGGTAAAATAATCGATAAATGGCAAATAGACTTGCGAGGATGTTCGCAATAAACATATCCTTTGGCTAATGAACTGATGTATAACTGGGCAGGGGTTTTGCAACCCATAAGAAGTGGTGCACTTCCTTGCCTTGGGAATTCCACCGGATTTCAAAATCTGATTTTATCTCCTTCAGCTCAGCAAGCAGCTCACTGTTTTCTTCAAAAAGACCAGATTTAGAAACTACATTTCTCACAATATCATGATACTGCATATCGTCAGTAGAGAAATGGAAATGCCCGCCTGTTTTTATAATTCGATGTATCTGGGCCATAAAATCAGAACACATCAATCGATTAGCACGGTGCTTGTCTTTTGGCCACGGGTCAGGACAAAGGATGTGTAGACGATCAATAGAGTTATCAGGAATCATGGCTATCAGGTGGCGTGCTTCAACGCGAATAGGATGTATGTTGGATATTCCCTCACGCTGGTTGCGCTTCTGCAGTTTTCGCAGGCGACCTATCATAATATCTGCAGCAAAAATTAAATGTTCTGGAAATTTTAAACCAAGTTGAGTTGTAAAACTTCCTTTGCCACAGCCAAGATCGAGTTCCGTAAAGTTATTTGTAAAGTCAAATTCATTTCTCAGACTGCCGTAGGTTTCTGTCATAAATTTAATATATTGATCTTCTGGTTTACTGCGCATCAAAAAAAATCCGTTACTTATTATTATTTATATTACAAGATGATAATTATATCGCGTGATTATTATTTTGCAAAGACACATATGAACAAGGTATAAAAAAAGCCTCCCCTGGGGAAGGGAGGCTTCAGCAAAAGGAGGAGAGAGAGGAAACATTCTAAGTTAATAGACATTACTAAAAAGAAGTTGTTCCTTTTTAATGATAAAATATTGGTAATTTTTTTAGAAAGTTGTTATAAATGTTATACTATACAATGTTAGCTTTTGTTAAGAATATACTTCTTTAGTTAAGTGAGTCTTTAATAAACACTGCATAAAAAAAGCCTCCCTTGGGGAAGGGAGGCTCCAGCAAAAGGAGGAGAGAGAGGAAACATTCTAATTAGATAGACAGAATATTTTTTAGAATGTTCCTTTTCTTTAAATAAAATGTTAAAAATTGTTAGGGTAATATCTTTTAGAGTGTAATGGTTAGCCTGTTTCTTCTTTGCTGTCAGCAGCTGTTGATACTGCATGAGAGGAGAATTTGGCTCGAAGCTTAGAGAATATCATTGCCACAATATAGCAGAAACCTGCAATAATAACAATAGTAGGGCCACTTGGTAAGTCTGTCCTGAAGCTAATTACAAGCCCGCTGGAAGTGAAGGCAAGGCTTAGAATTACTGAAACTATCATCATGGAATGGAGTCTTCTGGTAAAATGACCAGCAACTGCAGCTGGCAAAGTAAGCATGGCAATGACCATAATTATACCTACAATATCCACTAGCAAAACAACAGTAAGGGCTGTCATGGCCAGCAGCATTAGAAAAATTAGTTTGGTTTTTATCCCTCGCAGTTCTGCAAAACGACTGTCAAAGCATACTCCCAGTATATTATTGTAGAAAATAACTGCCGGAATAATTATTAAAGCGTCAAGGATCAACGTGATAAAAATATCATTGCGTGACACTAAGAGTATGTTGCCGAAAAGGTAACTGTGTAAATTCACATACCCTGGGGTGCGAGCAAGAAAAAGCAGGCCGGTAGCCATTCCTATAGCCCAGATAGCGCCAATTACAGTATCCTCTCTCTGTTTTGCGTAAATACTTACCAACCAAATGATAAAAGCTGACAGAAGAGCTGCGGTTATTGCTCCGTATACAGGTTTGATCCATGTTAACCCAATGTTTAGATTCAGGAAAAGCGCCGCACCTATACCGCCAAGAACGCTGTGAGCTATTGCGCCGGCTATAGAAGTAATTCTACGTGTTACAACAAAAGTGCCCATTATGCCAAAAGCAACGCTTGCAAGTAGTCCTATTATGAAAGCATAGCGTAAAAACGGAATATTGGCACCAAAAACATTCATCATGAATTCACCCATGAACACAGCCCTCCATTGTATGACCGTGAGTGTGACTGCCCTCTGAGCAGCGGTAATCATGACAAATCATATTAACATCATAACCATAAATATCGCGAATCATATTACCATCCAGTTTGTTTGTCGGATGGACATTTACATGGCGATTCACACAAACAACACTGTCGATTTTTTCAGAGACAAACCCTAAGTCATGCGAGACTGTAAGTATAGACATTCTTTTGTTCAGTTTATAAAGTGTTTCATAGAATTGCTCCTGAATACCGGGATCAACATTGGCTGTCGGTTCGTCAAGGAGTAAAAGATCTGGCCGACAAGTTAGTGCTCTTGCTATAAGAACGCGCTGCCTCTGCCCACCGGAAAGCTCTGCGAAAGTTCTTTTTTTAAGGTGTGAAACTGACATTTCATCCATTGAGTGTGCAGCAATTTCTTTGTCTTCGCGAGAATAACGTCCCCAGAAACCGCGTTTAAGTCGCCCCATGAGAACAACTTCGTTTACTGTAATGGGAAACTGTTGGTCCAATTGAATATACTGTGGCATATAACCCATTTTAAGCCTGGCTTCTATAGGTGATTTGCCAAACACTGTAATCTTACCGTTAGTTGGCTTGAGAAGACCCAGCAGTAGGTATAACAATGTGCTCTTGCCGCCGCCATTTGGGCCTACAATACACGCAGATTCCAATTCACGAAAGGTTAAATTGACGTCTTCAAGAACTGTTTCTCCGTTTTCATAGGCAAAGCTTAAGTTCTCGATAGATATGATTATGTTATCATTCATTTATTTCATTATCTGTTTTTTCTGTTTTAATGGCCTCTTTTATAGAGTTCGCAATCATAGTATAATTTTCCAATACATTATAGGCTAGAGGATTTAGCTCTACTACTCGTCCGTTGATTGCTTTTGCAATGGTTGTGGCTGATTTACGATTGAACTGAGGTTGGACAAATATTATATGGACGTTCTTTTCTTTGGCTAGATTTATTATAGCCTGTAAGTGTCTTGGTGAAGGCATTTTACCTTCAAATTCAACAGCTTCCTGTTTTAATCCATATTGTTTTGCAAAGTATCCAAATGCAGGATGATATACCAGGAAAATTTCTCCTTTATACGGCTTTAGCTTCTGCTCAAGTCGTGTGTTAACTGCCTTCAGGCAACGAATAAGATTATCATAGTTTAATTTATAATAAGCTTTGTGTTTAGGGTCAGTTGCAGAAATAGCGTCAAACATGTTTTTTGCTATAACAATGTTATTTTCAGGAGAAAGCCAGATGTGGCGGTCTATCTGAGTGGCAAGGGATTTTACCGGTGACTTCTTTTGACCACACCTGCATTCCTTGTTACAGCCGACAGGTAGTTGATCTATACCGACAGAAGTATCAACAACTTTGATATTACTGTCTTTCAATGCCGGAATAACTAGTTTGTCCTCAAATGGCAATCCCGAAATGAAATAAATCTTTGCGTTTGACACTTCGCCAAGTTGAGATGGTGAAGGGTAAAAGTCATGAGGGCTCTTTCCTGGCGGGATAAGAGCTTTTACGACCGCGTGTTTCCCAGCAATTTTTGAAGCAATAAATGCCATGGGCTGAATGCTGGTATATACTAATATCTGGTCTTTTTTAAGCTTGTCGTTATACTTTTTCTTTCCACAACCTGTGCCAATTACCAGCGAGAATAATGCAGCAGAGGCAAGCAGTGTTAAGCGAATCCATTTCATTTCTCTAATCCCTGGTGGCTGTATCAGATGGTTCTTGCTAGGTATTCTTATTCTTTGCCTTTTTTGCATGACAGAAAATAAGCCTGACACTCTGCACATTTTTCAATGGAGTGACTTTTGCGGAATTCATTCCAGTGTTTTTGTTGGTGAGGAGTTAATATACCAGTGCCTTTGCAAAGCGGACAGGTACTGTCAAGCGCTGACATTATTGCTGCACGGATAAAAGCGGAGCGGTTGTTAATTCCTTCAAGTGCATCTTTTAGAGAGTCATCAACTTTAAAAGTAATAACTTCTGTCCTGGTTTGTTTAGGCATGTCTATTTCCTCTTTTTGGTTCTATATTGTTATAATTGTAATACAGTGTAATATTAATGCAAGTAAAATTTAAATAATAATTTCAGATTCTTTAATATTGCATAGGCTTTTATTCTAAATTAATTAAGATATTCATTTGAATTTCTGCGCTCAACATTTAAAGTAGATACTTTTATAAGGGAGTAACTCAGGTAATTGCTGAGTAGGGTAATGTTGTTATTGTTTAATTAAATTACATATATATTAAATTAATCTTGGGGAAATAATGAAAATATTTCTTACTGGAATCACCGGACTGGTAGGTAGTTCATTTGTGACAGCGTTGTTGCAGGAGCGCAACGATGTCAAAATTGTGGCACTTACCAGAGACAGCGCTGTCATGGAAGCTAGACAGCGTGTTGAGGAAACGATTCGCGAACAATGTGGTTTTGACGAATGCCCCGAGCATATAGCCAAAGTGATGAACTCACTCGAAGTTATTTCTGGGGATGTTGTTCACCTCGATCCGGAAAAACTCGCAGCAATGCCCGAAATGCAGGGTGTCGATACCATTTTCCATTGTGCGGCAGATGTAAATCTGGGAAAAGATGCCACTGGACGTACATATAATATTAACTTTAATGGTACGCAAAACGTTGTTGCCTTGGCAAAATTACTTAATGTTAAAGAATTTCATTATGTAAGTACTGCCTATATCGCAGGAAAATTACAAGGTCGTGCAATTGAGGATAACCCGATTGATTCTGGTTTTAATAATCCTTATGAAGACAGCAAATATCATGCTGAACAGTTGGTACGTAAATGTGGAATTCCTTTCTCTATCTATCGTCCTTCAATTATTATCGGAAGGCTCTCTGATGGCAGAGTAAGAAAGCCCTTGGCTTTTTACAGAATTCTTGAATTTATGGCCAAACTTAAAAAACATCGCTGTTCTAAGTTGAGTGCAAATCCTCTTGAGTGGGTCGATATGAATATTCATTTCACAGCTCAGCCTTCTCAGCATGTGTATTTTGTGCCGATTGACTATGTGCAGACCTCAATAACAGCTCTTTTTCAGAAGCCTGTTTGTAATAAGGCTTACCATATTACTGGTAATAGCCCAGTTAGCACTTTTCAGATTAACAATGCCATGTGTTACGTACTAAGACTTGGCAATGTTGTCGTTGGCCAGGATAATCCTGATCCAAACATGGATGAAAAATTAATGACACGTTTCCTTGGAGATCTGTTACCGTATTTTTCATCTGATATTATTTTTGATCAGAAAAATGTTGTGGATGGTATTGGAGAAGAAGCTATTGACTGGCATGTTGGCGAAAAAGGCCTTTTAACCATGATGCGCTCTTTCTTCCAGGATTTCTTCCCGAATGTTGAATGGGTCAACGAAATAGTTAAAGAAGACTTACTTTCTGAAGTATGATAATTGATTTTCACACGCACTACTATCCTGAAAAAATAGTTGAGCGTGCTTTAACCTCTGTTGCTGGTATTCATGGAGTGGATCCGGCAACAGACGGTACACGCAGTGGTTTGATTAGCTCAATGAAGTCATGTGGTATTGACTATTCATTGGCTTTGCCGTTAGCCAATACTCCCGATAATGTCCGTGGCGTTAATCGTTGGGCAGCGAACAATAACAAACCACCTGTGTTTTTGCTGGGTTCTATTCATCCGGAAATGAAGAATCCATCTGAGACTATAAAATGGATAGCTTCTCTTGGAGTTAAGGGGGTTAAAGTCCACCCTGAATATCAAAGTTTTACATTTCAAGATGAAAAAGCTTTCCCTTTATGGGAAGCCTGTATTGAGAATAACCTATTTGTTTTGACTCATGCATAACTTCGAAGCTCCTTATCAAACAGATCCCAAACGCATGAAAGCATTCCCTTAGGTTGGTTATAGCTCATATGGGTTCATGGGGGATGTGGGATGAGGCCGAAGAATATGTAATAGGCTTGCCTGTATATTTGGACCTGGCCTTTACCTTAGGGCAAATTGACGATGAACAGCTTGTTAGAATGATTCGCAGACATGGTGCTGACAGAGTACTCTTTGGCACTGATAGTCCATGGCGTGATCAAAAAACAGCCTTGGACCACTTCCTGAAGCTTGATTTGAATGAAGATGAAAAGTCTTTAATCTTAGGTGAAAACGCTGCAAGACTGCTTGATCTTCAGGCTTAATCAGCATTTAATATTGACTTAACGGCTACTTGTTAAATAAGTGCCGTTATTTTTGTTTTGATATTTTTGTAATTTCATTTGCCCATTGATGTTAGATAATATAGATTACTTTACCTTTATTATTAGGGATATAGGGTGAATACAAATATTTTTTTAAGGAGTATAAATTATATGTCTATTGAACTATCCTATGTATTAATAACGCCTTACACGCTTATGAAGTCTCGTACTGGCGGTATCCTTGCTCGCCTTTTGAGCCGTACCGACCTTGACTTTACAGGCGCTAGAGTGCTTACATTCAGCTGTGAACTTGCTGAAAAATATGCAAAGTCTTTGCATCATACTGTCGGAAAAGATGATCCGGAGAAGGCTGGAATGCTGGCTGAGTATGTTCTTGAAAATTTCACAGAACATGATGATGGCAAAAAAGAACGTGTTCTTATGCTGCTTTTTAAGGGCGAAAATGCTTGCGCTAAATTATCTGCGATTGCCGGCAAGCTGAACCCACCTACTACTAGAGATTCTCTGACAGGTGAAACTATTCGTGACACATATGCCGATATGGTTTTCGACAAAGATAATCCATCAGAGATTCGTTATTTTGAACCTGCGGTTCTCACTCCTCCCGATATGGATGCAGCTCGTGAGAAACTTAAAATGTTTGCCGATTTTGCAGAAAAAAATGACAATGTTGTTGAAAATGTTTTTGGTGTAGAAGAAGGTGATGAGCGCACTCTTGTTATTATCAAACCTGATAATTGGCGCCACCCGAGTAGTCGCCCAGGTAATATTATTGATATGCTCAGCAGAACTGGTCTTCGTATCGTTGGCTGCAAAGTTTACCGTATGTCTGTAGGTGAAGCTCTTGAGTTTTATGGCCCTGTTCAGGAGGCGCTGCGCAAGAAACTTGCTCCTAAAATCGGTGAAAAAGCTAAAGAAGTATTGGAAAAAGATTTTGACTTCAAAATGAATGATTCAGCTATTGAAAGTCTGACTGAAAATGTTGGCAAAGGTTTTGCAGACGATCAGTTCTCTAAAATAGTTGAATTTATGTCAGGACGCCGTCCTGAAGAATGTCCGGAGTCTGAACTCTGTGACCCAGGTCTTGTAAAATGTCTTATCTTGATCTATGAAGGTAAAGAATCAATCAGCAAGATCCGTACTGTGCTTGGCCCTACAGACCCGACTAAGGCCCCTGGCGGTACAATTCGCCGTGATTTCGGTAGCGATGTCATGGTTAATACTGCTCACGCTTCAGATTCTTGTGAAAGCGTTGAACGTGAAATGAAAGTCGTTAAAATTAAGAATAATCGTCTAAGTCAGCATATTTATGACTATCTTGAAGATTATAAAGGCTAACTTTATGTTGTAGAGGGTGTTAAAATGGAATTTCAGGAAGTTGCCAAGAAACGTAGAACGATTAGACGCTACAAGCAAGTTCAAGTTTTAGACAAAGACTTGACAAACATGATTGACACCGCACGACGAGTTTCGTGCGGTGCCAATGTGCAATTGTTGCGCTATATAGTCATCCAGAATAAGAATATTGTTAAGGATGTCTTTGAAACAACAGCCTGGGGCGGATTTGTCACTCCGCGCCGCACACCCGAGTTTGGGAAAAATGCCCCTCTTACATTCATAGCAGTTACCGCCCTTGGCGATAGCACTGAGATAATTCATGCTAACGCCGGGGCAGCCATCCAGGCAATGCAGTATGCGGCTTGGGATGTTGGACTTGGATGTTGTTGGATTGGAGCATTTAATAAGCAAAAAGCTTCAGAGATTTTAGAAATACCTACAGAATCAACGTTGCTTTACTTGCTTGCGGTGGGGTATCCTGACGAAGCTCCGGTACAGGACGATATTGATATGAGTGGCTCTGCCAAATACTATCTCGATGATAATGACGTGTTACACGTCCCGAAATATAAGGTCGAATCTATTACCGAATGGCGGTAATAGTAATCTAAAAATGGAAATTTCTTTCGCAACTGATATACTTACTGTTAATATCTTACTTTTTGTTGTTGGTCTTGCATTGCTGATAAAAGGGTGTGATTTTTTTATTGACGCTGCAGCCCAAATTGCCCGGGAATTCAAAATTCCTGAAATTGTAATTGGCCTCACCTTGGTGAGCATTGGCACCTCTCTTCCTGAATTTGCAACTGATATTTATGCATCAGTCCAAGGGCAGGGGAATATTGTTATTGGGGATTTAGTTGGTAGTAATATTACCAATATATCGCTGGTTCTTGGGGTGGGAATAATGCTGACTGGTGGAATGTCTATTCCTAAGCATCTCATAAAAAGGGATGCTCTTTTTATGCTTGGGTCATTTTTCCTGGTTGGCGGTATTGCTTTTATTGCTAATGGCGAACTGCCTCGCTGGAGCGGTGTAATTTTATTGATTCTTATGACAGGCTACTTTATTTACCTGTTTAAAAATCGCAATGCCCTTGCTGAACTTGAAGAAGGCGAGGAACATGAAGAAGCTGCATTTAAGTCTATTAAGGTAGCTTGGATATTTCTGTTGATTGGTTTAGTCATGATTTTTATTGGTGCAAAAGCTTTGGTTGACAACGTGATTTACGTGGCTAACCGTTTACACCTTAACAAAGCCTTGATTGCTGCGACAGTTGTTGCATTTGGCACCTCTGTTCCTGAACTGGCTGTAACGATCGGAAGCGTGATCAAGAACAAGAAATCAATAGCACTTGGTAATATTATAGGTAGTTGCATATTTAATCTGGTTTTTATCATGGGACTGTGTGCTATTATCAATCCTATTCCAGTTGCAAAGGAAATTCTTTACGTAATAAATCCGATTATGATACTTTGCGGTATCATGCTG
Organism: Lentisphaerota bacterium; assembly: GCA_024225035.1. GTDB lineage: Bacteria > Verrucomicrobiota > Lentisphaeria > Victivallales > Victivallaceae > Zth2. The sequence goes on from JAAEMX010000211.1 coordinate 24,051, forward strand.
GTGGTTTTTATGCGTACTGGCTGGCGCCTTGTCAGACTAGAAGGCATAATCTTTTTACTCACTTATGTCGGATTTATTATCTATAACGTTTTCAAGGTCTGTTGAACTCGGAGCATCTTCGGTTTTGCTGAGATGCTCATTGAATAAAACAGTTCCTCCTGCCACTGCCGCTGGTAATAGTAAGATCATTGCCAGCGGAATCAGTGAGAAAACATAAGCTGCAAGGCCAAACCCTAACACTTTCATTCTATTTCCGCGCAAATGTACTTTATATTCTTTTCGTCTGATTTTCCTGTGTTCAGCGCTGTATACAAGGAACGATAAAGCAAAAAAGTATCCCACAATCAATGCATAAAGAATCGGCCCCACTACTGGAATAAAAATTGATACCGGCAGCAGTAGCAGCGTCCACAAAATAGTTATAATATTAAGAACAATTCCGTCATATATTGAATGGGTAGTGCACACTACAAACTTCCATCCCTTGGGCTCTTTATAGTCATATTTAAACTCTTTGGCTTCCAATTTTGCTACCATAGTATCAAAAAAAGGTGATGACAAGGCTGTATAGATAGTTGTTACCCCCATTAGTAATATACTGAATCCAACCAGAAACGCCGCAGTCGCGGTCAACCAACGCAATGGGTAAATAAAAAATTTAAGCCATTCTGCATGCGCGGCAGGGTCAGGTAAAAATGAAAGTAACCATGGATTGAGAAATTGGAAGTAAGCCCATATTCCAATACTGTAAAGAGCTATAATAATCAGCATAGGAATTATTGCATAGTGCCAGTAACGATAGTTACCGTAGAATAATTTAACTCCGTGAAAGAAAGTTTTTGCGCCAGTAAGAATGTCCTTAATCATTTTGCAGTCCGAGCCTCATAATTATTATTAACAATAAAATATAATATTGCTCGCCTGTGTAATAAAGCAAATAAAAAAAACACTGCTTAAGAAAGCAGTGTTTTATACCATACCATTTAACGTGCAGGAAATGTTTTAGTGGGAACAGGCATTTTCTCCTGTACTCAAACTTTCGTTTAAAAAAGCTTCAACAATTTTCTTAGGAGCTTCAGCAGGAGCTCCGGTAACAACTTTGATCCCCGCATCATTTAATAACTGCTGAGCACGCATTCCCATGCCTCCGGCAATAACTAAATTAACACCGTTTTCATTTAGCCAGCGAGGTAAAACTCCAGGCTCGTGAGGTGGTGGTGTTTGAAATTCGCTATTAGTTATAGTTTGATTTTCATCCACTTCGATAAAGTTAAACTCTTGACAATGTCCGAAGTGCATACACAGGACTCCATTTGCTACAGGTAAAGCTAATTTCATTTTTGTCTCCATTTTTATTAATTAAATTTCAAATACTTCTTGTATTTTATTACTTATTTCAATGACTGCGTCACGGACAGGGCAGTGGGCCGATTCGATCAGGTTGCAGCTGTTAGTTATTGCTACTCCAACATCTTCATCAAAAGGGACTTCACCAATTACCGGCACATTAAGAACTTTACATTTTTCTTTTATTGTTTCCGTTTCTTTCAGGTTAATATCGTATTTATTGATGACCACTCCTGCGTTGATGCCAAAGTGTTTTGTCAGCTTTAAAGCCCTAAGCATATCATGAGTACCTGACAAGCTCAGTAACAATTAAGGCTACTCGACAGCCTGTAACTGATGCAATAACAGGACAGCCTGTTCCGGGAGGTCCATCGCCAATGACTTTAGACACGTGTTCAGTTATGGCCATGTTTAATGCCTGATTTCTGACTTGTGTCACCAACTTGCCTGAATTTTCCTCTCCAATGTTCAGAAATGCGTGTGCCAACTTTCCATATTTGCTTTCGGCAGTATAAACAAAACCGGTATTTCCGGGATTCATTTTTATTGCATCATATGGACACACCAGTTTGCAAAGACCGCAGCCTTCACAGGCGCTTTCAATTACTTCGAAATAGCCGTTTGAACCAAGTTTTATGGCTCCAAATCGGCAAAGGGAAGCACTTTTTCCACATTTTATACATTTATCCTTTACTATCTCAGCCTTAGCGCCGGAAGTAAAAAGTCTTGAAGTAAGCGGTTCGCTTTTTAAAAGAATTGGTAAATTTGAAGCATCAACATCTGCATCAAAAAATACTGAACCGGGACGCATAGCGGCAAGGGCTGCAGTTAAAGTTGTCTTACCAGTCCCCCCTTTCCCGCTTATTATAACAATCTCATTTTTGACTTTGTGCTCATTAACGCTTACCGGTGTTGAAATGTAATCGACTTTTTCTAATTTGCCCGAAATAAATTTTGACTTTTGTCCTGATTCTTTCAAATCAATAATTTTATCAGCAAGCTCTTTCATTACACCAGCTATTTCCGGGTGAGCTTCAGCAAGAAAATCACCTTTTGAATAGCTTACAGCGTATTTTTGACAGAATTGGAATGTTTGCCTCTGCAGCAAAATCTTCAATGATTTTATCATTTTTACCGGAACGGTTGATTACAATTCCAGTCGGGATATCCATGTGAGAACTGAGTTGTGCTGCGAGTTTCAAGTCATTCAATCCGAACGGTGTGGGTTCTGTAACCAGCAAGGTGATACTTGCATTAGTCAGTGTTTCACGTACGGCGCAACCGCACCCCGGTGAAGCATCGAGAATGTTAATGTGATTATCATTCAGCTCTTTTCGAAGATCCTTGATTATATCAGGTGCTTGTACTTGCCCAATATCAAGTTCACCCCATGAAAGTTTGAATGGTAAACCTACATTGACCTTATGGATTGAACCAATGCGGACATCATGACTGTTTATGGCTTTTTGCGGGCAGACATATGAGCAAGCGCCACAAGCATGACACATTTCTTCAAAAACCAACGGTTTGCCACCAATAACAGTTACAGCATTATAGTTGCAAACTTTGGCGCATTTTCCGCAACCATCGCAACCATCGCTGTTGAATTTTGGTTTTGGTAGACAAACTGGGGTATTTGAAGCCAGCCTCGTATCCAGAAAGAGGTGATCATTGGGAGCTTCGACATCACAGTCTACTAAATGAACTTTTCGATCATTATTTTGACTCAAAGTCCAAGCTAAATTAACGGCCACAGTTGTTTTACCAGTACCGCCTTTTCCACTTGCAATACAGATTTGCATGACTACATCCAATGTCCTTCAACGTTAGGAACTTCAGCAGAAGTAAGAGCTCCCTGTTCGAATTTTTTAACAAGATCCTGTATCGTACCTTCCACGCCGCAAATGACTTGTATGCCAGCTGCTTTGAGTGTGCGGAATGCCTTAGGACCGCAATGTCCGCAAAGCACACAATCTGCCCCCATATTAACTACGTGAGTTGCAGCTTGAATTCCTGCCCCCTGAGCCGCATTCAGGTTTTGAGAATTATCAGTGTAAGAGGTTTCATTTGTTTCTGTATTGTAAACTAAAAAACCGGGGCAACGGCCAAAACGTTGATCAAGAGAGCTGCTAAGAGTTTTTCCCGCAGCGGCGAATGCTAATTTCATTATTATACCTGTGTGATTTAATTGTTAGAAAAGCCGTTTCTAAATCCACCTCTGAAGCCGGCGCCACGCCCTCTGCGCATACCTTGACAGCAACCTCTACCAAACCCTCGTCGTCGACCAAAGCCGAAACCTGCATTATTAGCATTCTCCCCTGTCTGGTTATTCTGCGGTTGAATTTGATTACGACAAGGCCCCATTCCACGACCAGTGAAGGCGCCTTGTCCCAGCGGTCCAGTTCCATCCATACCAGGCATGATACTCTCCCACGTTATTTGGTTTTAAAATATTATGCAGTTATAAGCTGCATCTAAAATCAATTGTTTTCTCTGCCGCGACCGTTGCCGCGTCTCTTTCGTCCTCTAAAGAAAAATTCTTCTTTAAAGGCATCATCAGGAATTTCCTGCTCAGAGCTTTTACATTCAGGACAGTTGGTTTGTTCCTGTTTAGTTTTGCGCCATACTAATCCGCAATTTCCGCACCTTTGCATTGAGTCAGAATAGCTAATCCCGGTTGACACAATGCGTAGAGCTTTACCATTAACAAGGGCATCTGCTATTTTCTGTCTTGCCCTCTTTATTATGTTGCCAAAAGTTTGACGTGATACGTTCATTTTCTCTGCTGCGTCATTTTGGTAGAGGTTTTCTACATCAGCCAGCCGTATTGCTTCAAGCTCATCAATTGTCAATTCAACTTCTGAAAGCATTGACATTGGCACACTGCGCGGTTTGTAATAATCCGCCTTAAAACAGCCACCAATTTTGCGATTTTTAAAAGGTCTTGGCATAAATTAAAATCTTTTTATTATTGGCATATGCTATTTATTATAGTGAAAAAAAATGCCATTGCAACCCGTTAAAAGGCTGTAATGGCAAAAATATTGAAAATTATTTATTAAGAGAATAACTTTGAGGATACATCCACAGGAGTAACAACCCCAACCGGACTTCCTGATCTGTCCCGAACTGCTAAAAGTCTACAGTTAAGTTTTTGAGCAGTGGCAATCACATCCGGTATATCTTCACTTTCCTGTAAGGAGTAAAGCTGTTTCATGCAGTCTTCGACTTTGGTTATATTCCATTCACTTTCATCTAAAGAGAAAATTGCTTTGTAAATACTGAAAACACCAACCCAGTTCAGCTGTTTTATATCTTCAGGAATTTCGCGTCTGGCTCTAACGGGGAGTCGTGAAACATCGTGCTTTCTGCACAGTTCCGCAGCTTCTTTAACGGTTGCTCTGGCAGGTATCATAATAACCTTTTCAACAGGTGTAAGTATATCACTTACCCTCAGGTTATAGAAATCCAAAGACCGGTCAAGAATATCAGCCGCTTCATTGTCGATAACTCCTTCATTTTCGCTGTCACGAATCAATACACGAAAATCTTCGCGCATAAGAAGTGAAGTTTTGTCTGTGTTTTCATCAGGCTTGAAAATTCGGAGGCATAAACTTGTAATAGAAGCCATGACCCATGATGCCGGGTACAGCACAAAATATACTACCATCAGAAGCGGCGCAAAGAACAGGCAGCGATTCTCAGGATCCTCTCTGAACCAATTCTTAGGAAGTATTTCCGGTATCAGCATTACTAATGGCAGTATACAGGAAATGAGTATAGTTCCTATATATTCAGGCATCCCGGCATAGATTACAAAACGCTTGGCGAAGACTGAAGCTGAGGTAAGGCAAATATTAGTGCCCACCAGCATTGTTGCCAGCATGAACCCAGGCCGTTTCAATACGTAATCTATAAACAGGGCTCGTTTGCTTCCCTTTCTTATATGAGTCATTATACGCGGTTTTTGACAAGAGATAAGGCCGATTTCGTTACCTGTAAAGAATGCCATCAGTGTTAGTGTTATGATAAGAAGTATGAGGTATGTCATGCTGTCCCCTCACTAGCTTCGACTGGTGGCTGATGTGGTAACTTTTTAACTCTTATTTTTATCACTCTTCGTCTGGAAATAGCTTCAGCATGCATAATTATTCCATCAACGTTTGCTTCATCTCCTGCAACAGGTATCTTGCCTGCAAGTTCGCAAAAGAGGCCGTTTACAGTACTTGATTCAAATTCTTCTGGAATTTCAATCTTTAAAGTTTCCTCAAGAGCAAACAGCGGCATCATACCTTGAACCAGCCATTCATTTTTATCTGTTTTCTCTATACTGTATTCAGGTTGATTGTACACTGTTTCGACATCCCCTGTGAGTTGAGCATATATTTCTTTCAGTGAAATCAATCCGGTTGTCCGTCCGTACTCATCCACCACGAGAGCTGCGGATATATTTTTAGACCGCATGGTATTGAGCGCCAAAGTCAGGTTTGAGTTAGCAGGTATGAACTCAGTGTTAAACGAACATGTTTTGTCCCATGCTTGACGCTCATCAACAGAATTCAGGAAAAACTTTTTTGCAGACAATAGACACTCGGTGTCATCAATATCTTTGTTTATTACCGGGTAAAATTCACGTTTTTCTTCCCGTATGATTTTGCCAACTTCTTCAGGTGACATTGTCTTATTCACATTAACCAGGTCAATACGGCAGGTCATTATTTCTTCAGCCGTAATCTCACGTAATTGAAAAGCTGATTCAAGAAGTGCGAGTTCTTTTCGCGTAAAAGCCCCGACAGAAGCCGACATTTCCAGATAAGAAGAATATTCCTCAGGAGTGAGGGCCTCGTGTGTTTTGCGTCCTATTAAATTAAGAATTATATTAAAAAACTTGTCAGTAACCCAGATTATCGGGAACAGCAGTTTTCTGAGGTATAATATTGGCAATGCGATTTTTTCAGAGATTGGTTCAGCATAGATTAGGGCAATTGTTTTTGGTGCTATTTCACCAAATATCAGCAATACAACTACTGAAAAAGAAATCGTAATTACTTTTTGTAAAATTGGGCTAAAGTTTTTAAAAGAAGCAAAGATAGCATCATTTGATAATGTTAACCCGGTATTAACAAGTATATTACCGAAGACAATACCAATCAGAGTAAACTGATAAGTCTTCATGAGTTTCACAATGGCCTGCCGCTGCTTTGATGCATCAGATTTATAACTTAATAGACGCGCTCTGCTTAGTGAAAAAAGTGCAGTTTCCGAACATGAGAAAATAGCGGAAAGGGTGATGCACACAAAAAGCAGGATGAAGTTTATGTAGTTCTCTGCCAGGAAATTCAACATGTGAACCCTCCACGGCATAAAAAGCACAATATTCCTTTTGCAACTGGGACTAAAACGATAGACGAGTTATTAATAGACCAGGGGTCTGGTGGTTCGTCGCTGCCTAAGTCAGGCGTTTCTTCTTTCATGGTTTTTAAAAATATCTCCATTTTGTTTAAAGATTGTTGTAATATAATTCATAATTATATAAAACGCAAATATAAATACTCTCTCCTCAGTAACTTATTTTGGTTGCTTTTAAGAATATTGAGAATTATAATATGCAATTCTATATATAAATAATAACAATTTAAAAATATGCTTCATATGAATATTACCGTAAGGCAGGAAGTTAAGCGTGATTACGCTGTTGTTTTCGAAATTAACAAAGCCGCATTTGAACAGAATGAAGAGGCTGAGCTTGTAGACGCATTGCGCAAAAGTAAGGCATTCATCCCGGAGTTATCATTAGTTGCGGTTGCAGGATGCAAAGCTGTTGGTCATATACTGTTTACTAAGGCTATCATCAAAAACGAGTCTGGAGAAGAGTTTGAAAGTCTTGCTTTAGCTCCAATGGCAGTGCATCCAGATTTTCAAATGGCTGGAATCGGCAGTAAAATGATAAATTATGGGCTGGACAAAGGCAGAGAGTTAGGTTTTAAGTCCGTTACCGTACTGGGGCATGATATGTATTACCCAAAGTTTGGTTTTATGCCGGCATCCAATTGGAATATACGAGTACCTTTTGACGTTCCTGAAAATATCTTTATGGCTATTGAACTGACTCCCGGCGGATTGGATGGTGTTTCAGGGATTGTTCATTATGCTGATGAATTCCAGTCTGTGTGCTAAGTAAAAAGTGTCATTAAGAGTTTGAATTTTGACCTGCTGAAGACTACTTTTAACAATCGTAAAAACGACAGGAAACTTTCAATGAACTTTATCATACGAGATATACAAGGTACCGAGCATGGTCCAATTGACGAAGAGACTATTGCTAAATGGGTTGATGAAGACCGCGTGACACCTGAAACCCCAGTTAGAAACAGCTTGCTTAAGACTTGGAAAGCAGCTGGGGATTTAAACTTTCTGCAAGAACGATTTCAGGAACAGGAAAAACGACGCACTGAGGCAGAAACATCAACTCAAAAATCAACCCGAACCTTAAAAGATGTTGCAAGATCTTTTAAACGTTCCAAAGAATCTGAGACAATGTTTAAACATAAGCATATTCCAGAATATGCTAATACCGGCAGAAGAATTTTAGCTTTTGTTTACGACATGGTAATTGTGTTCATTGTTGGTATTATAATTTTTAGCGGCGGCATGTATTATGCACGCGAACTGGCGGTAAAACAGACTAATAACTCTAAAAAAGAACTTGCTGAACAGGATAACTTTGCGCCAGAAGAAAAAATAAAACCTAAAGTCAAAGCTAAAAAGAAAATTAAAAGCAAGCAACCTGTTAAAAACGAGAAAAAGGGAAAAGAAAACCTTGCAGAGAAAGAGGGCGAAGCTGCCGAAAAGGCTGCAAAAGAAGAAATTGGTATAACTGAAAAATACCTGACTGAAGCTGCTGATAAAGTTAATACCGCTGTTAAAGAACAGGAAAAAATTTATGCATTGCACGAGGACAACCTGACGGCTGTCTATCCTCCATATACTTATGCCGATGAACGGGGCGGGTATGGGGTCAGCTCTGTATGGATTGATACGGTAAGCAATGAAAAGTATGTGTGTCTCGGTGCTGATCAAAGCAATGCATGTTGGATAAAAGTTTCAAAATTATCAATGATTTTCACTTGGTGTTTTGTAATATTACTTGGAATTACTCTTTTGTATTACGGTGTTACATTGGGCTACTTTGCCCAGACTTACGGAATGTGGTTCTGGGGTATTTTCATCGCTAGAAAAAACATTACAGAGGCATATTACTTCAGAACATTTATCTGGACATTGTTTATGTTTACTATGGGGATTCTGATGCCATTTTTAAACTATATTTTCCATCGCGGTTTGCATGACATGCTTTCTGGAGTTAGGATTATAAAAGTTGGCGGAGCCACACGAGAAGAATAATTATGGAACAACTACTTGATTTAATTAGAAACGCAGAATTTTGTACCGCTTTTACGGGTGCAGGAGTTTCTACATTCTCAGGTATAAAAGACTTCCGAGGCAAGGACGGTATTTACCGTAACAGCAAAATCGACGCTGACAAGATTTTTTCTCTTGATTACTTCATGAATGATCCTAGTTATTATTACATAAACTCAAAAGATTTTATTTACAATATCCATACGCTTCAGCCAAGCATTGTTCATAAGGTTCTTGCAGCAATGGAAGAGCAGGGGATGCTAAAAGCTGTAATCACACAGAATATCGACATGTTGCACCAGCGTGCAGGTACTAAAAAAATAGTTGAGCTGCATGGAACTCCAACTGAACATTATTGCATGTCGTGCGGTAAAACATATACTTTTGATGAGATTGCTGAAGTTGTATGTAATGATGAAGTTCCACAGTGCAGTATATGTGGGGGTGTAGTTAAACCTCGGATCACTTTCTTTGGTGAAATGCTTTCCGAAGGAGCCTTGGAAGAGGCTTTTGAACTTGCTGATAAATCTGACCTTATGATCGTTCTGGGATCAACTTTGGTTGTGCAGCCAGCGGCGTCTATTCCTTCAATTGCTGTCCGGAACGGAGCAAAACTGGTTATTGTTAACGACATGCCAACCCCATTAGATCACAGGGCAGCGCTACGCTATAATGATCTTGAGGAAGTCTTTACTTTTCTGGATAATAACCTGCTTTCTGAATAGTTATTTTCCCTTTTTTGAGTGATTTGCTCTATTTATCTAATTTTTACTATTGATTTTATTTTGTATTGTTGTATGCTTTAATAGATATAAAAATATAAATATATCCATATAATGGTTTATTTAATATGTCGAAACCTGAAATAGTAATTTGTCTGGGAAGTTCCTGCTCCGCACGTGGCAATGAACGCAATCTTGAAATGATTGAGAATTATCTGCAGAATAATGGATTGCAAGATAGTGTTGACGTTGATTTTAACTGTTCATTATGTCAGGGAAAATGTAGTGAAGGACCTAATATTTTCGTTGATGGTAAACTTTACAATCATGTTGATGAAGGCGTGACCAGAGAAATACTAATGAAAATATTACCTGTTACAAAATAATGCCTGAGGATTAGGTGATGAATCATAATTACCCGGTATTTACTGTAGCAAATGAATGTCAGGACTGTTGCAAATGTGTCCGTCATTGTCCATCCAAAGCTATCAGAGTTGTAGATGGCAGGGCCAGTGTAATGCCGGAATTGTGTGTCGCTTGTGGCCTTTGTGTCAAAATCTGTCCTGCTGGCGCTAAGCGCATTCGTGATGATTTGTCCAGAGCGAACTATTTACTTAATGAAAAAGAGAGAGTGTTTCTTTCATTGGCCCCAAGTTGGAAAAGTTATTTTAAGGGGCTTAAATGCGAGCAGTTAGTAAGTGCTGTGAAAAAGCTAGGCTTTGCAGGGGTGAGCGAGACCGCTCTAGGAGCTGAGCTAGTGAGCGCTGTTTCCGGCCAGATACTTAACAGGAATAACCCCGGATTATACATCTCTTCGGCCTGTCCGGCTGCTGTTGATTTTATCCGTAAGTATTTGCCTGAATGTACTGCCGCAATCACTCCGGTATTGTCACCACTTTTGACGCATGCCAAAATGCTGCGTCAGCACTATGGTGATGATATTGGAGTGGTCTTTGCAGGGCCCTGCGCCGCAAAAAAACAGGAAGCTGATCGTTATCCAGAGCTGGCTAATGTAGCATTAACTTTTGAAGATATAGAACACTGGTTTATCAGAGAGAGAGTTTTCCCACACAGGGAAAGAGGGAAGGCTAGGTTCGTACCATACTCTGCCGTGGAGGGTAGAGTGTATCCGCTGGAAGGCGGCATGATTGAAACCTTACGCGAGCGAGACCGGGATGACAGTAAGTATTTTATTACTGTCACTGGTCTCAGCAATATTGAACGGACTTTAAGTTGTGCGGTTTCTGATTATAATGATATGCAAGCCTGGCTTGTGAAGGCGGTTGTGTAAATGGTCCCGGCATGAGAGATACTGGCGGAACCATTGCTGATTTAGTTGCAACTTGTAGTGATGCTGCACGTGAAAGCAGCTTAAAGCGTGTTGTTGATATCGATTTAAAAGAGAGTTTGAAGCCTGAAAAAATTTATTATAAGAAACTTAGCGAGGGAAAAGTTAATAACGCTTTGGACTCGGTTGGCAAAGTGTCCGTAGAGGATGAATTGAATTGCGGCGGGTGTGGTTATGGAACCTGCAGAGATTTTGCGAGAGCTATGCTTGAGGGTAAAGCGGAGGCCGCTATGTGCCTGTCATATCTAAGAAAACTGGCTCAGCGTAAGAGTAATGCTTTAATTAAATATATTCCTGCCGGCGTGGTTATTGCTGACAGAAACTTAAATATCATAGAGTGCAACCAGAATTTTAGTCGACTTTTTGATGAAAGCACCAGATTGGCATTTGAGGCTGTGCCGGGATTGAGTGGAGTTAATTTAAAGAAAATTGTTGATTTTTATGATCTTTTTGAGGCTGCATTGGCTTCCGGGAAAGACGTGTGCCGTGATAATTACCTAAGTGGTGACCACATCCTGAATATCAGTGTTTTTACAATAGAAAAACATCGCACTATAGGAGCAATTGTTCAGGATGTGACACAGGCGGAAATACATCGTGAACATATTTCAGAAATGGCACAGGAGGTTATCCGCAAAAACGTGAACACTATTCAGAAAATGGCCAAATATCTGGGTGAACACATGGCAGATACAGAAATACTGCTGCGTGAAGTCGCCAGCGGATACAAATCTAACACTAAACGCAGGGAGCTTGGCAATGATTTTACTGGAAGAGACATTCATTGAAATAGAGTGCTGCCAGCGCATCAAAACCGGCGAGTCTGTTTGTGGTGATGATTTTAGAAGTATCAGGCTGGATGATGAAAGCCGTTGCATCTCGGTATTATCAGATGGTTTAGGCAGCGGAATAAAGGATTCATTGATGGCCAGTATGACAACGTCAATGGTGCTGCGGTTTGTTTCCCGGGATATGGAGATAATCCCATCTGCTGAAATAATAATGGATACCTTGCCGGTTTGTGAGGTTAGAAAGATAAGTTATGCCACTTTTACTGTTGCCGATATACTGGCAAATGACCGCGTCAGGATTATTGAAATGGATAACCCGCCTTATATACACTTGCGGGACGGTGAAGATGTTCAATGGGAAAAACAAACTGTTTTCTCTGCTGCATGGCCTGACCGCAAACTTAATTTATCAAAGTTTAAAGCTGTTCCGGGAGATAGAATTATATTCTTTTCTGATGGTGTAACCCAGGCAGGGCTCGGACATTCAATTGCCAAGTTTGGCTGGAAAAGGCAAGGATGTCTGGAGTTTGTGCAGAATATTATCAAACGTGAACCGAACATTTCGGCTCGTGATTTGTCACATTCTATTGTAGCACAAGCTTGTACAAAGAACCCTGGGTTTTCGTGTATTGACGATATTTCATGCACTGTAATATATTTTCGTAAGCCAAGGCACATCCGACTGTTAACAGGGCCTCCTTTCAGAAATGATAAGGATCGTGACTTTGCCAAAACTGTTCTCGATTTTAATGGCAGGTCTGTGATTTGCGGTGGAACAACTGCAGGAATAGTTGGCAGAGAGCTAAACCGTGAAGTAAGAACAGACCTCAGATTGCGGGGAGGGGGATTGCCACCAATATCTACAATGAAAGGTATTGACTTGGTTACTGAAGGCATTCTTACATTGACCGAAACAGACAGACAGCTTGAGTTGGATAACAGACAACAATCTGCTCCCTTAGCAGCAGCAAAGTTGATTGAGTTGTTACAGGAAAGTGATGTTATCGAATTCATCGCAGGTACTAGAGTCAACGAAGCTCATCAGGATCCCAGCCTGCCTGTTGATTTGGAAATCAGGCGTAACATAATCAAGCGGCTCAAGACTGTGTTGGAAAATAAGTACATGAAAAAAGTAACTATCAAGTATTATTAAAGATATACAGGATTTACTCATGACCAAGAAAAAAGTAAAGGTAGAGATATGTGTTGGGACAACCTGTTTTCTGCTTGGAGCATCTAAGCTTCAGGAAATGGAAAGGTTTCTTCCGCCGGATCTTACCGGTAGAGTTGAAGTGCAGGGCACCGCATGTCTTGGATGCTGCAGAAATGACAACTTTGGCAGCGCTCCGTTCGTCAAGGTTGATGATACTGATGTTATTGCTAATGCTACCCTTGAAAAAGTTATAAATAGAGTCAGACGCAGCCTGAACCTCTAAGGAGATAAGTGATGATAATGAAAGTAGCCAATAACGCTGAAAGAATCAGGCGTGAGCTGCTGATAAGAATAATCCGCAACTTTATGCGTGGAACCCTTAAGGATGTTATTGACCGTATTGCGGTTGATATGCGTCCTCGCAAGGAAAGGCCTTCACGCTGTTGTGTTTATAAAGACAGAGCCGTTCTTAAATATAGAGTTATGGCAATGCTTGGGTTTGGTATTGAAGATGAAATAGATGAAGCAAAGGCATTGAGCAAATATCTGAAAGAGGCTACAGAACGACAAGCCCCGGACGATAATATATTGAGTGTATTAGACGTGGCATGTTCAGCATGTGTTGAAAGTCAGTACTTAGTAACTAATGCATGTCGTGGTTGTTTTGCCCGACCATGTACCTTCAATTGTCCTCGTGATGCAATTCAAGTTGTTGACGGGCAGGCACGGATTGACCATAGTTTGTGCATTGACTGTGGTAAATGTACAAAAGTCTGCCCATATCATGCAATTATACGAGTGCCAATTCCATGTGAAGAAGCATGTCCGGTAAACGCTATTAAGAAACGTTCTGACGGAACGCAGGTGATTAACTTTAAAAGCTGCATTTCCTGCGGTAAATGCATGCAGGCGTGTCCTTTTGGAGCAATTCTGGAGCGTTCCCAGATTATTGATGTACTTAACGCAATTAAAAAAGGTAAAAAAGTCGTGGCAATGGTCGCACCCTCTATTGTCGGTCAGTTTCCTGGAAAACTCGCGCAGATAGCTGAAGCCGTCAAGCTGGTTGGGTTTGAGCTTATGGAAGAAGTTGCTCATGGAGCTCAAATGACCACTGAGCACGAGACTAAAGAGTTTTTTGAACATATGGAGCAGGGAGACCACATTATGACTTCTTCGTGCTGCCCGGCTTATGTTGAGACCGTCAAAAAACATGTACCTCTTTTGCAGCCATATGTTTCTGATACTCCGAGCCCAATGCGTTTTACTGCCAGAGTCGTTAAAGAGAAATATGGATGTGACTGTGTTAGTGTGTTTATCGGGCCCTGTGTTGCAAAGCGCAAGGAAGCGCAAAGGTCTCCAAAAGTTGACTACGTATTAACATTTGAAGAACTAGGTTCTTTCTTTGCGGCCATGAATATCGATGTTGCGTCTCTGAAAGGAATTAAACTTCCGAGAAAAGTAGAAGGTTACGCACGTGGATTTGCCAGTAGTTGCGGGGTGACCTCTGCAATGCTGAAAGAGTCTACCAAGACTGTGGCAGACAGCAACTTGGATAATGACGCGAAGTTTATAAACGGACTTGACCAAAAAACAGTTAAACAACTTCATCTTTACGGTAAAGGCAAACTCCCGGGCAATTTCCTCGAAGTAATGGCTTGCGAAGGAGGCTGTGTTGGAGGTCCTTGCGTGCTGGGTGATGTTAAGCTTGCTACTCGCGCGGTAAAAGCATCAACGGAAGAATAAATTTAAATGCTATTTTCCCTCCGCCATAGGCGACGGAGGGAGTTAATATGTTATTTCTTGTCAAAACGCTTTTCAACTGTGTAATAAACAGCAGGCAGCAAGAACAAAGTAAGAAGTGTTGAACTCGCAAGACCAACTACAACTATAGCTGCCAGCGGGCGTTGGATTTCAGCTCCGACTCCATGCGAAAGCAATAACGGAGCCAGACCGAAAAGGGTAGTCAGGGTTGTGAGTACAACTGGCCTAAACCTTATAACGCTGCCTTCGACTACCGCTTCGAGCAGAGGCTTCCCTTCTTCACGCAACTGATTGAAGTCAGTAACCATAACCACTGCATCCTGCATGGCTATACCAAACAGGGCAATAAAGCCCACAGATGCTGCAACTGAAAGGAATTGCCCGGTTAACAACAACCCGATAATTCCGCCTATCAATGCCAAAGGTACGTTCAGCATTACAATAAGCGCATGTCTGCCTGACCGGAAGGTTGCCCAAAGCAGGAAGAAAATTAACAGAATCACCAATGGCACAATTATTCCAAGCTTTTTCATTGCGCGCTGCTGATTCTCGAATTGTCCACCAAATTCAACAAAATATCCAGAAGGAAGTTTGACTGAACTGTCAAGCTTTTTCTTGATATCTTTTATGACATGGCTAAGAGCACGACCTGAAATATTGCCTTGAATTATCCAGCGACGATGGTTTTTCTCACGGTTAATCTGAACAGGCCCTTCAGTTACTTTGATTTTTGCAATCTGCCCCAGCATAATAGTGGCTCCGCTTTTGGTCTTTACCGGCAGCTGTTTCAGCATTTCAATATTAGACCTCCAGTCAGAAATAAAGCGAAAATTGATCGCGTATTTTCGGGTGTTTTTATACATGAAATCAATATCGCCGCCGCCGACAGCAGTTTCTATCAACTGCATTACAGAAGCTCCTGAAATTCCAAAGCGAGCTGCTTTCGGTCGGTTCAGGATGATTTGTATTTGCGGTTGTCCGAAACTTTGTTCGGTTGCCAGGTCTACAATGCCGGGAATATCTTTTATAGCGTTACGAATTTCCTCAGATTTTTCACGCAAAACAGTAAGGTCCTCGCCATATAGCTTAATTGCGAAAAATGCTTTAATACCTGAAAGCAGTTCGTCAAAGGAATTCTGAATCGGCTGTGAAAAGTTTATTTGAATCCCGGGATAAACCGATAGTTCTTTTCTTAACTTTTGCAGTAATTCATTCTTGTTTTTAAAGCCCTGCCATTGCTTATAAGGCTTGAGCTCAATATGAACTTCAGCAAAATTTACCGGATGAGGGTGGCTGCCGGCTTCTGGACGACCTATTCTGGAAACGGTTTCCCGAACAGGCTGCTCTTTAATAATAATCTTTTCAAGCTTTTGCACTGTTGCTTTTGCTTCATCCAGGCTTATAGAAGGAGCCATGGTTACTCCAACAAGGATAGAACCTTCCTCCAGAACAGGCATAAACTCTTTGCCGATTCGTCCTAGAGCAATCACGCTTAATGTTACGGCTATGAGAACTGCAATATACATGAACCATCGCAGTTTTATCGCTATTTCAAGCATAGGTTTATAGTGCTTGCTGTCAAAGTTACGCATTAGCTGAAATCTCGTTTTAATACCCTTTTTAAGCATAAAACTACAGAGTACAGGCGCAATAACCGTTGCGGCCGCAATAGATCCCAGCAAAGCAAGGCATATTGAAAAAGCCATAGGCTTGAACAGCTTGCCTTCTACCCCGTGCAGAGTAAACAATGGCAAAAACACTGCGGTTATGATTAATAATGCAAATGCGATGGGACGTCCGACTTCATGAGCTGCTACGCCGATTAAACGCAGAACACTTTTATCTTTGTTTTCCGGATCTGATAAGTAACGCATTATGTTTTCTGTAACCACAATGGAGCCATCTACCAGCATCCCCAGAGCAACGGCAATACCACCTAGTGACATAAGGTTTGAGGATATTCCCATCAGCTTCATTCCTACGAGAGCCAGTCCTGCACAGAACGGCATCGACATGGCGACGATCAAAGCTGAGCGTAAGTTACCTAGAAATAATGCCAGTACAATAAGCACCAGAATACCACCTTGGAGGAGTGCGTTTTTAACTGTATCTGTGGCTTTCTGTACTAAATGAGATTGCTCATAATAAGGAACCAGTTTTACACCGGCAGGCAAGGTCTTCTGTATTTGAGCAACTTTTTTATAAAGATCTGAAATTACTTTTGAGGTATTTTCTCCATACAGCTTCATGACTATTCCAGAGACAATCTCCTCCTCGCCATTACGAGTTACTACCCCACGCCTGATGGCATTTCCGTATTCAACAGTTGCAATATCACCAACAGTTATAGGCGTGCCGCTGAACTCCTTTACGGGCACCTTGCGCAGTCCGGCAAGGTTTTTTAGTAAACCTATACCACGCACGAGATATTCCTCCGATCCTAGAACTAAATACTGCCCGCCAACATTACGGTTATTTTCGTTCACCGC
The DNA here is from genome assembly GCA_024225035.1 of Lentisphaerota bacterium. Lineage (GTDB taxonomy): Bacteria > Verrucomicrobiota > Lentisphaeria > Victivallales > Victivallaceae > Zth2. Next base: position 41,084 of record JAAEMX010000211.1, read on the forward strand.
TTCAATGACATCATCTATAGTAATGTCATACTTACGCATTTTATTGGGATCGGCATTTATGCGATATTGCAGCACATGCCCCCCCATCGAAAGTACTGCCGTTACTCCGGGGACTGTCTGTAACTGATACTTGACTACAAAATCATTTAGCTCGCGCAAGTATGTGTTGACATCTTTGCCTTCTGTGTTTACTTTGCCGTCAGCTTTCAGATAATACATGAAAACTTGACCTAAGCCGCTGGAAATGGGGCCCAGTGCCGGCTTTTCTAAACCGGGAGGCAATTGAGCTGCAGCTGCATTTAACCTTTCGGCAACAAGTTGACGCGCAAAGTACATATCAACACTGTCTTTGAAGTAGACATATATAACAGCCATTCCGAAAGCAGAAGTAGACTTGATTAAAGTTACATCAGGCAAGCCGTTCATTGCTGACTCAATAGGATAGGCTATTAGGCGTTCTACCTCTTCAGGGGCCAATCCCTGAGCCTCCGCAAAGACTGGTACCATTATCGGAGAAACATCCGGGAAAGCATCAACCGGCATTGTCTTATAGCAATATACTCCAGCGCCCAATACAGCAACAAGGAATATTATTGACAGCATTCGAAACTTCAATGCCATTTTTATTAATCTATCTATCATTATTCACCTCTGCTACTCAATGGCCGTGACCGGCGTGACTGTCAATTCCGCTGGTAACCATAATGGATTTCAAGACAAAAGCTCCTTTTGAAACATATTTATCTCCCGGCTTTAATCCTGAAACGATTTCAGTAAAACCTTTTCCAGTGTGTCCTATAGTTACTTGCTGCGGCAGAAACCCATCATCTTCGGGAACAAAAATCACTCTTTCTCCATCAATCATAAGTATTGCATTGGAAGGAACAAGTACGGTTTGTCCCGCTGATGGAATTGTAACTTTGGCAGTAGCAAATAACCCAGGTTTTAGTATGCCTTTTTCATTTTTCAACAGCACTCTTACCAGAACAGTTCTGGAAAGCGGGTTAGCTGTAGAGGAAATATAGAATATATTACCAGTGAAATCAGGAAAGCCAACACCGAGGTCAACTGTTACTTTCAGTCCTTTTTTTATTTTAGGAAGGTCTTTTTGTGCCGCATCAAGATCCAGCCAGACAGTGCTTAAATCGACAACAGTAAAGGTTGATTTTGTATTGTCAGATGAAAAATTTTCACCGATAGTGAGGTTTTTATTGACAATAGTACCGGAAATTGGTGACTTCAAAGGATAAAGGGTACATATTTTCTCGCTTGCCGATATATTGCCGGGGGCAGGGCATTGCTGCGCAGTGATTTGTGGATAAAACCCAAGCGCCTTTAATTTATCCTCATAACGGTGACGGTTTACTTTTGCCTCGGCATATATTTGCCTTGCTTTTATATATTCAATTTCAGAAACAGCTCTTTTCATGACCAGATTTCGCTTCATATCGCAGTCTACTTTTGCCATTAATTCATATTCTCTGGCATAGCGATAGTCAGCGTGCAGTTCTCCAAGCTCATGACTTTGAAGAACAGCAAGAGTTTCACCTTTCTTTACTTTATCGCCTACGCTTTTGTAAATGGCAGTAACAAAACCCGGCATTTGAGGCATGATTTCAGCAATACGGTTATTATTGAATTTAATGACTCCCGGCAACACAACACTGCTGTTAATTGACCCTTTTTCTGCAATAGATACTTTGAAGCCTGTAATTTTACGTTGCTCTGACGATAAATGAATAAGCCCTTCCTCCTGGTGTTCGGCCTCCTTGTCAGTACTCTGCGCAGGCGGGGGCGGGGTAGGATGATTATGATTATGTCCTTTATGAGCTTCGTCATTCTGGTGAGCACTGTGATCAACGTCTTGAGAATGATCGTGTTGCAAAGTGCATTGTTGCGATGTTTTTTCTGTGTTTTGCTGTGCACCGAATACTACGGTGGCTGCCGCTGCTATAAACAGCGTCAGGAATGTCCTTTTCATTATGAAAACCCTTATTGTGAAATTATATTTTTATAGTTGCAGTAGTTATTTTACTACTTTTATGTGGACACAAAGAGGGTATCAGGTTAGCATCACGACCCCTTGCAGATGCATGTCAAGCTGTTGCCGGCTCATAGGGCTGACACAGATCCTGATTCCTGTAAGGAGTGTCGCAGGAGAAATCGTTTTTATTTGAAGAGGATATTGTCGTGGTATTAAGCGCTTTTTGGCTGCTTTCTTATTAACTCTCGAAAATGATATATTTACTTTGGAAGTTTTTTGACAAGAATGACATTCGTCGTCAGAATCACAAGGAAGGTTGTATAGAGAACTGAATATACAGTTGTTCTCTGTCTCGTCAAGACAAAGCATGGATATTCCGCCTGGAGTCAAAATAAGTTGCACCAGACAGAAAAAACCTATTAAAATCATATTGTATTTATACCGCTTCATATAGTCCTAATATATCGTGTTTTTTATGTAAATTCAACGGTGTTTCATGCTCAATTATTGTATCAAATCATAAATTTTTTTAAGGAAAATATCTTTTTTATGTCCGCTAAACATTTTTTCTTTGCATTATTGAATTTTACATATATATGTAACTAACTGACATTTGTTGCTGAACTTGAACATGGATTTATATAGCCGGAGGCGCTAAATGAAAGTTTCTTTTACTAAATACATATCAAAAGATACCGTCCTTGTCCTTGACGGTAAAACTAAATTTGATGTTCTGGAAACACTGATAAGCAAAGCTGCTGAACTATCCAAGCTTGATCGTGATATGATTATGCGTCTAACCTGGCGCCGTGAAAAAATGATGACAACAGGTGTAGGCTTTGGACTTGCTCTTCCTCATATTCGTGTGAATGATATACCGAACCCTATTGTCCTTGTTGGAATATGCAAAAATCCTGTTGAGGATTATGAAAGCCAGGATGATCAGCCGGTTCGCTTGATTGTTTATATTGTTGCACCGGATCAGAATCAGGAAGCCTACCTGCAATTACTGGGCAGTGTTTCCAGAAAACTACGCAATACAGCTCTGGTTGAAGAAGTTCTTGAAAATATCACAAGACCTTCTCAGATCCTGCGTATTTTAAAACGTCGCATCCCAGACGCAACAGGTGAAACTAAAGAATAATTAATTATTTTTATTTTTGTTATATAAAAAAGCTGCCATTTTTAAGGCAGCTTTTTTAGTATCTGTTATTCTGATTATCTTCAGCCTATAACAACCTTTTTGATATTCTTTTTACCAGCTTTAAGAATAATAAAACCTTCAGAGAACGAATCTTTAGTAAGGTTCATATTCATATCTGAAATGCGTTCGTCATTGATGTAAGCTCCTCCGCCTTTAACTAAGCGTCTGGCGTCGCCGTTTGAGCCACAGAGTCCAGCAGAAACCAATGCTTTAACAATCCACAGTCCTTCACCTTCAAGTTCAGCGGCAGGCAGCTTAGCTGTCGGCAAGTCTTCAAAACCAGCATTTTTGTCAGCTTTAATATTTACAATTTCACTTGACGTAGAAATCTTACATTCAGCATCAGCAAATCCAAATTTGTTGCCAGCAGCAAGAAACGCTTTTTGTGCCTCTTCCTGACCATGAGCAAGTTTAGTTGCTTCATATGCCAGTATTTCTTTAGCACGATTAATCTCCGGAGCTTGAAGCCTGGACAGTTCATTTATTTCACTTACCGGAAGATTTGTGAAGAAACATAAGAGCTTTTTCACTTCATTGTCTTCACTATTACGCCAGAACTGGTAGTAATCAAAAACGCTGGTGCGGTTAGTGTCCAGCCAGACATTGTTTCCGCCTGCGGTTTTTCCAAACTTCTGACCATTACTGTCCAGCAGCAATGGGAAAGTTGTACAATATACTTCTTGTTGTGACATACGACGTGTCAGTTCAACACCTGAAACCATGTTTCCCCACTGGTCCTGCCCGCCAAACTGCATGCGACAGCCAAGTTCACGGTTCAGAACATAAAAGTCATATGCCTGCAGGATGGAGTAGTTAAACTCAAGGAAAGAAAGCCCGGCTTCCAGGCGGCCTTTTACTGACTCCTGAGATAACATGCGGTTTACACTGAAGCGTGAACCAACATCACGTAGAAAGTCAATGTAAAGCATATCTTTGAACCAGTCGATATTGTTCACAAAGTGAGCTTCACCTTCTTTAACAGAAATAAAACGAGCCAGCTGATTTTTAAGAGATTCAGCATTTGCAGCTACTTCATCCTTAGTTAAAATAGGACGAGCTGACTGCTTGCCTGACGGGTCTCCGACCTGCGCAGTTGCTCCGCCAACCAACACGACAGGAACATGTCCGGCTTGCTGTAGTAAACGCATTGCCATAATAGGCAGTAAGTGTCCAACATGCAGACTGCTGCCAGTAGGGTCAAAACCGACGTAGAATGTAACTTTGTCGTTTTCAAGAAGTTTCTTTGTTTTTTCTGCATCGGTTTCCTGGTAGATGAAACTACGATCATGCAGCTCCTGGTAAATACTCATTTTATTTCCCTGTATTTAAAAAGTGATTTATAATGCTAAAAAAAAGGCACTTCCTTTAATGGAAAGTGCCTGAAAATCTATTATATATCCAATAATTTAAGCAGACACCGTCATTCCGCAATAATAATAAAGCAGATAATAAGCGCGTCTGTAGTAATTACTGAATAATTTCATTATATACCGTTTATTTATTTAATACTGTCCTGTAAGCAGTAAAATGCTTTTGTACATAAACAGATAGAATATTAGTCCGTTAATGTTATAAAATCAAATCAAATACAGAAAAAATTTATTTAAACAGAAACTTTGCTGTTGTAGGTGCTAATATTTTCCGAGAAGGGCTTATAACCGATGCAAGCTGTTTTGTGTTTTTTGCTGCTTTTTCATTTATTTTCTTGCCAGGTGTCTATTTATGGAACAATTGAACGTGACGTGTTGTCCTAATTTTTATTAGCTAGCTTATTGTATTACAAAACAAGAGATCTGCGCATGAAATGCCCTTGAACATACCTCATATCATAAGTTATCCTATCTGCGGGAAAACAGCTCCCAGTAAAGTGTGCCGAAAGTGCGGAACTATAGTATGTAAGGATTGTTGTTCTTCTAAAAGGCCTTTCATTCCAGTTCTTGACCACACTCCTTTTGGTAAATTATACAACCCGCACAAGGACTTAGTTAATTTATGTAAAATATGTGTTCATTCACCTTACGTCTATTACATAAAAGATAAATTTAAAATGAGCTTCCCGAGCACTAAACGTATAGCTCATTTGGCCAAAAGAACTGTAGTGATGGCAAACTCAAGTTCCCCTGTATCCGTCTCAAGAATGGATCAGTATGGTGACTTTTATGAGGAGCAACTATATCCAAGTCATGATGACAAAGAGCGTCACATGGATAATGTCGCTGATGTAATGCGTAATCCAAGAAAGTTCATAGATAAATATCCCGCTGCCAGAACTTCTTTTGATATTCTAGAGAATATAGTGTTACACTGTCTAAAATATTCGACTGCTAACTGTGCTGAAATGTCAATGTTCTGCTATCTTCTTTTTCATTATGCAATTTGTCGTGGTGAAGTAAATTTCAGCGAAGCAGAGATGTTTTTTACAGAAGGAAGAAGCCATGTCTTTTTAGTTATTACACCTCAGGGAGACAATCCTCTTCCAAGAGGGTCTTTTAGCGCTTCCGATCACTGCGTCAAATCTTCCAAATCAATTGTATGTGACCCTTGGATGAAGTCTGTTTTTTTAAAAAAAATTATTCAAAATACATTGGAAATGAAACTCTGCATTTTGATGATAATTCAGATATTAGATATTCCAGACTCAATACATACCACCGTACTAAAAATGACTCCATAAATCTTTATTTAAACATCTAATATATCTTTGTTGTTTTTTGGACTATTCTCCAGTTCCCGACATTTACCCCCCCATTGGCAGAACTGAAACTTTACGGTTAAAACAATTGTTAATTTTTATTGAACATTGCAATTTGAACAGATACTATATTAGTAAACCAAACAACCGAGGAGTCCAAAATGAATATCGTCAATGTCAGAGAAACAGATGTAGTGATTAACCCCCATGGTATCAATGCTAAAAAATTATATGATACTGAAAATGCTCAGGTCATGCATATTGCTTTACAGTCTGGTGAGTCATTGGTCAGGCACATAACTCCTTCTGATGTGTTTTTCTATGTATTGGAAGGTACTGGAATTGTTGAGATTGGTGATGAAAAACAGAAGGTTGGCCCAGATACGCTAATTGACAGCCCTAAGGATATACCCCATTGTTGGTATAATGACAGCGATGGTGTTTTGCGTATTCTTGTAGCAAAAGTACCAAGGCCTACAGCTCCGACAAAATTTGTTTAATCAACAAATTTCTCAACTGGAAAGTTCGAGGAGTTGCATCATAAGCTGATTTTTCTCCTCGGGTAATGCGACACGCATTTTTTCAATTATCTCTTTTTTACGCTGTTCGACTCGTTGCTTTTGAATAACCTCAATACATTGTTCAAAAGCTTTTTGAGCCTGTGATTGCTTATATTGGGGCTCTGAGGAAAGAATTTTGCTCAGAGATGGTGAAGGATTATCACGCTCCAGGTCGGTAAGATGGGTTACTGCATGATCCCATTCGCCATTGAGAACACAATTGATCAACTCATTTAATGCCTTGCCGATAACTGTGCTGCTAAGCATATCATGATCCAGGTTAGCATGCGCTATTCTGCTGGCAATGTCTTGAAACGCAAGGCCAAGTTCCAAAAGAGTTTCTTCTGCATGGCGTATTGCCGGAGGTAAATCAATAATCGGTTCTTGTTGGGCAGGTGTCGGCTGCTGTTCCATCGCCGGCGAGGCATTAAATTGCTGCTGGTTACTCTGTCGTTGTTGAAATTTAAATTTATTGTCTTTATTTAGCTTACTTAGCTCACCAAATATAGTTTCTGGTCTTACTCCAAGGCGAGTGCTAAGTGTTTGAACATAACTTTCTCTGACAACAGGTTTAGATATTTTGCGCAGGTAATTTATCATTTCTGAAATAACCCGTCCTTTACCATGCGGGGACGTTACATCGTATTTAGGGAAAATAGCTTCACATAGAAAATCAAACATATCAAGCGCTGAATCAACTATCGAAGCAATTCCCTCCGCACCTTCAGCCGCAAAGACATCATCAGGATCACTGCCTTGCGGGAAGCGCATGATTTTAATTTCAAAATCCAATGGCATAAGAATATCAAGTGCCCGCACTGTAGCTTTTACTCCTGCAGTATCGCTGTCGAATGAAAGATATATTTTGTCTGTGTATCGTTTAAGGATTCTTGCCTGCTCATCAGTGAAAGCTGTCCCTTGTGGAGCAACAGAGCACTCAAACCCGGCTCGATGCATAGCTATAACATCCAATTGTCCTTCGCAAAGAATAGCCATATTTCTTTCCTGTATTGCCTTGCGGGCCAGGGGAAGGGCATAAAGAACATTACTCTTTTTGAATACTGGAGTTTCAGGACTGTTTACATACTTTGCGCCTTGTGGGTTTTGCTCTATAGTTCTGGCACTGAAACCGACAACGCGTCCTTGCTCATTCCAGATTGGGAAAATAAGGCGGTTACGAAAACGGTCATAGATTTTTCTGGAGTTTTCATTGACAAGAATAATGCCTGATTCCAGCATCTCGTCTTGTGAATACCCTAACTGTCTTCCATGGTTCATCGAGGCGTCCCATGAATCAGGTGCTGCTCCAAGTTGAAATTTTTCGGCAATATCAGGAGGAATGCCACGATTCTCTAAATATTGACATACAGGCCATTCAGGATTACTGCGTAAAAATCCACTGTACCAATTAGCAAATTCATCGTTAATTCTGTATAATCGTTCGCGACGGCCTGCACGCTGTTGTGCCTGTTGGCGCTCCTGCGGAGAGTTGTAAGTTCGCTCTGGAATTATGACATTGCATTTTGAAGCTAGAATATGTGCAGCATTGGGAAAATCGACTTTTTCCCATTCCATAACAAAGCTGAATATATCACCGCCGCGACCACAGCCGAAGCAATGATAGCGTCCCCGCTGTTCGTTAACAGTAAACGAGGGGGTCTTTTCCTGATGAAAAGGGCATAGTCCCTTCCAGGAACCGCTGCCTGATTTTTTCAGCGGAATATAGCTGCGGACAAGGTCAAGGATGTTGCAGCGTGAACGCAGTTCTTCAATTATTTCATCAGGGATGGCTCGATTCATAATGCATCCGACAGTATGGTATTAATGTTTTGCGGAACGAAAATTAACGTGGTGATATTTTTTCTATCCGCTTTTTAACGAATTCACGTTTCTTTTGCAGCTCAGGGTTACTTGCAGTAATATTCAGATACTGTTTATAAAAATCCACTGTGCTGTGCGACATACCAATATAAAAGTCTTTAAAAACAGCAAAATTCAAAAGAATATTGGGGTTGTCAGGAGCCATTCTATAAGCTTTTACCAAGCAAAGAGCCGCTTTCCTGTTTTCTTTCTGTTTGACATAGAAAACTCCCATCTGGTTCCAAAGCTCAGGGCGCTTATTAAAACGTGGAAATTTAGCCAGCATTTCATAATACTTGATTGCATTGCTGATGTTCAAGCTGCTTGAACATTTAGCAAGAAGCACAAGAGTATTTTGGTCGTTGGGTTTTATCTTTAACGCTCGTAATAATGGGGCTACTGCATCCTGCATCTTTTTGGGTTCTTTGGCATATAAACGTCCAAGAGTATATTGTGCCGTAAAGTTGCCAGGTGCCTGGTTAACCGCACTTCTAGCGGCCTTGGTTGCCAATGTTAACTTATTACTGTGTTCACAGGCTATAGCTTTTAACAGCAGCGCGTTAATGTTTGCCGGTTCACGGGCAATCACAGCTTCCGAATATTTTAAAGCTTTGTCCCATTTGCCGTTTGCCGCAAAGTTCGCCGCATTATTTATCAAATAAGGAGTTGACTTTTCTGATAATTTTTCGCAACCGCATAGAACAGTAAGAGTTAACAACGCAGTAAAAATGAGGATTCCATGCTTTGTATTATTATTCATGCTCACTCTCTAGTAGTAATCGTTTTTTGAAATATCTATAAATCCGTCGTATATCAATTAATCAATTTACCGTACTATAAGGATCACGATTTTCAACCCCGAAATGACGTTAAATATTAAAACAAATCAAGCGTCTTCCAGAGCCTTGCTATACACTTGCTTACGGTTAAAAACAATCTGAAGTCTTATCATTTCAGTCAAATGATCACAAATATGCTCTGTAATTTCTCCACTGTCAGCCAAATCCTGCAGAACCCCGATCTCTGTACTGTAAATCATATCACGAAGAGTTGCTGTGGTAACTGCCCTCAGTAGATCGAAATTCTTAGATTCAAGGCTGGCAAGTGTTTTAAATACACGATCACTAAGACCCTTGTAAAAAGTACGGCACTCTGACAATATTTCTTTGTAGACTTTGAAAAACTCCGTTTCCTCAAGCTTGTCAATTTCCTCTAAGGCTTGATTGGCTCCTATCATGGTACTGCATAAGGTGAGATAATCGTCAAGTAAAGCCTTAGTACGAAAACGGTTTATAATATGATACGGGATGGGGAAACACCTTAGTATTCTGAACGCAATGGATTCCAGCCGCATTACCAACGGGTCATGAGTTATTGTTGTTGGAAGCTTTGATGTAGTTATAATGCTTTCCAATAATTGAGCAGCATGAAAATCAATTCGTCTGTAAAGCCTTTCGTTAATAAAACCACATTGGAATAAGTAATTGAAAGATTTGCGCTCAGCAAAAATAACCCTTGACCATACAGTACGTTTCACTGCGTCTTCTTCCTGTTGTCTATACTTGAGAGCTTCAGACAGCCGTTGCTTTTGGTCACTAATCTTCATCTTATATTCTTCTTCAACAGCAGAAACGATCTCATGAGGAAATTTCCCTGTACTGGCAATATCCTGTATACGTTTGAGTCCTTGCCGGCGTGCCATAAGCATAGCGTGAAGTTCTGAAAAACGCATAAACACCGTGGGTTTGTCAAGATTAAACATGCGCATGAGCACCTTCACTGTAGTTCCCTGGAAGAAAAGAGTGAAAGCGACAACCCCTAAGGTAATTTCAATAATTAACACCCTGTGTGGCAAATCAGGAGGTAAACTGAATACCAGGGCGAGCGGGACAGCCCCGCGCAACCCACCCCAAAACATTATGAGCTGGTATTTAATATCAATTTTTTCTTCCTTGTTGCGCCGTCCTAACAGCGGACAAATTCCGAAAACAATTAAAGCACGTGATATCTGTATGGCAATAATACCCCACATGATATGCCTGAGCGTTATAGACATGGCATTGGTGTCAATGAGGTAAAAATCTTCGGTAAACCCCAGGAGCAGGAAAATAAAACTGTTGGCAACAAATGCGACAAAATCCCAGAATTGTCGCATGTACTCTTTTATCTTTGGAGTGAAGCGGGTCATGCCGTAATGGTTGATAACCATACCGGCACCAAGTGCTGCCATTACTCCGGAAGTATTGAATACCTTGTCAGCCACAATAAAGGCTGCGTAGGCAACAACTGTCGATAGTGCTACTTCAACCATAAAATCGTTTTCGGCAAAAAGGATTATCTGCACCATAATAAAACCAATCACAGCTCCAACGGCAAGACCTCCAAGAAAAATAATAATAAAGTCAATTCCACCTTGTACAAAAGTTCCCACTGAGAATGCTGCCCCTGCTACCACAATGCTTTTGATGATCGTATACATCACAATAGCCGTAGCATCATTGAATAAGCTTTCGCCATCTACCAGTATGCGCAGTCGGCGTGGAGCTCCAATAATCTCAAAAAGGGAGATCACAGCAACTGGGTCAGTCGCCGAGATAAGTGCTCCAAACAGCATTGCCCCTCCTAGCTCAAGCGGAGTAAAAAAGAACATAATAACACCGACAAGAATTGTAGAAATAACCAGCCCCGGTGCTGCCAGTAAAAGAGTAGGGGACAGGTTTTTAAAAAGCAGTTTGGTATCTATGTTTACCGAGGCTGAAAAAATCAAAGCCGGCAATAATACATACATTATAAGGTCATGGTTAAGCTTTATATTTTGTGCAGCCTCCAGCCCGTCAACTCGGTTGCATATGAACGCAAGAACTATACCTACAAACACAAGTCCTATAGTATATGGTATTCTAAGGCGTTTAAAAAATATAGCGGAGAGAGTAGCTATTAAAAGCAGAATGACCGCAGCCATTACAGACGTAGAAAGTCCTGTTCCCATTAGCTCTTCCCCATATGAATTTAACAGTTACAGCTAGCTTTTTCCTCAGATTACACTAACTAAAGTACTGGAAAAATGACTCTTTTCAATCTAAAAAAATAGAAGGTTTTCATTATTTATTAAGCCATTCCTCAATAGATTAAAGAGTGGAATCATTATTTATTTCATAATGTTAGACATTCCCAGTGCGGCAACCTTTTTCCTGATCATTTCCGCATCAGTTAAATAAAGTTCATTGGTTTTCATGTGCTCAAAATACACCGAACCTGAAAATGTGCATTTTATCCCGGATTTATCACTTTTCTGCATTTGTTCATTTGAATAGCTGATAAAATTACCAACTGCAAGTTTATCAGGAATTGTCAACAGGTTTTCATTTCTTAACAGTTGAACCGCATTATACCCAGCAAGGCTGCCTGTACATATTGCTTCTGTATGCCCGATGCACGCTCCAGCCTTTTCTCCAGCACAGAATAAGTTATAAATATCTCTTACCTTCAGCTTATTATCTCTTGGAGGTGCTGATACATAGCGAATTGAATTTCCAACTGAGCCGGCATATGGGTCTTCATATCTAACATTTTCAAAGCCTCTAATTTGTCGTAGCATATGCAAGGGAAAATATGGCATCATCATTTTAGCCATTCCGGTATTAATAAGAATAATGTTATCTTTATATGCAGGATGAGTGTACTGCTGACATGACTTGCTTTTTAGAAGCTGAGTTATATTAGAATTATTTTTAAGTTTTTCCGGTATTGGTACAATTACTACACCTTTTTTGTTCAGTTCTGAAACAATTTCTTTACTTAATGAGTCTTTTACCAGCTTGCATGAACCACTCATTCCACCAATTTCCCCAGAACTAATAAGTGGAATCTCTTTTATTCCAGACTTTTCTGAAAGGCTAACTCTACCACCAAATGTTGGGCATCTCAAAATACACATGGCGCAGCCGTTTCCATATTTGCGGCAGTTAGCCATAGGACCGCCGCTACCAGTGGCGTCAATAAAAGCATCGCCGCTTATATCATTGTCACTACTGCAGTTATTTACTTTAACTGAGATGATTTGACTACCGGAAAGATTTACGTCAATCATCCTGCTTTGATATTTAACCACAACTCCAAGTTTTTGCAGATAAGAGCGAACGATGTCCTCAATTTTGATTGCATTATAAATATAGGCGTTTTTGTGGGCAGGGAGGTTTATATTTTGAAAAGGTGAGTTTTGGTCAATGAGAATAAAAAGCTCACCAGCTCCCATGGCAATCATCTCTTCTGCGGCAGTAAAACGACCATTGTTACGCATTATACCGCCTACCAGGCCAGTGCCAAGCAACATATCAGTTCGCTCAAGAATAGTTACTTCAGCACCATGTTTACTGGCAATTACTGCAGCCGCACATCCAGCCCATCCGCCACCAACTATTACAACTTTCATTATTACCCCAATGAGTACTTTGATTTCCCTCACAGATATATTAATAAATACCATTCTGTTTGAAGCTTGTCAATTGATAGCATGGAAGCAGGATAATTAACTTTATCACATCTTCCAGGTTTGAAATATAAATATTTCAGTGATAGCTTAATAAGCTCTATGCAACGGTTATTCCTGGGGAGTGACCAACGCGGTATATAGTTTTAAATTAAGCAAATCGCAGGAGAGTATCAGTCATGAACGCATATGTAAAGGCTGCAGTTGGAATTATTTTAGTTATTGTACTAGGTGTGTTTTTATTGTCGAGAGGGTTGATTGGCAAAAATGAGATTCAAAACTTTCAGGTTGTTCAGTCACTTGGGGGAAATATTTCAATTAACTCAAAAGGCGGGTATTACAGTAAGTTTTTTCCAACCGTTTGGAATTATCCCAAAATAAGAAACGTTTACTTTTCAAGAGACAAAAGAGAAGGCTCTCCTGTTGATGAGTCAATTGAAATCAGATTTAAGAACAAAGGAACTGGTTTTGTCAGCACTCGTGTAACTTATAAGCTTTTTGGCGGTAAAGATGCAGTAATGGCTATGCATGAGAACTGCGCAGGTGATACTGAAATAGCTGACAGCATTGTTTTGGCCAAACTTAAAGAAGTAGCCAGAATTAAAGGAAGTGAGCTTACTTCATCTGAAGTTGTTGAAAAACAGGAAAGCTTCATCACTGATATCCGTAAAGACATGATCGGCAATATGAGTTTGGCAAAAATGGGTATTATAGTTGAGAAGGTTGAATTGACCAGTGTAGACTTTGACAGTGAGACCTTGAAACTGTTTAAAGCTCAGCAGAAAGCTATCCTGCTCGGTAAAGAGGCCGAAGCAAACAAAATCAAATATGATATGCAGCTCAAAGAAACTGATGCAAAATACAAGCAGCAAATTGCCGAAGAAAAAGGTAAGGCTGAAATGCAGAAAATGAAAGCTGTTACTGATGCTCAAAGAGAAGCTGAACTCGCGAAAATTGAAGCTCAGAAAAAAGTGACAGTTGCAGAACTTGAGAAAAAAGAGGCTTTGGTCAAACAACAGCGTATAGTAGAAGTATCTGAGCTTATTAAAAAAGGAGCCCTGGTTGATGCAAGTAAGAAAGAAGAGGTTGCAAGAATTGAGCTTGTGCAGGCTAAACTTGACGCTCAATCAAAAATAGAGCTTGCTCGTGCAAAGCAAAAAGAAGTAGAGCTTTCAGGAGCTATTACCGAGAAAGAGAGAATATTAGCTGAGATAGATGCTAACCGTCAGATTGGTGTAGCTAAAAATATTGCAGAAAGTATAAGAGGCACTAAGCTCCCTGATACAGTCATAATTGGAGAAAGTAAGGGTGACGGTAACTTGATGAAAATGTGGTTATTAAAGCAGATTCAAGGCAATAAGCCATTGCCTGCTAAGACACCTGTAAAATAATCAGAAATAACTTTAAGCGTGGGCTAAATAATTTGGCGAGTCAATAATGTATAACAAAAATATCAACTAAGCTCATTTGCCGATTATGCTTGGTCTCGTTTGATGCAGAGTAGGCATTTAAGCATAAAAGTCCCAATGATAAAAAAGACACTACCCTCATTCTCTCCCCTTTTTGCTATTTTATAAGTATAATTTCACTGGTTATAAAATAATCAATGAATTAGATTAAATCTCCGAAAAGTGATACTGGTGTGCAGCGATTAATTTTTACTTTTACAAGCTTACCGCGTTCGGTTTCTTCATCCGGAGGAAACATGACTACTTTGGCTGTAGAAGTCTTTCCTGACCAGCGTTCTGCATTACGCCTGCTTGGACCTTCAACCAGTACTTCCTGAACAGTTCCAACTAAGTTTTCATTATGTTCAGCAGTGCGTTCTTCCAAATCCTGCAATAAAAGTTGATTGCGACGCTCTTTATCTTCTTGCTGAACTTGATCTTCCATTATCGCAGCCGGAGTGCCCTCACGTGGAGAATACTTAAATATAAAGGCATTATCAAATCCAACATTGTTCATAATATCACGAGTTTTGATGAAATCTTCCTCGGTTTCACCGGGGAAACCGACAATTACATCAGTAGAAAATGTTATATCCGGAATGCGCTGCTTCATTTTATTGGCTATTTCCAGGTACTTTTCTGCTGTATATTGACGATTCATTTTCTTTAGTATTCGGTCTGATCCGGACTGAAGAGGCAGATGCACGTTATGACACACTTTGGACAGGGTTGCCATTGCGTCGATAAGTTTATCATTAAAATAAGAAGGGTAGGGGCTGGTAAATCTGATGCGCACCAACCCGTCAATTTCATTAAGTTCTTTTAATAAATCAGCAAATGGTGAAGTTCCTTTTGGAGGAGGTTTTGTATCGCCATTTAAACCATATGCCGCAACGTTTTGTCCTAAGAGCATGATTTCTTTTACGCCGCTGGAAACCAGTTCTTTAGCTTCTTCAACTACATCATTAATTTCACGGCTAATTTCACGGCCTCTGACATGTGGGACTATGCA
The DNA here is from genome assembly GCA_024225035.1 of Lentisphaerota bacterium. Taxonomy (GTDB): domain Bacteria; phylum Verrucomicrobiota; class Lentisphaeria; order Victivallales; family Victivallaceae; genus Zth2. Next base: position 56,333 of record JAAEMX010000211.1, read on the forward strand.
GTAAGAACAAAATCTATTACAACCACGGGTCACTGCAATGAAAGCCTGACAAGGTTTTGAGTCTGGCATTTTGTAGTGTGATCCCATGGAGGTTAGAACCTCACACCCCTCGTCGAGCAGAGCCAGTTGAGAGCGTTCTTCTAAAATCGAGGTCAAAACTTCCGGAAGCTTATGAAGCTGGCCTGTTCCGATTACAAAATCAACATGCGAAAGGGTTTTCAATAGTTCCTCACCATGATTCTGGGCCATACAACCCATTATTCCTATAACAAGGTTGGGGTTGTCTTTTTTTAACTTTTTCATAAAGCCAACTTTGCCTATTGCCTTACGCTCAGCCTGTTCGCGAACGCTGCAGGTATTAAAAATCAGCACGTCAGCTTTTGATTCATGATCAACTATTTGGCAGCCTTCTTTTGTAAGCATGCCGGCAATGGCTTCAGAATCTCGCTCGTTCATCTGACAGCCGTAGGTTTTTATAAATACATTCATATTATAAGTTCAGTTTTTTTGTCAGTTTACGCCTATAAGGACTAGGTTGTTACGATGAATAATTACATCATCCGCATCGCGATGCAAAGCGCTTGAAATATCTTTACTCTGCAACCCGATTATATCTTCACAATCTTCATTATTAAAATTAGAAAGGCCGCGCGCGATAATCTGACGTTTAGTGTCGAGAATTTCAAGGGTATCGCCGCGTTTAAATTTACCAGTCACACCAAGTACACCGGAAGGAAGCAGGCTGCGCCCACCTTTTCTGATAGCCTCAGCAGCGCCGTCATCAACAGTTATCGCGCCTTTGGTATTTGAAAAAAACTTAATCCAGCGTTTCCTAGCCTGCATCTGGCGCTTGCCCGGAATAAACAATGTGCCGACATCCTCACCAGCAATGATTTTCTCAATAGTATTGTTTTCACGTCCGTCAGCAATCCACAAATACTCTCCGGCTGAATTCACTATCTTAGCTGCATTAAGCTTTGAGCTCATGCCACCGATTGAGAACTCAGCATTATCAGTGCCGGAGGCTGTCAAACGCATTTCTTCAGTAATTCTGCTTACCAGCGAAATTCTATCTCCAAGCACACCGTCGTTTTTTTCACGAAGTCCGCTTTCTGTGGTAAGTATGATTGTAAGGTTCGAGCGTGTCATCGCTGCCAGCAAGGCTGCAAGTCCATCATTGTCCCCAAATTTCAACTCATCGATCGAAACAGAGTCATTCTCATTTACAATTGGAAGAATATCTTTTTTCAGCAGTTCATCTATGCAGTTCAGGACATTCAAATGGCGTTCTCTGGCTTGCAGGTCAGCTGTAGTCAGCAGTAACTGTGCTGACATAAAACCATGATGACGGCATTCTTTATCATATATAGCCATGAGCTTGTTTTGTCCGGTCGCCGCTAGTGCCTGTATTTGAGACAGTTTACGAGGACGTTTTTTCATTTCAAGCTCTTTCATGCCGATGCCTACCGCGCCGGAAGACACCAGTATAACCTCAATACCGCGCTCACGGAGTTTGGAGATTCCTTTTATCAGGACAGGAATACGGTGTGTGTCAGTAAGAAGCCTGGTTCCAACTTTCACCACAACTCGTTTACATTCTCTGATAATCTGCTTACGTTTATTCACTGAATCAGTATTCATAATCTTCGCTAAATGATTGTCTAATATAAAATTTAATTGCAGCGGTTAATATATATTCACGCTGCTGGTTGGCAAATCGTAATTAGTATTTTGACAATATATTGTTTATATATTATGTATGGTATCAAAGAAATCACCTTTACCCCCCTTGATTTAAGCACTAATCGTTGCTAGATTAGAAATTATCGTACTTTATTCAATGCAGCTTAGAAATTTTAGGCTCATTATTTCAGCAAGCGAGGCTATGAGATATTTTTGTAGAAAATGTCACGAATTCACCGAGAGAGATCAGGACAAATGTTGCACTAACTGTGGAGCATCCCTGGTAGATGCACCTATGGCTCCCGGAACTGATATAGGTGGTTTTGAAATTATAACGGAAATCGGACGCGGAGCAAATGGAGTTGTCTATCTTGCCAAACAACTAACCCTTGAGCGTGATGTCGCATTAAAAGTATTGCCGGAACAGCGTGCTAATGATCCAGAATTTGTTAAAAACTTCCTGAAGGAAGCCAGAGCCGCGGCAAAACTCAATCACCCTAATATTGTACAGGCATATGATGCAGGAGTGAGCAGCCTTGGAACATATTTCTTTGCAATGGAATACATTAGCGGTCGCACTCTGGACGAAAATCTCAAAGAGAATGGCCCACTGAAAGTTGCCCAAGCTATTAATATTGCTTTGAAGGTGGCTGAAGCACTTGATTATGCCTGGGAGAAACAGCGGTTATTCCACGGTGATATAAAACCAGACAATATTATTATGCGTAATGATGGCGATGTCAAACTGGCAGACTTGGGGCTTGCTGCAACCATTTTTGAAGAAAAATCAGAAGAAGTAATGGCAACTCCCATGTATGCTCCTCCTGAGGTTATCAGAGGCGAACATGATAAATTTGGCTGTAAAACTGATATGTACTCTTTTGGCGCAAGTCTTTATGAATTGTTTTCCGGGGAGCCGCCGCACAATGAATATGACTGCGGTAAAGTGTTGGAAATGCATTTACATGAAGCTCATATGCCATTAAAGGAAAAATTGACTGGGTTTCCGCAAAATGCTTCTGATTTAGTTGATTCTTTACTAGCTAAAAATCCTGATGAAAGACCCGATAGCTGGAAAGAAGTCATTGAACAATTGCAAGAAATTCAAGAAGCGGGCGCTGAAAAATCAAAGTCAGGTCACAACAATTTTAAGAAAATAATCTTTTTTATTTTACCGGCACTGATTATTTTGTCAGGAATAGTTTTTTATTACTTAAAAGAGTCAAAGAAGAATGACGTTCCGGCTATTATTACAGCCACTTTAGATGAAGAACTGCATGGACAGAAAAGCACAGGTTCTCCAAAAAGTAAAATTTTTGATGTGAACAAAACAGCTTAATCCCGTGTCGACCTCTAAGAATACGTCACCCCCTGTAAAGCGCAGAAGAAGAGGGCTGCCGACGAGTATTAGACGTGACCATGAGAGATTGAATCAAAAACTGCATGCAGCATTAAACAAGTGCAGCAAAGTACAGTTAAGGCAGTTGGAAAGAGATGTTCTCTCAATGAACAGGACGCTCAAACTCTACAGTCGCAGGTCTTCAGGAGAAGCAGAAAAAGCTATCGAAGTCATTAACGCATCTCTATTCAAAGTAAAAGAAGGTGTTGCCGAACGTGAAAAGGCAGCAAAAACAATAATTGCCATTCGGGCAAAAAACGCTGTTGAAAAGAAGCGACTGGATAAATTGCAGAAAGAGGTAAGAAGCGCTCTTAGACAGGCAAAATCTATTTCAGCAAAATCTATTTCAGCAAAATATAAAATTCTATTTGCCTTTTCCAGTTTACCCACAGGAAAAAGGACGATCTCAAAGTTTAACTCTATTATAAAAGAAAATGGTAAAAGGCTTGGGCGTCAAGATAAAAAAATTATTGTCAGAATTGCAGCCTTATTAATAAACAATTACCAGCCGCAAAAAATATTGATAAAATACTTTGGACTTTTGAAAGATAAACAGCTCCCGTGGAGTATTAATGGCTATCAATATAAAATTATTGAAAATACTCCGAGATACTTCAAGATAAAGACGAAGTATAGCGAAGGAGCATATGGTATTAAAAAAATAAGTTGGAGCAGAATAACTGATGAGCATCTTTTGATGTTGTGGGATTGGTATATTATTGCATCCAAGGGGGAATTGACCGAAAGTGAAATTCAAAACGCCTCTCGCTGGCTCTTTACCGAAAAACATTATAAAATGTTAAAAGAATTTGCAGATAAGTATTGTTCAAAAAAGGATAAAGCATTTTGGGACTCAATTCTCACCGAAACTGCAGATTCAGGAGTAGAATCCTCAGCTCTGTTATGTGCTGTCAATATTTTCAATGCCTTCAGGGCAGGGAAGAATGATAGACTTGTTTCACTTTCAGGACAATGGTGTAGAGAATTTACAGAAACTAAAACATATGCCAGGTTTAACAAGGTTATTGATAAAATAATAGCCAGAGGGAAAATCAGCTCTCCACTGGTCGCTGTTTCTAATGCATTATCAAAAGACCTTAAGCCTATTCAAATATGGGACATAGCCACAAGGTTCCAGCGACTTAAATGCGTTGACTCTGTAAGTAAAGAAGCTCTTCGAAAAAAATTTATGCTGGCGATGAACCAAATGAAAGGCAATCGAGAATATACTGGTACGTTTGGTGTATTCAATTATGTTCCAGCCGGAGGAATATACGGCTGGTCAGCTCCGGGAGATTCACAACAGATGTATTCTGCTCCTTTGCTTTATATACCGGCAATGATGGATATCGGAGCATGGGCAAACGTTGCTGTCGTAATACTTAGGCGTCCAAATTCTTTAGGAATAAATGCACATTTTGATCAGGAGCTAAGACAGTGGCATCCTTATTTTCTCTACAGTGCAGGTTGGGCAGCGTGGCAACTTGATTCTGAAGGCGTTCTAAAAATGTCTCTGGACAGACTCGAAAAGATTTTACGAACCGGAGGTGGTTTTGATAAAAGTGCGTATGCTTTGGCCGCAAATTTGGCAATGAAGAAGGAAAATCCTGAGCGCGCTATTAAGATTCTTAAACTATATAAACCATCACGAAAAGAACATGATTTCCTGTTACCTTTATTCTATCTGAAAGCTTTAATAGCTCAAAATAAAATGAGTGAAAAACAAATTTCCGGATACAATGGAAAGTTAATTCGGCAGCACGGCAACAGCAAACTGCTTGAAAAAGATATTAAGCTACTTGGCATTTTAAAAAGTATAGTTTCTGGCAAAAAAGTTAATATAAGGTCAATAACGGCCAGTTTACTTGAAGGCTCATCGTATCCTCGGCTTTGGGGAGAACTGTTAACAGAGGCTGCCGCTAGAGATCTTTTATTGAGGAGAGATTCACTTTCCTCTGTGGATTTTATAAAAGTTCTAAAAAAGATAAGTAAAGGGTCTGTCTTTTATGCTGATCTGAACCGCCAAATATTACTATATGAACTGGGCTCGCAAGAGCTGTATCCAGGCAGGGTACTTAGAATACTGGAGACTTCAATCACTGATTATCGTCCGAGCATGATGCCTCTTTATCCAGATATGGTATTGCTGAGATCAGCATTTTACAGTTTGAACAGTAATGCTAAATCTATTGCTCATATTTTAAAATCATATTCTAATTACTGTCCCTTGTTTTCTAACTTTGAAATGCAGGCTTCTGTTCTAGCAAAAAGTTCTCCTGAAAAGGCATTAGCCTTATTCAAAAACTTAGAACGCAGGCGTCCACCTTCAGGAACTCTCTTGAATTTAGGTATTCTTACTGCACTTGTACATTCCGACAGTAAATGCTCACAACAGGTTTTAAATGTTTTAAAGAAGCATGAAACGCAAATGAGCTGGACAGAGAAATTAATATTAAAGCGCTTTGAAACCTTGCTCAAAGCGCTTTGAAATTATCTTTGGTAAAGATCATTTCCTTCTGAATCTATAGCGACAATCAAAGGCATATTTTCAACTTCAAGTCGATGTATGGCTTCAGGACCGAGATCATCATAACAAACAACCTCACATGACTTAATGCAACGCGCAATTAAGGCAGCAGCACCGCCTGTTGCAGCAAAATATACACAACCATACTTTTTCATGGTGTCAATCACCTCAGGACTGCGTCCGCCTTTTCCAATCATCGCCCGTAATCCAGTGCTGGCTATAACAGTTGGAGAATAGGCATCCATGCGATAACTGGTAGTAGGGCCGGCACTGCCAATTGGTTGCCCTGGCTTTGCGGGGCATGGGCCGACAAAATATATTGTCTGACCATTGAGATCTACTGGCAGCTCTTTACCTGCTTCTATAAGGTCACATAAGCGTTTATGAGCAGCATCACGACCAGTGTATATAACGCCAGAAAGCAAAACTTGATCGCCTGCTTTCAATTTTCTTACGGTATTTTCGTCAAATGGGGTACTTAAACTAACTAAACTCATTGCGTTTCCTCAAATCTCAAATCCGGCATGCCTTGCTGCATGACAGTTAAGGTTAACGGCTACAGGCAGAGAAGCTATATGACATGGGAATTTCTCTATATGGACAGCCAGAGCCGTAGTATCACCGCCCAGTCCTTGAGGCCCAACGCCGGAAGCATTGATTTTCTTTAGAATTTCCTGTTCAAGCTCAGCGTATTCTTTTTCATCATGAGGCTGACCAACTTCTCTAAGCAAAGACTTTTTCGCTAAAAAAGCAGCCTTTTCAAATGTTCCGCCAATTCCTACGCCCACAATTGTAGGCGGACACGGGTTGCCGCCAGCGCCGGTAACAGTCTGTACAACAAAATCAATTATGCCTTCTTTACCATCTGATGGTTTCAGCATTTTAAGTTGACTCATATTTTCTGAACCACCGCCCTTAGGAGCTAGTACAACACTAATTTTATCGCCGGGAACGAGTTTCAGATGGATAATTGGCGGAGTATTATCTCCCGTATTCTCACGGTTAAAAATCGGGTCTTTTACGATTGACTTACGGAGATACCCTTCTTTATAACCTTTACCTGTTCCTTCGGTAATAGCTTCATAAATTGTGCCGCCATCAACTTTCACCAATTCTCCCATTTCTACAAAGAAAACAGCAAACCCTGTATCTTGACATATAGGCATACGCTCAGTTGAAGCAATTTCCGCATTCTCCAAGTACTGCCGCAAAAATTCTTTTGCACGCACCGAGTTTTCAGAATTGAGATATTCCTTTAGCTTATTAAGAACATCCTGAGGTAGGTCGTAAGCTGCCTTCATGCAGCAAGCAGCAACTTCATTGACAATTCTGTCGTACGGAACATGCCTGAGCATATCCTTGAGGCTTTTATTCTTCGCTATTTTTAAGACTCCCATGACCTGATTCACCAATATATTTGTTTAAGTTGAGACATTATCCTCTTCGCTATTTTTAGGAGGAAGGGTGCTGAACCCAGTTATTTCTTCCTGACCGGCAAGGCCGACAAGCAGATATTCTTTGCTGATTGGGTCCATGAAAAACTTCTTAAGCAGCCGGAAGTTCTCTATTTCACCAGTTGATTTGACATGAATACGCTTACCGGTACAATATATTTTATCCTTTCGAACTTCAATATAGTTGCCTTCAGCGGCTTTTATCGGAATATCCTGTTTGATCAACTCCTTGATACGGTTTTCAAGTTCGTTAATATCAAAGTTCGGTTCTTCCGGAAAACCTATTACAAAGCCGTGTTTAACGTCAGAATGCAATTCCGGCAACTTACAATTATAAACATTTTTAAGCAGCCAGCAAGTAAGGTCCTCGGCACTGTGGGCCATAAGACGGTACTTGGCGTTTTTTTCAATACTGGACTTTATATCCAATGGAGACGGGCCAAACACTGTTGGTCGGAATACGCGTAAATCTTCACCAATAGCAAAAATGATCTGCGCATTATAGCCTAAGTGATTATAAATAAGGTCAAAATGCTCAACAACAACTCTTTTTCCTGCTGTGATAGCTCGGTTTACTGCTTCAGCAATCTCAAAAAGTTGATGGAAGGCCGATTCGAACCGGATGTCAATATGAAAGGTATGACCTGCAAAATAATCATCTTCTGAAAAGTCATAAAGCGGAGCGCGACGATTATTTATACCATCATCATCATTAGTCAGCTCAAGGCCTGGGAATAGACCTCTGATAAGGGTAGACTTACCGGAACCTTCACATCCGATAATTCCGACAAGTCTATCTTCTGCATCCAAATAGCGCTGCGATAAAAAGTGAGCCATTCTGTACAGGCGACGCTTCCCGCGCGGCGCATGATACTGCGCTGTTATCAAATTGTTTTCCAGCAATCGGCCGGGCATATTTATACCTCTAGTTCAAGTTTAAGCAATGGCGCGTGCTGTTGAGCCCCGTAAACGTCAGTGTCACCGGGTGCGCCTGAAGCCACAGGGCGATCCATGACCGCCTTAATAGCTCTTGCAACATCAAAGTAGATAACTTTTTTTACTTTATCCAACGGAATTCCATAGGCTTCCGCAATGACTTCTTTATTGATGGCATTGGCATCCTTGATAGCTTGGAAGTCAGCTTCATCTTTAATGATGATATCCATTGTCAATTCAAAAGGACTGCAGTTCTTGGAACGAATCACCGTTGCCGCGTCAATTAATTTCATTTTCATAGCAGGTGCCCCCCTTATTATAGCTCATGAATTTCAGTTTTAAACACGTCATTCTCGTCAATCTCCAACAAATGGTAAATAGAGAACTTGTAGACATCTCCAGCGCTGATATCAGATGGAGAGAACGGGAACGCCAGATTTCCGGCAGTTGCAATGCGCCCGGGATATCCGTAATGCAGCAATGTTGAACGAACAATACTGCAGATAGCATCAGCATCATTCTGGCTGTCAGCCAGAGTTTCAATCAGTACGCAAACTTCAAGTGATTCCATTTTTTCAGGCTCAAGGTCGGCCATTACGCCATTTTTACCATAAACATGGAAGAAAATTTCACCTTTTACACCCTCAGATTCAAGCATGGAAGAGGTGTTTTCTTTGACAGTTTCAAGGATTGAATCAATCTGCCTGATCATAATCGGATCACGAGTACCGGCTATAGATATTGTTCTGCAGCCGACCTTTTCAGTTCCCTCGAGTTTCACTGTTGGGTTTTCTTCAGGAATGAATTTGGTGCCGGATACTTTAATTCTTCCTTCAGGAAGCTCTTCAAATTTAACTTCGCTCAGATCAAGCATTCCACCTGGTCCAGGCAGTAAATATGGGTCTGATTTTTCATATAATGAATGAGCTGCAGTAGAGTTTTTAGTGAATTCTCTAATTGGATTAAGAGGAACTAATTCAAAATAGTCATCATGCAGAATGCCCATAACACAGTCGCAGCCTGACCCCGGACTTGCCGCTATAGCTGCGCATTCAAGAATTTTGCCCATGTGCAGAGCCAGAGCCGGATCAAAACCTAACGAAATCGGCTTTGCTGCAAAGGCTGTAGGATCGTACGCTCTCCCCGCAAGGACGACCTGGCAACCTTGATCAAAGGCATTTTTAATAGGACCAATTCCCATCTGAGCTACGATATTAGTAGCTTTGTCTACGGTTGCATCGTCAAGCTCTGGTAGTCCGCCTAGGGGTCTGGTTTTACCTGCTTTTATTGCAGTCTTGATTATTTCTTTATCAACATCTGCATAAATAACGCCCATAGTGAACGCTAAATTATCTTCTTCTGCAATTTCTTCTGCAATCTCACGACACCAGTCAACATGAGGCTTGGCTCCGCATCCGCCAGCTGACCCGATGACGGCAGGAATGTCAAGGTTATATGCAGCTTTCAGGATGTACCTTAAGTCACGTTTTACTCCGTCACGATTGGTAAAGGATTTACCTGAACCAAGGTAGTACGGGCCTGGGTCAACCGAACCAGCATCGATAGCAATCATATCTGGCTGCATCTCGATTCCGCGATTGAAAGATTCTTCCGGGAATCCATAGCCTAAGATTCCACTGGGTGAAAGGACTTTGAATTCTGTTTGAGGGATGTTCATTCTTCTTCTCCGTATTTTGAGCGAAGCAGCGCAATGGAACGCTGCATTTCATTATTGGTGATCATGTAGCCTTCGTCAAAACCCATTCCCGGCTTGGCGAGAATGCGGGCAGGGCGGGTTGCCAGCGCCGCCTGGGTACAGCATCTGGCAGAAACGTCAGTTTCGTTACAAGTGCCGCCTTGATAAGCTTCCATGTCGTTTCTCTGACAGTAAAGAACAGCCTTGACAGTATTGTGAATGCTGCCAAGATCCGGGGTTTTTATCTGAACCATATGGCAGCACTTAGTATCAGTGAAGTCAACAATGTCCTCATAAGTGTTGCACCATTCATCAGCGACAATCTTAGTAGCCGCTCCCATACGTTCCATTTCTTCTTTGATTTTACCGAGCATTTCGATTTGAGGTTCTTTGGCTTCCATGTCAACAGGACCTTCAATATATAAAGGCAGGCCTTTTGTCAATTTGCCAAGGTCAGTCAGGTATTGAGCAATTTTTACAGGATCATTATCAAAAATCGGTCCCAGGTTGCCATATACATCAATATGGATAGCAGGACGGTAATCCCCGTCAGGGCCTAATTCGAAAATTCTATTAGTCAGCCATTCAATATATTCAGCAAGCTTTTCGCCGTTGAGCCCAAGCTTGGTTTCTATATGATTGATAAGTGCGTGTGGCAACACATCAACACCCTTAATAATCATTTTATCTGAAGCATTGTAGCGATCGTCACCACTCTGACCAAAAATTGGAATTTTTTCAGCTATTACAGGCAGTGAAAACTCTTCGCACAACACTTCGCACATTAATTTGCCTTCGCTTTTGGCCTTAGCGTCAAGCAAAGCCTGACTCAAACCATAGCGTAAAGCTGTATGTAATGGTTTTCCATCAATCTTCAGCTGATCAATATAAGCAGCAGTTTCGCGGAAACTGTCGATACTCAAGCCTAGTAAAATAGGACTGATATGTTCTTCCATGAAAGGAATATAAGTTTCAGCAAGGAGCAAGGGATCACGGCCGCCAGCTCCACTGTACTGTACAGCAGCAGCATCGCCAACGCCTACCTGACCATTTTCCATTTCAAGCATGATTGAGATTGACTCTCCTGACTGCCTGATAGCGGTAAAGCCTTCTGTTACCGGATCACCTACATAGGTAAATCCATCATGGCCTGCGCCCTGTTTGATTGCACGTTGATCATCGAAGAAAAAACCGGTTTTACCTGCAGAATATGTTATATTTTTTATTTTCATCGTGGCCTCCCGACTAGTCTGCCTTTACTTATTGAATAAATATCATCAATTACCATTTGAAAACTTGCTTCACGTTTTTCAATGTCTGCTCTTTTCTGGATCAATTCTTTATGAATTTTTCGGATATCTTCAGGAATTGGAACTTTGCCGAAATCCAAAATACGAATTGCTCCATGATTGTCGCGAACCGGCATCATTTTGCCTGGGTTGGCAAGAGAAGGAGCAAATGGGATATCTATAACTCCGGCCTGAAATGCTCTTACAGCTCCCTCTGCAATATTACCGTTTCCAAGCTGTAAAGTAGCATCCATCAAAGCACGAGTTTCACGTTTAATAAGTTCAACTTCCCAGAGCATCTGTTTGGTTTCAGGAACTTCCTGATCAGCCAGCATGTTAACAATCTGCCGAGTGCATTTCAGCCCTTCGAGATTGGCTTCTTTGGTAGGAATACCAAATGCTTCATGCGGAGTTTTTACGATAACTTTTGTCGCTTTTGCAAGTGCCGCAGCAGTTCCGCCCCAGGTTATCACAGAAAATGCTTTAGCCTGGTCTTCAGGGAAACCTCCCATCCATTGATGCAGAACAGTACTTAACTCGTAATCATTGTATCCAGCTTTCTGGAAATATTCATCTGCTAATTCACGCAAGGCCATCATAGCAGCGATATCCTGAATCATATTGCCGGCCTGACCATAACCGAGAGTGATCGACCTTACTCCCTGTTCAAGTGCCATTAGACCTTCCAGTATAGCAACTGTATGGCTGGCAAACGGCGGCACCAGAGTGCCGGAAAGAGGGCCAAAAGGTTCACGGTTTATTCTTACGCCTTGCTCCTCAAAATATCCAACGAGTCGGTCAATGTACTGCCAGCAGGAAATGGAATGCTCCAAAGTAACTTTTTTAGCATAAGGAATATTATAAGAGATACCGCCCCCCTCATATGAGGTAAAGCCGGCTGCAAATGAAATTTCCGCCAGCAAACGTGCATCTGGAGTTCCATGTCTGATTTCTACAGGTTTACTAAGGCTTTCGACTAATCGACGGCATTCTGCTATGCCGTGGTTAACAGCAGGGAATCCATTTAATAAAGATTGGCCTGCAGCCTTTGACTTTTCGATGCCGCGTTGAGCTTCGTTATATTGATTGAGTCGTGTGTATGCGTCGATAGTTGTGGGGAGCAGGTCGCATTCAGGCTCTAGAAATTTCAGCAATTGAATATGCTCTTCAACCAATGCTACTCCTGCACGAGGTTGTAAGAGAACCTGTTTGGCCTGGTCCGCTTCATGCATCTTTTTCGCAAAGTTCATACTGTCGGGTAAGCCGCGCTGGTATTGAACCGCGTCTTCGAGGTCAACGTCCTGACCTGTCGGCCAGGTTTGCAAAGCGCCTTCGCGCATTTGCATGAATTCGCTTTCGGGAATTTTCCCTTGGTAAAGCTTCATTTTGATATCTCCCTCAAGGCAATTTTGTTTAAAGCTGTAGCTGCTGCGGCTTTTGGAGCTATACGAGCTGTATTAGCTAAAAGCGGCAGCAAATATTCATGGTCAGCGAAGAACTCAGGGTTTTCCGGTAACAGTATCTCCTCTTCCGGATTAACAGATGTGGCACCTGCAAAAGTATCCTTCAGAATTTCATTACCAGCCTGAGCAAGAAAACCGCCGGTTCCGATTATAGTCTGGATCCGCTGCAGGTTTTTTCCTGTTTGAACAGAAGTCGGCCCTACAATTGTGTAAACGGTTCTTCTTCGCCCGGAGTGTCTGACTGCCGCAGTTCTCAAACAGACAGCTGCAAGCAGTTTTTCCAGTTTTTTTTCAGTGTCATTTTTGGGCAGGTATGAAGGCTCTTCTTTAAATTTAAAAAGAAAAGCATCCAGTTCATCTCTGCTAAGTGAGTTTTCCTCCAGCTTAAATTCTACAAATCTTGCATCTGACGCAATTGCAGCATCGGCACAAATACGCATCCCAACGTCACCTTCTACCGTACGTTTTATATCCGGTTCAGGAAGACCTCTGGTTATTACGCTATCCGAATCAAGCTCACGCCTGGTACGAGAATAAAAATCTGTCGTTGCACCACCCATATCGATAATACAAAACTCGCGTGGTGATTTAGAGTAATCAGCCAGCACTTTGACAAATTCAAGCATGGAGTAGGGGGTCGGTACTGGAGTTTGTCCAGTACGCTCCATTAATTCATCAAGCCCTTTACCGGTGACAATCTGCTTGAGAAATATTTCTCTTATTTTTGATTGTGCCGGTACTGGATTGGGACAGTTAAGCTCCGGCAGTACATTTTCAATTATGTGCAATTGATGCTTAGCAAGCAACTCTCTGGCTTGCTTATGCAGACTGCGGTTAGCTGCAAATATGATCGGGATATTCTTGGAAATATCTTTTATCATATGCAGATTATGCCCGACAATTATCTCATTGCCGCCGTCAGTTCCGCCGGTAAAAAGAATAATATCAGGACGTTGATTATTAATGAGAGTTATATCTTCGTCTGTAAGTTTGTAGGCAAAAACAGATTGGATTTTGCCGCCTGCGGAACAGGCGGCCTCCTTTGCCATTTTAAGCGTTAGTTCCGGCACAACACCAATAGCTGCTATAGCCAGGCCGCCTTTGGCAGAAGAAGAATAAACCAAACTGCAGTTTCCCGGTATCTCTTCACTGCCGAACAGATCAAGACAACACGAAGAAAAGCCATCAGCAAGATGACTTGTTGTTGTCGGAACGCAGGTTCTGCTTATAAGTTCAAGGCTTTCATCATAATATCTGAATAAAGCCCCTTTCGTAAAAGTGGAACCAATATCAATACTGACTATTTTGTCCATCTTCAGCCCTGCGACCCAAAATATCTTGTTTCAGAAAATTTATACAATCTTCAAGAGGGGTATCCGGAGTAAAAACTCTGTCATATCCCATACTCTTGAACTTAGTTACAATTTCTTCGTTTGGAGTTTTTCCGACAACCAGGTTGCCGCCGACATATAGAATTACGTTTTCAAGGCCGCGTTCGACACAGCGTTCGCGAAAACCCTGGCAGTCTATTTCGCCATGCCCGTAAAGGGAGGAGACTATAATTGCTTCTGCCCCGGTTTCTATTGCAGCATCTATGTATTCATCTTGACTTACCATTACGCCAAGGTTCACAACATTGAATCCTGCTTCGCTGAAAACTCTTTCGAGAATTTTATTTCCAACAGCGTGACAGTCAGCACCTATCACACCCAAAACCATGGTTGCATGTTCCATCATTCAAACCCGTTACAGTGTAACGCTCCTTAACGTTTTTCCATTAGTTCTGAAATCTTTTCCTCAATCCTGATCAAAGCCGTTCTTTCCAATTGGTATTCGAAACGAATTATTATCCCACCACGCTGAAGGAAGTCACTGAATGCATTACTGCAGACTTTGTCTTCTTCCAATGTGCACTTGGGAGGCGTAATCAGAACTGTCTTGTTTTCCAAAAAGGCATTAATATTTTCAGGAGAACTTTCTGGAAGCCATGGTTTATTTTTCAGGCTTATATGAAATTCCCCGAGTTTATTTTTAATAATATTATAGAAATTCTCGCTTTGAGAAATAATCCCTATATTGTTGTTCCTCGGGATGGTTGCCAGGTCAATTATTGTCTGCTGGCTGGGAGTTACTACAGCTTGAATTAAGCGATCTTTACACTCAGACAAAACACCACTGATCTCCGGATAATGAGTTGTGGTTGTAAGAATAAGATCAAAATTTCTCAGTTGTTTACAAGTTCTGGGTTTTGATAGTTTATTGAGCAGAAACTTATGGAGGCGAACATTCGCCAAATGTTGCAGTTGTGACTCAAATATTGAAAGAGCTTCAGGATTACAGTCAACTCCGGCAATATGGAAATTTTCCAGTCTGCGCTGTCTGTCCATAAGTAGAAGCTGCAGCATGGTGCTGATTTCCTGATGAGTGAAATTTAGCTTTTCGAGAGATTCTATACTTTGATTAAGCAGCTTAACAGCTGTTTCTTTACGGCTGACCGGAACAACATCCTGCTGCGAGGATACAAAAGTTCCTCTGCCATGCACGATTTGAATAACATGATTAACGGCCAGGCGTTCATACGCTTTTTTTACGGTGCCTCGTGCTGTCCCGATTTCCTGAGCAAGTTCACGTTCAGGAGGTAGTTTATCTCCTGCTTTCAGCTGACCACTTTGGATCTGCTGTGTCACGCGCTCAATAATCTGACGATATACTGGCATATCTGAGTTTTTGTCAATCGTAATGCGCATTGTTTTCCTTATCTTTTTTGATAGCAAACGTTGACTACTAAAAAGTTCACATTAAAAATATAGAGGTATATACCAATAATTCAACAAAAAAAAGCATAAAAACATTAAATTTATAACATTTTTATGCAGGAAGTTATTAATATCTATTTTTAATAGCATAGTACATCACTAGGCAGGACTATACCTTTATGGTTCAGTCTGCAATAATCTGCATCATTTCGTCCAGTCCTCTGAAGACATTTCTAGGACGATAAGCGAATGACTCAAGTTCTTCGCGCTGAGTCACTCCACTAAGAAGCAGCACTGTATCAACCTCAGCCTCTATGCCGGCAATGATATCAGTGTCCATACGGTCGCCAATTATCACAGTGTCGCGACTGGGGGTTTCAAGAGTCTTTACGGCACGTCTCATCATCAGGGCATTAGGTTTACCAACAAAATAAGCCTTGACTCCGGTGGCAAGCTCAATTGGAGCGATTAGAGAACCGGTGGCTGGAACAATACCCTTTTCGGTCGGGCCGGTCATATCGGGATTTGTACCGATAAGTCTTGAACCTTTTTGAATCATGAATACTGCTTTTTCAATTTGCTCAAAGTTATAAGTACGGGTATCACCCACAATCACGTAATCCGGATCTGTATCATTCATTGAGATACCACGTTCATATAATGCATTTGTCAGTCCGGCTTCACCTATAACATAGGCACTGCAACCGGGACGCTGCTTGGCCAGAAACTCAGCAGTTGCCAACGCGCTGGTATAAAAGTGTTCTTTAGGAACATCAACACCCAAGCGCAATAATTTTTCATGCAGCTCTCGACGTGTACGTTCGCTGCTGTTGGTTAAAAACAGGAATTTTTTATTATTTCTGTTCAACCAGTCAACAAACTCAGCAGCCCCCGCCAGTAAACGGTTACCGTGATAAATCACACCGTCCATATCCGAGATGAATGCTGATTTTTTCTTTAATATTTCATAACTTTTTTTCATAATCTTCTTTTATACTCCGTTTGTTTTACGGACTTACTGAGTTAAAAAACTCAGTCTTTATGTAATAATGTATCTTAAGCTTGTATTATACAACTATATATTTAACATTTTTATTTTTAATAACATCCGGCGTTTGACAGTTTTAAACTGTAAATGTTCCATCCTTTTCCTGTTTTGTAGAAAAACGCACCATATTTAACCCAAAACTAGCCATGAGCTCATTAATTGGTGGTGTTTAAACTGATTTTTTTATCTGATTCTCTGGACAAAGCTGAATATTCATTAATATTATAAAGAACTTTTGATTTATATATAGTGGAGGAATCCTTTGAGCGAAATAAAACTTACGCCAATGATGAAGCAATACCAGCAGGCAAAGTCTGAAATACCTGAAGACGCGATTCTGCTGTTCAGGCTTGGGGATTTCTATGAAATGTTTTTTACAGACGCAGCCAAGGCCAGTGCCATTATGGGCATTGCGCTTACTAAACGCGGCGGCATACCTATGTGCGGGTTCCCATATCATAACCTTGAGGTTCAATTACCAAAACTCCTGAATGCCGGAGTAAAGGTGGCAATTGCCGAACAAGTGGAAGACCCCAAACTGGCAAAAGGCATTGTCAAGCGAGAAATCACCCGAATTATAACACCTGGTACGGTTGTGGACAGCTCTGTCCTGCAGCCCGAAAAAAATAATTTCCTTGCCGCTCTTTGTGCCGGCAAGAAAACTTACGGTCTGGCATCTCTTGATATCAGCACCGGAGAGTTCAAAGTAACTGAACTTGATACTATCGATAAAGTTGAAACTGAGCTTCTGCGCCTCGGCGTTCGCGAGTGTCTGCTCGCAGAGTCCCTACATGCACAATGGGAAAAAGAAAACTGTATTCCAGCACAGGGCACAAAGCTGCTCTGGACCCCCTTGGATGATTGGGTATTTGCTTTTGACTGCGCAGAAGAGTCACTGAAACGTCAGTTTGACGCTGCGTCTCTGGATGGCTTTGGCTGCAGAGGGTTGAAAGCCGGAGTATCTGCTGCTGGCGCGGTTCTACATTACGCTACTGAAAACTTACGCCAAAACGCTACCCATGTAAAGAAGCTCAGAGTTTACAGCAGTACCTCTTATATGGAGCTGGATTCTATATCGCAGCGTAATCTGGAGCTTGTTGAGCCAATGTTTGGCAACGGTAAAGCCGGTACTTTGCTTGGCGTACTGGACAAAACCTGTACCCCTATGGGAGGGCGTTTGCTGCGAGACTGGATATTGCGCCCGCTTTTTGAAAAAGATGCTGTAACAGCAAGACTGGATACAGTTGAAGCATTTAGAGATGACCCGTTATCTCTGGCTGAACTCCGCGAAATAATCAGTGGAGTCCGTGACCTCGAGCGCATAACTGCCCGTTTAAATATAGGCAGTGCCAATGCCCGTGATATGCTTGCACTAGCTAACGGTTTGGCTGTAGTACCTGACATAAAGCATATGCTGGAAAATTTTGATACCGTTTTGATTGATGATCTACAACAGAATATTCACGACCTGCCTGAGCTTAACGAACATATACAGCAGACAATTGCCGATGAGCCGCCACTCACATTAATGGATGGCGATATAATCAGGACAGGTTACAACGAGCGTCTTGATGAGTTGCGCAGTGCCTCAACTGAAGGCAAAAGCTGGCTTAGCGGAGTGCAGAGCCGAGAGCAGGAGCGCACCGGCATTAAATCATTAAAGGTAAAATACAACAAAGTATTTGGGTATTATATCGAAATAAGCAAGTCCAACCTGGGCAATGTGCCTGATGATTATATTCGCAAGCAGACTTTAGTTAATGCTGAAAGGTTTATCACTCCTGAGCTTAAAGAGATTGAGAGTAAAATTCTCGGTGCTGAAGATAAGTCCAAAGCATTGGAATATCAACTTTTTCAGGAATTGCGGGAATTTGCACTGCAATTTACGACAAGCATTCAGGATACCGCTGCATCATTGGCTGTACTTGATGTGTTGTGCTCACTGGCGGAATGCGCCCGTTCATATAACTACATCCGACCAAGAATATCTGAGGATGAAACTCTTTACCTGAAAGGCGGCAGACACCCTGTGCTTGACGCTTACATGCAGGGTGAGCGCTTTGTTCCTAATGATACAATTCTTGATGGTGACCTTAACCGCATAATGATAATAACCGGCCCTAACATGGCTGGTAAATCAACATACATCAGGCAAACCGCTCTACTGGTACTAATGGCGCAGATGGGATCGTTTATCCCCGCAGAAAAAGCTACAGTCGGATTGGTTGACCGGATATTCACGAGGGTAGGGGCTGCTGACGACATTTCACGAGGGCAGAGTACCTTTATGGTTGAGATGGTTGAAACAGCAAATATATTGAATCATGTGACAGGAAAGAGTCTGGTTATTCTGGATGAAATTGGTCGCGGCACCAGCACATTTGACGGCTTAAGCATTGCCTGGGCTGTGGCTGAATTTTTGCATGACGCTCCTGAATGCCAGGCGAGAACACTTTTTGCAACGCATTATCATGAACTCACAGAAATGGCGCTCACCAAGCGTGGAGTTAAAAATTATAATGTAGCAGTAAAGGAATATGGTGATCAGATTATCTTCCTGAGACAAATTGTTCCGGGAGGCACCGACAAAAGCTACGGCATACATGTAGCCAAACTGGCAGGGTTACCTCAATCTGTGGTTAGCAGGGCTAATGAAATTCTGGTCAATCTGGAAAATTCAGCTATGGGTAAAAATGGTGAACCTGTTCTTGCTGTTCATCACAAGGAAACTGAGTTAGAATATGCTCCAGCGACAAGCAAGAGTTATACTTTTGTAGAGGAGGAAGTTTCTGAAGATAATGAAGCTCCCTCTCCAAAAAAGAAAAAAGCTAAAAGAAAAGCTGCAAAACCTGTTCGCAAAAAAGTAAAAGGAAAAAAAACATATAAAGAAGCAGATTCAGATTCAGTACAACCTATGTTGTTTTAATTCATTTTTATAAATTTAAGCATAAAAAATCCCGGTCAAATGAATTTCTGACCGGGATTTTGTTTTTATAAATCTTAGCCTACAGTCGCTCCGCTTGGGAACTCTCCGTCGACAGTAACAATTTTCAAGTCTTTTCCAGTTTTGGCCGCAAGCAGCATACCTTGTGATTCAACCCCACGTATTTTGGCTGGTTTCAGGTTAGCTACAACAACAACAACTTTGCCTATGATATCCTCCGGAGAGTAAAATTCGGCAATTCCAGCAATTAACTGACGTTGCTCATCACCAACTTCAATTTGAAGTTTCAGCAGTTTATCAGCACCTTTCACTTTTTCAGCTTCGAGGATTTTCGCTGTACGCAGCTCAGTTTTGAAGAAATCATCAATAGTAATAACACCTTCAGGAAGCTCAACTTTCTTTTCAGCTTTTTGCTTTTTCTTAGCTGGTTTTGGCGGCTCAAGTTTAATTGCTTCAATCTCTTCAAGTTTTACCCTCAGGAACAGCGCATCAATGTCATTCATTTCCAGCCCGCTGAGAATATTATCATTTTTCTTAAGATCACCGATATGACAGTTGTCAAGCTTTTCGCCGGAAAGCCCGAGAGCTTTTCGCAAGTCAGCCATTTTACCAGGCATAACAGGGTGCAGCAGCACTGATACTTTACGCAACGCTTCCGCAGCACAGTACAGCACTGTATCCAAGCGTTCGTTATCGCCTTTCTTGGCCAGAGTCCATGGTGCAGTTTGCTCCATATAACGGTTACCGGCACGAACTGCATTCATTACATGATCAATACCCTGGTTCAGGCGCATATCTACAATAGCTTTTTCCATTTCCTCAACTGCATTATCAACAGCAGCCATAAGTGTTTTTTCAGCTTTAGTATAAGCGTTGGGCTGTGGTATAAGTCCATCACGGTGTCTAAGGTTCATCTTAACTACACGGCTAAGAAGATTTCCAAGGTCATTTGCCAAGTCGCTGTTGTAGCGGTTTACAAAAGCTTCTTCTGTGAATGAAGCATCCTGTCCGAGAGTCATTTCAGCCATCAGGAAATAACGGAATGAATCAACCCCATATTTCTGGATCATTTCCATCGGATTTACTACATTACCAAGAGATTTACTCATTTTGTCTCTACCGGTCAGCCACCAGCCATGAGCATAAATCGTTCTTGGCAGCTCAATACCGATCGCTTTCATCATTGTCGGCCAGTAAACAGTATGAGTTGTAAGAATATCCTTACCAATGAGGTGATATGATGCCGGCCACCATTTTTTGAACTGTTCATCGTTCTGATTAAAGCCAACTCCTGATATGTAGTTAATCAACGCATCAAACCAGACATAACAGACATAGTCATTATCAAAAGGCAGTTCAATGCCCCATGAAAGACGTGATTTAGGACGTGATATACAAAGGTCACCTAAAGGCTGTTTCAGGAACCCTAAAGTTTCATTAGCCCTGAAAGCAGGCTGAATAAACTCAGGGTTCGTTTTTATATAATCAATCAGCCACTCTTGATACTGGCTCATGCGGAAAAAGTAATTTGACTCCACAATTTCCTGAATATCACGCTGACATTCAGGACAGCATTTATTTTCATCGATATCTTTTTCTGTAAAGAAACGTTCACAGGGAACACAGTAGTAACCGCTATATTCATCCTTATAAATAAGGTCGCGATCGAAAAGGTCCTGAAGTATTTCCTGAACAACTTTTTTATGAGCCCCGTCAGTTGTACGAATAAATTTATCATTGGTTATTTCCAGCTCACGCCAAAGCTCTTGAAATCTTATAACTGTATCATTGCATTGTTCCAGTGGTGATATGCCTTTAGCTTCAGCGGCTTTCTGTACTTTTTGCCCGTGTTCATCTGTTCCTGTCAGAAAAAATGTAGGGGCATCAAGTGACCGGTTATATCTGGCTAGAACATCGGCAAGGATGGTTGTATAAGCATGCCCGATGTGCGGTTTATCATTAACATAATATATTGGAGTAGTAATATAAAACTTTTCCTGACTCATATCTGTTGATCCTTTATTTAAATGGATATTTTTATTGTAAAACATGTAATTTACCTTGTTGTACAGATATTGCAATTAGTTCCCGGAAAAACCTTTTGACTCAGTCTAAATAAGAAAGCAAATTAGAAAAATGAGATAATACTGAACAATATTTTACTGCTCTTGAAAATAAAGAAATATCCAGAATAAAACCCTAAAGCTAAAAGACTGAAGCTGGCAGCGTTAATGAAATTGCAGGATAGCCTTATCTACATCATTGAACTACTGAAGTAGCGTTCAACACGGTCAGGAAGAACAGTGCCTATTCGAGCGCCAGGGAATTCTGCAGCTATTTTTCGAGCCGCAAAAATATTAGCTCTGGCAGAAATGCCCGTCATTAATCCGTACTTGCAGTTTAACTCTCTTGCTGTCTCAATTGCTTCATCATCTGTTACTTCAATAACTTCATCAATCATAGATGGATTAAGTATTTTAGGTATAAAACCGTCTCCTATACCCTGTATTTGATGTAAGCCCGGCTCATGGCCCATTAACGCCGAAACATTTTTGGGTTCAACCGCTATGAGTTTGACGTTTGGCTTGTGCTTTTTAAGAAATTCTCCTATACCCTGTAACGTTCCACCGCTGCCGACTCCGGCTACAAAAACATCAATATTGCCTCTCATTTGCCGCCATAGTTCACGGGCGGTTCCCTCAAAATGAACTAGCGGATTATCCGGGTTTTCAAATTGCTGCAGAGTAAAAGCATTTGGATTGCCGGCAACAATTTCTTCTGTCTTTTTTACTGAGCCTTCAATACTGGCTTTTGCAGGGGTAAGAATTAATTCTGCACCAAGGCTGGTTATCAGCTTTTTACGTTCTTCGCTCATATTCTCAGGCATTACAATAACAACTTTATAACCTTTCAGCCTGCCGACTAAAGCGAGTCCTATGCCTGTATTACCTGAAGTTGGTTCAACAAAAATGGTATTTTTGTTGATTTTACCACTACGCTCGGCACCCTCAATCATAGCGAGGGCTACTCGGTCTTTTATGCTGCCGCCGGGGTTTAAAAACTCTGCTTTGGCAAAGATTTTATGCGGTTTGATTTCGATTAAAGGAGTATTTCCTATTAAATCCAATACATTGTCAGTTGTCATTTGTAACCATACCATATGATTTATTATTGTGCTTCGAGAAAGACTTTTGCTGATAGCAAATATTTCCTTTAATATAGCCTGCTTTTGAAAGAGACTATACTAACAATTTAGCAAAAATACCGTCTTTTTCAAGCAATAATATTAAATAACATACTCAAGGCAAACTTGAAAAGTTTATAATATACAATTATCTTGTCTGCAAGAGAAACAGTAATTTTAAATCCTGGTAAATAATTATGAAGATTATTACAATTGCCGCAGGATTATCAGGCTTAATCGGAATAACTTCCGTAAGCGCTTTTGATAATTATGAAGAAGCATTCAAACTGGCTCAATCCAGATACGATCAAGGGCATTATATCAGAAGTGCCGAGTTTAGTCATACCGCTTCTGAGATGACCAAAAATTCCAAACAAAAATATAATGCTTTAATGCTCGAAGGTGAAGCCCTCAGAGCCGGACGTGATTTTGTCAAAGCTATAAAAGTTTTTACTCAAGCCGAAAAGGTGTCCGGAATAACCACTTCAAGTAAGAATATTGCATACTGTGCCAAACTTCGTGCTTTGTATTTAGGTAAACAGTATAATCTATTAATGAATACATGCACTGAGACATTAAAAAGTAATCCAGCTTCTAAGCAAAGAATCCGATTCTCATCATTTTATGGCTGCCTGGCTGCGAAAGGAATGGGGGACTTCGCAAAAGAGCAGACAATGGCTAAAAAACTTTTTCAAGACGAACCGGATGGAAGTCCATGGAAAGTCAGAGGATTACTATTCAGACTACAAGCATTATGTAACCTAAAGAAATATGACGAAGCTATAGATGTTATTAATGCTGCTCAAATGCAGAAAATACCTTTGCCGATGCTTGCCGAGTGGAATGTGATTTGCGGTTTCTGCGAAGAGAAAGCCGGAGACCCCAATAAGGCTTTAAAGTTTTACGAAAAAGCTCAAAAGTATGATCAGGGCTATTATCAGGGGTTAGCTTTCCTGCGTGCCGGAATTATTGCGTCACAAAAACAGGCAACACAACAGTTGGCAGTAACTGATTTCAAGAAAGTTTTAAAGTCAGGTGCTCATCCCCAACACAAAATACAAGCTGTATACCGCTGCGGAGAGCTGCTTGGTAAACAAAAAAAATACAAGGAAGCTCTTGTTTTCTTAAGAAATGAAGAAAGCATTAAATGCAATTCAAGGTGGCGTGCCGAAATTTTCAGACTTGAAGGTACTATTTACCATCAGCAGGGTAAACTGGCTAAAGCTGAATACTTCCTCCTTGCAAGCCTGGAACAGCCGGGCTGTCCTCTAAAATGTAAATTGGCTGCTACAGGACTTCTGAATAAAATAAAAAGAGAACGCAAAGATATTGAAAACCGTAAAACAATATCAGAAAATTCAGCCAAAAGTTAAATAATTGTTAAGAGTCCTAAATTTTCAATCTAAATGCTGGATTTTTAAATTTTTATTTGTATACTAAATAATGCATTGGTTTTTCCTGAAACTCTTGCTGCTTTTTAAAACTGTCCTTCTTCGGACCGATATCACGGGTGAAATTATGATGAAAAAGATACTTTCTTGCGCCTTACTGTTGTCTCTTGCGGGAGTTGTGCTTGCAGAGGACTGGCAGACTATTTACGAGAACGCCAGCAATGAATACAACGGCAAAAGATATGAAGATGCCTATGATTTTTTCAAACAGTCTGTAGAAGAGGCCTCTACTCCACAGCAAAAATACAAATCATACTTACATTGTGCGTATTCAGCTTACGCCTTAGGTAAATATTCAGAAAGCCAGCGCTATGCCTCGCGCGCAATTTCTGTTAAGGGAATTTCTGATGATCAGAAGACTAGAGCCTATTATTACAAGCTGGTGGCTCGATACAGACTTGACAAAAAAGACAATGCCGAAGCAATGGCTGAAATTATATCAAAAAACAAACCTTTCAGCGGATCACTGCTTGGAGCTTCAATGTACTTTAGTTCTTATAACTGGTACCTGAAAAAAGACTATAAAAAAGCGTTAAAACTTTCTGATGTAGGCATTGAGCTGTCAAAACCATATACAACTTACTATTACCTTAATACAGTCCAGCAAATACGCTGTCTTAGAAAACTTAATAAGTTTAATGAGGCCTTTAAACTTGCTGAAGAGACTGATTTAAAGAAATGGCCTGGGCGCTACCTCGGTGAATTATATTATGAAATAGGCTACTGTTGTTTCTTGAACGAAGAACGCCAGGAATACCCTGACAAGCGGGATTATACCAGAGCGCTTAAATTTTTCAAAATGTCCGTAAATGCGCATGAAGATGATTGCAGAAAAGCTAAATCAATATATTTTGCAGGACTTTCTCACAAAAAAATGAAGAAATACAAAGAAGCCAAAACTTCATTTGACCTTATTCTTGATATGGCTGACTCCCCGGAGCGCTATAAGTACCGCGCTCAATTTCACATAGCTGATATATATTTTATTCTGAAAAATTACAAAAAGGCTTCTACTGAATTCAGTAAAGTACCCGGAATGGAATGCGTTACTGTTTACTGGAAGTCTCGCGCTCTTCTCATGGAAGGAGAATCTTACAAAGAACTGGGTAATAAAAAAGCATCACAAAATGCTTTTAGTCAAGCTGCAGGCCTTGAAGGCGCTCCAATATGGGTAATAAAAGAAGCTAAAAAAAATATATGATGAATTTTTGACCAAGTTTGTAAATAAAGCTCGCCTTATGGCGGGCTTTTTTTGTGCCCAAATCGTTATAAAACCGTTAATAAATTGCATTGAGGGTTTATTCCGAAAGAATCTTGTATTATAATAATTTTATACGGAGTTGAGGTTTTCATAACTTATGAGGAGTTTGTTATGCCGGAATTTTGTACCCCTTTCAGTGTTTTACATTCAGATCGTAAACTTACAAATGGTGAGTTGACCAGAGCTATTCGTTTTATGATTGCCGCTGAATACGAAGCTATTCAGCTATATCTGCAACTTGCCGAGTCTACTGACAACAAACTGGCACATGATGTTCTGGTGGATATTGCTAACGAAGAAAAAGTCCATGCTGGAGAGTTTATCAGACTGTTAAAAGAGCTCAACCCTGACGAACAGCGTTTTTATGATGAAGGGGCTCATGAAGTTGATGAAATTATTCAAGAAATAGCTTTGAATAAAAAGCCTGCTCCTCCACCAATACCGCCCAAACCTCCTAAAAAAGGGGAGAAGCCTCCAAAACCTGATAATGAAGGTCCTCCAACGTGGTCATCTTAACTAAGCTTTTTTTCGCCCGGTATTACTTGCCGGGCTTTTTTTACTTACAAAAATAAAGTGTATTATTCCAGCAAAGTAGCTTACGCCGAGCAATACTGCTCCTGTCTGTTGCCAGCCTTTTTGGAATAGGGCAAAAAAACCGGTACATGTTGCCAATGTTAAAAGTATTCCGCAAGCAGTAAGCTTCCAATCAACTTTAAACAGGGACTGCCTAAGGAAGAACGCAGTATTAAAAACAGGAGCAAAACGAATCATTCTTATATGTTTTGGTCCGTTGCTTGTTGGCACAAACATACCAGCAATATATCCTGCTAGATAAATCACTCCACAAGTAACAGCAAGCTGGCGTTTCTTTTCTATCAGGCTGTGTATTCCAACTATTAGTGATGCTAAAGAAGCAACAAGTAAAATAAAATAAAATGCAGCCGGCATGACTCCAAGCACCAGCATAAATATAAAATAGATCAGGTTCAGGCCAGGTATAAACGGCAAGTAAAAAAGGATATTTGATGACTGAGCTTTACTATTCTTGCTGCTTTTACTCTTAACAGTTTGAGAATTTGCAGTTGTACGCTTTCGACGCGGGCATTTAATTCTGGAAAGCGCCGTCAATACTTCATCGCTTGTTGTCTTGTAGGTTTTAAATTCAGCTAAGACATCGTGCTCAGCTTCGTGTATGGCTTTGTTGCGCATTGAAGCAAGCATATGTAAGCGTTTCACCAGAGTTTCAGGTAATTTTTCTGCAATACTGTTGGTCAGCTCATGAAGCCCTTTACCTTCAGCTTTCAGCCGTTTTAATTCCTTCTCCAGTTGTTTGGAGATTTCAATTATTTCGCCTATTGCAATTCTGCGTTCCATACAAAGTTTTCATCCATCAAAATTATTTACTGACAAAACATAAAATTATAAGCTTTTTATATTTGTTCAAGTCGTCTGACATAAATAAGTGGAAAAGCTGTGATATTGCATTATTGTAAGCGAGAAAAACAGGAAAACGATGCATTCTCATCTGGAAAAAACCGAATATGAGCCGTTTAAAAGGCTGCTATTAGAAATTAGCTACGATGGTAGCGAATATAGCGGCTGGCAGGTTCAACCCCACTGTGAGACTGTCCAGCTGGTTCTACAGCAACTTCTGCGCAGACTGTATGGAGGGAAGTCAATAAATGTACTCGGCAGCAGTCGGACTGATGCCGGAGTTCATGCTGTAGGCTTTGCTGCATGTTATTTATGCCCGGAACGCCCTGATATCCCGACTCCTAAGCTAATGACAGCCCTGAACAGCATGTTGCCGTCTGCGATAAGGATTAGAAATATTGAAGAAGTACCGCTCAGCTTCCATGCCAGATATGACGCCATAGGCAAAGCTTATACCTATGTGCTGAATTTTGGGAAGGAATCACCATTTACGAGTAAATATACATGGCACATACGCACCAAAACAGACATTACCGCAATGCGACAGGCCGCTGAGATGCTGGTTGGAACTCATGATTACTCCAGTTTTGTTGTTGAGCGTCATAAATATGATAACGCAATAAGAACAATTCAAAGCATAGATTTCATTTTTACTGGCAGCATGTTATGCATTTCATTTAAAGGTAATGGGTTTTTGTATAAAATGATTCGCTGCATTGTAGGAGCGTTGGAATCTGTTGGCAGGGGGTACATTACTGTCGAACAATTTAAAACTATTTTTGAAGCTAAGGATCGCACGCAGGCTCCTGAAACAGCGCCAGCACATGGATTATTTCTTGTAAAAGTTTTTTATGACCAGAGCGAGATGGATAGTTTTGAGCTTAAAACAATACCTTTTTGCATGAATATTTCCGAAAAGCCTTCCAGAATTAAGACTTAAACGTAAAAATACCCCGGAACTTCAAAGAATTCAGCCAAGGGCAGGGTCGCTGCTCCTATTGCGTCAATATGTTCCAGGCTTGACACATAAAGTTCAATTTGGTTCAAGCTTCCAAACGGGCAATTTTTTTGCAATGCATCTTGAATACAAGCAATCAAATCCTTTCCAAAAAGCTTGACGACGGCTCCGGAAAGAAAAATTACTTTCGGACACATTATATTTATCACGGCTCCCAACCCTCTGGCCAAGTGCTCTCCTGTTTGACGCATTATTTTACGGTACTCTTCATCTGAAACGCTGTCTTTATTGAAATAACAAAGGCGTTCAAAATGCAGCCCGCTGGCTTCACTGAGAAGTTTTGCTACTTTTCTTTCAGACGCATATGCTTCAAGACAGCCATGGTTACCACAGCGACACAAATCTCCGTCAGGAGTAATGACAATATGGCCGATTTCACCTGCATACTGTCCTGCTCCTTTAAAAAGGTGGCGATCGTTAACAATTCCCATACCAATACCACCGGATACTTCAACAACTACAAAATCGTTATAATCTTTGCCGCGACCAAACCATTTCTCAGCTAAGGCGATAGAACGGGATTCTTCTTCAAAAAACAGTTTTCCTGGTATAATAGATGAAAAGTTTTCTTTGAAATTGACTTGGTTTAAAGATGGAATGTTTACAGAATCAAGCATTACATAATTTACCATATCCATAATTCCCGGCATACAGATGCCAACACCTAAATCTGGACAGTGTTTTTTGGAAAGAACCTGGTAAACATTTTCAACAGCTTTGTTAATGGTAACCAAATCAGTATATAAAGGATATTCAACTTCGTGCGAGGAATGAATATTTCCGTAGAAGTCCAGAAGAACACCACGTGTGTAGTGCGGGGCAATATATATGCCAATTGCATATTTATCAATAAATTTAAGCATGGTGAAAGGGCGTCCGGAAACATTTCCCTGCTTGCCTGATTCTTCAACGATCCCCTCGTCCAGCAGTTCATTTATGAAGTTAGTTATGCTCTTGCGATCCAAATCTGTAACTGCGGCAATTTGAGATCGTGCAATTGGACTTTTCAGCCTGATCGAATTTAATATTTTAGCACGATTGATTTTCTTTATCAGCGAATGGTTTTTTAAGCCCATTTTTATTATCCATATAAGTTTAAGTTAACTATATAAGTTAAACATCAATCGATACAATTCAAATTACGAATCAGGTTTTCGAGCTATTCCTTGTCAACAGAAGACGCCTTGTATAGTTTTGCTGCTTCTACAGCTCTTCTCCAACGTTCCAGTAGCGCGACTCGCCGTTTGGCTGAAATACGAGGATAGAAGTTGGTAGTTGCTTTTAAGTTATCATAGATTTTGTCAAAATTCTCCCATACCCCGCAGTACTTTCCGGCAGCTAATGCTACACCTAGCGCTGACGCTTGAGTTATCTGTGAACGGATCACAGGAATACCAAGAATGTCAGCTTGAAACTGCATCATAAATGAATTTTCAGAAGCGCTGCCCGAAGCCTTTAAGCAATCATAAGAATTTCCTGTTTCCTGTTCCATGGCAAAAAATAGAGCCGCACATCTATATGCAATACCTTCAAGAGCCGCACGTGCCAGGTGCGCAAGCGTACAGCCGGCATCTATCCCGAGTATAGTTCCTCTTATGTCAGAGTCCCCGTATGGGGCCCCAAGCCCGAAAAAGGCAGGTATAAACAATATATCGCCACCGGAACCCGCTGTTTTTGCAAGATCTTCTGAGTCTTCTGGGGCATCAATAATATGCAATTTGTCACAAAGCCATTGTATTGCAGCTCCGCCGAAAAGAACTCCGCCATTCAGTAAGAAACGCCGGTTTTTATCCATTTTCCAGGCTACAAGAGAGTTAAACATTGTTTCGCTTTTGACTCTTGTCTTGCCTGTATTTACACTGGCAAAGCAGCCCGTGCCATAGTTAATACTAATCTCATGTGGTCCTGTACAGTTTTGCCCAAACATTGCAGCCTGTTGATCTCCAAGCATACTGCATACGGGAATTTCAACATTAAACAGCTCGGGTTTCACCTTCCCAAAATCTCCAATACTGGGCCGTATTTCCGGTAAAATATTTTCTGGAATACCAAACAGTTCAAGCATTTTACTATCCCAGCAATTATCTTTTATATTATAAAGCATGGTCATGGATGCATTTGAAGGCTCTGTCGCATGCACTCCAGTAAGTTTAAAAAGGAGCCATGAATCCACAGTACCGAAGCAAACTTGGTTTTTTTCAACTTAGCTTCAATTCCCGGCGTGTGCTCCAGAAGCCATTTCAATTTAGTTGCTGAAAATATTGGATCAGGAACGAGTCCAGTGCGTTGGTGGATAAGTTTGGACAGACCATGATTAACTAACTCCTGACACATATGGGACGTGCGGCGGCATTGCCAGACTATAGCATTACAAAACGGTTCTCCTGTCTTTCTGTCCCAAAGTAAAGTTGTACCGCCTTGGTTTGAAATTCCTATTGCAGTTATATCATTTGGAGGAACGCCTGAGGTCTTAAATAATTCTTGTATGCATTTTAGCATAGTTTGCCACATGGCATTAGGGGGGTGTTCTACCCAGCCGGGGGCAGGGAATGACACACCAAACTTTCGACTGCTGGAAGTGACAACCGTTGCATCAGACGCAAAAAGCATTGCGCGTGATTTGATTGCTCCCTGGTCAAGACCAATAATGTATTTACCCATAATTTCCCTCAATTCTCTGTATTAATCAATACTAACAAGCTAATTAATAAAAGTCAATAGTTTGTTGTGAAAATAAACTATTTTATTCAACTCACTTGTTAAAATGATGATACTATTTATATTATAAAAAAAAGCATTGGAGAGACGCATGAACGACACCAAGTCTATGAACTTTTTTCAAAAATTCGCAATATGTCTGGTTTTACTTTTTACTTTATTACTTCCGCTAAAATTTGGGACATTAACTGGAATTCCTGAAGCCGCGGGACTTTTTCCTGATGATGTTTTGTCATGGATAATTATTTCATGGCCTACAACTCTTTTCCCTTTGTGCAGCGGGATTATACTCCTGATTGCCTTGCTGGCCTTCAGAGTAGATGTTGTTTCTTTCAATGATAAAGCATTCAGATGTGCTTCACTGTGGATGTTATTGGGCTTCGTGTCGATCATAGGAGCAGTAAATGCTTCTGTGAAAGATTTTGTTTATATGGAAGTAGTTCATCTTTTTGGTATAGCCGCTTACGCTACGTCTGTTTTTCTAGTAATCAAACAGAATCCAAAATCAAAATACTGGCTTTTTACTGCTTTGACAGTTGGCACTTTTATAACTATCCTGCTGGGGCTTGAACAATACTTTTGGGGCTTCAGGGAAACTCAGGAATACTTTATGAAAAACGTAACGGCTAATGGGATAGCGCCAGACGGTCAGTTGGAGGCAAGAATTTTTGATAACCGTGTTTTTGCTACATTCAGCAGTTGTAATTCACTTGCCGGATATTTACTTCTAGTCATGCCGATGTGTTTTGTAATGGTTTGGAAATTCTTCGGAAGGGTACACCCGCCAATAGTAGCAAGAAGTTTATTTGTCCCAATCTTCACCATCCTGATGCTTTTTGTTTTTATAGCAACCAAGAGCAGGGCGGCAATTCTAGCTCTAGCTCTGGCTGTGGCGTTGTACTCAATAATACTGCCCGTTAAAAAATGGTTGAGAATAAGCGTTGGAGTAGCATTGCCGGTGCTACTGGCTGCCGGTATCATTTACATAAAGTATTCTTCAAGAAGTTTTGACTCTGTATATTCAAGGCTGGATTATTACTGGGTGGCCGTCAAAATATTTGTGGAATCACCGTTTCTCGGAAGCGGCTGGGGGGATTTCTTTCATGGATATATGCGTTTGAAACAATATTTATCAACGGAGGCACCACACGCACCTCACAATATAGTTTTAGCGTTCGCCTCACAATGTGGAATCGCAGGGCTGATTACGTTATTGTTGGTGTTTTTTTATCCGCTTTATGTTGCCTACAAACGCAGCAGGAAATTGATTAGGGAAAACGTCTTTTTTGAATATGTTCCTGCTCTCTTTTTAGGGGAAATGGCCTTTTTTCTGCATTCACTAGCCGATGTTAACTTGCAAGTTCCGGCCTCAATGGCTGTCGCAGCGATGTTTACTGTTTGCATGGTAGGTAATTCACCATTACACCATGCTGTCAGAATTGACAGAAAAATTGTTTCATTCTATGTGGTCATAACAGTAGTCCTTTTAGTAACCGTTCTAGGGGGATGGCATTTGTTTTACGGCGAATACCAGATGTCGCAGCTTATAGAAGTCTGTACTCGTAAGAATAAAACCAGAGAGGACTTTATGAAAGTCAGTCCGCGGACGGTAAAAGAACGGCTGCGTAGAGCTGTTGAAGCAAAACCTTACTCCCCATTCCCGTGGGCTAGTGCAGCAGACTTTATGTTTACCAGAAACCATCTTCAAAATGCTGAAGCTTACTATTACGAGGCCATAAAACTTTCTCCTCAGCGTTCTTATTTGTACGAGCGTTTATTTCACCTCTTGTCGCTGGAAGGCAGGGATAATGAGGCACATAAATACTTAGAGAAATGTAAGGCACTGAACCCCATGGAAGTAAGGTCTAAAATAGAGAGAGGAATAATTAAACTGCCTATGCCGGAACTCAAAGAGTAATGACATTGCCAGTGGAGTCTAATGTCATTGTTTTATTCTGATTAATAGACACCATTGGAAATGTATGCCCAAACGGCAGATTTTTTACAACAGGTCCTGATACTTCTTTTGCAGCTTTGTTCATTATTTTGTTCAAATCGTCAGCAGAGCCGCACTCTGTAAAACTGCCAAAAACTAAGCCACCAAGCTTTTTCAGTACACCATTTTGCGATAACTGGGTAAGGTAACGGTCGACTTTATATGCAGGTTCGTTAATATCTTCAACAATAAGAATTTTATCATCGAGATCCGGAAGCCAGGAGGTTCCGCAAAGTGTTACTAAAACGGCAAGATTTGCGGCAAAGGGCAGGGCGGTTGCAACCCCATCTTTTATAAACGCAACAGGTTCCATGGATTCATGCAGTTTGAGTTCATTCACTGAATTTATGTCAAGAGCTGAATGTAAATACTTCAAAGTAAAATCAGCAGTTTTGCAGTCAAATAAAGACTCCTGAAATCTCAACGGCATAGGAGCAGCTATCGGCATTCCCGCACCATGAGTCAACATTCCGGCATGAAGTGCAGTGATGTCGCTGTAGCCAATGAAAGGCAAACGGCGAGACCTTAGCAAATCCCAGTTTATATAAGGAAGAAGTTGAGCTGATCCATAGCCTCCTCGAGCACAAAAAACTAGGTCAATAGTTTCATCCGTCCAGCAAGCATGCAAATCTTCAAGTCGACCTTCAACATCAGAAGATAGATATGAAAAACGACTGCCCGCAAGAACATTCGGCATGATAGTTACATTCACACCATGTTTACGCAAAATCTCAGCCCCGGAAGTCAAATTCTCAGGATTAACCGGTCCTGCCGGAGCAATAATTGCCACATGCTTGATATTGTCTGGTAAAAAATTCTTCATGCTGAAAAATATACCAAATCATCGCAAATACAACTTTTAATTCTCTGCTGAAAGTGTATTTTCACAAAACAAACACAAGGTGATGACGTGTTATTTTATGAAAAACAAACTGAAAATTTAAGCACAGAGAACATAGTAAGTTACTGGCTGGAGATTACTTTCTGGCTTATGTGCGCTATAGTGGGAATTGTTTATTCTAATGCAGCATCTGTTCCGCTGTTAGGTGATATGCAATGCTGGCTTCATAGCGTTACAGCTTTACCTTGCTTTACTTGTGGAATGACAGCAGCCTGGTTGAATTTCTGGCATTTTAAATGGTTGGAGGCTGCGCATTATAACTTAATGGTTTTCATTGCTGCAGGGTTTGTTTTATACCGTCTTTACATAGTAATTTGCTCGCTTGCCGGCAAGAAAAAAATCAGATTAAAACACCCATATTACACCCTGATTGTCCTAGCCACGGTGTGGTTTTTATATGGAACAATCAGGATGCTTGTTACTGGGCTAAGTTAATCAATTGCCCAGTTTCTGGAGCGTTCTACTGCCTTTTTCCAACCGCCGTAAATCCGGTTTCTTTCTGACTCAGGCATTTCAGGTTTGAAAATTCTTTCGACCTTTCTGTTTCTGGAAATATCATCGAAATCCTTCCAGAAACCTGTAGCCAGACCAGCAAGAGAAGCTGCTCCCCAAGCTGTTGTCTCGGTCATTAATGGACGTTCTACATTGACTCCCAGCAAGTCTGCCTGGAACTGCATCAGGAAACCATCACGAACAGCGCCTCCATCAACCTTTAAGTCGTGGATTTTGATGCTGGCGTCTTCCTGCATTGCCTCAAGTATATCTCTGCTTTGGAAAGCTATAGATTCAACCGCCGCACGAATAATATGATTGCGATTTGTGCCGCGAGTCATGCCAACAAGTGCACCTCGGGCATACATATCCCAGTAAGGCGCGCCGAGTCCGACAAATGCCGGCACCAGATATACACCTCCGGTATCTTTTACCTTCCGTGAGAAGTATTCTACATCGCGGGCATCATGAATGATTTTAAGTTCATCACGCAGCCACTGAATAGTTGCGCCTCCCATAAAAACACTGCCTTCAAGGGCGTAGTGAGGCGTGTCTCCGCCGCTGGCCAATAGCGTTGTGAGCAGGCCATTACGGGAAAGTATCTTATCCTTTCCGGTATTAAGCAGCATAAAGCAACCTGTACCGTAAGTATTTTTAGCCATACCTTTGTAGAAACAAGCTTGTCCAAAAAGAGCGGACTGCTGATCCCCGGCAATTCCGGCAATAGGAATACGGTGTCCACCACGACCGCCGAGGTTTACGTGCCCATAAATACAACTTGAAGGCTTGACTTCAGGCAGCATGGTACGTGGAATTTCCAGTTCATCCAACATCTTCTGATCCCAGTCAAGATCATGAATATTGTAAATCATGGTACGTGAAGCATTGGTAAAGTCAGTTACATGCACTTCGCCCTGAGTAAGGTTCCACACCAGCCAGGAGTCAACTGTTCCAAAAAGCAAATCACCATTCTCAGCTTTTTCGCGAGCTCCGTCAACATTGTCCAGTATCCATTTTATTTTGGTGCCTGAAAAATAGGCATCTATCAAAAGTCCAGTCTTTTCACGTACATAATCATCAAGCCCGCGCTCAACAAGTTTTTCACATTCTTCAGCAGTTCTGCGGCATTGCCAGACAATAGCGTTATAAATTGGGCGTCCGGTATGACGATCCCAAACGATAGTAGTTTCACGCTGGTTGGTTATTCCGATACAGACAATGTCTTCCGGCTGCAGACTGGCCTTTGCAAGGACTTCTGTCATTACACTGCTCTGTGATGCCCATATTTCCTGCGGTTTATGTTCAACCCAGCCAGACTGAGGATAAATTTGAGTAAATTCACGCTGAGATACTTCAACGATATTTCCGTGATGATCAAAAATTATAGCACGTGAACTGGTCGTTCCCTGATCCAACGCGAGTACATACTTTTCTGCCATGAGGAGATCTCCTTTTGTCAATGATTTATATATCGTAACAAATGTCTGATAATCAAATTACATAGTAAATATTTTTTCGCAGCCGACATAGATAAAACTACCTGTAATACCTCCGAGAATCGGCCCGAGTATTGGTACCAAAGCGTACTTCCAGTCAGCGTCACGCTTGTCCTTGATAGGAAGCAAAGCGTGAGCTATCCTTGGACCAAGGTCACGGGCCGGATTGATGGCATATCCGGTAGGACTGCCTAAACTTAAACCAATTGCCCAAATCAAAACACCAACCAGAAACGGCCCCATTCCTGAACCTATACCGTTATTCACGTTAATTATTCCAAGCAGACCAATTAAAAGCATTGCGGTGCCGATAAACTCACTAACAAAGTTCCATTTATAATCTCTGATTGCAGGTGCCGTGCAAAAAACACCAAGTTTTGTGTCGCGGTCAGTTTCTTCATCAAAATGTCGTTTATATGCCAGAAAGACAACACATGCACCAACCATTGCACCAAGTAATTGTGCACAAATATAGCCCGGTACTAATGCCCACGGAAATTTACCTACAGATGCCAAACCCAAAGTAACTGCCGGGTTAATATGAGCTCCGCCAGCCCATCCTGCAACATATACAGCCAACGCTACAGCAAACCCCCAGCCGGTAGTTATAACTATCCAGCCTCCGCCTTGCCCCTTGCCTTTTTTAAGGCATGCGCCGGCTACTACACCAGACCCAAAAATAATCAGGATTGCAGTGCCAATAAATTCTGAGAAATACTTGCCAAATTCAGAAATCTGTGGAGTCATTAGTATATACCTCTCATGTTTGTGGTAACTGATTGAATATTATTTTACCTTTTTCAAGAACCAGCATCTGTCCCGGTTCAAGTTCTGTCCAATTTCCAGATGCACTTAAAGGGCGGGCTGTAAATAAATAGCCTTCGCAGTCTTCAGGCAACTGGAAAGCAATATCCTTCCGGAACTGCTCCAGACATTTAGAATTATCATGCAGTTTGATGAACCTCAAATTATTATGGCGATTAAGGTCCTGATAAACAATCAACTTATCACCAACCTCCAACATGCAATTGAATTTTCCGAAATAGTTTATTTTTTGAAATATTTTAAACAGAGCCTGAAACTCGGGTTTATCCATACGCTCAAGCTTTTGTTTTTCGATTTGATCCATTACATAGCAGAAAGCCTGCTCACTGTCTGTCTGCCCGACAGGTGAAAAATTTTTACTTCTAAGCGCACTGCGAAAGTCATTTTCCAAAGTGCCGTTATGAAGCATAACATATTCTCTATTATTCAATGTACGGGTAAAGGGATGGGCATTATGATATGAAGTTTTGCCTACCGAAGCATTGCGAACGTGAGCAATGAAATTATCATATTGAGAATTCCGGAACATATTTGCCGCAAATTGACTATGAGCAGCGTTAGCTGGAGATTTAAATAAAAATACAGTGCCATCATGGATGGTAGCAAAGCCCCATCCATGCGGATTTTTTTCTCCATAAGTCCAGAATTTTGTTAATAAAGGAGAAATTTTTACAGGCTTAGAAAAGGAAGCTCCAAGAATTTCACATGCATAAAGAGGAAAGGTCAAGGATATCAACAGCAAGAAAGCGAAAACGACAAAAAATTTCTTCATTTATTTTTCCTTAAATTTATGAAAAATAGATAACAAAACTAATTATTTAGAAAAAATTTATAGCAATTTGTTCAATTTTCGCATGTATTTTTTATATAACATTCATATTTGGGCTTTTCAAATAAAAGGCTTCAATTGTTTGTTTTGGCTTCGACAAGGTCACTGGCTTTAATGTCAGGATGGTGGTAACGAATTCTTGCGGGGTTAACTCCAAGCATTTGAATGGCTTCCTCCGGACACCACTGCAGGCATGCCAGGCATTGTTCGCACTCTTCCCCCCATACAGGTTTGCCTGCTGCTAAATGTATATTACCAACCGGGCAAACTTTTGCACAAAGTCCGCATGAGTTGCATTTGTCATCAGCATAGAAGCGTGCGGCATCAGCTTTAAGCCTTTTGTTAAAGCTCCTGCCGGCAAGAGAACTTATTAAGCGGAATAATGTTTCTCCCAAAAAGTGATACGGATAATCCTGACTTTTCTTTATTAGTTCAGCCATATTATTAATATCTGATTCCGCGGTAAGGAACTTTCCTGTTTGGCTTTTTTCGCTCTCCGCACCGCCAAAAGGAATATAATTACTTGGCATTTTAATGCCTGCAGCCATGTTAAGCTTATGGCCTTTGCTTCTTATGAGCTTTTTAATTTTACTTAGAGCCCCGAACTCCATACTTGCAAAATTGGAGACCGCAAACACGTATGCTCCATCAGAAATTTGAAGTTTATTTTTCACAAAAGCCTGAAAAATACGCGGCATATTAAAGGCATAGACCGGAAACATAAGGCCGATCACGTCAGCTTGCGGGTTAATAGTCTTTTCTTTTATCGAGTTAACGGCAACAAGGTCGCAGCCATTCAGTTTTTTAGATAACTGTTTAGCTAACGCAAGCGTATTTCCCGTGCCGCTGAAATAATAAATTACTCTTTTCATCTTTCATTTCTATCCCATTTGAGTACAATTTAAAGAAATGTCAGATCCTCTCCAAAATGCACGTTTATATATGATGTAGCGTCTTCGAGAGATGATAAAATTTTGGTGCAGTAACGCACCATCCATGGGCTGCAGTCTTTGAATTCAAACGGTGAAAAGGCAACAACAAATTTGCCAAGGTCATGTGCAGCGTAGAAGACTTCCATGCTGGTGCCTATGCTGGGTTTGTTATAGTTTACCAGCAAAATATCAGCATCTCTAACGTCCTGGAGGTCAAATTCAACGATTTCATTGGAACTGTCCACTTTGCGGTCTATGAATTGACGACGCATTGGATCGAGGATTTTGAATTTCTTGTCTAGTTGGTTTCTGGCCGTTTGACGCCATTGACGGGCATGCCCTTCATGTTCGTCCATTATCGGCCCGCTAAGGTATATTACTTTATTAT
The DNA here is from genome assembly GCA_024225035.1 of Lentisphaerota bacterium. Lineage (GTDB taxonomy): Bacteria > Verrucomicrobiota > Lentisphaeria > Victivallales > Victivallaceae > Zth2. The sequence goes on from JAAEMX010000211.1 coordinate 94,453, forward strand.
CTTTGTAAGTCATTTTTTGCCTTCCAAAAGTGCAATAGTTAGTTTTTTTCTCCTGTTATATTTTAATCTACATATTCTACTTATTGCAAATTGGGAAAGCATATTTCTAAGAAAAAAAATGAAGCTGTACATATATAAATACAAGCAATTTTAAAAGAATGTTCCAATCCTGCTAATTTCATCTTTTTTTTATAGCAGGGGAACAAGCTCAATAAAATTAAAGTCATACATTATTACGTAGTCTTTTATTTACTATATCTAAAACTGGAGCATGCAATGTCAGGGAAAAAGTCTTTTATTTTATTACTAATTACAGTTCTTTTAGTTGGGATAAGCGTAGTTACAACAGCTGCCGATTTCTGGTTTGTTCAAATAACCGATGCTCATATTGGCGTAAGCAGCAATGATAATGGGAAGAGTGGCCCCAACGGTATACAGAATGCAGAAACATTAAAGCTTGCAATTGATAAGATCAACAATTTGAAACAGAATATTAAGTTTGTAGCCATGACTGGAGACCTATTCAATCACGGAGCAGACAACCTTCCTGATGTAAAACTTGCAAAATCTATTTTTGAAAAACTGAAGTTTCCTCTGTACATAGTACCGGGTAATCACGATATTGAAAGTCCTAATAACCCTGACACTGTGAGCGACAGGGAAGCCGAATGCGCAAAGGCTTTTGAGGAAAACTTCAATCCTATCTTCTTCAAAATCAATCAAGATGGAGTAGGGCTTTATTTTGTAACCACGGGCTGGTACCACCTTGTTCCTAATATCCCAGGGTATGACCCTTATGAAAGATTAAAAGAAGAATTTGCGATGGTACCTTGTGAACCTAAAATAGTTTTTCAACACCATCCACCATTGAGCAATTCGCCGTTTGACAGCAAGTGGGGTCAGGATGATCTGCTTAAATACCAGAGGCTCATTTCAACAAATAATGTAAAGGCTGTTATTGGAGGACACTTACACAGGTTTGTTGCTGACTGGGTTGGCCGAGTTCCGGTTTATGTTTGCGCTCCAACCGGCAGCTATGTTGGCGATGCGAGACAATCAAATATATTGCTTTACCATTACACCAACGGAAAACTAAGGTGTTATGACTATCAGGTAAAACAAAATGACAACTAATTGAACTCGTGATTTTTAGCCCGGCCATCAGTAAGATGTCCGGGCTTTTCATTTCCATATCATGTTTAAACAGGTTTATTTATCAAAGTTTTGTTCTTTTTTACAGAAACAAGTTCAATCAAAGGTTGAAAAATTTAGTTATCCAGCAGATATTAAGGTGTGGGAACATCAAACTTAGGGAAGTGTTTGAAATGAATATAGATCTGCTAAATAATGACAATTTGATATTTGGAGCCGCATCAGTAGAATTCAGCGATGAAATGTTCCGCTTTTATCGGATGACCGAAGAGCTCCAGGAATTTTATAACTCAGAAGATAAACTCAGAATCAGGGCTTATTGCCCCTCAGGTGTTAGAATAGGTTTTATCTCAGATACATCTACACTTGCAATGGAAGTAGGGTACGGTGATTTCTCTAGAAGTAACTTCAACATAGATGTAGTTATTGACGGTTCTGAAAAAATGACTTTTGGTCCACCTGAGAAGACCAGCCGATTTTCATTCAGTATGGAAATTCCTCCCGGTGGAGAGCGCAGAATAGAAATTTATCTACCTGCTATGGCCGTATGCTGGGTCAAAGGAATTGACATTGAAGACGGAGCTACACTTTACCCATTGCCTGAATATAACAAACGAGTTATGTTTATAGGTGACTCAATCACACAGGGCATGGTTGCCAGTACACCTGCTATGACTTTCCCTGCACAATTATCACAAACTATGGATTTTGACTTCCATAACTGCGGCGTTGGCGGAGCCACTATAAAAGGAATGGTCGGACGAATGGTCCAGGAGTTTGAGTGGGACGATGTTATTGTCGCCTATGGAGTTAATGATTTTTCTCAGGCCAGACAGCTGCCCAGTTTTGAAGAAGATGCCAGATTAATGCTTAATAGCTTATGTGACCGCGACAAGGGATGTTTCATCATTACACCGATCCCCTGGGCTACAAGAAAAGCACCTAATGAGATCGGGTTGTACTTAGAGGATTACCGTCAGTCCCTTAGAAAGATTGCAGCGGAGTTTCCACACTTTAAAGTAATTGAAGGAACAGATCTAGTTCCTGATGACCCCGCTTTTTTTGTTGATGATGTCCATCCGAACGATCTGGGAATGTCTAGTTACGCAGATAATCTTCAGAAACAGCTGGAGCAATCAGGTTCTTTCTGAATAACTTGAAATTAGCACTTTACAGGAGTAGATTGTAAACATTAATAAGCTTGGATATTATATAATGGGCAGAAGAAAAGACTTTGTCAGCGATGGCTTATACGCTTTGAGAGAGAAACATCGTGAGCGTATTTCCCAACAAGATGAAAATGAGGAACAGGAAAAGGTTACTGAACCTGAAGCCTCACCGGACAACGCTGATCCAAAAACCGAACCAAAGGCAAAAATCAAAATAGTTTCAGACCCTGAACCGTCTTTGGCGACAAAGGCGATAAAGGTCTCAACTGCCACTCGCAAAACTGCTGTTAAGAGAATAGACGAATACGTGAAAACTAAACGTGACCTGACAACCCGCATTCATCAAAACATGGCGCTACTTGAAGAAGAAGGTGAAAAGTTAAGGCGTAATGCGGATCAGGCTGCATCTTTGACTGTTGCTTTAGGTGAATTGCTTAAAAGCTTTGAAAATATTTTAGAAACTCCTGATAATGAAGATTCCGTACAGGAAGCAGAGCAGGAACTTGAAGCTTTACGTATAGAGTTGTTTCGCACAAAGGTAAAAGTCGATTCCCTGCTGGAAAAGCTAAAGCCACAATCAGGCACCGGACAAATTTCACTATTACCGGAACTTAATTCACTTACTCAGATTCAAATGTTCAAAATGGGGCTATGCTTTGCATTGCCTTTGATTATAGCACTGTTAGCAGGTTGTGCACTTGTGGCATGGGCTGTTGGCGCTTCAATGGGGGGATTCAGATAGTGCATTTTAATTCCAGGATGGATCGCACAAGGCGCAAGAAACTAGTATTGCGCTATACTCACACCAAGGGCTTCTCAAAGGTAACTGGCAGAAAGAGCCATGGAGCTATTAATTTTGTTAGAAACAGAATTATACTGGCTATTATGCTGTTTATAATGGCTGTTCCCGGTATTTTTTATCTATTTTTTTAGAAAAATGTCATATAAAGCTCAAAAATGCATTGTTTATTTTGAAAAAATGCATTCGACAGTATACCTTAATATGATAGATTTTATTATCGCAACTCAAAGGGTGTGTAGATGCCAATTGCTCGCGAAAAAGATGTAGCAGAGAAGAAACTAAAAACTACAAAAAAACATTCTGATATAAGTGCTGTCAAGGATGTGCGGAAAACTGAATCTGTCAGTGACAGTACTGATAAAGATTCACTTCAAATCTATTTACGCCAAATAGGCGATATTCCGCTAGTTGCTGCAGACAGGCAAAAAGAACTTGCAGACAGTATAGACGATGCCGCAAAAAATTACCGTCAATCTCTTTACGGACTTGGTTTTGTATTACTGGAGCATGCCAAAATTTTTGACGAGATAGAAAATAATAAAACATCTCCCAATGAACATTTCCTGCCTTCAATCCTTCGCGCTGAAAAAAAAGAGGCATTTCTCAATTCTGTTTCACAATGGAATATTGGACTTAAATCACTTTACAGTGAACTGGTTGACGCTCATAGTTCTGGTACCGGCAAAGCTCATGCCATTAGAGAAAAAGGTCAGGATTTATTATTTCAGTTCGAAACAGTATATGATCATTTAGAAGAATGGTATGAAGTTACGCTTGAGTATTTAAGAATTGCAAACGTTGAAATAAAATGTGGTCAAGCTATAACCTCCAGAAGCTCCAGAGAAAAAATTTCAATTCTTGAGCAAAAATTCCTTATGCCGTTTGATGACTTCCTGGTACAGCTCAATGAAATAAAGAAGGCTAGAAACACTCTACACAACCTCCATCAGGAAATGCTTGAAGGTAATCTCCGCCTTGTAATAAGTATTGCACAAAAATTTAGAAATCGTGGTTTGCCAACAAGTGACCTTATCCAGGAGGGTAACCTTGGCCTTATGCGTGCCCTTGAGAAATTTGATTTCAGGTTAGGGCACAAATTCAGTACCTATGCCACCTGGTGGATAAAACAAACTATAAGTAGAGCTATATCAGAACAGGCCAGAGTTATTCGCATTCCTGTTCATATGATAAATACTATTAGTTCAATGAACAACGCTGAACAGTCTTTCATCCAGGAAAAGGGCAGGGAGCCATCAATAGAAGAACTGGCTTCTGCTCTTGAAATCCCTACATCACGCATAAGTGCTATCCGTAAAATGGCTAGACAGGCAATTTCTTTGCAAGCTCCGGTTGGAGACGGTGAAAGTAATTCTGTGCTGGAAGATATCCTTGCTTCTGACGGGACAAATGATGATCCGGTTCAAGGTATTGCCAGTAAAGTTGTCAAAGAAAAATTATACGAAGTCCTGTCTACCTTGCCGGAACGCGAGCAGCAAATCATTATAATGCGCTTTGGTTTAATGGGCTATTCTCCAATGACTCTTGTTGAAGTAAGCAAGCATTTCAACCTCACCCGTGAACGTATCCGACAACTTGAGATTAAAATCCTTGAAAAATTGCGTTCTCCAAGCAAATTAAAGTATTTTGACAGCTTCTTTCACACGAAGTGAAATTAATCGATTAACCTGAGGGACCTTAGCATGGATTCTAAGCTTGATTTTATATTTAAAAGACGCAGTGTGCGCAAATACACCAATGAGCCGGTCAGTGCTACTCAACTGAACAGTTTACTGGAAGCGGCAATGTCTGCTCCATCAGCAGTAGCCAAAGACCCTTGGCGTTTTATTATCGTAAGAGATCAAAAAAACCTTGAAGCAATAAGTAGTTTTCTTCCTAATGGCAGTTTTTTAAGCAGCGCAGCATGTGCCATTATTATCTGTGGTGATATTAACAAGGCTCACGCAAACAGTCTTTCCTACATGATTCAGGATTGCTCTGCAGCTATCGAAAATATTCTACTGGCAGCTACTGCGCTAAACCTTGGTGCGTGCTGGCTTGGAGTTCATCCCAGAGAAGACCGTATAGAAAATATAACTAACTTCTGCAAACTTCCTTCTCATATAATACCAATTGGAGTTATATCCTTAGGCCATCCAGTTAAACAGCCTGAACCGCGATCCAGATATAATCCTAAACTTGTGATTCAGGAAAAATGGTCTACTGAAAATAATTAATTCAGCAAAAAAAAAGCCCTCCGAAGAGGGCTTGGAAATTTAATAATCAATTAAAATCCTGAACCGATTTGGATATATCTCCTCTGAGATCAAGCTTTCTTAGCTTCTCTATATCAGAAGGCAGGAACACCTGCAGTCTGGTATAAGGAGCATACTGCATAGAGCCTTTACGGATTTTGAAATCCTTAACATGTCCGCCCTTAGTTCTTTCTGCATTTACAAAATGGTAATGATAACCGGCAACGTTGAATTTACCGGCATATGAAGGGAACCTGAAACCAATCAAAGTACCTTTCAAATTAGACATGTTATGTACAACCTGACGTTTTATTACCTCGCCCAGCGGCTGAAACGGCGGTTTTTGAGGCGGCAGACTTCGGGTTGTAACAGTTGCAAACTCGCCTTCCACTACAACAGCATAGAAGATGTTGGGATTCTGTTCAACAGTATCGATGTATTTATTAAGTTCCTCCTTGGTCATAGGATGGTTGATAACAACTTTGGCTTTTGGCCTGAAGTCAACAACTGTAGAGAAGCAAACTTCAGCCCCAGGTTTGGCCGGAGAAAGTTTTCCTTCAATATCAGTTACAAAGAAATCTCCATCTATAAGAGTAAACTCGCCATCAAGTTTGCTCAATGCTCCTACACCATAATCGCCATAATCGAGCAGCTCGTCGCACGACATTGCGGAATCATAACTTCCGGCAACCATCGCACCAATGGTTGATGTCTGGGTCATTGCTGGCAGACCGCTGTAGCAGCCGGTCAAAAACGCAGTAGTTGCGGCAAAAGCCATTACAGTGAGTTTCGATGTCAGTAGACGCATGATATTCCTCCATTTATTTTTTGCTAATGAGTAATGCGGCAAAGTCTCCTTAATTATATAATAATTTAAATCTATAAAAATGCAATTTATATAGGATTACGGAACCGAAGAATAATATTATATTTTAAGCATCAGCAATAATAAATGTACAAATTATCATGCTTCGATTATCTGATTCATTATTAACTAAGTAACTGAATTATCCCTGTGCAACCTTATCCAATAATTTCATTGATTTCAATTTATTAATCAACAGCTATTATGTTAATAAATAACAACTTAGAAAAACAATTCAGCAGCCCATGCGGACACCGCAAGAAAAGATTTTTCATTTTTTTTGTTTTGATACTGGATTAATAGAATTTTTCTATTATAATCAAACATTTATTTACTAGAAGTATTCTATTAAATAAAAAGGCAAGGAGATTTATATGTCTAATCTGGCAATTAATGGCGGCACTAAAACCTTTGAAGGCGAATTCCCGATGTGGCCTTCTTTTGAAAAATCTACTATTGAAAAAGCGATGCAGCCGCTTCGTGAGGGCAGGGTAAACTACTGGACAGGACTGATTGGGCGGGAGTTTGAAAATAAATGGGCAGAGTGGATTGGCGCAGCACAAGCTATCAGTGTAGCAAACGGCACTGCTGCTCTCCATACAGCTGTAGCTTCTTTGGGAATTGGTCCAGGCGATGAAATAATCTGCCCCAGTTATTCATTTATTGCATATATTTGCTGACGTTTGTGAAGATCATACAATTGATCCAAACGGTATCGAAGCTCTCATTACAGAACGTACCAAAGCTATTATTGTTGTTCATCTTTACGGTATTGTTGCAGATATGGAACCAATTCTTGCTATTGCTAAAAAGCATAACCTTAAAGTTATAGAAGACTGCGCACAGTGCTTTGGCGGCGTATATAAAGGTAAAAAAGCAGGTACTGTTGGTGATATCGGCTGCTTCAGCTTTTGCCAGAGTAAACATTTTACTACAGGCGGCGAAGGTGGTATTGTTGTAACAAATGATGAAGATCTTGCTTGGGAGTGCCGCTCATTTCGTGATCACGGAAGAACGTAAATGGAAGGCAAGCTCATGTACATCCACAAGCGTGTTGGCTTCAACTTCCGCAAGTCTCAAATTGGACTTTGCGAACTGGAATGTTTTGACAATTGGAACCTTGCTAATCGCAAACGCAATGCCGCTATTATTATCGATGCTCTTAAGGATCATCCTCTCGGTAAACACTGATGAGCGCCAATGCGCCTTCTGGTGTGTTCCTTTTATCCTTAACTCTGAAAAATTAACTTGCTCAGTAAGTGATTTCTGCAAGGCAATGGTTGCTGAGGGCGTTCCGGTTTATGGTGTACAATGGCCTGAAATGTATCGTGAGCGGGCTTACGTAGAAAGAAACGGTTTTGGTTCTTTAAAATACCCGGTTAATGATCCAAGCGCACGTGAAATTGATTACAGTAAATTTGACTGCAAGAACGCACAATGTCTTTCTTCCCGCACCCAGTATATACTGAAGCCCATATGGAAGTTTATGTTACAGCATTCAAAAAAGTAGCTGAAGCTTACATGAAGTAAAAATTAAGCTGTACGGCTTTTATTCCGGCGGCATTCCTGATATAATCTAAAGGGATGCTGCTTTTTGTCGACAAACCGAGGTAACATGTCGAAAATTAAATACGCTATTATCGGTTTCGGCGGAATTGCCGAAAATCGCCTTGCCAAAGAAGGGTTTGCTTCTGACTCTTCTCGTTTTCAGCCCTTAGAAAATGCTGAGCTGGCTGGAGTAACAGATATTAATCCGGCACGTAAGGATGCCGTAAAGTCTCTCGGCCTCAAGTGGTATGACTCTGCGGAAGATATCTTTAAAGATGCAAACATTGATGCTGTAGTTGTTGCGACAAACAACCTGACTCATGCGGATATTTGCAAAAGAGCCATGCTTGTTGGCAAACACGTGATCGTTGAAAAACCAATGGCCACCACTATTGAAAACGCTGAAGAGCTAGTCAAAGTTTCAAAAAAATCCGGTATAAGCCTTGCTGTTGACCATATGATGACTAACAATTCATACAACACAAAGGCTGCTGAAATGGTTGCAAACGGTACTCTTGGTACTGTTAATGACAGCTGTTTTCATATGGAATTCTGCTATGGAGCAACGCCGGAAGAGGCTGCAACCTGGCGTTGTTCAAGCATTGCTGAAATGGGAGGCCCAATTCGTGATGTAGGAAGTCATTGCATGTACCTAGCCGAGTATATTTTTAACAGCAAAATAGAATCGCTGGCCTGTGTTTATCTTCCTAAGAGCCTGAATATAAAAGTTGAAGACGGAGCTTATATCAAGTTTAAAATGTCTAACGGCATGGCAGGTTCAGCTAAAATGGCATTCAGCTAACTGCGCGGCGGTCTTGGGGGGGACTCTAAGCAACCTTGGCTATGAGCTCTATGGCTCAGATGCAGTTCTCCGTGGATTTGGAACTATGTTTCAATTATCGGGACACGAAGACGAACCTGCAAAAGTAAGGCTGGAGCTTGATAAATTTGACTCACAGGAAAATATTCAGCCGGACAAAATCATTAATATATACCAAGCTGTGATAAAAAAACACGCCCAGTCAATAATTGATAACACCCCAATGGCAGGCGGAGATGCGGTGCACAACCTCAAACTTTGTGCGGCAGCTCATGAGTCGGCTCAAACCGGTGGAAAATTCATTGAGGTAAAGTAAATGCTACAAACCGGTTTTGCCTGTGAAATAATTACTCCGGTCAGAGGTGTTCCTCTGGCAGGCTATTTCAACCCGCGACCTAATACCGGAGTTTTAGATGACTTAAAAGTCAGAGTGCTTTTAGTAAATAACAAAGAGGTCGAAACTGGCTTTGTTGTTTTTGACTTATACTTTATTAATTGGTGAAATTATAGCTGAGCTCCAAAAGGATGGCATAACGTTTGCTGATAAGATTATATTCAGTGCAAATCATACACATACCGGACCTTGCACAAGTGAACTTTTCGGTACAGCACCTGAACAAAGCTATTTGAATATGCTCACGAGTAAAACAGTGAGTGCGGTTAAAGCGGCTTACAGTAACATGAAGGTCTGCAGCACATTCCAGGGCAATCACTTTGCATTTAATCGCCGATACTGGATGAAAAACGGCAAAGTCATGACCAATCCGGGAATAAAAAATCCTGACATAGAATCGCCTGAAGGCGCCGTTGATGAAAATATTTCAGTTCTTGCCGTCAAGCAGAACGGTAAATTGACAACGTTAATGGTCAAACTTTGCAATCACACAGACACAGTCGGCGGTGACTTGGTTTCTGCAGACTGGATGCACGGAGCATGAGATTCAAAACACTATCGGCTATGATGTTCCTGTTATGATTATGATAGGCTGTTCAGGAGATATAAATCATTTGGATGTTGAATTTGAGCGTGACTATTGCTGTTATGAAGAAGCGTGCCGGATTGGTACTGGTTATGCTAAAATTATAACTGCAAACCTTGAAAAACTCATTCCAATAGATATTTCAGCGCTAAAAGTTAAAACGGTGGATTTCAATATTCCTTTTCGTAAGATTTCAGAAGAAGTAACTGCTGCAAAAAAGTTCTTTCCGATAATGTTAATCTTGTTGAAACCGATGAGAATTTAACCAACGAAGGTCTTGTAAACGGGCAGGGGGCTGTTGCAGTATTTTTCGCAAGCCAACTGCTTGAATATAAAGAAAGATGCTCTGGAAAAAGTCGTAACGTTAAGTTAGTTAACATATAATGTTTATGACTATTCCCGACGAGGCATTTACCAGCATAGGAACAGCCATCAAGAATTCTTCGATTTTAAGCATAATTTCATAATCACTTTAGCAATGGGAACATGCGGATATATTCCGATGCCGGAATGTTTTGATCGTGGCGGATACGAGGTTCTAGCTGTAGTCGGCGAAGGACCTAAAGAAGATACAGCAACAAGGCTCATCGAAGCGTGCAAAAGCCTTATTGCAAAGTAGGGCAGGTATACTATTCAAAATCCAAGTAGAGTTAATTATGCCCGGATTCTTTTTTATCCCTGCTACTCCTGTTTTTATGCTTAAACAAATTGATTATGCCGCTGATAAGCCAGATAAAGAGTATAACAACAGGCATTATTGGTGCCAAAATTATTATTATAGCGTAATAAAAGATACGCTTGCCAAGACTATTTTCAGGAGATTTAATGTTCTTCCAGACTGTTCCGAAAATTGAGTAGTTAAACTGTATATTAACAAACGGAATATACCTGGTATACTCACCAACAGCTTCGCCGCATTTGCTGCAATAATGTCTGAAAGGCGAATCTATAGGAGTGAGACATTTAGGACAAACAGGCTTCGCGTCTTCATCAAGTTTAACTCCTTCCTTTTCCCATGGATCAGGTTTCTTTGGGACTTTCTTTATCCAGTATATAACCAAAACATAGCTGATAAAAATAAACAGCAACAGCAAAGGTTGCCAGATAACAGCACTCATTTTACTTATCCCTTTTTATTGTTTTTTAGATTTTGCCTTATTTTTTAAATATGTAACGACAGCCTCTTGAATACTTGCACCGCATTTTATTCTTTCAGGATATTTAACTCCATATCTATGCATTTGAGACAGCCTGCCGTTAGCTCCAGCAAGTATATAGCTGCTCATTAGAGCGGAGGTATTCTTCATAATAACTATTGGAGTGATTTTTTTCGATGCAACTCCACGTTTGAATTCACAAATTATTCTCTTCAAAATAACAACATCTGAAAATTCAACTATACATACTTTATCATGGAATCTGTGCCAGTCAAAAACGGTTTTCCTGTAAATATCAATTCTCTTTTTTGCTATCCCTTCCTTTTTACGTTTTGAATAAAGAATAACATCCACATTTTTACCGAGTTCAGCGGCTTCCTGCTGCATTGCCGCAATAATAGTTTTAGTTTTTTTGATTGAAACGGCTTTCCTCTGATTTATACTGGTTAAAATTCGTTCCTCTTTACGCTTCATTCCAGTTAAATCGTATTTCAAAATATTACTTAGCTCAATGCAATTTGGAGTATTATCATCCACTTGTATAATTTCAGATGTAATGCGGCTTATTTTTCTCACTTTTTCATTATAACTTATATCTATGCGAGCCATGCATTCTGCATGTTTACCAGCTTGTACATACCAACTCTTAGGACCAACTTTCTCTCCACTTTTTTCCACATGAGTGTGTCCACCAATAACTAAATCAATTTCAGGGAACTCTGCCAGCAAAGAATAAACGTTATAGTTTTTTGAATACATTCCCAGATGTTGGGCTAAAATGATTATGTCGGGCTTTTGCTTTCTGACTGCAGGCATAATTTGGTGCAATGCCTCTGACATATCTACTGTTTTAATAATCCCGGGACGACGCCAAACCTGCCAGCAAATGCCAGGCATACTCATGCCGATTACTGCTATCTTTAGTTTTTTGAGTTTAAAGATTGCCCACGGAAGAACTTTGCTTTTCTCTGTGAGAGCCTTACAGTTCAGGTTAGCCGCCAATGTTATACCTTTGAATTGGTTTATCCTGCCACTAAGCTCTTTCAGGTTTAAATCAAACTCATGATTGCCTAATACCCATACATCATAATTCAAAAAATTCATCGCTTTAATGACAATCTCACCATCAGTTGAGTAAGCAGCAAAACTTCCTTCAATCGTATCACCGCAATCGAGCAGTAACGTCCTGTCAGCTCCTGCCTTATTGCGTTCCTTAATAATAACTGATGCAAGTTTTATCATGCCTGACCTATCATCAGTCATGTGACCATGAATATCCGTTGTTGTGAGAATAGTTATGTCAGTTGCTTTAAGCCCGTTGCTTAAAAATAATATTAGTCCAATAATCCAGAATTTTGTGATAAAGTGCACTACTACGACTCCTACCTTTGTTTAGTTTAAAAATTACTGAACAAAGGAATTTTGCAAGATATATTGATAAAAAAGCATATTTTTTTTTATTCCTCCTTGAAAGTTCGTTAAAAACACCGATATTACTTGCTCAAATTGTATTGAACATCAAATAATATTTAAAATATATGAGGTACTAAAATGTCACAGCATCCGAGCTTGAGAGTCGGTGGTAAAATCCGCAAGAAACGCAATGTAATGAAGCGCTTCGAACGTATCGATGCCCTGCGTGCCGAAGGCAAAATTACTGAAGAAAAAGTTCTTGGTCTGCCTAAGACTAAAGTCCAGGACTAATTCTCTGTTCTTTCTGCGGAGCCTTTAAGGTTCCGCTTTTTTTTTGCATTTTCCAAAAAAACAACAATATTTACAACCTGGAAAACGTTTTGTTTCTTAAAGCGCAAAGAAGGAGGGTGCTGTGAATCTTAAATTATTAAAGGCCATAACATTGCTTGTGACCGCCGGGACTTTAACTGCTGCCACTCTCGTTTATAAAACGAGTAAGAATAAGGAAGAAAAAACCGTATCCGATATTGAGATAGTCAGTATTGACAAAGGCAGCATCACAATTAAGCGCGGCAAGTCTCAAAAAACAATTCCACTGCGCTGGGTACAGAAATATTACAGCACGGATATAAAGGCTGGTGAGTTTGACGATAACACGTGTCGATTATTCAGTTAATATCACTAGAGTAAAATCTCCTGAAACCAGCTACACAACCGTCAAAAACAGCAAATCAAAAAAAAACTAAAAAAACTTCAGAGATTGAAATAGAATTTTCTATCTCCAAAAAACATGAACCGGGTAAATCAAAAGCAGTAAAAATGCCTTATTTTTACCTGTATGTACTTACCAGCCGCTCAAAATCATACGGCAATCGCCCGGTGTATTCATTTTATTACCCCAAAGAGGCAAAAGTATTTTCTAAAACTTATGACGAAGCCAAGATAATGGAAAAGGTTAATGAAATTGACCGCCCTAATATTTGGAATGATAATTTCAAGTCTCATCTTGGACGTGGAAGAAGCAAAACTTTCAGCCCGCTTGGAGGCCGTCTTATCAGTATACCATTAAAAGGAATTAAAGATAAAAATATCATTGCTTACCACATCGAAGCATGGGGAAAGAAGAAAGTAGTTGCTACTAAAAACTGGGTAAAAACCGGATATATCCCGGGGAAAACCTGGTGGAAGAGATACTGATCCTTTTACTACTGGAAACCAGCCATAAATATTAACTTGATTTTCTTGCCATTTGCTGTAATGACTATTATAGTACTCCTTTGAATCTTAAAACTTGCGGAATGCTGCATGACTGAGAGCATCGTCCGCATTTACTTTACATATACGTAAAAGGAGTGCACATGGCTAAGGGTACTGTTGTACAAAAAATTATTGACGAGCATTTTGTTTATGGCGATAAAGAACCGGGAAAACCGGTTGCCATCAAGATAGACCAAACTTTAACTCAGGACGCTACCGGAACAATGGCTTACCTCGAGCTCGAGGCAATGAAAGTTCCTAAGGTTAAAACTGAGCTTTCGGTTTCGTATGTTGACCACAATATGATGCAGAATGGTCCGGAAAACCGAAACGACCACCTGTACCTGCAGTCTGTTGCTGCGGCCAAAGGTGTTTACTTCTCCCCTCCGGGTAATGGAATCTGTCATCAGGTCCACTTGGAACGCTTTGGTGTACCGGGAAAAACGCTTCTGGGGTCTGACTCGCACACTCCTACCGGCGGCGGTATTGGCATGATAGCCATCGGTGCAGGTGGTCTTGATGTTGCGCTGGCCATGGCTGGCGAACCTTTCCGCCTCACATATCCTAAAGTCATCGGTGTAAAACTGAGTGGCAAGCTTTCTCCATGGTGTGCAGCCAAAGACATTATTTTGAAACTTCTCGACATCCTTTCCACAAAAGGCAACGTCGGATGCATAGTTGAATACTTCGGTGACGGAGTAACTACGTTATCTGTACCACAACGCGCGACAGTAACCAATATGGGAGCTGAACTTGGCGTTACAACATCTGTTTTCCCTTCAGATGAAAGTACCAAGGCTTTCCTTGAAGCACAGAATAGAGGTGAGCAGTGGGTGAAAATGCAGGCTGATGCCGACGCAGAATATGATCAAGTTATTGAAATTGACCTTTCAACACTTCAACCTCTGGCTGCATGTCCGTCCAGCCCTGATAATATCAATTCTATAAAAGAGCTTGGCAGCGCTGATGTTGCACAGGTCATTATTGGCTCATGCACAAACAGTTCTTTCAGGGATTTGGCGCTGGTTGCCACTGTGCTAAAAGGACGCAAGGTTAACCCTAAAGTAACTCTGGCAATTGCGCCGAGCAGTCGTCAGGTTCTGGAAATGCTCTCTCGCAATGGAATGCTTGGAGACCTGATTGCGGCTGGAGCTCGTATTCTCGAAACTGGCTGCGGACCATGTATTGGACAGGGGCAAAGCCCGGCTGATGACACAGTTACCTTAAGAACGTTTAACCGTAACTTTGCAGGTCGTACCGGCACTCGTTGCGACAAAGCTTATCTCGTTAGCCCTGAAACAGCAGTTGCCGCTGCTTTAACCGGTAAGTTCACTGATCCTAGAGAGCTTGATATTGAATATCCAAATATTGAAGATGTAGAGAAATTCCTTATCAACGATAATTTTATTATTGCTCCGCCGGAAGACGGTTCAAATGTCGAAATAGTCCGCAAGCGTACAATCGGAAATCCTCCGGAGAACTGTGAACTGCCTGATAAAGTTGATGGTCAGGTTGTTATTAAGGTTGGCGATAAGATTACTACCGATCATATAATGCCTGCGGGAGTTCACTTGAAACTTCGCAGTAATATTCCAGAGTATTCTAAAGTGGTATTTGAATGTTTTACCGAGGAAGGCAAACCGTCTTTTGCGGAACGCGCCTCTGCTGTTCGTGACGCAGGACGACACGGAATCATTGTTGGCCGTGACAGTTACGGTCAGGGATCTTCACGCGAACATGCTGCAATTTGCCCAATGTTCCTTGGCATAAAAGTTGTTATTGCTTTTGCGATTGAGCGTATTCATGCAGCAAACCTGATTAACTTTGGTATTTTGCCACTTATATTTGCAGATCAGGCAGATTATGATAAAGTCGAACAGAATGACACTATTGAAATTGAAAATGCAAGAGGCCAACTTAGTGTTGGACAGCCGGTCAAGGCTCAAATTATAAAGCCTGACGGTAGCAAAATTGAAATAACTCTTAATCATAACATGTCGCAGGAAGATATTGATATTGTTCTTGCGGGTGGACGCCTTAACTGCGTTTAATAAGGATACAATAATTATGAATCTTTGCACCGCCATTCCTGAAAACTGGAATGCTTTATTACAGCAGGAGGTTGCTTCTGACTGGTTCGCAGACTTACAAAGTTTTCTTGATAATGAGTGGCGGTGTGAGACTATTTTTCCTCCACGTGAACTTATTTTTAATGCTTTAAGCACAACTTCACCTGAGAATGTTAAAGTTTTGATTTTGGGACAGGACCCATATCACGATGATGATCAGGCTCACGGTTTAAGTTTTTCAGTTCCACAGGGAATGAAACTGCCGCCGTCTTTGCGGAATATCTACAAAGAAATGGCTTCGGATGTTGGAATCGAACCTCCAACCACCGGAAACCTAGAGCCTTGGGCGGAGCAAGGGGTCTTATTACTGAATACAGTACTTACTGTTCGAGCCCATCAGGCAGCTTCTCATCAGAAAAAAGGTTGGGAAAATTTTACAGATGCAGTAATAAAAAAAGTTAATGATAATTACAGCGGAGTTGTTTTTGTTTTATGGGGCAGTCATGCTCAAAAAAAGATTCCGTTAATTGATCAGAGTCGCCACTGCGTGATAAGCTCTGTTCATCCTTCTCCTTTATCTGCGCATCGCGGATTTTTCGGCAGCAAACCTTTTTCCAAAGTTAATGCTGCCCTTGAGACTTTTGGACGTGCTCCTATAAACTGGAGTGCTGTGTCACAGAATTCACAACTTGAACTTTTTTAGAATACTGGAGTAATTGTGGAAGAATTGTTCAGAGAAATTGCTTTGTCAATTATAAATTGTGCTGCTAAAAACGGTTATATTGACGGTCAAATAGCAGTTATCGAAGAGTTGACTGGCTACGAGAAAGAACTATTCAAATTTATGATGATCGAAACTCGTAAATTTCTTGATCGTGAAAATAAACAGGATATTTCCGGCGAGGAAATGATTTCTTTGTTCACCTACGTCTTTGCAAAAGCAGCTGAAGCCGCTGGCTGCTGGGTTACAGGGCAAACTCCTGAATTATCTAATCATGGTATGTTTGATGGTAAAATCCCTATGTATAGCGATGACAAAGTAATGGCTTACCTCAAGACTCTTAAGCTGCCTTCAGACTTGGCAAAAGCTTTCAGTGCATGGAGTCACGAAAATCCAGATTTCTGTAAAAACTATAATATAGACCCAGTTCTTCCTCTTTTTGAGGCCCTGAAGTGGACGTGGCGAATTGCCATAAATGTAACAATATGCCAGCTCGAAAAGCAGGGTTTTAAATTCTGATTTTATGAGCTGTTGCAAAATTTCCCCCTCAACATTGAAAATGTTGTACTTTCAGCTTAATGTACAACATGGATAATTCAAAAAACAATCAAGGCTTGGCCAGTCATACTGTCCGAGGCGAAATCTCAAGAGTAGTGTATGCCAATGATGAAGGCACCTACTCGGTTTTGCGCGTAAAAGACACTTCGGGTCAGGAGCATGTGGTTGTTGGTAATATTTCCGGTGCTTTTGAAGGGCAAAACATTGAAGCAACCGGAAAGCTTGAAACTCATAAAGAGTTTGGTCGCCAACTCAGAGCTGAACACTTTCGTTTCACCCTGCCTAGTACTCGTGAAGGAATAGTCAAATATCTTTCTTCAGGAATGATTGAAGGGATTGGTCCAAAATATGCGGAATGCATTGTTGAGCACTTCGGGGAAAAAACTCTGGATATACTGGACAATTATTCGATCAGATTAAAAGAAGTTCCCGGAATTGGCAAAAAGCGAGCTGCAATGATAAGCGCCGCCTGGAAAGAACAGTCCGCCAAACGTGACATATTTATTTTTCTTCAAGGGCTAGGAATAAGTTCTCTATTCTGTCAAAAACTGTACAAAGAGTATGGAGATCAGGCCGCTCAAGTTGTAAAAAATAATCCTTATCAATTAGCCGATGAAATTGACGGAATAGGGTTTCTAATGGCAGACCGGATTGCCTCATCACTGGGAATTGCCGGTGATGCAGCAATCCGGCTTGCTGCTGGAGCGATCTACACAATGAACCAGCTTACAACTTCAGGACATTGCTGCTATCCCGCTGAAGAGTTTGTTCTGAAATGTGCGGAAACTTTAAAAGTTGATAGTGATCATGCTCAATATGGAATAGATGAAGCACTAAAGCAAAGGCTTCTAATCCTGGAACATGATATGTACTATCCTAGAAATTTATTTAAGGCAGAGTCTGAATTGCCGGGCCATTTATTGCGCTTGATCAGTATTAAACGCCACAGCGGTCAGCGGTTACTTAAAGTTCCGGCCGCCCCGAATCTACAATTAAGTGACGAACAGTTGTCTGCTGTTGAAAGGGCAGGGCATTCACCTGTCAGTATAATCACAGGCGGACCCGGTGTTGGAAAAACAACCGTAGTTGGTGAAATTGTACGTCGCGCTAAAGCCGCTGGCTTAAAAATATACCTGGCAGCCCCAACCGGAAGAGCAGCAAAGCGCATGTCCGAATCCACCGGTTTTTCTGCAAGAACGCTGCACCGAATGTTAAAATGGGAACCTGCTGAAAAGTCATTTGCATACAACCAATTTCATCCGCTTACTTGTGATTTGTTAATAGTTGATGAAGTATCAATGCTCGATTTATCCTTGGCACTTTGCCTGTTCAGAGCTATAAAAGCTGGAACGACAGTAATTCTGGTTGGAGATGCTGACCAACTGCCTTCGGTTGGCCCAGGAAACGTATTTCATTGCATGCTGCAATCAAAATTGTTTTTAGTGACTCACTTGAACAAAATTTTTCGTCAAGGTGAAGGCAGTCACATTATTTTTAATGCACACCGGGTTAATCATGGGCAAATGCCTGAGAACACCCCAAAACAACAGGATTTATCAGATTTTTACTGGATTGAACAGGAAGACCCAGAGCGGGTAGCTGATATAATTTTACGAATGCAGAGCGAACGAATACCTCAAAGATTCAACTTTCATCCAGTTCGTGATATTCAGGTTCTTACTCCTATGAATAGAGGTCTTGTTGGTACTGCTACCTTAAACCAAACCCTTCAGGAAAAGTTGAACCCGGGACATAAACCACAGTTCAAGTCCGGCGACAAAGTATTTAAGTCTGGCGATAAAGTAATGCAGATTACCAATAACTATGACAAAAATGTCTTCAATGGTGACATGGGACGAATTGGTAATATTGATATGAAAGAGAAACAGTTTTCTGTATACTTTGACAACCGGGCTGTCAGTTATGAGTTCACGGAAACTGATCAGTTATCGCTTGCGTATGCGATTACCATCCATAAATCTCAGGGAAGCGAATTCCCCGTTGTGATAATGCCAATGCTAAACCAGCATTATATGATGCTGCAGCGAAATCTTCTTTACACTGGCATGACTCGTGCCCGCCAGTTATTGATTCTTGTTGGAAGTCAAAAAGCAATTGGCATGGCGGTCCGGAATTCGAGGTTAGAACCACGTTACTCCAGACTGCTCGAACGCCTTACTGAATACCGACAGGAGCAACAATGAAGTTTGGAGAAATAAAATTACAGACAAAGGTAAACATTCAGACTAATGATTTTCCTGAATTCGGTCTGGATTCAGTTTTCTGCGGCATCGGCTCCTGCTTTTCTGAAAATCTAATCAATTTGTTGCATGACTGTGAATTTGATACAGCTCAGAATCCCACAGGAATAATATATAATGCCTATTCAATTATGCAGGCAATTGAACGTTGTGCTCACGACAGATACTATAACGAAAGTGACTTCTTTAAATACGCCGATTTATATCATAGCTGGGAACATCACGGAAACTTTTCACACAAAGACCTGGATACTGCAGTTTCTTTCGCGAACAATAGCCTTAAGGAGTTTGCTGAAAAGCTTAAGAAAGCAGACATTTTCATAATAACTCCGTCCTCATCAGTTACATACGTGTATAAAGAAACTGACTGTATAGTGGCCAATTGCCATAAATTGCCAAATAATTATTTTAAAACTCGAGTTCTGACTGTAAACGAAAACACAGAATACCTCCAGCATGCCGTTAACCTTGTGCACAAAGTCAATGAGAAATGTAAAATCATCTTTACCCTGTCACCAGTAAGACATTACCCTGGCGACCTTACCTTAAATGGTCGCAGCAAGGCAAATTTACTTGCAGCAATCCATGAAATTTGCACTACAGCAGCTAACTGCTGTTATTTTCCTTCATATGAAATAATGAACGATGAATTGCGAGATTACCGTTTTTACAATCCTGACTTATTACATCCCAATGAATTAGCAATAAAGTACATATGCAGTCGTTTCACAGAGACAGTACTTGATAAGACAACAATCAGACATGTAGAAAAAGCATTGAATGCTATTAATTTTAAGCGACATCGCAGAATGAATTCTTGAATTAATTTACCCGAAACTTTATAGTGTATATAGGAGCAATTGGAGGGCTATGCTTAGGCTTAGTATAAAATTTAAGATCATTATTATTATGGCAGCTCTATGCAGTATTGCCTTTCTTGCTGCCGCTATGCTTACATTTGTAAACTTGAAACGTCTTGGAATATACACTACTGAATCCTACGAAAGATTGGGTGATAGCGCCTTAGGCGAATCAAGGGACGCTTTAGTCACTCATTCTCTTGAGGAAATAAAATCTCTGGCATCCGGGCAGTCAATGATAATTAACGTCCAGCTGAAACGCATTGCAGATGAACTTGCCGTGGTTGCAAACCTTTCAGGACGCTACCTCTGCGGTGAAATGAGACCAATTGAATCAATTGAACATTTCATTGCAGACAAAAAACCAGATGATATCTACAAGTATTCCATTATTGAAAAAATGGGAGCTCTTCAGAAAGCCTCTGAGTTTACTACTCAAACCCAGAGACTGGCTATGATGCATCCTTTATTAAAATTTATCTTTGGAAATCATAAGAATCTGGATCAAATCTATGTAGGCACAACTGACGGATGCACGGTAAGTTACCCTTGGCGAAAAACCCCTCCCGGATACAACCCTCTAAGCAGAGACTGGTACACAGGAGCCATTGAAGGTAAAGGTAAAGTTGTCTGGGTGGGGCCTTACGTCTCAGCATCTTTTAATCAGCTTGTCATCACGTGTACTAAGGCAATTAAAAATTCTCGTGGAAAAATAATAGCCGTAGCAGCATTGGATATGGATGTAAAATCTTTAACTGATGAATTTCTTAAGCGTCAATTAAGCAAACATAGCACCGCTTTTATTATTGATAGGCAAGGCAGCATTTTAGCAAGAAAAGGAATGAAGAGTCAAGGCCTAAGCTGGCAGCAGGATTACAAAAAAGAGAATCTTTTTCATACTGAGCTTAAAGCATTAAAAGCAGTAGCCAAGAAGATGATTAAAGGCGAATCAGGGGCTGAAAAGATTGATTTACCAGGAGAACCTGATCTGTATATTTCGTATTCGCCAATCCCCATTACTCAGTGGAGTTTTGCTGTTGTGATTAAAGCATCGGTACTAATGGAAGCTGCAAAAAAAACCGACTTGACAATTCAAAAAAATGTATTTGATCATGGAAACTACATTCGAAGCTTCATGAAACGAAACTCTCTTGATTATTTGATTCTCGCTGTTGCTGTTATTTGTGGAATTATGATTAGCAGTATGATGCTTTCCAGTAGAATAACTTCTCCTATCATGCTTTTAAAGCAAAAAGCGATGGATATAGGGGATGGTAATTTTAGCAGTAAGATTCACTTAAAAACAGGCGATGAACTTGAAAGCCTGGATCGTACTTTTGATACAATGGCTCATGATATTAAAAGCTATATGAAAAATATTGCTGAAAGCGTTAGTGAACGTGAAAAAATGGAACAGGAGTTAATGGTTGCTGCCGATATTCAACAAGCAATGCTGCCTGAGGATATAAAAGAACATAAATGTTTTAACCTTAAAACATATATGAAACCGGCAAAAGACGTTGGCGGCGACTTTTATAATTTCTTTCTGACCGATGATGACCATTTGTTCTTTTGCATAGGCGATGTTTCCGGGAAGGGAATGGCCGCATCAATGTTCATGGCACAGACAACCACCCTTGCAGGTCATGAAGGGCGCACTGGAATGTCTCCGAACAAAATGTTGCATAACCTGAATATTGCATTATCAAAAAAGAATGAAACCTGCATGTTTGCTACTGTTTTTTGTGGTATTCTAAACCTGGAAACCGGGATAATAACTTTTAGCAATGCTGGGCATACCCCTCCCATAATATTACACAACGATAATGCAAGTATTTTACCTCTTAATAGTGGAATTGCAGTTGGTCCTTATCCAGTTCCGGCACATACCTTTAAAAAAGAACAGCAAAAACTTTACCCCGGGGATGTTTTATTGTTGTATACAGACGGTATTACTGAGTCAAATGACCCTCAAGGAAAACTGTTGGGGATAGACGGGCTTTTAAGAATTCTTTCAGACAAAAAAACAAAAAATTTAAAACCTGTCATACGCCTTCTTAATGGTCTGGATAATTTCTGTAAGCAGGAAATACAAGCAGATGATATTACTATGGTTGCAATAACTTATCTGGGCAAGGGTGAACAATCATGAATAAGTTGTCACTAAAATCAAAGATAATCTTGTATTTCACTATTATTCCCGTTTGTTCATTTGCGGTTATTTGTATACTTACAATAATGAATATGCGTGATCTGAAAGAGTTTGCCTTTGACTGCAGTAAAGATCTTGCAGACAGTGTCGCGACAGAAAGCATGAAAGCTCTTGAAACAGAATCACGACGAGAACTTAAGATGCTGTCACAGGGGCAAGCTGTTATTACAGGACTACAGCTACAACGCATAAATGCTGAAGTAAACAATATTGCAACACTGTACATGAATATTTTGGATGGACTGTATACACCATCAAATAACCGATTTACTGAAAAGTACAGAACAAATTTCCTGGTTGATGACAACTTTTCTTATTTTACTATTCCACCCGGTTTAAATAAAGATGAAGTAAACGATTGCTTATTGAAAATGTCGATGCTCAGAAATGCATTTAAATTTCTGTGCGTTTTTAATGAATATACAAGTGGAATCGGAATCGCATTGCCTAACGGAATGTTTTTTAAGTTTGGCTGGTTTCCTGTTCCTTCGGACTTTGACCCAAGGAAACGCATTTGGTACCAGAGTGCCATAAAGAGCAAAGACGCTGTAGTCTGGTCTGGACCATATCCAGCGATAGATTCAAACCGGAAAATAATAAGCTGCTCTAAAACTATAACGCTTGAAGGTAAAGTTGCAGCGGTTATCGTGATTGATGTAAGGCCAAAGTCAATTACTGAAGACTTTATAGTCACATTAGGGACTGGAGGATTCGGATTTATTATTGATAGAAACGGCAAACTCATAGCTAAAGAACGCAATATTGATAAACAGCTCTTATGGGATGTCCCGGTCGATGTACGAAAACGCTTTGAAGATGATATAAAAAAGATGAAGAAAACTTCTTCCTTTAATACCATAAACTTCATGGGAGAACCTATAGAATTTTTCTTGACTCATATGAAAAAGCCTGCTTGGACTGTGGGTGTCGCCATGCCGCGCAGGATTATAACTGAGAGAGCTGAACGTGCAGCTCACCGAATAAAGGATGAAAACCTTCTGTACAGTTTTTATATGGACAGAAATATTCAGGACAAATTACTTCTTTATATCGGAACTGGAATCTTCATTATTATTATTATTGTGATTTGCAGCTTCTGGGTTGCAAAAAGGTTTTGTGTTCCTATTCAAAGACTCGAAAAAGGCGCGGAACAAATAGGGCAGGGGAACTTGGATGAAAAATTGTTTATAAACAGTAAAGATGAACTTCAGGATTTGGCTGAAGCTTTTAATAAAATGTCTATTGAACTAAAAGAGAGAATTCAGGACTTCAAGGAAAATTTGACAGCCAGAGAACAGATAGACCGAGAGCTTAACGTAGCAGCAAGAATCCAAAGGTCAATTTTACCTGATTCTTTCCCTGCTTTTCCTGACCGTGACGAAATCGAGGTTTACGCTGAAATGCGCCCGGCCAGGGAAGTTGGCGGAGATTTCTTTGACTATTTTTTTGTTGATGATAAACGGTTATTTTTCACTATCGGAGATGTTTCCGGAAAAGGCTTACCAGCAGCGCTTTTCATGGTGCGCGCACTAACTTTGCTTCGCCATGAGGCCCTAGACAACTCTCCTCCAGACATGATATTGACAAATGTAGGCAATGAACTGGAGAAAAACAACCATTCATGCATGTTTATTACAGGAATATGCGGTATTATCGATACCAGCACAGGAAGAATGCTTTTAGCTAATGCCGGACACAATCCACCATTTATAAGGAAAAGGAAACATATTGAGGAAATTAAACTCCCATCCGGGATGATTATTGGAGCTTTACCATTGACAAATGGAGAAATTGCTGTAGAATCTTACAAGCTCGAAAAAGGCGATACTATGTTTTTCTATACTGATGGCATAACAGAAGCCTTTAATAAAGACAATAAGCAATTTGGCGTTAACCGTTTAAAAAACATCCTGCAACGTTATGCTGGAGCTAACCCGCATGAAGTTGTCAACGCGGTCTCAAAAGCCGTTAATGATTTTGTAGTTGATGCCCCACAATCTGATGATATAACTATGCTGACAATTAAATATTATGGTTGATAGAAATTACTCGGTACTCTTCCTGGAACTGAATTCATCATATTCACATTCCATGCTTTCATATTGCCTTCTACGAGCTCTTTCTGAAGAACAAGCTCCTGAATGGCAATGGTTTCACGTGGATGCGACGCTGAAAACACCAGCTGATGACATAATTGACAGCGTTGCAGCTTTCTCTCCAAAGGTAATTTTTGCCACTGCATATATATTTAACATTGAATACCTCTGTATTCTTACTAAAAGAATAAAGTCACAACTTGGGAATTGCTATATCTTTCTGGGCGGCCCTTCCTTTATTGGCGACAACCAGAATTTTCTTTTAGCAAATCCTTATCTGAACGGAGTAATACGGGGGGATGAATCATCTATACCTGAACTGTTAAACGCTATAAAAAAACACGACAGCGTTAAAAAAGTAAGCGGACTTTGTCAAATAGAGCAGGGGAGGTACAATGACAACGGAAAAGCTGAGTTTCATGGCGACCTTGACGAGCTGCCATCACCATATGTTGCTCCATTTCTCCACCAAGGGAAGCCATTTTACCAACTCGAAACCAGCAGAGGATGCCTTGGCAGTTGTACTTTTTGCACGAGTTCTGTACAAAAATCAGTTAAGACATTTTCCCTGCAGAGAATAAAAGACGATCTAGCAGCGTTGGCAGAAAAAGGATTCAGTGAAATACGTCTTATTGACAGAACTTTCAATGAAGACCCTAAGCGTGCTGTAGCAATGCTTGAGTTATTCAAGGAAGACTTTCCGCAAATGAAATTTCATTTAGAGGTTCATCCGGGAAGGCTGCAACCGGAAGTTGCTGAGCTCCTTGCAAGTATGCCAGCGGAGCAACTGCACATTGAAGCAGGCATTCAAAGCTTTGACCCTATTGTGCTTATAAATATCAAAAGAGCCACATCACCTGGGGTGCCGGAAAAAAGGCTGTCTCAGCTTGTCAAAATGGGTAATTTTGAGGTACACGCGGATTTAATTTCCGGACTTCCAGAACAAACTCTCAAGTCTCTTGAGAATGATATTCTAAAAATGCTCCAAATATCTCCAGACGAAATACAGCTGGAACCTTTAAAAATTCTTCCTGGAACACCCATTCGTGACCAGCTTGATAAATGGGGAATTGAATTTATGGAGAAACCTCCCTGGCAGGTTATAAAGACAAAGGCTATGTCTGAACAGGATATAGAAAGGTCGTGTCTTTATTCACACGTGCTTGATTCTTATTACAATACTGCTGCATTGCGCAATACTTTCAGTTTTTGTGTAAAACAAAACCCTAAATTTTTTATAGAGTTCTCCTACTATTTCGCTGAATTTAAGTCCTCAAAAGGGAAGTTGTCACTAGAAAAAAGATTTGAAATACTGGAAAACTTTTTATCTGGCAACTCATCGTATAACTCGTTACAAATATGCAGATTTGCAAAACTGGCCGCAGGGTTTAAAGTCTCTGAAATCGAGTTAACAAAGACTTCAGGGAGGAGAGGTAAAACCGTTTGGAAAAATGACTCATCCTCTCCTGTTGTTCGATGCTCTGAGCTGAAATGCGACTTTAATGTTGCTGATTTTTGGTTAAATCGTAAATACCAGGTCGTCAAAACTGGAAAATTTACTTATTATTTTATGATGCATTACGGAAGAAATGTTTGTGAAATCATATTAAATACTAACTAAAGGAGGAAACATGAATTTCAAGAAAACCTTTTTGACTGGAATCACTATTCTGGCCGTATCTGTTTGCTATGCGCTAAGCCTTGGTGATCAAGCACCAGAGAGCTTAAAGTTAAAAAGTGGATAAAAGGAACCCCGGTCAGCATTAAAGCTGGAAAAGGTAAAAACGTATTCGTTATTGAATTCTGGGCGACATGGTGCGGCCCGTGTAAAATGTCTATACCGCACCTTAATATTCTACAAAGAAAATATATAAAAGATGGCCTGATTGTAACTGGTATCAGCACAGAAAAACCTGAAGTAATCAGCAAATACTTAAAGGGGCAGGGGCTGTCAAACTATAGTTTTGGTGCTGATGATAATATGAAAACCTCAGCAGTATACATGAAAGGCATAAATGTTATACCTGCTGCTTTTATTATTGATAAGACTGGAAAAGTTGTCTGGATTGGTCATCCAATGGAAGTTGAACCCGTACTAAAAAGGATATTTTCAGGCAAATTTAACATGAATAAAGAGCAGCATGAGAGGAAAGAAAATAAGAAACTCAAAGCCGCTTTTGCCAAACGTGACTATAAGGAAGCCTTAAAACTGACAGAAGAACGTTTAAAAGAAAATCCTGGTGATCCTAAATATGTTTCACTCAAGGCATTTATACTGTTCTCTTTAGGGAAGGCGGATGAGTCATTTAAATATGTAGATGAGATGATTAAAGCCTACCCTGACCATCTTAAATTGTACCAAGTTAAGATGGTTATTCTTAAGAAACTACAGAAAGACAAAGAACTTGATGCATGTTATAAGGTCTGCATAAATAAATTCACAAAACCTCTTGACCTGAGTAACTTAGCATGGGAAATGATAAGTCGAAAATTTGGCACTGCTAAACTGAATTTAGCCTTACAGGCTGCAGAAAAAGCCTATAAAAACGACAATTTTGAGAAACCGGCAGATGAAGCTGTTGTCGGCAATACATTGGCTAGAGTTTACTATTTAGTTGGCAGATTAGATAAAGCTATAACAGTACAGAAGAAAGCTTGTTATCTTTTTAAAAAATATAAAAACCCAAATTTTAAGCGTTCTCAACAAACTCTGAAATACTATCTGGAAGCCTATACCGTTGGCCAATCAATAAAATAATTTGACAATTCCATGACTTTTAGCCGTGACGTAATAATGCGTCACGGCTTTTTTTATATGCAGATACTAAAAATATTCCTCATAATATAAAATATAACTAGACTCTGAAATCAACGCTGACGGTGTGTTTTTACTTTCCTCGACAAAGTGTATACGAAACCATTTCCACGTCTTTAAAAGCCCTTTCAGACATATAATAAACGTCGCATAATACATCTTATGTTAACTTACATACTAAAAAACTCACAAGCTGTAAATGATATAATATATTTAAAACTAGTGACTTATGACCATCAACAGGCATGACTGTTAATAACTTGATAATAAAAAACCACAATAATTGTTATTAACTGTCAATACCCTGTTAAATTTCCATATTTGAGCGATTTGTGAATCAATATAACCAGAATAACAAAAATGTGAGAAAAACGAATAACAGTGTAGGGTAGACATTTAATTCTAAAATTTGATTCAGTATATGCACAACTGAGAAAATACTAAAATTTCAGATATGTGATACCCCTCCCCTCTCATCTCTCGATGCAAAATTTATTTTTTACTCAGATTATAGCAAAGAGAAAAGCACTTAGTTTTCGCAGAAATAATATTAAATTTGGCATGACCAATAACTTAGAAATAAACATCAATTTAATTATATAACAACCCTAACTAATAGAGTATCTAAATATAGCCATCCCAAAATACTAAATTTCAATCATATTGTGCAACTAAACAATAATTTTTGAGACTATTAAATTTAATCGTATGGGAGTGTATAGGTTAAAGTCAGCACTATGATAAAACAAGCCATCAAAAAGCGACAAATTTATGCTCTTCTAATCAATTGCGGGGGGGGGGAAATTAATAAAAAGTGGTTTTTAGAACAGTATATGCTTGTCAAAAAGATGACGAGCCAAAACTCAGTACATGGATGAGTGCATATACAAAAGATTTTAAGCCAGAAAGGCAACGCACAACAGGTGAAATTATAGCCTTAAGATACGTCGATGAAGTTGCTGAAGATGTAAAAAAAATTATTCAGACTCTTCTGCAAGGATATTATACAGCTATTTACCGAATACAAAGAAGATAATAAAATGGTGATTTACGGAATAGATACGTTTCTTATTAAAAACGGAAAAATACAAGTAATGATGATATTAACTATAATTTAAGCGAAGCAAACATATCATATGAGGATTTTCTTAAAAAACTCGACATTGCTCAAGATGAGAAAGTTAAGTTTTTTTAGAAAAACAATAAATCAACTATTTAGAGCTCCTGCATTAACCGGGCCTCTTTTTCTTTAAAACGACTTCCTGCAAATTCAGGCATAAGATCCCCCTTGTCAATTCACAAAAATATTCTGTGTACTTATTGTATACTTATAATTAGATTAATAGACGGAAATTTAAAGAAATCATTAGAGCTTTGTTTTTGAGGTTGATTTGAGGGGAATGGTGCGCGGGGCGGGACTCGAACCCGCACTCCTAAGAACCAGATCCTAAATCTGGCGCGTCTGCCAATTTCGCCACCCGCGCAGTCGGAAGCGTAAGCTAGAAAATACTTCAAAAACCTGTTAATTCAATCATAAAATAAGAAAAAAAATCTATTTAACTAACCATTTTTTGCGAAATAACTTGCCCTATAGATAATTATGTAATAAATTATATGCTTCATGAAAAAAGTAATTTGCTAAGAGTCTATATGTACGACTTAGCAAATTACCAAAATAACGAACTTGAGATTTTATTTTAATGCTTGATACTGAAAAAGATAATAGAAAAATTGTTGAACGTGCACTTTTAGTGGGAATCCACGATCCTTCGATACCTCCCGTTGAAGCAAGAGAGCACCTTGATGAACTTGAAGAACTTGTTGACAATCTTGATATAGGGGTTGTCCATAAAGAACTCGTAAACCTTAAAGTAATAAACTCAAGGTATTACGTCGGTACCGGGAAAGCCGATGAAATCCTTGACATAATCAAAGAAATGCAGATCGATTGCCTGATATTCGATGCAGAGCTTTCTCCATCACAGCAAAGAAACTGGGAAAAACATACCAGAATTTGTGTTATTGATCGCCAGGAAGTAATTCTCGATATATTTGCAAACAGAGCCTCAACACGTGAAGCTGCACTCCAAGTACAGCTTGCCAGAATGGAATATTCCCTGCCCCGTTTAACCAGAGCCTGGACTCACTTATCCAGGCAGCGTGGAGGAGCAAAAGGTACTCGTGGTGAGGGTGAACAGCAAATTGAAGTTGACCGCAGACTGTTAAAGAAAAGCATAAGTGCCTGCAAAAGAGAACTCAAAGAAGTAAAAAAACAGCGTGATACTCAACGAAAAAGCCGTAAACGGCATGAGTTGCCACACGCGGCAATTGTAGGATATACAAACGCAGGTAAGTCATCGCTTTTGAATCGGCTGTCCGGAGCAGAGGTACTTGTCGAGGATAAACTTTTTGCCACCTTGGATCCAACAACAAGAAGTATTATTTTACCTAACAACCAGAAAATGCTTTTAACTGATACCGTTGGTTTTGTCAGAAAACTTCCTCATGACTTGGTTGAAGCATTTAAGTCAACTCTTGAAGAAGCTGTTCTTGCCGATTTTCTTGTTTTGGTCTTAGATATCAGCAACCAACATGTTGAAGAACATTGGGAAACTACAATGTCAGTTCTCAAAGAGCTTGGTGCTGAAGATAAAGATATTTTGATTGTATTTAATAAAGTGGATAAACAGCAGGATCCAGTCATGCTGGCTAGAGCAAAAGGGTTGTTTCCTCATGGGGTGTTCATTTCTGCTGTTACGGGAAAAGGTCTTGAAAAACTTAATTCCAGACTGATTAACTACACAAAAGTGGTTTCAAAGGTCGTCAAACTCAAAATACCACCTCAACGTCATGACATAGCAGCACTCGCATACAGCAAAGGGAAAGTACTTGAGTCAAACTATGATGACGAAGGGCTATTATGGCTTACTGTAAATATAAATTCCGCTTTAGAAAAACTATTTCTGGATTTTGTTGCCTAAAAGCCTTATATTAATGGATGTAAAAACTAATTAACGGAGACATTTCTGTAGATGACAAGGTGGTTGCCATTATATCTGCTGGGGACAGTTATTCTCGCTTTTTTTTCACTGCAGCCTATGGCGTTAGGCTATGATAATGATTTTTCACCATGGGAAGCATGGCGCCAAGGGTTTAGCTACTATGAAAAAGGGGAACAATATAAAGAGAAAGGGGAACCATCTGAAGCTCTTCGCTGGTTTCAAAAAGCACTAAAAAGCTACTCTGATGTAAAGAAAGCAAGACCTGACTGGAATCAACGGATTATAGGTAACCGTATAAAAATGTGCCGCCGTGAAATAAGCAAGCTGGCTGTACAGGTAGAAACTCCAAGGCGAAATAACACCTCTCCTTCCCCACCTTTTCAAAAAGAACGCAGGACAACAAGCTATGCACCCAAAACACAAGCTGCAGACTCCGGTTATTATGGCGAATTGTCATCTCAAAACAACGACCTTAAAGTAGAGCTGCAGAAATATAAGAAAAAACTGTTTGCAGTTTTAGTTGAACTTGATGAAGCACGTCGAGAGCTGAAACAAAGAAATAACAGCACTGAACAGATTGAAAGCATGATGCGGGGAAAAAGGCTTTTAAACCATAAATATAATTTGCTAATGGAAAAATATGAAGCCTTAGAAACAAAGTTATCAAAGCCTGATTCAGAAAAAACAAACCTTAAAAACCAGCTTATCGAAGAAAAAATGCAGGCAGATATTCTGACTCAGCGCCTGAAAATGCAGAAGCAGAAAGAAAATGAACTACGATCTGAAATGACTGAACTTTATAGACTAAAAACTGCACAGAAAATGCAGATCCAGGAATTTCAGAATTCAATCAAGGGCGCACAGCGAAAAATAGATATTTATCAAAAACAGAAAAGTCTTGAAAGAATTGAGAAGCGAAACCTATCCAGCAAAATAGTTCAACTTGATAAAAGCAATAAACAAGCCGAGTTGAGGCTTTCTGAAAAAGATGAAGAAATAGAAAAGCTTAATAAATGGCTAATGGAACTCAGAAAGCAAGGCGGCAATCAGTCAAAACTCAATAAAGAAATTGCGGAAGAATCGAAAAAGATCAATGAAAAGTACAATGAGTTAAAAAGAGAATTTGATACAGCTTCCACTGAAAAGCAAGCATTGATTGGTAAACTCCGAAATACAAATATGGAAATGGTTCAGGTCAAGAAAGCCTTACAGAATATTGATCAACAAAAAAGAATGCTGTTTCAGGAATACCAGATATTACGCAAAAAGTATGACGAACTTGAGATTTGTGAAAAATCTAACTCAAAAGACCTTCTGCAAACCCAAAAGAGAAATCGCAAACTTGAAGCTCAAGTCAATATGTTTGTAAATAAATACGATAAAATGAGAAAACGGCACGAACGACGTACGAATACGGAGTCTCAAAATGTCTTATCGCTCAACAGAAAAAACAAAGAGCTCACACAGATTATTGAAAATAAAAAGATTGCCTATGAGGACCTTAGTGATAGATACAATTCGACAAGTAAGAACCTTTCAGGATTGAAGAAAATTATTATTAAGCTTAAAAATGATCTTAAACGACTTACCGTTGAAAATAAAATTCTTGCACAAGACAAAACAAAACTCGCAGAAGTTTCCAAGGCATATATTGATTTGAAGGAAAAAACAAAAATACTGCAGAAATACAAAGATAAAATAGCAGCCTTGAATTTAGAAAGGGATAAACTGCAAACCAGAATTAGAAGCTTGTCTTTGCTTAAAAACAAAATTACTGAACTACAAAAGAAAAACCAAGAGCTTTCAGACGACAGTAGTAAGCTCAAAATGTCAATGAATGACTTTTTGAAAATCCGTGAACAGCTCAACAGCGCAAAAACAAAAATAGCTGAATGGGATAGACTGCAGAAAACAAACCTTGCACTAAGTGAAAAATGTTCAAAGCAGACAGAGCAATGCGCTTTGCTTAATGAAAAATTGAAAATTGCAATTAGTAAAGTACGTAAACATACAAAACTAAAAAATGACTTTTCAAACATAAGTTCCAGTTTAAAAGAAGCAAACCAGAAAAACGCATCACTGCTAAAAGAGATAGACAATCTAGTAAAAATAAAAAAATCTAATACTGACTTAAAAGCGAAACTGGCATCTCTTATCGCAGAGAATTCACATAATGAAAAACATTACCAGGCTAACCTTAAAAAACAAAATGTCTTGATAACTAAGTTGACTGAAGAGCAGCAAACTCTAAACACCAAGGTTAGAATGGCTGAAGCGCTGCAAAATCAAATGCAAACTCTTGGTAACCAATTGACAGCATTAAAAAAAGTAAAAGAAAACAATGTTATTCTAAAGAAAAACATTGAAACTCTTACCGCTCAGAATCGTTTGCTTTCATCTAAACAGCTTGATAAGAAAAAACTGGTTCAACAGTTTAATATAATGAATAAGAACCATGCTCAGTTGGAAAAGAAATATAATGATTTGATGCAAAAGTCATCAGCACTGCAAAGTGAATTATCTCAAAAAGACAAACAAATTGATTCTATAAATATAACATATAATAAATTGAAAAAATCAATTTTGGGAAATGAGAATAATTTAAACCAGAAAATTGCTGGTCTAAAAACTTCTCTAAACAACAAAACAAAACAGATTCACATCTTGCATGAAAAGTTAAAATATAATGAAAAAGCAGCTCAAAAGATTAAGGTTCAGCAAAGCAAGCTGGCAATGCAGGCAAAAAATAATATTCAGAAAATTGTTGTTCAACTAAAAAGCACTAATGATGATCTAAAAAAACGGCTTATTGAAGCTCACAACAGCGCGAACAAAAATACTGATAATATAGCTGCACTTGAAAACAGAAATAAACACCTAGTCTTAAAATTAGAAAAAAACAATCGCCGTGTTAAGTATCTTGAGCGAAAAAATAACAGTCTTGCTCTAAACTCTCAGTCTCGCCACATTATTGACGTTGCGTCAGCACCTCAATTGAAAAAATTGCTCTCAGGCGGAATAAAAGCTGAAAAAAATGGGTCTGATGACGTTGCAATATGGCATTATCGCAAGTATCTGGAATCTAATCCAAAAAATGCAGATGTTAACCGCAGACTTGGAACTATCCTCATGCAAAGAAATCAATTGCAAGAAGCTGCTCCGCTTTTACAACGAGCTTATTTACTCAACCCTAAGGATAAAAACACCGCATTAAACTATGGTCA
Source organism: Lentisphaerota bacterium (assembly GCA_024225035.1). Lineage (GTDB taxonomy): Bacteria > Verrucomicrobiota > Lentisphaeria > Victivallales > Victivallaceae > Zth2. The sequence goes on from JAAEMX010000211.1 coordinate 127,686, forward strand.
CGTTTTAATCTCTCAAAATAAAGCCGGCAATGCCTGCACAGTTTTGGCAAAAGCAATTGAGCAAAATCCAGACAACTATTCATTAATGGTAACATATGGGATAGCATTGACCAAGGCGGGAAATAAACAAAAAGCAGAAAACCTTCTCAAAATCGCAATTAAGCAGAACCCACAACAGCCAGATGCATATCTGCAAATGGCCAAGCTGCTTTCAGATTCAAAAAAGCAAAAAGATTATGCTGCAAATTGTTACCGTAAAGCAAAAAAACTAGGATCAAAACCTGTCCCAACTCTGGAAAAATCTTTTGCAAAGCAGCTTAGCGATAATTCAGAAATGACTGCTTTTTTAAGCAAAGCTGCTGTAGAAGCGGAAAAAGGCAAAGACTGGGTTTCTGCAGCATGGTATTTTAACCAGCTTCTCAAACTGGAGCCGGAAAATAAATCTTTCAGGTATAAGCTGGCCACTGCACAACTAATACAAGATCAGTTCAAAACAGCTCGCAATACCATTGAGCCATTATCTGCAACATATGCAGGAGTGGTTATTTCTTCGGCGGTTGAGGCTGGGATGAAGAATTATTCGGCTGCAAATCTATTGATTTCAAAGAGCAAAAAGTTGCCGAAAAATAAAGAATATACTGAATGTAAACATATGCTAGATTCATATCTAAAACTCTCAAAACAAAAGAATCCAACTGGTAAGTTCAAGCAATATCTTACCAAACTGGAGAAAGTTATATAATGCCTACCAAGTTTAAGAAGAACTTTTCAGTAGTTTTAATTACACTAATAGTCGCTCTCCTTGCTAGAGTGATTCTCTTCATCTTCTGGCTGGACAACCCGCTGCGTTACTATGATAAAGTCAATGGCCTTGATATGCAAACACTAGTCGGCCTTGGAGAACGCCTTTATAATGGAAGTACCATATTTACGCTTCATAAGTTTGCTCTTGCAGTTTTTATGTGGTTAAATCATGGTGTACCTCTTCCTGATGGAGTTATAGTTCTTCAGCTTATAATGGGAATTGTAACAGCTGGCTTAACCAGTTGGTGCGTTTTGCGCTTAAAAGGTGACAGGACTTGGGCTGTTATGAGTGGCATCTTAGCTGCATTATACGCTCCGGCGATGATGTACCAGGTTGTGGTACTTAAAGAAACTTTCATGACATTCTTTGCTTTTCTTGCATTTGCTGCAATTCTCTGGAGTCATCGGAAACACTTTTCAGGAATATCATTGTATACAGTGGGAATTCTACTTGCTTTGCCATGTTTATGCAGGGTAACAGCCTTGCCTTTTGTGGGGTTGGGTGGTGTTTGGCTTTTAGCTGTAATATTTAAGAAGTTTTATTCTGGCAAAAACATTTCAAAAATTGCAATAAAAACGCTAATTATTGCTTTGGGAGTAGTTTCAATATTCATACCGGCATCTGTCTTAAATTATCGACTAACTGGTGGACAACAAATTCTGCCGTTCAATTTTAATATAAGATATGCATTTAACCTTGGCTGCAATGAAAATGTCAAAACATTATCTGTTAAAGCTGCTCCATCAGCGCCCGACAAAAGCAGCAACTTTCTTGCTAAAGTCACAGGTTTTGGCAGCAACTTTGTCAAAAAAGTTCCCCTTGCTTTTCAGGCTAGAGAAATACCTAATAACCTTAACTATTATTTCATAAAACCTCTTCTGCCACCGCTAAACTACATGATCGGCCCATTATTATTGTTACCTTTATCGGTAGCAGGTTTGTTCATGGTTTTATTCAGCAGAAAATGCATAAGAAAAGAAGGTATTTTACTAGTTTTTATTTTTGCTTACCTACTACCTATATGTTTCTTCTATCCTTTAGGCAGGTATCGATTAGTGTTCTATCCTGTCTTCTGTATTTTGGCCCCCTACCCTTTGTTATATGCAATAGATAAATGGAGAAGTAAAAATTCCAGAGACAGGATATTTATTTCTGTACCTGTTTTACTTTATTTAATAATATTTATCCTTAGTTATCCTAGAGGCGTATTTATCCGGACTTCAGATTATGTATCTCACGGTAAAGCAGCGTTAGCAGGATCTAAAAAGCCGGTTAAAGGACTCCCGTACTTTTTGACAGCGTATAAAATGTCACCTAATAATCAATCAGCCGTAGTAAATCTGGTTGAGACTTTATTACGTATTGATAAGCCTAAAGAAGCTTTAGCGGTAGCTTATAAAGCTCATATGAATAATCCTGAGAATAATGCGTTCAAATATTATTCTGCAAGGTTATTGCTGATAAATAAACAGTATTCACAGTCAGAGGCGGTGTTAAACAAGCTTGATCCCAACTCCATGGGGCCATTAAAAATACAGTATTTTTATATGTTAGGACAATCACTGCGACAGCAGGGCAAATATAGCAAGGCTTTAAAAAACTATAAAAAAGCTTTAGCCGCTAACCCAACCACTGCTCAGCGAGAGCTGATAGAGCGATTGATTAGCAGCCTGACAATTAAGGCTGACAATTAACCTTAATTATGTAGTTGTCTTTCCAACAGTGATACTGAACGACGCATATTTTCGCTCTTAGAGCAAAGCTCCGGAACTTTTTTGCATGCGTTCATAACTGTTGCATGGTTCTTACCAAATGCTGTACCGATTTCCGGGTATGAAAACGCAGTAAGCTTACGGCAGAGGAACATAGCAACCATCCTTGGCTCAGCAATATTCTTAGGACGCTTTGAACTCAAGATATCATTAACTCTAATATCGAAATGCTCTGCAACCGCACGCTGAATTGACTCCAGTGAGATTGTTTTGGAAGCATTTTCTTCTTCAAGTAATTTGCGCAGCAAAGTTTCAGCTTTTTCAACAGAAATATCAGATACTGACATTGCTGATGCAAAAGCTACCAGACGCAGTAAAGCTCCCTTCAGCCTTCTGACACTTGATGAAATATTTACAGCAATGAACTGCAGCACATCATCATCCAGTTTTACCAAGTGTTCTTCCTGCATCATTTTCAGGATAGCCAATCTGGTTTCAAAACCGGGGTGATTAATCTCAGTTGTGACACCGCTTTCAAAGCGTGATACCAGACGGTCTTCTAAACCTGCAATTTCACATGGTTGTTTGTCTGAAGTTAGAATAATCTGTTTATTCTGATTGTATAAAGTATTAAACGTGTTGAAAAACTCTTCCTGCAACTGAGTTTTATTTGCCAACATGTGCACGTCATCCACCAGCAGGATGTCAACATCTCTGACTGAACTGCGGAAATCAGCGTGCTTTTTTGACCGCAAAGAATCAACATAGCTATTCAAAAACTCTTCACATGTAGTGTACTTGATTCGAGTTTTCTGATTTTTTTCTAATGATTCATGCGCTACAGCCTGCAATAAATGTGTTTTTCCGATCCCAGTTCCACCATATATATACAATGGATTATAAAGACCAGCATTTTCAGCTGCTGTTTTGGCTGCAGTGTATGCGTATCGGTTTTCTTCACCGACTACGAAGTTTTCGAAAGTATGTCTACTAAGACAGTTTACTGGGCGTTTATTGCCAGTCTCTGGAGTTTTTTCTTTAACCGACTTTGCTGAAGTAGTAGCCGGTTCTCTGGAGGCTGCTTTAGCGTTGAACTGTTTTTTAGGTGTGTGTCCATACTCAAATTTGTAAGCGTAATCAATATTATCTATTGATGCCAGAGCGTCTGAGAGAACATCATCAAAATTGTCCTTAAGCCAGTCTGCGAAAAAATCATCTGAAACACCCAGCACAATTACATCTCCGTCAAGGTTGACTGGAAGAATATTTTGAAACCACTGTTCATATGTGGTTTTATGTAATTGCCGCTGTAATCTGGTGGCAGCTTCATCCCAGATAATTTCGGCTGTGATTTCCTCTTTTCGCATCGTGCGAACCCCTTTATTTTCCTGATAAGTTTTACTAAATATTAAAGTTATTAACAGTTTTTATTTCAGCTCAGTTGAGCTTAAATATTTACGTGAATCTAACATAGTTAAGGCGCTAAAATTTCGACATTATAGCATTACAATACTAATATTTTTGAGTTACTGAAACGCTGTAAACTCTAAATTTTGAGCTCAAACAAGCTCAAAACAGAGCGTAGAAGTTTGAAAGTGGTGTCCTCTAAAAAACCATAATGCGTAAGTTTGATTTAAATAAGCTCAAAACAAAAAACTTACACAACATTTCCTTGAAAGCTCATAACTTATTAACAAGTTATTAACAGCCCCTTCGCACTTCCCCAGCGGGCAACAATAATAAAGTTATTTGACTTTTGTCAATAATCAAATAAAAAACAAAAATATTTTCAAAAAATTTAAACAACCTCGTTAATTCCCGAGCTTTTTAATTCTAGCTCTTTGGGTGGGTAAAAACAAGTAAAATTGAAAGATTTTCGGCGTATTAATTATAAGTGATTGAAAATGAAACGAATTGTTTTACTGTATGCATATGAGATATAAAAAACGCATAATTGGCGCTAAGTTATTAAGGAGTAAGCGACAAAATGAAAAAGAACCGCAAACTGTTCATAACGGACTATTGTCTGACTCCGTTAAAAAAGATTGAGAAGAGCGCGATTCTTTGTCAGAACGATAAAATTCTGGCGATTGGCGGAGCATCAGCATTTGTTCGGGAAGAAGGACTCGAGATCTATGATTTCGACAATGCCTACGCTACTCCCGGTTTTATAGATACCCACATTCACGGTGCTGGGGGGTTTGACAGTTCATCGGCTCATACCGGACTTGAAAAGATTGAAGATATGAGCCGAATTCTTGTAGATAGAGGCGTAACTACTTTCATTCCTACCGTTGTATCAGACAAGTATGATGTCATGTTGAAAAACCTGAATGCTCTTTCAACAATGATGAGCAAAGACCTGCCTGGTGCTGAAGCGGTTGGCATAAATATAGAAGGGCCATTTATAAATCCCCAGAAATCCGGGTCTCAGGAATCATCAGCTATTCGTGATAAAGTTGATCTGGGCTTCTGTCGTGAACTATTGAGTGCTGCAAATGGCATGGTGAAGAAAATGACATTTGCGCCTGAGCTGGACGGAGCTGTTGAGTTAGTTGAGCTGTTACGTGATGAAGGTGTTATCCCTTCAATGGGACATAGTCTGGCGCAGGAAAAAGAAACCCTGCGCGCTATTGATGCCGGAGCAAGAAGCTGCACTCATCTTTTTAACGGCATGCCGCCTCTACATCAAAGACGAGTGACACTGACTGGTATCATGTTAACAGACGCTCGAGTAAGTGTTGAACTTATTATTGATGGACGCCACCTGCATCCACGCATGGTAGACTTAGCTTGCAGATGCAAGCCTTTTGATAAAGTGATTGGCATTAGTGACGGTACTATGGGATCAGGTATGCCTAGTGGAGAATATCACATAGGCCCTACCCCTATAAAAGTCGATAACGGTTTTTCTCAGAACAAGAACGGATTACTGGCCGGAACAACTACTTTGCTTGATACTGGCTGGCACAGCCTTATGAGCTATAGTCATATGCGCGAAGTTAACGCTGCTGCGTGTGTTACAAGTAATGCGGCAAAATGTCTTAACTTAGAGGACCGCGGCCTGCTGCAACCGCTAAAAAAGGCTGATATAGCCTTTTTCGAACGCGGCACCAACCGTCCACTGATGACAGTGTGTGGGGGGAAAATTGTATTTCAGACTAATACCAATCTCAAATAGCTAGTACAACAGGAAATAATACTTGATGAAATATGCTTTATTGGATACCGGAAACTGCCGAAAACTTGAACAAGTGGGCAAATACCGGTTAATAAGACCTGCTCTGAATGCATTCTGGTCACCATCCCTACCGCAAAAAGAATGGGACCGGGCAGATGGTGTTTTTGAACGCGACTCTACAGGTGGCGGCAAATGGAAGTGGAGCTGTAACGTTCCTGAATCATGGCTGGTTCAGTGGGGAGATTTTGAGCTTAATGTTAAACCGACCAACTTTGGTCATCTTGGCTTTTTCGCGGAGCAATATACGAACTGGGAGTGGTTTCGCAAAGTAATACCTATAATCCCCGGAAAAGCTCGAATGCTCAATTTATTTGCTTACTCCGGAGTGGGTTCAATGGCTATGGCTGAAGCCGGAGCGCAAGTAACCCACCTTGATGCCGCTCGCGGTATGATTGACTGGGGAAAGAGCAACCAGCAAATTAATGACAAAGTACCTGACACAATTCGCTGGATTGCTGATGACGTTCAAAAATTCATCAGGCGCGAAATCAAGCGTGGCAATAAATACAACGGAATTGCTTTGGATCCGCCTACATTCGGCAGAGGCAGTAAAGGTGAACTTTGGAAAATTGAACAACACCTTGGTCAGCTGCTTCAAGACTGCAGGACGCTGAAAGATGACTCAAAACCGTTTTTTATAGTTCTAAGCTGTCATTCTCCGGGATTTTCACCATTAGTTCTGGAAAGAATGGTTTGTGATGTATTTGGAAAAGGAGAGTCCTATCTGGGTGAAATGAAAGTCCCGGAAGGAAAGAAACACAGTTTACCGGCCGGCAACTTTGTTCGCTTTGCCCAAGGCTTTGATGAGAAAGTCTGCGGCCTGGTAAAGGTTTGACTCGGAGCTCAAAATGACAATAAAAAGCAAAATACTTCTTTCGCTGCTTTTACTGGCAGGTGTATCTTTTATTACGATTTGTGTTTATTCGTTGATCAGCCTTGAGAACATGGGGGAGTTTTCACAGAAATCTTCCAAGGAACTGTCTTTTCATGCCATCAATGATGCACAACAGACAGTAATGCAACTAGGCCCCAAAAGCCTGATTAATCAAGCAAAAAACCAGTCTGTTATAGCTGACCTTAAAAATCATGGACTGCAGTCAGACCTTGGTCTGCTGGGAATTCTTTGTCACAGAAGGTTTAGAGCGCTTTCTGAGCAATCAGAACAACCTACCTGGCAACCGTCTTCCAAGGGAGATGACATGCTATATGTCTTACCCGAAGGTAAGGAATCTGATAAAAATGCCTTAACTGCGAGAAAAGTTTTTTCATCATTAAGGTGTTGTGCTCGTAAAATATATAAAAACAATGATTTTGTTGTTAATATTACTTTGGCATCGCCAACTGGAACCTATGCAATATACCCGTCGTGCAAAGTGCATGCAGATTATAATCCTCAAGAAAGTAAATGGTACAAGTCTGGCATAACCAGTACTACCCCTCAATGGAGTCAGCCTTATGTCTCACCTGTAACGGGGAAAATGGTTGCCACTTATTACATGCCTGTACTTGACTTAAACGGCAAGCCGGAGGCTGTTGCCTCGGTAAGTATTGGAATTCAAAAACTGGTTGACTCTTTTATAAATCCTCGCATGGGCAGTTCGGTATTTAGTTTCATTGTTGATGAAAACGGCTGCCTGCTAGGAACCAGACACTTCTCAAAGCGCGGCAAGTGGAAGCTATGTACAAATGGGTTATCCATGCTGAATGATAAAAACAATGAAGTACAGGGACTTGGCAAGGCAATGACCTCCGGCAAATCAGGAGTACTTACGCTGAAAGCTGGAGAATTGGTTGATAAGCCGAGCTTTGTCGCTTATTCCTGGGTGCCGACAACACGATGGGGAATTGGCGTAGCCATGCCTGTTAATGACGTACTTGAGCCTTTGATAAAATCCAAAGAGTTTATTCTTAACGAACTGGCTTTACAGAATAATTCCATCCGCAACAATCTACGTGCAAAACTTCGTAATTATCTTCTGATTGGAGTTTTCTTTGTGCTAATTATGGTTTTCTTTGCTGTCTGGCTGGCAGAAAGAATTACTAAGCCTTTCAGCAAGCTGATTAACGGCACCAGAGATATAGGTGCGGGTGAATTCGACAACTACATCTCAATTAAGTCTGGAGACGAACTGGAAGAGCTCGCCATTAATTTTAACAGCATGTCGCATGAGTTAAAAACTTACATGAATAACCTGGAAACTTCAGTGGCCAGTCAGCAAAAAATTGAAAACGAACTGGCCGTTGCAGCAAAGATTCAACAAGCCATGCTTCCACATGCTTCTGACGAGCTTTACAACCGCAACCGGCTTGAACTTGATGCGGCTATGATTCCCGCTGCTGAGGTGGGCGGTGACTTTTATGACTGGCATGAACTGGGAAAAGATCTTTTTTATTTTTGTATAGGAGATGTTTGCGATCGAGGCATTCCGGCCGCACTTTTCATGGCTCAGATTAAGACTTTACTATCAGGCAAAGTTAACCGTAATTCGACTCCTGACGTATTGCTTACCAAGCTTAACAGCGCATTGTGCAAAAATAATGACTCCTGTATGTTTTCCAAGATATTCTGCGGTATTATTGATTTCCGCACTCAGAAGATGACATTTTGTAATGCAGGATATACTCCACCGGTAATTATTAAAGACGGTGCAGCAAAAACTATTGAGTGCAAAGGGTGTGATATACCTATTGGCCCCCTGCCCTCCGATGAAGTACAATACAATGCTCACACGCTGAATCTTGACAGTTTTGACGGCTTGGTATTATATTCAGATGCTATTACCAATCTGTGCAATAATACTGGTAAACATTTTGGCAAAGCAAGGCTTGAAAAACTTATCAATGAGTTTGCTAATGAATCAGCAGACGTAATAGTATCAGCTCTCAAGAGAGAAACCTCAGCATGGGGCAATATGCAGGAAGATGATATAACTATCCTTTGCCTTAAGCTTAAATGACACATTCAAAGGCCGCCATTTTATGGCGGCTTTATGACGCCTCCCAAACAGGAACGTCAAGAAAATTTTTAAGAGCTTTCACTTCTTTATAAAAAATATCTATGTTATTACACTTAAAAACTGTCTTTGAGCTTTTAAGTACAAGGTTTAACTCATATGTATAAAAATGCCCACTACAATCTTTTAAAAGCTGGAGCACATAAATATCCTTCAGCTTGGCGAACTCTTGCATCCGGCCTAAAAAACCTTTCCAATAATACCCAATGTGCTTATCAAAAACTCTAGCCCTAAGGTTGCACAGGGCTCATCGAGGCCATCCGCAAATTCATACCTTCTATCAGCGCCCTCTCCAGTTGACTGCAACTTGCAACTCCACTCTCATTGATATCGCTCCCCTATTAGCATAAAATTGATCTATTCAATAAATATAATTTGCAATATAATAAAAATAAATACTTTCACATCTATCTTACGATATTTGGGATATTGAGCTTATTAAATCCATTCTAAGGTTTCAGGATCAAGATAGCCTTTTTCAATTGATGGATTCTTGGAGTACCACTTTTTTATAAACAGCATGGCTCTAGTCATAACCTCCAGATCCAAAGAACCGCTTACTGATCCAGGATCTTTTCGATTAAAGGCGTAGCTTGTATCGGCTTTTTTCTGATATGAAGCATATGAATCCGGGTCTATAGCTTTTGCTGTATCTTCATCCACCCAGCAGTCAAACATATAATATTTGTTGACTTGTACCTGTTTGTACGAAGTTTTTGTTATCACAGGTATATCTTTACTGCTGTCCAAAACTTCATAGATATTGTTCATTGCTGTAATGCCGCACCCCATATTACCAAACTGTTTGCTTTCTCTGTATTTTATCTCATCCAGAGAGAAGTCATAATGATGCTCTCTGAGCAATTCTTTTATAATATCGTCAAATACGAAAGTTTCACTAATATGCGTCATGAGGTCGTTAAACCCTGCAAATTTGACTGCTGTAGTAGACTGGATCACAGTTAAGCTAAAACCTTTATCGCTACGTTCCAATAAAAGCACCTGCCAGTGATGCCCAACAGATTTGCGCTGCTTAGTCACAACAGGAATGAATAATCTTCTGCCGGCAGAATTGACAGCTGATATACTCTTGCGCAATTTCTCTTTATTTTTTACTGCTTTTTCAACATTATCAGCATTCTTTGAATAAATTTTCACAGGCGGCGAAACTGGAATTAATCCGGCAAAGCTGCCAAATTCCTTAGGGTTAAAGGTTCTATTTAAAGATAGTAAACCGTAGTGAGTATCCGGTCTGGGGTTACTGAATACCTCTTTGTCTGTAAGACGCTGCGACTCACGCATCAGAAATATCTCAGCAGTTCTTGTCCCAGCAACCTGCAGGCTGTATTTGTCCCCATTGGGGTGAGCAAAATAATACTGGTAGGTCATATCATCGAAATCTCTGAACGAGCCGGCAGGAGAATGAGACACTCGACGGTAAGGTATTGGCGGAAGTGAAAAGTCTATATATTTGCCGTTAAATTCTCTAGAGAAACCATCTCCCAGTGTAATTTCTTTCAGCTTTATAATCCTTGACATGACTACCTCATTTATACATATTAAGAACTTTCGAGTCGCAAGCAATTGCCAAATCAGGAATCCATGCGTTGAAAACATTTCCCTGCAAACGGAGCAGTTTATATGTTTTTTTTACTGATAAAAATAGCTGGATTCCCCTGAGCCCCAAGGAAATAATTACCTCCATGTATTGTAATCGTGAGCTGAGGTAAAACAGTTTTAATCCTGTTGACACCCCTTGTAGTTTCTCTTCTCGAAACCTCTATAATGTCTTCTATTAAGTGCTTGTAATATTCCTGCCTTTTAAAAAGAGTTGAATCAGAAGGAACATTTTCTTCAGCAAGAAAACCAACATTTACATAGCTTGGCATATTAACCCTCTTGTCAAATTATAATACAATTCTATATTCTAGTAGACTAGTATATTACCGTAAAGTTCCAGAAAATAGTAACTATCTTAAAAATCATGTCAGGCTCTCTTTAATAAATGCCATTCAATAATACCCTGGCTTGAGGTTTCAAAAACAACAGTGAATTATTATTTAAATATCCATACAAAGGCACAAACTCAAAAGCAAGCGTTTCAGAGCAAATAACTGGTTACACGTTGTATGACATATCTTTTTAATAAAGATTTATTGAACAAAAAAGGAAAGTTAACTGTCAAAAAAATGTATTAGCATACTAATATTAATACAATTTACAGGAAGGTTTTACATAAAATCCTGTTAGCCAATTAGGTAGTAGTAAGAGCTAATCTCACAAATATGGGTATAAAGAAGATGGGTTATATTTTGAAGGTTAAGAAATGACGTATTGCAGCTGTTGTTCTAATGAAACCTCAGACAAAAAGTTTTATAGTGTGCCAAGTGGTGATATTCCTTTCATATCAACGTATAGTAGAGTTCTAAAAAATCATATCCAAAAATATATGAATGGGAAAGGAATATTTTACGACGGAAGCGCTTCAAATCTGGCTTATGATTTATATCATATTCCACTCTCACGTAAATGTATTGACTTAATAAAAAAAGTCGCTCCGCAGAACAAAAAAAATATAATTGAGGCTGTTCAAAACATTTTTGCCCCAGTTTCCATGGCTAACTGCTACGATATTAGTCTTGTAAGGAACGACTTGCTCTCATGGGCCGGATTAAACTCAGAAAATCACCCGGAAAAGAACGTTCCGGTATGCAGTGACTGCATGTTTTCATTGACGCTGCCAAAAGAGATTGCACCTCTTTTAGAGAAGTCTATACAAGATGAAGCAGGGGTGCTTGCAGAAAAACAGATACAGCTTTGCGGTCCAACCACGCCGTTCAATATTCAATTAGCCATAGCTTTTAACAGATTATTCAGCGGTTCAGATATTATAATTCTTCTGCATTCACATTCTGAAAAAGAATCCGTTTATCAATTCCTTAGTGAATACATGAAAATGCACAGTCACAAATTCATTGGCATAGGAGCTGAATATATTGACAGCGAGGCAGCAGATATTCAGGCGTTTCATACCTATTGTCACCAGCAAGGGTTAGTTTCTAGAGCTGATACTGACTGCAATATGAAAAGTCTTTGCTTTTCTTTGGAAAGTCCCTTTAATGATCCTAATTTCAAACCGTTTTTTAACTTCGTCAAGTTTAATTGTCCAAATGCTTTTTGTTTTGGATTTGCTCCTTTAATGACTGAGGAAAAATATTCGTCAACAGTCGCGAAAAGGATCGTAGGTCAATTCAGTAATATAAACTCCACCCGTCACCGTAACGATAAAATTCCTTTTGTTATTCCTATTGGTTACGAACACGGCATGAGTGAAAATAATTGTAGTTCTGTCGACAGCTCAACTAGAGAGTATATCCAGGACTGCATCAAACAAAAATTTAAAGAAGAATGCGGATCAACGTGTGTTGTACGAACCGTCCATGCAACTCCTGGAGATATTTCAGAGTTACGCTATATCAGCAATAATAGGTGCAAGGGGCGTATAGATTTTGAACTTAAATTCCAGCTGCCACGTAAGTATGAAAGCGCCTAAGTAAAAAAAGGGCTGGATGAAAATATCCAGCCCGGAATAACAGAACAGAATTAGTGATGTGAAAAAATTCTTTCAGGCGCATGGTAAAGAGCTACTCCCAGCTCATTTGCACGCTTAATTACATCAGCATCACGAAGAGACCCTGCCGGTGCGATAATAGCCTTAACTCCGGCCTCAGCAGCGGTTTCAACAGCATCAGGGAACGGGAAGAAGCCGTCACTTGCCATTGATGAACCTTCTATCTTGTTTTCACCTTCGTACTTATCACGATATTTCACGATAGCCTGCTCAACAGCCCCCACGCGGTCTTGCTCACCGGTACCTACAGAAAGGGTCTGACCATTGCTGACTATTACTACTCCATTGGAACGTACGCTAATATTTACATACCAGCCAAACAGCATATCTTCAAGTTGTTCCTTAGATACTGGCACTTCAGAAACCTGATTCCCTACCCGCTTGTTTTCACCTTCGGCAGGCTTCATGTCATCAATACTTTTCAAAGAAGTTGTTAATGGTGCAGCAACAACCAATGAACCGTCTGCCAGAACTTTAAAGGTATTACAGAGAGCTGAAGCTTCACCGGTGTATTTTGGTAATGTTGCCGGGTCACCGCATTTTATAATACGGATATGACGGTTTAACTTATATGTTTCTGTGTCGTTAAATACTTCCAAAACACCTTCGGCATAGAATGGAGCAACCACACATTCAACAAATGAGCCCATAATTTCCTGAGCCGTTTCGACATCTACTTCTTTATTGAACGCCACAGCGCTCCCAAAGGCGGCACGAGCATCGGCATCTCTTGCTTTCATGTATACCTGTTTGAGTGTTTCATCGCCAAACAAGACAGCTGCACCGCTGGGATTCACATGTTTCATAACTGCACAAGCAGGTTTGTCAAAAAACTTGACGATATTTAAAGCATATGAAATGTCTTCAAGGTTTGTTTGAGACAACCCGCTTTTGCCGTTTTTCAGGATTTCCATGTCGCCGATAACGTTGACCTGGTCGGCACGTTTATAGAAAGCAGCTGGCTGATGAGGGTTAGTCCCATAGCGCAAATCTTCAACTTTCAGATAACTTTGACCATTAATTTCGCACTTTTCAGGAAAATCACCGACATTTTTTGACAAATAGGTGTTGCGATTTAGTTCATTCGCTGACATCTTATGCTCCGTATTTGTTTGCTGATTAATAATATGAAGTAAGAAATCTAATACTTTTTTATATTATTAGCAAATCAGAGCGTTTGTATTTTAAGAAAAAATCTATAACATATATATCATTATGAATTCTGCAAAAGGTTTATTTATTACAATTGAAGGACCGGAAGGTGCCGGAAAAAGCACTCAACTGCAAATGCTGCGCAACTACATCGAGTCGCAGGGCAAAGAGTGCGTGGTTACTCGTGAACCGGGAGGCACTCCTGTAGCAGAACAGTTACGCATGCTCATTAAACATCATAATGGAGATGAACCCATTTATGATGAAACTGAACTGCTGCTGATTGAAGCCGCGAGGGCTCAACATGTAAAACATCTCATAGCTCCGGCTCTGAAAAGAGGTGCTGTAGTGCTGTGTGATCGTTTTTATGATTCAACCACTGCATATCAGGGCTATGCCAGATGCATGGATCTGGAAGTTTTACATCAGCTGAATTGCTTTGCTGTTAATGGCTGCCATCCGGATTTGACCATCTTACTGGATATTGACCCTGAAAAAGGGTTTAACCGTACTGCGGAAAGAGAAGAAACGCTAGGCGAACATGATCGCTTTGAACTGGAAAACCTGGAATTTCATAAAGCTGTTCGTGAAGGTTTTCTAGAAATAGCAATTACAGAGCCGGAACGGGTCAAAGTTGTTTCGGCATCTGACACGCCGGAAAATGTTCATTTAAAAATCAGGGAACTGCTGATAAATGCTTTTTGATAAATATGCCGAAAAATTTCCGGTAATAACCAATGCTGTTATTCAAGCTCGCTTGAATAATAAATTGTCACACGCATATCTGCTGCATGGAGATACTCCTCAAATTAGAAAAGAGTTTTCAGTACTAATTGGACAGATTGCAGTGTGCCAGGAACTTAACAGTAGTGGTAATCCTTGCGGCAAATGCAAAACCTGCAAACAATTAGAAGACGGAACATACCCGGAACTATATAGTTTGATTCCTGTCGGTAAGTCATGGCAAATACCGGTTGGTGACCGAAAAGCCCCTGAACCTAACACCGTACGCTGGTTTGAACAGCAGTTTTATCTTACAAGTATTACTGAAGCCGGGTGTAAGATTGGAATCATTTTTGACTGTGACCGAATGAATACAGAATCTCAGAATGCTTTTCTTAAAACTCTTGAGGAGCCCCCCAGAGACTGTCTCTTTATTCTGGCCACTGGAAACCCATCCGCCCTTTTACCAACAACTCGCTCCAGATGTCAGTCACTTTCTCTACTGGAAAATGCATGTAACTATCACTTTGAAGGATGCAATGAACTATTCAAAAGTCTGGCTACACTGCAATTCAAGGCAAAAGGTAATCTGGCATTAGCAGAGGAGTGTGTTTCACAAATTGTTTCTATTACTAATAATCTGAAAAATTCAGCTTCAGAAAGAATTGAAACTGAATGGGAAAAGAAACTCACAAATGCCAAGGAGCTTGAACCAGCAATGCGCAAGCGCATCGAAAAACAATTTGACGCCGCTGTTGCCGGAGAGTATATCAGAGAACGTACTTATTTCATGTCAGCTCTGCATACCTGGTTTGCTCAAGTTTATCACTTGAGCTGTGGCGCTGCTTTTTCCAATATTGCCAATCCAGAAATATTTGAAGGGCTGGAAATCCCTGAACAAATTGATAACAAAGAAGCATCGCGTGCACTTAAATGTGTCGATAAGATGCTTTTTGATCTGCGCTTCAACGTGAATGAAGAATTGGCTATCAGAACCTGCGGCCTTACTATCGCATTAAATTAACATGCTATATCTGTTGTAAAGTGCTTGAAAATACCGAATATGGGGCTAATTTTGAAGTTTTGAATTGTTTTGTCTTTAATATATTTTTCATATAAGAAGGAAATCGAAATGTCAAAGAATTACAAAATTGCTGTTCTTCCTGGGGACGGAACAGGTCCGGAAGTTGTAGCAGAAGGAATAAAAGTTCTTAATGCTACAGCTGAAAAGTATGGTTTTGGCCTTACTTATGAATATTTTGACTGGGGCGGCGACCGCTATCTTGAAACTGGCAATGTTCTGCCGGATGATGCTGGAGAAACCCTTAAGAAATTTGATGCGGTTTTCCTTGGAGCAATTGGTCACCCTGATGTAAAGCCGGGTATTCTTGAAAAAGGTATCCTTCTGAAACTGCGTTTTGACCTTGACCAGTACATCAACCTGCGTCCAGTAAAACTTTATCCTGGAGTTGAAACTCCTATCGCTGGCAAAACTCCTGCTGATATTGACTATGTCGTTGTCCGTGAAAACACTGGTGGCCTTTACACTGGCATCGGCGGTTTCACAATGAAAGGCACTCAAGACGAAGTAGCTGTACAAAGCATGGTGTATAACCGCAAACAGGTTGAGCGCTGCATCCGCTTCGCTTTTGAACAGGCTGAAAAACGCCATAGCAAAGAGTTTCCATGGAAAGGCTTGAGCGAACAGGATATTGCTGAAGATAAATATTCACAGCTTACCCTTTGTGGAAAAACAAACGTTCTGACTTATGTATTTGACCTGTGGGAACGCGTTTTCTATGAAGTGGCTGAAGATTTCCCACATGTAAAAACTGACTACTGTCACGTTGATGCAACTTGTATGTGGATGGTCAAGAACCCTGAGTGGTTTGACGTCATCGTTACCTGTAATATGTTTGGCGATATTATCACTGACCTCGGAGCCATGACTCAAGGAGGTATGGGAATTGCTGCTGGTGGTAATGTTAATCCTAACGGCGTAAGCATGTTTGAGCCTATCGGTGGCTCTGCTCCTAAATATACTGGCCAAGGCGTAATTAATCCGCTGGCTGCTGTTTCAGCTGGTGCTATGATGCTTGACTTCCTAGGCGAAGCTGATGCCGCTAAAGATATTGAAGCAAGCGTTGCTGTTATAACTGGTGATAAGCTTGACTCTATGGCTGCTGGCCGTATGGGCTACTCCACCAGTGAAGTTGGTGACCTGGTTGTAGAAAACCTTTAAAATAAGATATACTGCATATGCGCAGCCTTATTTCTAAAACCTTAGATCACTGTCGTTCCGACGACAGTGATTTTTATGATTTTAAGACCGGAAACACTAAAGGGCTGGTTTCTAAATCCCTGCCCCAAAATCTGCAACACCTGCTGGAAAATCCCGATGATCTCTTTGATATGGACAACTTATTCAAGAACTCGACAGGGACTACCGCAGGGCCAGTCACACTTGGTGACAAACAGTACTTTCTAAAAAGATATAATAACCGCAGTCTGAAGCATCAGGTAAAAAACTCACTTCGTTTAACCAGACCTTTCAAGGTATTGGCAACTTCAGCTAAAATCCATCAGACAGGCGTATTCGTTCCCAAGGTAATAGCTGCACTCGAAATAAAAAAAGCTATGGTTTTAGATAAGTCTTATCTTCTGACCGAAATGCTGACAAACATTCCGACAGCAGCTCAGCATATTGAATTTATCATCAAAAAGATTCAGGAAGACGCATTCACTGCTGGCATATGCGAAAGCCTGGCAAGACTACACACTGCCGGAATAGCTCACGGTGACCCCAAAATGACTAACCTGCTGGTTTTTCAAATCGGGGATCATATGGACATTGGTTTCCTTGACTTGGATGGTGCCACTTTACGGGACGAACCAGTTCCCGAAAATATCCGAATAAGAGAACTTGCCAGAGTTATTTCCTCATGGCTAAAGACTTGCCGGGACTTACGTTTACCGCATGACAAGCTGAATGTATTAATTGCGAAGTATACTAAAGCTTATGAAGAAGTATGCGGCAAAGATCTCAGCAGTACTCGGCTTAATGATCGTACAGAATATCTTGTAAAACGGGTGAGAAAAAGATGACCACCAAAGACAAATGGTTTTTATGGCTTGATGATGCCCACAGTCCTCAACATAACATGAGTGTTGACGAAACATTACTGCACCAGATATCTGCAATTGGCAAACCTGTGGTCAGGATATACCACTGGGACAGACCTTCGGTCAGCATAGGATATGTTCAGGATTATGATGCAGCTCCGCATGACAAATATACTGTTGTTCGTCGACCTACCGGCGGCGGAGTAGTTTTCCATGACAACGATTTGACTTACACTGTGGTAATTCCGCCTGAACATGAAATCGCTAAAGTTGACCGGATTGAAAGCTATCATGTTTTCCATCGCGCAGTCTTGCTTGCTCTTGCGGAATTTGGACTGGAAGCACAACTGGCTCCAGATGAAAGCGGTCCTGTTAACCGTGCCACAATGCAGTGCTTTGTAACTCCCACTCGTTACGATGTTGTAGCTGCCGGGAAAAAATATGCCGGGGCTGCCCAGCGCCGAACCAGAGAAGGAGTCCTCCATCAAGGCAGTATTGCCCTTAAAGCCGCAGCAGGAAACGGCAAACTTCTTCAGGAAAAACTCATTGACGCATTTGAAAAACAATTCAATATAAACTTTATTGATTTCAGACCGGATAGTCACTTCAACGGTGATGTAGAGGAGCTGGCAGAAATAAAATATGCCACTGAAGAATGGAACCGTTTCAAAAAACACGGTAAAAGGTAATTAATGGCAGAAGATATAGAAAAATTCAAAAAACAAATAGACTATAATTTTAAAAATAAAGCGCTTTTACGTGAAGCTCTGACTCATCGCACATATGCAGTCGAGAATGATCTAAAATACGACAATCAGCGCTTGGAATTCCTTGGCGATGCTGTGCTGGAGATTATACTTAGCGAATACTTGTTCAATCTCTACCCCAATGCCGCCGAAGGTGAAATGACCAAAATGCGCTCAGCTATGGTCAATCAGGATTCTCTCGCAATACTTGCCAGAAAGATGGATTTTGGTAAATTTTTACTTGCTGGCAAAGGTGAAATAGAATCAGGCGGTTGTGAACGTGATTCCACCTTATCAGATTTGTTTGAAGCTATTACCGGTGCATTCTATCTTGATGCTGGTTTTGAAACTATAAAAAAATTTATTATAGAGCTTTTCAAAAAAGAGTTCCCTGAACCAGAAAAGTTACTATTGGGCCTAAACCCCAAAGGAATGTTGCAGGAATATTCTCAAAAAAAATGGGGAGAAGCCCCTGCTTATGAAGTAATTAATGTAAGTGGACCTGACCATAATCCTTTATTTGAAGTTGAGGTCAAAGTTGGGCAAATATCCGCAACCGGGCAGGCTTCGAGCAGAAAAAATGCAGAAAGCCAGGCTGCCAAAACCGCGTTGCTGAGACTTGCCGAATCTGATAAAAGTCTTATGGAAATGTTTAGCTGAAAATAACGTTTGAGTTTGAGGAGGCTTTAATGAACTACCACCTAGGTTTTCCAGGCAAAATAATATTTGGAAAAGCTCAACTCCAGGAACTTCCAAAAGAACTGTCAGGAAAAGCAAAGATTTTATTAGTAGTGGGCAGCCATACCGTGAAATCCGGTATAGCTAAAAAGATACTTGATCTGCTTTCAAAATTTGAGGTTCTTGAAATTTCAGGCATACATGCGGAACCTCCACTTGAAGATGTGGATATGGTTATAAATGCAGGAAGAAACTTTAATGCAGACGCGGTGGTCGCTATAGGCGGCGGCAGTGTTATTGATGCAGCTAAAGCTGCCGCTGCAATTATTCCGTTTGAAGGAAATTGCGCCGACTATTTTTACGGGAAAAGAGATATTTCTCTGAACGGTCTGTTTTTTATTGCTTTGCCAACCACGTCAGGCGCTGGTGCTGAAATAACCTCAAATGCAGTTTTAAGTGATCCGGAAAGTGATATTAAAAAGTCTATCCGCCACCACAGTATGTATGCAAATGTCGCAATAGTTGATCCGGAGCTGACTTACAGCTGTCCCCCTGCTCTAACAGCCCACAGTGGGCTTGACGCATTCACTCAAGCTGTTGAATCATACATATCTAAAGGAGCCAATACCGTTTCAAAAGCTCTTGCGGCAAAAGCCGTGGAACTTATTTTCGACAGTCTAGAAACTGCGTATCATAAACCTGAAGACGAAACTGCCAGGTCAGACATGGCAGAAGGCAGCATGATTACAGCTATGGCATTTGCCCAAAGCAGCCTGGGGGCAGTACATGGCCTAGCGCACCCGCTTGGAGCTAAATTTCACATTCCTCATGGTTTGTGCTGTGCAATACTTCTCCCTTTAATATTACGTTGGAATCTTCAGGTTTGCGAAAAGGAACTTACAGAATTAGCTAACCTTTGCGATTTACCTGACGCAAAGATCTTTATTGATAAAGTGGAAACTTTGTGCCGTTGCCTAAGTATTCCTACAGGGTTTAAAGATTTTGGTCTAAATAAAAGCCATTATGATTTTATATTGAAAAACTGTAGAAGCGGCAGTATGCGCAGTAATCCACGCCACCTTGAAGACAGTGAAATAATTCAAATACTTGAGACATTATCATGACTTCAGATAACAAAAAACCAATCATTGCGTTAGGGCCTAATCCGGCATGGCAAAAGACTTTATTTTTTAAAAACCTTAAACTCGGTGAGGTAAACCGTGCTTATGATCTTAACTGTTATGCTTCAGGCAAAGGGGTTAACTTTTGCCGGGCGGCAACAATCTGGGATAAGCATCCGGTAAAGTTAATGCAGTTTGCCGGTGGAGAAACCGGAAGAGTCCTTTGTCGTGAATTACAAAAGGAACGTTTTGAATGCATTACTGTTGAGGTTTGCCATGCGACCCGAACGTGCAGTACTTGTCTTTGCCACGCAACTCAGGAAATGACAGAACTTATTGAGCCTTCTCATCCTGTTTCTCACAATGAAATGGAAGAATTTCATAATCACTTAAGGCATGAAGTACGCAACAGTGCCGGCGTTGCGTTTTGCGGCACGCTGCCGACAAGCAGTAATATAGATATTTACCGCAAAGCAGCAGAAATCGTAAAAAAAGCTGGAATTCCACTGTTAGTTGATTCCTGGCAAGATATCAACCCTGTTCTTGAGGTTGGCGGGCGTATACTCTTCAAAGTTAATGCTGATGAAATCAAAACTGTTACTGGTCAAAATGATACTGTAGCAGCTATAAAACAAGCTCTATCTCAATATCCATTAGAAGCTGTAGCTATTACTGACGGACCGGGCAACGCATATTTTGCGACAGGCAGTAAGATGTTTACCTATAAATTGCCCGTTCTTAAGGAAATAGTAAGTCCGCTTGGTGCAGGAGATACCAATGCTTCGATTTTCTTTTGTGAATACCTCAATCACAGCACACCACAGGAAGCATTTGCCAGAGGGCTTGCAACAGCTTCAGCCAATTGTTTAAATGCTGTATGCGGTTGTTTTGAATTAGATATAGCTGAAAGGCTATTTCAAGATATTATTATTTCAGAAAGTAGTTTGTAACTTACAGGAGAACTATCATGGATCAAAATGAAGTACACCAGTCATGTGAAAGTACCCCTCAGAAGCGTTCAAAAGGAAGAAGTGGCTGTTTATGGCTGGCTGGAGTCCTTGCTTTAATTTTTATTATCTGCCTGGCAGCAGTGACGTTACTTGCAGTGACGGCTGTCTTTAGCATATATAAAGACTCAGGCCCCAGTGACACTCTTAAATCATATGACCGGGAGTATATCAGCGGAACGCACGGTTCGAAAAATGTCATTCTGACAGTACCTGTGAGCGGAATAATTCATTCAGGTGAAATGGGTGGAGCTTTTTCTGAAGAAGGCGCATCCGCTGACAAAATATGTAAGCAGTTAAATGCCGCCCTTCAGGACAAAAGTGTCAAAGCTGTTATAATTAGAATTGATTCTCCCGGTGGAGAAGTTGTGGCTGCAGACCGTATTTACCACTCAATTCAGAAGGTAAGAAAAGCCGGAATACCTGTAGTCGCTGTTATGGAAACACTCGCTGCAAGCGGAGGTTTATATATTGCCGTAGGTTGCGACAAGATCATTGCTAACCCAATGACAACAACAGGCAGTATTGGGGTCATCATTCAGACGTACAAGTACTATGACCTGTTCAAAAAGATCGGATTGAAAAGTGAATCATATACCTCAGGCCCTTATAAAGCCTTACTCGATGGCAGTCGCCCAACTACTCAAACTGAGCAACTGATTATTCAGAAGCAAGTTGATGAGGTTTACGAACATTTTGTAAAGATTGTTGCAGATGGTCGTCCAAAATTGACTGCTGATAAAATTAAACACAGCACTATCGGCGACGGCAGAATCATGCTTGGCAAAGATGCTGAAAAAACAGGACTTGTTGATCAGCTAGGTTATTTCCAGGATGGAGTGGCATTAGCTCAAAAGATGGCAAAACTTCCTAAGAAAGACTATGTAGTCATTTGTTATGCCAGAAGGTTCTCACTTTTCAGTCTTTTAGGTGCTCAGGCTAGTGCAGCTACAAAAAATATAAATATTAAATTACCTGGCAGTTCCGTATCAAACTTAAAAAGCGGCAGATATTATTTTCTTCCCGCCAATTAATTAATTTTTTATAGCCCCTGTTCTGCAGGGGCTTTTTTTTATTTATAAGAACTAAATGCATTACTTATTCGGTCAAGAGAACTAACTGGTATGTTTAATGGTTCCGGAATTAAAACATCATCTTTAATAACAACCTTAAAGTGTTTTACACTCAAAATAAAAGGAGGGTTAAACATAAATTCCTGCCTGTAATATGTCTCACCTTTTTTCTTATAATCAAGCTTGGCAGCAGCTTCCAGATTCATCAAGCTATTGTAAGCATTGGCGGCGGCTTCGTCTGTTCTATAGCGACGAATTTTTACTTTTACTCCTTGGACATGAACTTCCCTGAACTCAACAAGTTTACTCTTTTTATTTTTTAAAAGTTCAGCAAGTTTCATACTGTCATTATAAAATTTTTTCTCCACCGCGGAGCGCTTCACCGGAGGATCTACTTTTAGACCACTTTTTTGAAAGTGCAGCAACAAGCTGCTAATTGATTCATGTGTCTCTTCACTCTTATTCGAACAACCGGATAACAAGATCAATGAAGCAGCAAATACTATAGTGATGAAAGAACTTTTCATATATACGATTCTCCTATTATTTCACAATTTCCAACAATTAAAATATCGCTTTTTGGTATAAACTCAAATAAATCCTTACAGTATTCTACAAATACGTTGGAAAAAACATGATAGAGCATTATTTTTCATGATACGTTTTTTTTCTTAACTCAGCACAGGAGATATAAATGACCGCAATAGGCACTCCATTAAGTAAGACCGCAACAAAAGTAATGTTATGCGGTTCTGGGGAACTTGGCAAAGAAGTTGTAATTGAAATGCAACGTCTTGGCGCTGAAGTTATAGCTTTAGACCGTTATAAAAACGCCCCGGCCATGCAGGTAGCACATCGTTCATATACGCTTTCAATGCTTGATGGGAAAGCGTTACGTAATATCATTGAAATAGAACGTCCAGATTACATTGTGCCTGAAGTAGAGGCTATAGCGACATCAACGCTGATTGAGCTTGAACAAGAAGGCTATAATATTATACCTACAGCTCAGGCTACTCTGCTCACAATGAACCGAGAGGGTATTCGCAGACTGGCTGCAGAGGAGTTAGGATTAAAGACATCTCCATATAAATTTGCATTAAGCAAAGGAGAGTTTATTGACGCGGTTAAAGAAGTTGGAATACCATGTGTTGTCAAACCGATAATGAGTTCTTCAGGCCATGGACAAAGCGTAATCAGATCTGAAGCAGATATTGAATATGCATGGAATTATGCCCAGGAAGGTGGAAGGGCTGGAGCTGGCAAAGTTATTATTGAAGGTTTTGTTGACTTTGATTATGAAATAACACTGTTGACTGTCCGGCATATCGGCGGCACCAGTTTTCTGGAGCCTGTAGGGCATCGTCAAGTTGATGGCGATTACAGAGAATCCTGGCAGCCGCAACCAATGTCGGAAATAGCTTTGGATAAAGCTAAAGATATGGCAGAGGAGGTAACTTCTGCACTTGGAGGTCGTGGAATTTTTGGTGTAGAATTTTTTATAAAAGGTGACGAAGTTTACTTTAGTGAAGTTTCACCGCGTCCGCATGACACTGGAATGGTTACCATGATTTCGCAGGACCTTTCGCAATTTGCATTGCATGCCAGGGCAATCCTTGGTTTACCTATTCCTAATATAGCATTTCACGGCCCATCTGCGTCCAAAGCGGTTGTCGTTTATGGTAAGAGCAATAATGTCAGTTTTGGCAACCTTGAAACTGTTCTAGCAGAACCAAACACTTCAATGCGTATATTTGGCAAAGGAGAGGTTGACGGTCATCGCCGTATGGCTGTTATTCTGGCTCGGGATGAAAGCATTGAAGCTGCACTCAATAAAGCCAATCGAGCTTATGATTCCCTGGAGGTCGAACTTTGACAGATTTGCGCGATGGCCCAATCAGAGTTCAGGCAAAAGGCTTCTCCTGGTCTACTGCCCGGGAGAGGCATTACGAATTCTGTCCTCGTGCTTACTTCTACCAATACTACGCAACCTCAGGTGGATTTGAAAAATACTCAGCAGCGAGACAATTATATAGACTGAAACACCTTAAAACCGTTCCTTTCTGGTTAAAATCGCTGCTTGGAGAATGTATCCGTGACTGGTTCTATGACGCTGCCAGCGATGTCCCAATAGAAAGAATACTGAGGCGCCTGTTCAGCTGGAGATTCAGAAAAGGTATAAAGTCTTTATCACTTCAGGAATGGCGAGAGGACAGTAAAAAGCTGAACTTGTTTGAGCATTATTATGACCACAAAGACTTAGGTGATTTGCTCGAAGAAGTCACCGATTCTCTGACTCGCTCAATTAACAACTTATTTTCGAGTGGGTTAATATCTCAACTGGAAAAAGTCATTCAGGTTGATAAGATTATTTTTAACCCGCCTCTTGAAACAAACTTAGGTAATTTAAAAATATGGTTTGCTCCTGACTTAATCTGGCGTGAATCAGGAAAGGTCAACTTTCTGAATATTCTTATTGAAGAAAAAAATGAATTAAACGCAGATAGCATAATGCTCCATAGGCTGTATGCCATGAATCAGCTGAAAATTTCTCCTGAGAATGTGCAGAGTTTTGGTTTTCTGCCTTCGACTGGACTGTATTATTTATTTGATGAAAATAGTTTGAATATCAGTAAATGCATTGACAAAGTAACTCAAAGCAGCTCGAAATTATTTGAATTGCACTCGGCCTCAGAAGAATTACAGGAAGAAAATTTTTATAAAAAAAGCGGCAAATGTAACTCTTGCCGCTTTCAGGAATTTTGTAAAAACCGCAATATTTAACCTGTTAATTCTTTTTTATCATCACTACTCAATAACTGTTCAAACCATTCAAAGGCCCTTTCAGCTCTCATTTCATGAGCTCCATCAAAGATTTCGCAAAAGAAGTTTTCTGGATGCAGACGTTCTACCGCAGCAGCTAAGTTCAAGGTATGCACATAAGGAACAGATCTATCATATCTGCCATGATGAACAGATACTGCAGCTTGGCTGATTGCAGATGTATAACTCATCGGCGAACGCAAAGCATATTCACGATCTATATCGTCACTGTCACCAGGGGCTCCTCCACAGCACGCCTCCATGTTAGCTGCATATCTGATGCCGCGCCCATAATAACGATGCCATAATGCAACATCAGTAATAGGACACCATGAACTTACTCCCCGCCACAGAGTTGGTCGAAATGCGGCCATCATCAGGGACATATGTCCACCTCCACTGCCGCCTAAAACGAACAACTTAGACTTATCTATTGAATAGTTTCCGCATACATGCTCTACAGCATCAATAATATCTTGGCGAGCTAGTAATGAGCCACAGGCTTTTGGTGCTCTAGGGTTATTCTCTGTATTGGAGCCGCGAAACTCAGGTAGCAATAGAGCCCACCCCCTAGTTTCGCAATATTTAATAATCCCCATTTGATTAAAACGATCGTGACTCCAAGTGTGTAGTCCGATAACCATAGGAGTATTTTCGCTGTTTTCCGGCAAGTATAAGAGATTCTTTTCAATCACACCATCAATACTAGACTCAACTTCGATCTCTTTAAATCGTTCGTCCATGTTTCCTGTCCTTCGATTTTTTTATATGATAAAACAGCACACCGCAACTAAGTACCACAGTGTATAGCATAGCAGCTATCAGCCAGCTTTGAGTCCCGAATTCACTAAACATAGTATATACCAGCCAACCAGATGCAACAAGCCATAATATAAAAGAATAATATTGTATAGCAGAAAGCTTTTTCAAGACTCCAAACATATAAATTAAAAAAGCAATGCTTATAAGCAGAAAAACAATAAGTGGATTTTCCATAAAATTATTCAGCTTGGCAAGCTCCTGAATGCACAAGTTCAGGAAAGCTGATATACCAGTAATTGCAATAAGTGAATTAACCCTCGGAGTATATGAGAAAACCTTGTTCATTAAACAACCAAACAAAGCCAATACAATCACAGCAGATCTTATCTTGAAAAAATTATGCTTAAATAAATCTGCTTCATGCAAGTCCATAGAGATATAATTAAAAAAGAGCATAATTAACCCAAGACAGAAGAAGAACAGCCCAGCCTGCACAAATGACTTTTTGGCTCTGAAGAAATCACCAATAAAAAGCACTATTCCCAAAAACATAGCGGCTCCTGAAATAACCATGCGAACCAAATCAGTATAACGATTATGAAAGAACCATGAGTTATGCCCTAACATTATAGCCCCCAGCACCATTCCGGCAGGAATAAGCCAGCCGGATGTACTAAAAATAGGATGAGTCCTGTTGCCACGCTTCCATGGAGGACGCCAATAGAGCATCATAAAACAGGAGTCTGCAAAAAGTCCCGCTAAGAAATGTGAGTTAAGAAAGATCGCTACCCCGGGGGTGTGAACAAGATAAATTTTCCTAAAAGCAAATATTTTGACAAGTCCGGTAAAAGCGACAACCGCAGATGCAGCTGTTATCCGATTATCAGGGGGATAGCTCCAAAGAAGCGCTAATCCAACAACTGCCCAAATACTGTAAAACCATGGAGCTGCAGGTACAGCTTCCGCCGAGATACCTTCATATACAAGGGCAAAAAGTGAAAAAGCCATAGGAAAAACAGCAAATACATCAGCTGTTTTATGGTAAGTGTAATCATACCTGCCCTTCCAGGCAAAAACAGCACCCAAAGCAACAGAAAGGGCTGCTGCAGGCAACATGGCAAAATCGATATAGCTGATATGAAAACATGAAATTACAATTGTACCAACTAAAATCAATAATGCTGAGATAATGAAAAAGAAATGGACTAAGGTTCTATTATTTACCTTGTGTTTGCTTAAGGTTGGTTTCATGAAAAAACCTATGGATTTTCGTTTTATAACTCATCCCCACCGACCTCTTCTCCAAAACGCCTTTCAACTAACAAGTAAAGTTGATCATTTTTGCGAACCTTGCGAGGCACAGGCACTGAAACAATACTGCCTTTCGGTGCGCACGAAACGTTGTTTCCTGCGAGCCGAATCTCTGAAGCGTTGAATTTAACAGCACCTGTAGTTGGCCCGATAATTAATAACAATTGTCCTTGAGGCAACTCCGCAGCCTCCACATTAAGTTCCACAACTCCCAGTTTACTGAAATACTTGGTTACTCTTCCTAAATGAATTTTATGCAGCTTGGCCCTACTGCCGCCAAACCCACACCATTCGCCGAGAGGCTCACCTAAATAATAACCACCTTTCCAGAAACCACGATTAAAAACCGTTTTTAACTCTTCCAGCCAGAGGTCAACATTTTCAGGAGTAAATTGATTTTTGAGCCAGGCATCACATGCTTCGCGATAAACTTTTGTAACAGTATCGACATAATCTGCGGAACGTCCCCTACCCTCCAGTTTCAGTATTGATACTCCGCTCTCAAGTAAGCGATCAAGAAACTCAAGGGTACAAATATCTTTTGGCGACATTACGTACTTATTATCAATCACCAGCTCTTCACCGGTCTCATCATCAATAACCCTATAGCGTCTCCGACAATTCTGGAAACAAGCCCCACGATTTGCTGAGGAATTATAGGCTCCCAAACTCATATAGCATTTTCCGGAAACCGATACGCAAAGCGCACCATGAGTAAATATCTCAATTCTAATTCTTTCACCGGAAGGGCCGCAAATATTATCTTTTTCAATAGTCTTAATAATATTGCTGATTTGAGGCAACGTCAGTTCACGAGCCAACACCATGACATCAGCAAACTGTGAATAAAAGCGAACAGATTCAGTATTACTGACATTCGCCTGAACTGAAACATGAACAGGCAGACCTATTGAGTTTGCATACTTCATCACAGCAATATCCGCTGCAATTACAGCATTTACTCCGGCAACCTTTGCTGCATCGCAAATAGTGCGTACATATTTCAGTTCATCATCATAAACTATTATGTTCAATGTAAGATATGTTTTGACGCCAGCTTTTTTGCAGAGCTTGACTATTTTGGGTAAATCTTCAATACTAAAATTAACAGTTGCTCGTGAGCGCATGTTCAAACTGCCGACGCCAAAATATACGGAATCGGCTCCAGCCCGGATCGCTGCTGACAGTGAGTCAAACGATCCGGCGGGTGCCATTACTTCGATTTTCTTCATTCACCAAATACTTTTTCGGTTATATTCTTGATACTATTGCCTATAGTCCTCACGGTGCTGTCGCCGTTGTCGCCAACGTTTTTGAGCAGGCCGTCTTCAAGAGAGCTTAGGTCCAGTCCTGATATTTTTGCCTGACTGAGGTCTTTGCTGATTTGCTCAAGCAGCTTTGTGAAAACTTCATTAAACACAACAACAGGATCATTGTTCTTCTTGCCTATGTCTTCCATTTCAAATTTGCTTAATGTAACGGAAGCACTTTGATTCAGTAATTTAGAGGATACTTGAACTGTACCGTCATTAATCACAAATTCTTCAATAATAACTTTCTTCTTTTTGCCTTCAGGAGCTTTTTCGCCTGGCTTTGCGGGCTCTTTAACCTCAGGCTTTGCTTTTTTGCCTTTTGCAGCATATTTAGCAACGTTATTCTGAAGGTCTTTTAAATTACTGCCGCCTTTAATTGTTGGCTCATAATCAATTTTCATATCGCTGATAGCTATTTTCTTGATAATTATAGTATCAGAGAAAATGGAGTTGATATCCATATCGACATCAAGAGTGCCCATCTTAAAAGCTTCCGGATTCAAGTAGCCATCTGGATTAGCAATTGTCAAGCCACTGATTTTCAGGTCACCGTTCAGTATCGATATATATACGTTGCCGACACTTACTTTGGTTCCCAGCGCATCAGAGCCGAATTTGC
This sequence comes from Lentisphaerota bacterium, assembly GCA_024225035.1. Classification (GTDB taxonomy): domain Bacteria; phylum Verrucomicrobiota; class Lentisphaeria; order Victivallales; family Victivallaceae; genus Zth2. The sequence continues at coordinate 156,540 of JAAEMX010000211.1, forward strand.
GGATACCACCAGCCACGATTGTATCCAAATAAGTAAAGACCACAACAACAGCGACAGCCAATACTATTAAAAGTCCTAGGAAGAAATAGAGAAATTTTTTGCCTAATTTCATGTTGCACCTCGTTTTGTTGGTTTCTCCTGAGATAAAATAAGCGCAATGAACGCTAAAACAAGCGTTCATTGCGCGAACTTTTAAAATATTCCCGAGCTTATTAAAGCAATTCGGCAATCTGGACAGCGTTTAAAGCTGCCCCTTTCAGAACCTGATCGCCACTGACAAAGATATCCAGACCGCACTTGTCATTGCGGGAGATATCCTGACGGATACGGCCTACCAGAATATCATCCTGATTTGTAGCATCGATCGGCATTGGATATTCAAGTTTAGCCGGATCGTCAACAACGATAACACCAGGAGCTCCAGCCAGAATTTTGCGAGCCTCTTCAGGAGTTACTTCGTTTTCAAACTCAAGATTCAGAGCTTCTGAGTGAGCACGCATGATCGGCACGCGAACACATGTACAGGAAACCTGCAGGTTGTCGTCATGCAGCATTTTGCGAGTCTCGAACAGCATTTTCAGCTCTTCTTTTGTATATCCATTATCATAGAATGAGTCAATATGCGGGATGAGGTTGAAGCCGATACGGTGGGCAAATGCCTCAGGAGAAATTGCTTCTTCGTTCAACAGCTGTCTGGTTTGCATTTCCAGTTCAGCCATGCCTTTTGCACCAGCACCGCTAGTTGCCTGATAAGTGGCAGCAACCAGACGTTTCAACTTTTTGGCTTTGTGCAGAGGTGCAACAGCAACCAACATAATGATTGTTGAGCAGTTAGGATTGGCAATAACGCCATTATGTAATTTTACGTCTTCCGGGTTAACTTCCGGAACAATCAGCGGCACATCGTCCTCCATGCGGAAAGCGCTGGAGTTGTCAATCATAACAGCACCGGCATCTACAACAGCTTTGCGAAACTTTTTAGAAATATCTGAACCGGCACTGAAAAGCGCGATATCGATATCTTTGAAAGAATCTTCTGTGAGTTCCTCAATCGTGATTTCTGTGCCCTTAAATGTCATCGTCTTACCCGCGGAACGTTTTGATGCGAGTAAACGCAGATTTTTTACAGGAAAATTGCGGTTTTCTAAAGTTTTGATCATTTCGATCCCGACCGCACCGGTAGCACCGGCAATGGCCACATTAAACTCTTTTGACATTGTCGTCTCCGTTTGATTAGTTAAATACTTGGGCACTAAAAGTGAAAACTATAGCCGTGAGAAATGATATTTCAAGCAATGAGCGAGTTGTTTTACCAAAAAAGGACCAGTAATTACTTATTAAACAAAAAATAAACAGTTTTTAGAGCATTTAAGAAGAATAAACAAACAGACGTTTGCCACCTGATGCGGGGAGTTCAAATGTATCTGTCAGTAACCATGAGATGTTGTTTTTGGATGACAGTTTTTGTAGATTACCTAATTCAGAAGAAGCTTGTTCAGGAGTTTTAAAAAAGATAAACTGCCCCTCTGGTTTGAGTAAGTTTTTAGCTTCGCGATATAAAGTTCTCAAATCAGAAACAGCCCTGGCTGTTAAAATATCAAATCGCCCCAGCCATTCCTGCCGACGGTTCATCTCTCTTGTGCGACCAGTAAAAACATTTACATTTGACAAGTTAAGCTCATGGGCTGCAGATTCAACAAAAGCGGTTTTCTTGCCGATCGAATCTACTGCGGTTATTTGCAGTTCCGGGAAAGCTATCCCCAACACCAAAGAAGGAAAGCCTGCCCCGCATCCAATATCAGCTAGCTGTAAATTGGAATTTAATTGTGGGAAGTAGCGTCCAATCGCCAAAGAATCAGCAACGTGTTTTACCAGAAAATCTTCTTTATCCTGAATTCGGGTAAGGTTAACCTTGGTATTTGCTGCAATTAATAATTCAAACAGACAATCGCACTTTTCAATAAACTGCTCGAAATCTGCAATACCGCATGACTCGCAGAAACTTTTAAATTCTTCAGAATTAGCCCCCAGACTCATGAAGCACTACCAGATACAAGGTGAACAATACCAGCAGAAAGGCAGAAGAGCCCAAATGCGGCAAAAAATGCTGCCGTAACATATTTATATTTCCTGGAGATCGCTATTTTACGAATAACATCTCTAAGCAGATAAGGTCTGCCTGAAAAAAACAAACCGCTTATACCAATAATCCAGCACATTACAGCAAATACAGCGCCATGAGCAGTGTGATATGTAAACGATCCATGAAGCATGTAATAAGCAGTTAAAATAAAGAGTCCGCCAACAGCTCTGGCAAAGAGGTAGTCTAAAAAGAAAAAGCCAATTACCGCAAAAGCAATGGCCAAAGGAAAAAGCCATGGCAGCATCCAACTCCATACAATTGGCTGTGCCTGGGGAATACACCAAAGCAAGCACAAAAATCCGAGAACGACTCCTGCGTATTTATTACGTGGAAGCGACTCCCACCGAGAAATATTACTTTCCTTGACCTGCAGGGAAAACCACACAACAAAACCGGCGACAATTCCTGCCGCCAGCAATGCGAGCTTATATATTATAAAATCATTCACTGATACGTCCTTATGATTTAAGATAACAACAAGCTTTATTTTAGCACGATATTCGACTAAAGCAACCTGCCAAAGTTCAAATGCACTTAATGCTATTACCCGGCAGCTGCAGCTTTATCATTATTATCCTTGGGCTTAAAATTAAACCGGCGACGTGGTTCAGGCACTTTGTTATTAGCTTTGAGCCTGTAGCGTTTTTCTCCAAGGCAATCACTTACCTTTGTTAAAAGGTCAGCGTTTACTTTTACTTTGTAGCCACCTGCTTCAAGAAACGCATACTCACCGCTATTACAGGCAACACACAGAATCAACGAGGAGTCTCCTGAGTGCTCATTACAGATTGTTCGTATCTTTTCTAAATCTTCTTGAGTGTTTGATCCTTCATAAAGGTGGATATGCAGCTCAGACGTGTAGCGCGCCGGAGCTTCTTCTATGGGCATTATGCGTTCTGCAATCAAACGCGGACGCTCGGCTTCATCACGCTTACTTGTTAATGCTTCCAGGAATACGGGCATATCCGAAACAAGATCAAGGCCGCTTTCTTCTAAAGCCTCAAGGGTTTTACTGTAAATCATTACTTCAAACGAAGTATCCAAGTCCTCCAGCTCCAAAATACCGAACGGCTTGCCGCTGTTTTTACTGAAACGCTTGGAATAAGTCTTAACTATTCCGCCAAACCTGATTCCCACATTATCAGAGAACGAATCAAGCTCAAGCATCTTGACCGTTGAATATGTCGAAATGTATTCAGAATATTTGGCCAATGGATGCCCAGTAATGTAAAAACCCAATAAATCTTTTTCGTTTTTAAGCAATTCATTCTCTTCAAATTCCGGAATATCGGGAATAGGAATCGAACATATTTCCTCTTGATCTTCATCATTCAGAAGGTCAAACAGAGACCCCTGCCCTGATAGCCTGTCTTTCACCCTTGATGCAGCAAAACCCATAGTTGGTTCAGCTATAGCTAAGACTTGAGAACGTCTCAAATTCAGAGTGTCAAAAGCACCAGCTTTGGTGAAATGTTCTATAATGCGAGAATTCATTGCTTCGCCGCAACGTTCACAGAAATCAAGGAAGCTTTCAAACTTACCATTTTCTTCACGGGAAGCTATAATTTTCCCGGCAGCAGCTTCACCACAACCTTTTATTGCCCCGAGGCCAAAACGAATAGAGCCATCGTCAACGGAGAAGTTGATACCACTGGTATTGATATCAGGTGGCAATATTTTGATGCCCATTTCTCTGCATTCAGCTATGATGAATGCAATTTTTTCTGCGTTATCTATTTCTGCAGCAAGTACCGCACACATAAATTCAACAGGATAGTTGGCTTTCAAATAAGCAGTACGATACGCCACAAAGGCATACGCTGCGCTATGCGATTTATTAAAACCGTAGCCGGCAAACTTACCAATTTTTTCCCAGATTATATCTGCAAGTTCTTCACTGATACCACTAACCTTATCGCAGCCCTCAACGAATTTAACTTTTTGTTGTTGAAGAACTTTCACTTTTTTCTTACCAATCGCTCGACGCAGAATATCAGCGCCACCCAGTGTAAATCCGGCCAACTCCTGTACAACCTGCATGATCTGTTCCTGATAAAGCATAATGCCGTAAGTCTCATTCAGGAGTTTTTCCATTTTAGGATGGTCGTACTCAATTGGTTCAATACCTTTCTTACGGGCAATAAAGTCTGGAATAAACTGCATTGGACCCGGTCGGTAAATAGCTATCAAAGCGATAATATGCTCAATAGTTTCCACGCCAAACTGGCGGCATAAATTCTGCATACCGGTTGACTCAAGCTGGAACACTGAAACGGTATCACCACGGTTAAGCAAAGCAAAAGCTTCAGGATCCTCAAGGCTTACCTTGGCTATATCAAAATCAGGCGTATGCTTGCGTATATTGTCGACAGCATGCTGAATTACAGTCAAGGTTTTTAATCCAAGGAAGTCCATCTTCAGCAAGCCTAGCTCTTCGCATGGTACTGCAGAAAACTCGGTAATGACCTCGCTTTTTGCTCCACGAGCTAAAGGAACGAGGTTATCTAAACGCTGGTCGCCAATAATTACACCAGCAGCGTGAATTCCCATCTGACGGTTGATTCCTTCAAGAACCTCGGCATATTTAAAAATTTCCTGTACATAAGGCTCAGAATCTATCAGTTTCCGCAAGTCCTCAGATTCCTGACGAGCTTTAGCTAAGGTCATCTTTGGATCAGCCGGAATCAATTTTGTTATGCGGTCACCTTCCTCAAAGGTACGTCCCAGCACCCTGGCTACGTCCTTTATTACCGCTTTGGCCTTAAGAGTTCCATAAGTACCAATCTGCGCCACGCTGTCATGTCCGTATTTGTTACGTACATAATCAATAACTTCAATACGGCGCTTTTCACAAAAATCGATATCAAAGTCAGGAGGACTTACACGTTCCGGATTAAGAAAACGCTCAAAGAGCAAGTTGTATTGAAGCGGGTCAACATCCGTAATATAGGTAAGGTATGCAACAATACTTCCGGCACCAGAGCCACGTCCCGGGCCTACCGGGATTTTTTCTTTGCGGGCATATGCAATAAAGTCACTAACAACCAGAAAATAACTGCAGTACTTGGAACCGTCTATAACCCCAAGCTCAAAGTCCATACGGTCAACAATTTTCTGTTGCTCTTCATCAAGAGCATCAAGTTTACGAGGGTCAAAACCATAACGATCAGCGGTTCCGTCCATACAGATGTTACGCAGGTACTCTTTGTCACTCATAGCAGAGTCACTGATATCATAAACAGGGTAATGGTTGACATCAGGGGCAAACTTAAATTCAATATCACAACGTTCGGCAATCTCACGGGTAACGCTCACCGCTTCGGGAATTTCCTTAAATAGCTCTTTCATCTCATCAGGACTTTTAAAGTAAAACTCAGGGGCGGGAAAACGGAAGTGCTTAGGATCTTCTATTTTTGACCCAGTCTGAATGCAAAGCATGATTTCATGTGCTTTAGCATGCTCTTTTTTAAGGTAATGCACATCATTTGTCGCAACCACCGGCAATGACATTTTCTTAGCCAGCTGCACAATACCTTTATTAGCACGTCGCTCTTCGTCCATTCCATGATCCATGATCTCAAGGTAGAAGTTGTCACGACCGAAAATATCACAATATTCGCCGACAGCCTTCTCTGCTGCCGCCATATCATTATTTAGAATAGCTGCTGGAACTTCTCCACCAATACATGCTGAAAGCCCTATAAGTCCTTCGCTGTGCTGAGCTAGTATTTCCTTATCAATTCGCGGCTTATAAAAGAAGCCGTTATTGAAAGCTTCGGCCATAAGTTTACATAACGAATGATAGCCAGTAATATCCTTAGCAAGAAGCACCAAATGGTGCCCTCTTATATAAGGAACTGAAGCTTTTTTATCAAATCTCGTGGTCGGTGATACATAAGCTTCACAACCGATTATAGGATTTAAATCGGCTTTTTTAAAGCTCTGATACATATCAATAGTACCACCCATAAAGCCATGATCGGTAAGAGCTACCGCAGGCATATCATATTCCTTAGCCATTTCAATAAGACCAGGAACAGTGCATGCGCCATCCAGCAAACTGTAATGGGTATGCAGATGTAAATGTACAAAATCAGAAGGCATGTATTTTCCCTCGCTTTTAGGACAGCCTTTTGCTGTCAATAGTCATTTTCTTTCGCTTTCAGCATATACATTATTGGCACTCTTTTCAAATGAAAAGTTGATATTTCAGCCAATTTAACACTCTCACATGATGCCTCACTTATTATGCCGTTGCACTTAAAAGTTAAGAGAAAAATAAGGCTTAGCTGCTATTTTTTAGGGTTTTTAATAAAAAAACAAGAAAATATAATATTTTTTAGTATAATTAAACAAATTTTCAGTCTCAACACGTATAATAGAAAATCGTTAGCCGTTATCTTGCAAGAAACAAAGCCGACATATCAAAAGACACCCTATGCTCCGATACCTGGATTATAAGTTCAAAAAACCGGGAGGCTTAAAATGAAACCAGGACATGCCCTAACGCTCACTCTTGCAATAATTTGCCTAGGCCTTACAGGACTCGCCACAGATTTCAGTCCTCAATTTTCTACTACAGAACACATTTACGGTGGAGCTGAAGTAAAAGTTAAACTTGATAGAGAATCTTCGGGAGTGAAAAATCCTGTATTCACTCTTAAAAATGGTTTAAAAGTTTCTTACGGACAGCTTGTAGCCATGCCGGATTTCTTCGGTGAAGTAGGAAACTCAGCATCCGACACTCGCGATCCAGCAAAAGCCGAACAGCGTTTCAAACAGAATTATGGTGCTTTGGCAGTTTCTCCTGATGCTATAAAATACTTCAACAAAATATGGCCGATAATTCAGGATGAATATGACCAAATTACTGATGCTATCGAAAAAGGACAGAACCCTGCTTATACATATCAAAAAATAGTCAGCGATATTGATGGCAGATTAAACAAGGCAACCGGAGGCGGCAGCATTTTTACAAAAATGTACCCTCTGGGACAATATCTTAAGCTGGCGGTCAATTGCTTTGACCACTTTGGCGAAGACGCAATTTTCGCCTATCATACTGGGCACAACTTAGCAATGAAAGAAGCAAAGCTTGCCGGAGACATTGAACTCGGCAATGTTGCGCCAAGTCAGGAAGATATGCAGAAATTTGGCAGTGATCTGAAAAAAATAGCACGCCACCACTTGGAATACGCTTATACTCTAAATGCATTCTGTTGTCACTACATGATGGACAGATTCGCTGGCGGACATATTCGTGCCCCATTTCGTCAACTCAGTGAAACTGTTTTCACCAAAGACATCGGCGCATGCCTTGGTAAATATGCTCACAATGAAGATTGCTGCGATAACCTGATTGTTAAAAATCAGCTTGGCGAAACCTGGATCTCTTACGGAGATCAGGAATACTTCAGCCCCTGCAATCAGGAAAACAGAACCCGGCTGGCCACAATGCTGCAGCTTTCCGCGGACGAAGTTTTTGCTGCATACAGCACCGGCAAAATAGCCTCTCCAGACACTACAGACAAGTACTTCCCATACGCAGTTGCTCCTATGACAGAATTTGCTGGTTTCAAGCAGATCTATCCAATGTTCCGTTATGACAAAGCTTCAAACACTATTTACCGTCGAGATGACATTGCCAATCAATATGACAGCAAAGAAAAATCAAACTGGTGGGGATGGTCAACATTCCTGTTAATTAATTCTAAAGGGATGGGCAAAAACGTACCTCCAGTATTTTCATTAGCTGCAGAAAAGACTCAATACGACGTTCCTGTAGACGATCAAGCTCTGCTTTATGATAGTTCTAAAAATAAGCAGCAGTTAATCGATGAAGGCATCATTACTGATCCAGGCATCATCCAGTATCATCAAAACCAGACTCCTGGTTTGTCCAAATAATGTGTAAACCATAACGAAAGGACCGGAAATATGCACATTCGGGATTTTTCCAAGCCGCTGACTGCAATTTTGCTCACTGCCGCAACTATTGTAAGTGCAGATTTTAAACCGACATTCTCGACAACCGAGCATATTTATGCCGGGGCTGATGTCAAAATACATTTTACAGCCAGTTCAACGCCAATAAAAAACCCTATATTTACAATGCCCAACGGCTTGGAAATTTCCTATGGTCAACTAGTGGCAATGCCTGATTTTTTCAGCGTAGTTGGCAAGTCTGCATCTAATGAGGTCAAACCAAACAAGGCTGAAGCAAATTTCATACTCAACTTCAATGCACTGGCAGAAGGTTCCGCAGCAGTTAAAATGTTCGCAAAAATCTGGCCATTACTGCAAGGAGAATATGACAAAGTAACTGCCGCCCTTGAAAAGGGACAAGATCCAAGTGCAGTTTTTCAGTCCATATCCGAACAACTGAATAAAGACCTTAACAAGGCAACCGGCGGAGGCTCGATCTTTACTGATTACTATCCGCTTGGAACATACTTAAAGCTGGCTGAAGTCTGCTATGACCATTTTAATGATGATGCATTACGGGCTTACGCCGCAGGTCACAGTGCTGCAATCAAAGAGGCGCTATATGCCAAAGCAATTCTAAATGGTAAAGTATCTCCAGATCCTGCTGATATGGAAAAGTTCAATAATAATATTGAATTAATTGCCCTTGACTACATGCGGAAAGCATATGCCATGAACGGCTTTGCCAGTCATTATATAATGGACAGGTTTGCCGGTGGTCATCTTCGCACCCCGTTGCGCAAACTTCATGAGCTGGTAACTCCGTCTGAAATCGGTTCACGCCTGGCAAACTACATGCACAATGAAGATGACTGCGCTGGAATCATTGCTTATAACATGCTCGGTGAACGTTGGATCGTCTATGGAGACAGCCTCTATTTCAGCGACTGCAACCATGAGAATCGTCAGCGTCTGAGCGAAGTATTGCAACTTTCGGCCGATGACATTTTCGAAGCCTATAACAGTGGTGTGGTAAAAGATCCGGAAGCAGTGCAGCTATTACTGCCGTATCCTGCCGAACCCGGTGATAATATGAGCGGTCATATCCAGCCCTACCCCATGTTTGAATATGTCAGTATTGACAACAAACTTCTGCGCAGAGACAATGTCGAAGACAGATACGACAATAATTATATCAGCAGTTGGTGGGGATGGTCAACATGGGCGCTAATCTCATCTAAAGGTGCGGGCAAACATGTCCCTCCAACGACTATAGCAGTTGGAGTACCGCCTGAAGACAACAATTTATCTCCTATCGATCAAGCTATTCTGTTTGATCAGGTAGATAAACGGAAAGAATACATTGAAAAAGGTATAATAACCGACCCCGGCCTGCTCGAATATTATAACCATTAATTTAATCCTACTTCCCTCCTCGGCTGAAGGTACTTTAACGACAGTACCTTCAGCTCTTGACTTTTAACATATTAGCTGTAAATTGGCATCTGGAACTTTTTGTTCAGTTATTTGTCTTTTATCAAAGTAACTCAACCAAGGCGGAGACCTGATTAATGGGCAAGGATTTTATAGCCTCAGGAATTATAAGCGCAATGCTGCTTATTTCCATGCTTCCTGCAGCCAATGCAGGCGGAGTGTGCTGTAACGCCACTACCAGACTAGCCTTGCTTCAGATATCCCGCTACCATGCCGAAATAAACAACAGTGGCGAAGAGTTGAATAAAGACTCTGAAAAAGATCATAAAAAAACTCCTCCTCAAATTCCTGTACTCAGCGACATACAACAGGATAATTTAAATAAAACATTCTTTCATGACTCATTACTTAAAGAAAGAATAAAGTTACGGGAAATTCATAATTCACAACCGCTTCTTCATGGCTTCCATGCACTTGTTTCTACACAAATATCAAATATCAGTCATGAATCAAAGGCTGTTGTTTTTCATCAATTCAAAAATAACTCATACGCAATGAAACATTTCCAGACAGCATTGCTTTGAGCCTCATCATAAAACCACTGCATTTAGACGGATAATACTTTTATTTTCCGCAACTCCTTTTATATTACACAGATCGTTATTTCTGTTAAGCAAAGGGATATCTTTATTCTTAAAAAAACATAAGGCTTTTATAATGGCTAATAATACCGATTCTAATCTTGGAGCAAAAGCTCAGATTGACTTTCACTGTCTGGATAATGATTGTGAAGGAATTGTAAAATTCAATCTTGCGGATGTCGCAAAATCTGATTTTCAAGCTGTTTGCGGCAAATGTCATCGCACCTACGAACTTGATGGTGAACTGCGCGAGAAACTTCAGAAAATGCTGAAACTGATTGTCACCATTCGTGAGGTCGAAGACATTCTCGGTGACTGCAGCGTTTCTGTAACTGTTGCTAACGGGAAAGTCAAAATTCCTTACGCGCTGTTGCTGACAAGACTCAACACAATGATTTCTTTGAATTATGGTGATCAGAAAGTTGACTTCCACCTTTGGGTAGAACCTTCTTCACCAGACACATTCCGCTAAAACTTATTTTATAATTAATACTGGATACACAATCATGATGACTGAACAGGAAATTATCAAAACTTTTATCGATTCAAAAGCTCTTCTTGAAGGGCATTTTAAGCTTCGCAGCGGCTTGCACAGCAACCGTTTCTTTCAGGCTGCCCTGCTTTTGCAATACCCTGATATTGCTGAAAAAGTATGCGTTCAGCTCGCAGAAAAGTTTAAAGATCAGGAAATTGAAACTGTTATCTCTCCGGCTGTAGGCGGCCTTATTGTAGGACAGGAAGTAGCAAGAGCACTTGGTGTCCGCGCTATTTTTGCCGACAAAGAAAACGACGAACTAGTTCTCAAACGCGGCTTCAAAATCAAACCTGGAGAAAAAGTCCTTGTAGCGGAAGACGTCGTAACTCGTGGCGGACGCGTCCAGCAAACAATCGACCTCGTCCGTTCCCTTGGAGGCGAAGTGGTTGGAGTTGCGGTAATAGTTGACCGCAGTGCTGGTAAAGCCAGTTTTGATGTCCCACATGAATCTCTCTTAAAACTGGAACTTGCGACTTATGATCCTGCTGAATGCCCACTTTGTCAGGCTGGCAAACCAATAGAGCGTCCCGGATCAAAGTAAGCAGCCGTTTATACAATAATTATTTCAGGAGTTTAGCAAATGCTGGTTCCAATTTTAAAGAAAATATTCGGCACAAAATCGCAGCGGGACTTAAAAAAAATGCTTCCGCTGGTTGCCATAATTAACGAATTAGAAGAACAGCTCCAAAAGCTTAGCGAAGAAGAGCTGAAAAATAAAACTAATGAATTTAAAGAACGTCTGAGCAATGGCGAAACAACCGAAGATATCATGTGCGAAGCTTTCGCTGTGGTAAAAAATACCTGTCGCAGACTTTGCGACCAGGAAATAACGGTTTGTGAACAACAGTTGACATGGCAAATGATTCCATTCGATGTTCAGTTAATGGGTGCAATAGCTCTCCACAGAGGCAACATTGCCGAAATGGCTACTGGTGAGGGAAAAACACTTGTTGCAACAATGCCATTGTATCTGAACGCATTGACCGGCAAAAACTGCCAGTTAGTTACAGTTAATGATTACCTGGCACGCCGTGACTCAGAGTGGATGGGTGCTGTTTATCAATATCTTGGACTCACTGTCGGCTGCCTGCAGAATATGCAGCAACCTGATGTTCGTCGTGATGCATATAACTGTGATATTACCTACGGCACAAACAGTGAATTCGGTTTTGATTATTTACGCGACATGGGCATGGCCACTGAAGCCGGTCACTTAGTGCAGCGTGAACATTTTTATGCGATTGTTGACGAAATTGACAGTATACTTATTGACGAAGCCAGAACTCCGTTGATCATTTCCGGCCCGGTTCCGGTTTCAACTCATCAGTTTGCCGATTTACAGCCACTGGTTACTGATCTTTACCAAAAACAGAATCACCTCTGCTCACGTTTTGCTCGTGAAGCCAAAGCTGTTCTGGAAAATGAAGAAGCAAGTGCTGAAGACCGTGAAGATGCCATGATCAAACTGCTTCAGGTTAAATTCGGCATTCCGACTCACAAACAGCTTATGCGTATCCTCGAAGACGGCGATATCCTTAAAAACCTTGAAAAGGTTGAAACGCGAGTTCGCAGTGATAATAATCGCGGCTTATTACAGGATGTTCAGAGTGACCTTTATTTTACTATAGATGAAAAATCAAATGAAGCTGACCTCACTGAAAAAGGTCGCAGCTCTATAGCTCCGGATGATCCTAATTCTTTTATTATGCCGGATATGCTGGAAGAAATTCATAATATCGATACAAATGAATCTCTTGATGAAGACCAGCGTATTGAAGAAAAGAAAAAGTTTCAGGAAAACTTCTCCGTCAAAAGTGAAAGACTTCATGACATTTCACAACTGTTAAAGGCATATTGTCTTTTCGAAAGAGACGTACACTATGTTGTACAAAAAGACAAGGTAATGATTGTTGATGAACACACCGGACGCCTGATGCCGGGGCGCCGTTTCAGCGATGGCTTGCACCAAGCACTTGAAGCCAAAGAGCGTGTTACAATTGAACAGGAAACACAGACTCTTGCTACCATCACAATCCAGAACTATTTTAGATTGTATGATAAACTTGCGGGGATGACAGGTACGGCTGAAACTGAAGCCAATGAATTTCACCAGATCTATAAACTTGATGTTATTGTGATTCCAACAAACCGCCCCTGTCAGCGTAAAAATGACAATGACTCCATCTTCAAGACAAAGCGTGAAAAGTTCAATGCTATTGTTGATGAGGTTGAAGAACGTTACGAAAAAGGTCAACCTGTACTGCTGGGTACTATCTCAGTTGAAGATTCTGAAATTCTCAGCCGCATGCTCAAACGCAATAATGTTCCTCACAAGGTGCTAAATGCAAAAAATCACCAGGGTGAAGCGGAAATTGTTGCCATGGCAGGTCAACGCGGTAGTGTAACTGTAGCTACAAACATGGCTGGACGCGGTACTGATATTAAACTCAGTGAAGGTGTAGCTGACCTGGGCGGATTACATGTAATAGGCAGTTCACGTCATGATTCACGCCGTATTGACCGGCAGTTGCGCGGGCGTTGTTCTCGTCAGGGAGATCCTGGTACTTCCAAGTTCTATGTGTCCCTTGAGGATAACTTGATGCGACTGTTTGGCTCCGACCGTATCGTCAAAATTTTTGATCGCTTCGGAATTGAGGAAGGTGAAGAACTTCAACATCCATGGCTGAATAAATCTATTGAAACAGCTCAGAAACGTGTAGAACAGCATCACTTCTCGATTCGTAAAAGAACCCTTGAATTTGACGATGTCATGAACAAACAGCGTGAAATTATTTACGGTTTACGTAAAGACGCGCTGACTTCAGACAAACCTCAGGAAGTCCTTTTCGAGGTTGTTGAACAGGTTATCTATCAAGAAGTGATGGATGCATCTGTTCCTCCTGAAAAAAATGAATCAAATGAGTCAAAATTATTCAATTGGGAACGTCTACATGCATTTCTAACCTTGAATTTCCCAATAGCTTTTGAGCAGAATGAATTTGATAAATTCATGAACAAAGGGGAACTAGCTGATGCTGAAGGCATGGCTATCAACATAGTTGAAAAAATTGAAGCTGCTTACGAAGAGCGTAACTCTACGTTTTCAGAAGATGAGCAGATCTGGCTGCAACGTCATACCGTACTTGATGCGATTGATCGTCTCTGGCAGGAACACCTGTACACAATGGACCATCTGCGTTCAAGCATTTACTTACGTGCTATTGCCCAGAAAGATCCTCTTGTAGAGTACAAAAATGAAGCCTACAAGACTTTCAATGAAATGATGCAGCGCGTATACCGCGAAGTAGTCAACAGTATGTTCAAGGCTACAATAACCAGCCTTGAAAGCTTTGAAGAAATGCTTGAGCACCTGCCTCAAGAACAAATACATGAAATCTTCGGACAATTTGATGAAGCCGAGTTCATGGGGTCTCCGGAACAAGTTGCAGCAGCTCAAATTCCTGAAGAGATGGTGCACGAGGAAGAAGAATACGACCCAATACAGGTAACTTTCCGTAGAGATATGCCGAAAGTTGGTAGAAATGATCCCTGCCCATGCGGTAGCGGTAAAAAATTCAAAAAATGCTGCGGAAAATAACCCAGCTTAAAATTATATTAAAAACAGCCGTTTGCTTATAAACGCAGGCGGCTTGTTTTTTTTAAGCATCAAAAATTTTGAAGCTTAAATTAGCACGTAATAACCAAGGTGTACATTGAATCAAAGCAAGAATAAAAAAAATAAAAGGCGTACAAAATAGTACACCTTTTATTTTTAAGACTAGTCATAAATGAGTTTTATACAATATTCGCCTGACATTTTGTCACATAGCTATCTACACGATCACCATTATATTTTGTAAACAAAGGCGTTCCTCGTCTAATATCATAATCACTAAAAACGAAAAAGCGTTTATGTTTTAGATCAACATAAATATGATAACCATCAACACTGTATTTGTTATCAGAATGACCACCAGCACCTACTCTTCTTAAGTGCATGGCAAACTTACCACCCATCTGATTTAACGTATAGATATAAGGCAGAAAAGGACAGCCTTCACGCAAATTTCTAGCATGTCTTGAATTTCCGCAATCAATATTACCTTGCTTATTGAAATGTGAATCATTGTATTCTTCAGTTCTTACGTGAAATAAAATAATCTTATCCCACCTTACATTTAGATTATGCAATTCTCTAAAAGCGCCTATGACATTATTAATTTTACTTCTGGGACTCAGGTGCCCTATCAACGAATGAGTTGGCCCATAAGCGTATACGAGGGAACAACCTCCCCCCCCCCTGTGAACACATCATATGCATATAGACGCAACGGTCACATCGTCCATTTTTATAACTAACGATCGATTGAGGCCTGATTCTACAGTCAAACCACCAGCACCAGCTGCTAGAGCATTATCCATTTTATCTGTGTTTAGAAAGAAAGCTACTCTATTGTCTTTGAGCTCTCTAATTCCTGCTCCATAGTTTCTGCTACCTAGCAATAATCTGTCATCATAAGTGTACATTGAATTAACTGGATGTGAGCAAAGTCTGGCCATTTTTCTAAAGAGGCCAAGCTCTTGAGTTGTTATTGGAGTAAGGTCTACATCATAGAGCGCTGCCTTCTTTATACGCATTTCCGCCTTTTTTTCAGCTCTCATTTTATCCATCGCACTTTGATTTCTAGGAATATCATAGTCTCCGTATATATTATAATATTTTTAAAATACGTTCAAAAACTTAACTAATGCACAATATATTAATATTTAACAATTAGTATCCTAATAATTCTTTTTTATTAAATACAAAATGCAGCTTTTTCGGTTCATTTTGAGCCTAAAATCTCTTAAAGAGAATATACTTTTGTAAGACATCTATAGCAGTAATTATATCCATTGATTACTTGTACTACGGCCTTTGTGCAGAAATAAAAAAGTGGTCAGTATTATGACTGATCTGATAAGTAGTTCACGCGTTAACTCCACTAATTCGATGTATGATAATGATTATACATATTCAAACACATTCTTCATAACTCCATAGTCTTAATCATCTAATAGCAGCAAATTGTTCAATCCCTAACAGTATTTTAACAATAATTTTCAAAGAAAAATCTTCATACCTATAAAAATAGTATGAGATCAATATAAACACAGCTAGCCATTAATTTAAATTTTGAAGTATTTGAACATAAAAAGGCGAGCATTTCTTGATTTTTCAGCTTTAAATATTAATTTTTATTTTACCATGAATGGATCAATTTAATACTTAATAAAATTTTCCTTCGACAGGACTACAGACATTTGAGAAGGTGATATAATAGAACAATATTGAGAAATATGCCATGAACAGTCAGTTTTTGAATTTTAGCTTTCCTAATTATGATTACCAGGAGATAATAGCAGTCTACTACTCCTGATATTTTTATGAATAATTACTTATTACTGCGAATCGTTCTGGTCAGTTTTTGTCTTTTTTATAGTCTCAGGCTCAACTATTTTCTTAGGAAAATCACCTATGACACGCTTAAGCGGACAGATTTTCACCAGAAAGCATTTCCTGCAGCCAACAGCCAAACAAACTGGGCATAATACCATTATAACCTCCTATTAAGTGGGTAATTATAGATATACACTTAAAAGAAAATATTTGCAATGTTAGAAATTTACAGGCAAGCGAAAACTATTTAACTCTGTCACATCAAGTACACATAATTGACGAAACAGCTTTGAGGGACGCCCCCACATCATTCCGGCATATTCCAGCAGTTTTGACTTCTTAATCTGAGTATTATTTTCATGACATATGTCCAGCAAGGTGTTAAAAAACATTCTACGCCCTTGTTCTACTTCAAATAAAACCCGGTCTCCTGCTAGGGAATTCTCAATTCGTTTTATAAGAAAAGGATCACGCAAAAGGCCTCTAGCCGCCATGGTCCCTTTAAAACCATATTCAAGCATTCCTAAAGCGTCCTCCGTTGAGAATATGTCTCCACTGCCAATAACAGGAATATTATCGCCGCATTGCTCAATAATAAACCTTAAACGTTCTTCAACATTCTCAACTTTTCCATACATTTCTTTCACTGTTCTGAAATGCACAGCAACAAAATCTAACAGCTCTATCCTACAAAGTTCTGATAATACAGAACCGCATTCATGCCAATCATCGAAGCCACTGCGAATTTTTATGCTAAGCGAAGCATTTCCAATAGCCTTTTTTATTTTTTTTGTGAGGCATATTACATCATCTGGCGCCTTTAGCATGGCTCCGCCCGTACCGCTACGCACTACTTGATTACTGGGGCAGGCAAAATTGAGGTTTATGCCAACGGCACCAAGACTTAATAAGCGTTGTGCAGTTTCCTGTATAACATCACCATTTGTCCCCATCAATTGCACTATAACCGGCAAGTCTCCAGCTGAAAAGGGGCGCATAAATGCAGCCAACCTGGAGCTTCTTGGAACATGGGTAGTAACTCTTATATATGGAGTCATCCAACCTTGGCATAGTTGGAGCCGATGTGCTACAGCACAGAATAATTCATTCATAACCCCTTCCATAGGGCCCGGAATAATTTTAGGGAATTCTAGACCAGAAGGCAGTTCAATAAACTGGCTTGAGTTCATAACTATATTACCTCTGACACTTCGGGCAATAACATGAACTTCTTCCGCCAAGCCTGGTCATTTCTATTTCAGAACCGCACACTGGACACGACTGATCTTTTTTGCCATATACCTTGAGTTCATGAACAAACTTTCCTTCGGAACCATCAACACTCTTATAGTCAGCAATAGTAGTTCCGCCAGCCTCAATGGAACGCAGTAGGATCGCCTTTATTGCCTTAACTAAGTCATCACATTGGCTTTTTGTCAGAGATGACGCCTTGCGCATTGGTTTTATTCCCGAAGCAAACAACGCCTCAGTTGCATAAATATTTCCCACTCCAACTACAATTGCATTGTTCATAATGAGATTCTTTATGCTTCCAGTACGTTTTCTTGTCGCTTCATACAAGTAAGCGCCGTCAAATTCTTTCTTCAAAGGTTCTACACCCAAGTGTGATAATTCTTTAGGGTCAGCTCCGACAACCTTTAATTTGCAAACTTTGACAAACCCAAACCGTCTGGGACAATCAAACCGCATAGTCATTCCATTATCCAAGTACCAAATAACATGCTCATGTTTTTTTCTTTCGGCAGTTTCTTCAACAATCCTGATAGAACCGGACATGCCGAGATGAATAATAAAAGCTTTAAGATTGGCCAGCTCAATAACAATATAACGACCACGGCGACGTATATCCGTAATTTTAGCATTGCGCAGCTCTTTATCATAAAGCGGCGCCAGAGAATATCGCATTTGCCCAATATGAGTTTCTATTCGAGTAAAAACATGATCCTGCAAGTGAGGACTGAGTGCATTTTTTACAGTTTCCACTTCCGGTAATTCAGGCATTAATACTCCTTACATGTTACCAGTCGGCAATGAAATGCCTTTAATCTTTTTATATAATGAGACCGCATAGGAGTCGGTCATACTGGATATAAAATCAAGAATATTCATAAGGCGCACATATGCGCTTTGCTGCCATTCAATATCAGTTTCGTCACGATACCTTTCAGGAATCAACTGCTGAAGCTTTCTGCTGCGATAAGAAGCTTTTGTGCCCTCAGCCTTCGCTGTCGCGACTTCATTTACTGCACAAGCAAAAGCATCAAGCAAACCTTCGGTCAATTCAAAGCCGGCAGCTTCTATTTCGACAGCCCTCCTGTAAGTATATACATCTTTCTGACTTCTTTTCCTAATGAGCTGCAATGCTTCCGCAGAAGGAATCAAATCTATTAATGACTCCTGCAGTTCGCCTGCAAGAATTTCATCATGATGCTCAATAAAGCATTCAATAATTTCCCCAACCAATTGCCCTAAAGCTTTTGCTCTGAGAAATTCAACTCTGCGTTCAGGCTCTTTCAGTGATCTTGCAAATTCTTTAATATAATCCTGCCTGATAATACGCATAAAAGCTTCTTCAAGATCATCATAGCTGATAATGCCGAGCATATGCCCATCCTCAAAATCAACGATATGGTAAGATATGTCATCAGCCGCTTCTACCAGAAAAACCAGAGGATGACGTTTCCACCCAAACTCTATTCCGGGAATTTTTTTCATACCAGTATTTTCAGCAACTTTACAGAAAAGATCACGTTCAAGTTGAAAAAAATTAAATTTCTTGGCAGCAATGCCGGGAAGTTTCTTGATATTGATCGATTCAACAGGATATTTTGCAAAAGCCCCAAGTGTAGCACATGTCAACTGCATTCCTCCATAATTATCAGGCATCTGGAGCTTGGATAACACCCTGAAACCTTGAGCATTGCCTTCGTAGTTTTCAATATCAGCACGTTCGCTTTCAGACATACTGCTCTGCAGTTCTGCTGCAACTTTTGATGTGCAAAACCAATGCCGAATAGCTTCTTCGCCTGAATGTCCCAATGGAGGATTACCAATATCATGCGCTAGAGCTGCAGCCGCAACTATCGCACCTATGTCACTAGGCTGAATATTTTCGAACTTTTCCTGTTCACAAATATAAACGCCAGCTCCGGTGCCGATAGAAC
This sequence comes from Lentisphaerota bacterium, assembly GCA_024225035.1. GTDB lineage: Bacteria > Verrucomicrobiota > Lentisphaeria > Victivallales > Victivallaceae > Zth2. The sequence continues at coordinate 175,843 of JAAEMX010000211.1, forward strand.
GGCCAATGCAGGAAGTTTCCATGCTGTGAGTGAGTCTTGTTCTAACATAAGCACTTTCCGCAAGCGGAAACACTTGAGCTTTATCCTGCAGTCTACGAAAAGCAGATGAAAACGCTATGCGGTCAAAATCCTGTTGAAAAGGAGAGCGCCCTAACGATATTTGTTCCGGTTTATTCTTACCCAGACGTTGCGACGAAAGCAGCTCTCTCCAATTCATATTTTAACCTCAGCCTATTTCAAAATAGTGTTTCTGTATTTCGGGATTACGTTCTGCTATATTGCACAAGTGATCACCAATTTTTTCAAGTTCAGCCATAATTTCAATAAAAATAATGCCTGATACCGGATTACAGTCCCCACCGCTAAGGCGTTTCACATGATTCTTTTCAAATTTATTGACAAGCTTATTGATTTTCTTTTCGTCCTTGATAGCAATCGCAGCACCTTCAGGATTGCGATTATTTAATGCTCCAATTACATTTTGAGCTTCATCAGACAGCAAGGTCCATATTTCGTTGAGCTCTTCACTTCCTATTTCTGAAATGCCGCAATCAGCTTTTTTCAGACGCTTAGCTAAGCCCAGAATATTTTCAGTATGATCAGCTATACGCTCAGCATCGTTAGTACAATGCATCAAAAGAGGAATAATTTCAGCCTGAGGGGTACTCAATTCACGACGAGTAAGCTTAACCAGATATGAAGTTACTTCATTCTGAAGATCGTCAATCTTGAATTCTCTTTCTTCCAGATCATTGGCCTTATCTTTATCAACACTACCCTTGAAGAAATGATCATCCATAGCACAGTTCACCATTGACCATGATTCTTTTACCATGTACCGGATTGACTGGATAACCTGCTCAAGCGCTACAGATGGAGTATCAAGCAAGTGCGGCTCCAAATAAGTAATTTTAAGCAGTTTTTCATCACGTACTGGAATCAAAATGTTACAAACTTTTTCCATCACTCCAATAAGCGGAATCAAAACTAATACGTTAACTATATTGAAAAGTGTGTGAGCATTAGCAACGTGACGCATTACATTTTGCGGAACAGCGGCAAATACGTTTCCAGCTGTTAAATAATTCACGACATACATAAAAATAGGAACGTCTGTTCCCGGCCAGTCAACATAGAACAAAGCAATCATATATGAAGTACCAAAAGCTTTGGTTAATACGTGTGCCAAGGCCACCTGCTTACCACGTTTATTTGTCGGAATTGAAGCTATAACAGCTGTAATAGTTGTTCCTACATTAGCGCCAAGCATCAAAGGCATAGCAGTATAGAAGTTAATTAGCCCGCTGCCTGCCAAAGCCATGATAATACCTATTGAAGCAGAACTGCTCTGAATAACTACTGTCAACAGGATACCTATTCCAAAAGCACCAAGAACTGGAGCAACCGGCATATATGTGCCGCTGACCGGGTTGCAGTCAAAACTGTTGAAAAAGCTTACAAATGTAGGGAAGTTACCGATGGCCTTAAGCTCATCTCCCATCATTCCCATGCCAAAGAAAAGTAAGCCAAATCCAAGGACAGTAGTCCCCCACCCTCGCCCAATTTTATTACTTATCAGCATTGCTGCTAAAGTACCAATAATAATAGCCGGCAAAGCAAGTTGACCAAGCTTGAATGATATTATCTGAGCCGTAACAGTGGTACCAATGTCTGCTCCAAGAACAATACCTATTGCCTGCGACAGCTTTAAAAGGCCGGCATTAATAAAACCGATCACCATTACAGAACAAGCGCTTGAGGACTGAATTACAGCAGTTACACCCGTTCCAGCTAATACTGCAACTATGCGATTGCTGGCAAAAAACTGCAGAATGCGCCGCATGTTTTCTCCTGCTATCACCTGTAAGCCGTCACTCATCATTTTCATACCGAGCACAAACAGGGCTAATCCACCGATAACAGTAATAATCAAATCAAAAATGTTTATAGACATGGCATCCATTCGAATACCACGAATAAAAATGTTACGTTCTTTGTCAGCAACTGTTGCCTCAATACCATATACGCCAGTTTTACTTCCTACTTTAAATGTAGTAGATGCAATACCATCATCATTAGTCAAAACACGTTCCGAACCAAGACCGGTAGAACTGCTTTTCCCATCAGGAGACTCACAAACATTAAAGAATACTGGAACGTCTTTTAATGGTTTTCCGTTTTGATCAAGAGCTTGAATCGATATTGGATGAGGAAGTTTTTTACCAGCATGAGCTTCCTGATCGTCACCTATGATTTTGACCCCGGTAACAAAACGTACAGTTAATGAAGCTTCAGGATTCTGGACAGGAATAACTTTGAGATATTGATCGCCGAGACTCTTACCAGCCTCAACTTCCAGCATTACTTCGCCACCGGAATTGGTTGTTCCCTCTTGAGCGGAAAGCTTCAAATCGGAACCATCGATAGCTTGAAACAGGACCTTCTGATTTGCAAGTGGGGTACTTTGGCCTTTACCTCCAAGCAAACCGCGTTCCTTGGGGCCAAGAACTTCTATGATCAGTTTCTTTTTGAACTTTTCGCCAGGCAGAGCGCATTGTTCGCTGCCACGAATGATTTTAAGTTGCTTTACCGGCAAGTTACCTTTGTCTTTACTGCATCCGGCACATAAAAAAACTACTGCGACAAAAAGCAGCAATACATACTTTAACTTAAAGTCAGATAATGATTTCATATAAATCCATATTTTGATTTGACACACCTATGTTATAAGGTGCAGTAAAATACTGCCACACGCTCTATTTTTCAATATTAACATAATATTTAGTCCATAAAAAAAAGGACTGGCATTACACCAGTCCACAAACTGCATACACCGCAGTCTCTTTTTTATTTATAAGCGTTTAAATATTCTGCAAAAAAATGTTCATTCTGAGTAACAGTACTATCTCCAAGAGTGTCATTAAACTGTCTGGCTGTTACATGACCATCCGCATGCAAATAATTAGATCTGTCATTATGCCGATTTTCTTTGACCAAAGCCTGCCAGTTAGTTGGAGCAAGAAATGCCGGGTATCCATGATGCGTTAAAGCATTGCCAGTATCTCCACGCTCAGAATGTGTTATATTGCTGGATGGTTTCTTCAGAATGCATATCTTTTTAGCAAATGCAAGCATACCATTATATAAATAGCTGGGACGAGTGCTCCAGTTGTTGTCAAAACCACTGCGCACCGCGGGGTCGTTCTGACAACGCATATGCCTCAGTTCCATTCCGAACTCTTTGAGATATTCATGCCATTCCTTGAACCCGGCATCCCCGGATTGCATCTTCGGAGCACCGTACTGTCCTCCATGAACATTTGGGGAAAAATCGTCATAGCTGTCACAGTAATTAAGCATGGATAAGCCAATCTGTTTTTGATTGTTAACACAGTTTATTGCTCTCGCTTTTTCCCGGGCATTATTAAGTGCAGGAAGCAGCATCCCAGCAAGTATTGCAATAATGGCAATCACAACAAGGAGTTCAATAAGGGTAAATTTTATTAGTTTATTAGTTTTTTTCATCAGTATAGTATTCGTGTTAGTTAAGCATAACATATTTTCCGCAGAACGCGGCACAGAGTTTTAAAGAAATATGCCTAACAAACAGGTGGAGCTCTTGCAGGTGGTTGAAAAAGAAAGGATCTCACACCTGTTTCGACCGTAGTAGGACCGGCCTCAACAGGGAAGATATAAAAATTATGTATCTCTAAAAATGAATAGAAAATTTTACCGGCAAAAGAATTACATATCGGACAAACATGAGGTGCTGTCAGCTGATTATCTTCAAAGTCTGTACTTTCAAGATGAGTGTGTGAGAAGTGTTCTGAATGGGATTCATAGAAATGTTCATTGCACTGAACACAAGCTTTATGGAATAGCGGATGAAAGGCATCTCTCAAACCATAGATACCCATTACAGCAACTAATAAAAGCGCTAAAACTGACGATGAACGCCTCAAAACCTACTCCATTCCAATCTTTTGCTAAATATCACACTCTAGAATAATACTATATAACACAGAAAAATCCAATCAATCATTCAAAATATTAAGCAAAATCTGGATTTATAAAACCTATATCGGGAGAGTCAGAAAGCAGCATAACAAGTCGATCAATCCCCAAAGCGCAACCAGCACATTCAGGCATCCCCTTTTCCATTGCGGCAAAAAACTCTTCAGCCTCTGGATACTCAACAAAGCCGTTTGTTTTTCTGACGCGTCGCGCCTCAGCAAAACGCATGCGCTGCTCCCGCGGGTCAGTTAACTCCGAGTAAGCGTTAGCCAGCTCCATCCCGCAGACGTAAAGTTCCCAGCGTTCAGCAACTTCTTTATTATCGGCCTTAAGCCTGGCTAAAGCAGCTCTATTTGCAGGATAATCCTTCAGAAAAGTCATCTTCCCCTTCCCTAGCTCCGGCTCAATACAATCCACCATCAGCGTATCAAACTCGTCAGTTAAATCAGCGTTTTCCACAGACTTACCGGTAAACCTTTGATAGGCATCAGCAACATTAATAATTTCTGGTGCTTGAGAAAAATCTACTGTTTCGTTCTGATATTCAATTTCATAAGAAGCTTTTAGAGCAAAAACAGACTCTTTAATTAGTTCAAAAGTAAAGTCCATTAATTCCTTGTAATCTATATCTGTTTGATACCACTCCAACATTGTAAACTCAGGGCGATGCCTTGAGCCAAACTCCCCTTTGCGAAAACAGGGACCTAACTGGTAAATTTTCTCATAACCAGCACAAACCATTTGCTTCATCTGAAGTTCCGGGCTGGTTCGCAAAAAGCCAGCAGCAGCAGAAATTCCTTCGATATATTCTTCTGGAGCCGGGGCATTTATAAGAACTGGAGTAGAAACTTCCATGAAACCTCTGCTGTCAAAAAAAGCTCTGACAGCAGAAATTAGCCCGGCACGAATTTCGAGCCGGGCTTTAATATTTTTGAGCTCTTCAGTTGTCACAACTGTGATCTCCGCAAAGCAAATTAAGCTTTGCTGACACGCTCAGCATAATCGCCGGTACGTGTATCAATTTTCACAATGTCGCCAGTGTTAATAAAAATCGGCACTTGAATTTCATAGCCGTTATCAATTTTAGCTGGCTTAGTAACATTGGTCGCAGTGTCTCCACGTGCGCCTGGTTCTGTTTCAGCAATTTCTTTCTCAATGAAAGTAGGCAGGGAAACATCAATTGCCAGACCGTTGAACAGCAAAACCTGACACAGACTGTCTTCAATAAGAAAATAGATCTTTTTCCCAAGGAATTCTTTGCTGATACGCATTTCTTCATAAGTTTCAGCATCGCTGAATACAAAGAACTCGCCATCAGGGTATGAGTAATACATCTCACGTTCTTCAAGATCCGGCTTTTCAATTTTATCAACAGATCGATAAGTTTTGTCCATAGTGTTGCCGGTAATCATATTTTTCATTTTACAGCGATAAAGGGCAGTCCCTTTACCAGGTTTACAAAAGTCGAAATCGGTGATAACCCATGGATCACCGTCAATTTGAATTTTTAAACCTTTTCTAAGGTCAGAAGCACTGAACATTTACTTTATGTCTCCGTTAATTCTATTTCTAAATTTAAAAGTATTGACGCGTAAGATATATTGCAACAGGCAAAGTTTCAAGAGAAATGCCTATATTTTACAACACGCAGTCTCCCTTTTTACCAAAAGACTGCAAAGAAGAAAAACAAATTGCTATTTAACTCTCTTAAGAATTTCAGTCAGAAGCTGATAGAAACGCTCAACAGATACAATTTTAACACGCTCATCCGGTGAATGAGGATATTTTATATCCGGACCGAACGAAACCATGTCAATTTTGGGATTTTTATTACCAATAAGCCCACACTCCAAACCGGCATGAATAGCTTTTTTAACAGGTTCTGTTTTAAACAGTTTCCGATAAACATCGCAAACCAGATTAACCGCTTCCGAGTCCGTATTAGGCTTCCATCCCGGGTATTCATTGTCAACTGAAGATTTTCCACCAACTTTAAAAAACATCTTTGCTATTTTATCTGTCAGAGCAATCCTGTCAGCATCAGAAAAACTACGCTGTGATGTTTTGATGCGGAACTCTGCCTGAGAAGATTCTATAACAGCAAGATTTGTAGAAGTCTCCACTACTCCTCGGAATTCCTTACTCCATGCCATTACACCATGCGGACATTCATGGAGAATATTCAATATCTTTCTTGTAAAAGCAGGATCCCAAATTTTAGAAGGCATTTCCCATTCCTCAGCAACTTCCATTATTGGATAGCTGAATTTATGCTGTGCCCTTGCACCAGCTGCAAACATTTGCGTTGCAGTTTCCAGAATTTCGCCATCATCCTCAGGCACAGTCACAATTGCAAACGCCTCACGAGGGATAGCATTGTCCAGCGTACCACCATCCAATATAGAAATATTCAAATCCAGAACAGAAGAAACATTTCTTAGTAAATCGACAAGAGTTTTTATAGCATTGCCGCGATTTTCATGGATATCACATCCTGAATGACCTCCCGGCAAACCAGAAACCGAAATACGGTAAGCTTTGGTACCAGCCTCCACTGTCGCCCATTCTATCTCAAACTCAGTAAGCAGGCGTCCACCTCCGGCGCACCCCATAAATACTTCACCTTCGTCTTCAGAGTCGAGATTCAGCATAATGTCTGCATCTAAAAACTCAGGGGACAATGCTGTAGCACCACGCAAACCAACCTCTTCCTCAATAGTAAAAAGAGCTTTCAATGGGCCATGTTCAAGCGTATCATCAAGCATCACAGTCATAGCTGCGGCAGTACCGATACCATTATCAGCGCCAAGCGTAGTTCCGTCAGCTTTAATCCATTCGCCATCTTGAACAGGCACAACAGCATCAGTCTGAAAGTCAAAATCTAAACCGGCAATAGTTTGCGGAACCATATCAAGATGTCCCTGCATAATAACTGATTTACATTTTTCCCTGCCTTGAGTTGCCGGTTTTTCTATGAGCAAGTTTCCAACAGCATCAGTTTGATACTTCAACCCTGCTTTTGCAGCTACAGCTTCCAGGTAAAGACGAAGTTTTTCTTCATGACCGGACGGGTTTGGGATTTTACAAATATCGTAAAAGAGTTCCCATAGTCTACGTGGTTTCAACTCAAACATGACTGTTCCTCCATGATTAAAATGTAAGGTCAACTCATTTAATTGAGATTGACCACCAAAAGAATATTTTTGTTCAAAAATTAATACATCAACTAATCATTCAAGCATTTTTCAGCAAAGCTCATAAATGAATCAGCTTTGAAATCATACTGTTCTTCGCGTGGATCACCAAAACCATATGCAGCCCAACAACGTTTAAGACCAGCACGACGACCGGCTTCCATATCCGTATAATGATCTCCGACCATCCAACTGCAATCAGCATTTGCACTGCATGCTTTAATAAAATGCAAAAGAGCATCCGGTTCAGGTTTCAGTGGGAAACGATCACCACCTCCCATAATTTCTTTAAAATAGTGCGCAACACCAAGGTTTGCCAGCAAGGTTTCAGCAGCTTCATGCGGTTTGTTTGTAATAACCCCACATTGAATTCCTTCGTCAGTCAGAAGCTGCAACCCATCTTTCACTCCAGAGTAAAGCTCAGTAGCATCGTTCATATGAGCAAGATAGAACTTCTTCATAATCGGCAAAGCTTCTTCCACATCCACTCCGGTATCACGCAATGACCGCTCCGCAAGCTTACGAACACCATTTCCAATAAATACACAAACAGTATCAAGGGAAAGTGGTTCAAGCCCATAGTGAGCCCGCATCAGATTAACCGACTTAGTCAAGTCTTTGCGTGAATCAATGAGAGTGCCGTCAAGGTCAAAAATAACCGCCTTGGTCATCATGCCTCCACATCTTTAAATTTTACAAAAGGCACATCGGCAATACTCGGCAAACGCGCATACGAATCAGCGTCAAGCTGAGTAAACTGTCCTTTTTCAAAATAATAGTGAGCTAAGCCGCCAACCATTGCGGCATTATCTGTACAGTATTTTCTTTCAGCCAAACGCAGTTTTGCGCCCTGAGGCAAACTTGTTCCCATGCGTTCGCGCAACACAGAATTACACGCAACACCACCACAAAGCACAACAGTCCTGGCATTGAAATCCTTAGCTGCAAGAGCGGTTTTCCTGCAAAGGACATCAACAACAGCTTCCTGATACGAAGCAACAGTATCATACAACTCCTGCCCTTCAAGCGTACCATTTTTGCCTGTCAGCTTTTGAACGTGATAAAGCAATGCAGTTTTAACACCGCTAAAACTGAAATTATACTTATGCTCAGGTGCCACAGCTTTTCCGGCCGCTCCCGTAAGTGGCCTTGGAAAATGATATTTACTGGCATCACCGCTTTCAGCTGTTTTTTGAATTATAGGTCCACCGGGATACCCAAGCCCTAACATCTTCGATGCTTTGTCCAGAGCTTCTCCAGCGGCATCATCAATAGTAGTCCCAACAAGCTTAGCCTGCCCCGCCTCATCAATCAAAAGCAAGGCCGTGTGCCCACCTGAAACCACAAGAGCCAAAATGGGATAAGTTTCAACTTTTTCAAGCTCTTCTTTACCACCATCCAAAAAAGAGGCATAGATATGAGCAATAAAATGATTTATGCCTATCAGAGGCAAATCATTACCAACAGCAAGTCCCTTCGCTAAATTCAGTCCTACCAGCAGGGCCGGAATAAGCCCGGGCCCCTGAGTCACGGCAATTGCATCAATATCCTTTAATGTTACGCCGGCTTGACTTAATGCCCCTTCCAGAACAGGACGAGCGGCCTTCAGGTGCTCCCTGGCGGCAAGCTCGGGAACCACGCCACCATGCTCTGCATGACGTGCAATTTGCGAAGCGACACAGGCTCCGAGCACATCGGAACCGTCTTTTACGACAGCGGCGGCTGTTTCATCACAGCTGCTTTCTATACCAAGAATAAGACTCATATAATTAACTCTAATGGGTTTGTTAATAGTGCAACTTTAAGACTCGAATATAGCCAAAATGTTTTAAAAAGCAATAAATACATTGTATTTAGGTATTGTTTTTTGATGATCAGGCGGCATATTAGTATTAGAGAACAACATTTGAGGAGTTTGTTATGAGCAACAAAACTATCATCCTTGGCAATTTCTTCAGTAGCAGCTTATGGGGTGTCCTTCTTGTCAGAGGTATCATTTCCGCTCTCATTGGTCTGGTTTTTATAATTGACCCGATAAGTGCAATGTTTATCCTTGCCCTAATCCTTGGATTATTTTTACTGATCAACGGGATTCTCGTTCTGGTAAATGCAAACAAGGTACAAACAAGTAAAGGGCTAATGATTGCCTACGGCGTAATCAGTTTAATTGCCGGTGCATTAATTATGCTGCAACCTTTTGTAGCTCAAGTATTCTTCCTGATTCTTATTGCCTTCTGGGCATTATTTACAGGAGTAGAACAACTACTACTGGCAGCACGAGCACCTAAAGCAGCTATGCCGGCCAAGAGCCTTGCAATTGCAACTGGCATAATATCTCTGCTGCTCGGTTTCCTATTACTGATTAAACCGTCTATGGGCGTTGCTATGATTGCCTGGGTAATTGGAATATATCTCTTGATTTACGGTCTATTTACCATAATCGTATCAATATTCCTGAAAAAAATCAAAATGCCGTTGGAAAAATAACAGCTACTTCCCTCCCCCGGATATATCACTAAACTGATTCAACAGTGCAGTGCGAAATCCGGGGCGGCCATCTTTATCCCCAGCAGGTTTCATATCTGAACCTGGCACGGCGTCTCTTTCCATCTCCCAGAAAACAAAAAGGTGACCTCTCACCTTCACTCTATCCCCATTACTTAGTTCATGAACGCCAGGAGACAGTTTTTGCTCATTCAGAAAAGTTCCGTTGCTAGATCCTAAATCTTCAACACAAAACATCCCGTTTCCGCCGCGAGTTACCTTAAAATGTTCCCGGCTCACTTGTGGATCCAATATCTGATAGTCACATTCTTCACCACGCCCAAATGTCCCAGTATCCATCTCGTCAAGGCTGATCACTTTTTGCCAGCCGTCTTTCTTATATTGTATGTATGCCACGTCTCAAACCTCCGATGCATAGCATAATTTTACAAACAAAACAAAGCTAATGCAATCCATAAAATATTAGAATTCCATAATTTTTGCAAAAAAAAGCCGCGGCAAACCGCGGCTAAAAAAGCATAAACAAGCTTATCCCTGAATGGATTTCATAGCTTTGCTCAGCTGAGCTTTCTTATTATTGGCTTTATTCTTATGAATAGTGCCACGCTTTGCAGCTTTGTCCAACTTACTGAAACAATCTTTCAGCAGGGTGCCAGCCTGTTCAGCGTCTTTTGATTCCACAGCAGTGCGGAATTTCTTTTCGAAAGTTTTCAGTGTGCTTTTGCAAGCTTTGTTGCGCATCTTCTTAATAGCGTCAGTGCGCAGTCTTTTTAATGCAGACTTGTTTGCCATTGCTAAACCAACCTTAATTTTACTTTATGTTAAAAATTTTAAAACATCTCTAATTAAATTTACTTAATATTAAATCACAGCAAAAACTGCAATTAACAAAGTCAATAATTATTGCATGCATTTCTCGATTATCAAGTTATTTTTGCGCACAAAGTAAAAAAAAAGGCGAAATATTTATTTCTTCATATTTTTTCGGCTAACATATTTTGGCGCACCGATATGCCGACATAATCTTTTTCCCCTATATTATATAAAAAAATTTGATAGTTCAAAATGCAGGTCTATATTATCGCAAGTTAAAAGCATATCCATATTGAAATGGCTAACTGAGTGGGTGCGATTACCCGCTTTTTTTTATTTTTATATTTTAGTAAATTTATGTGGGTGTAATTACAGGTAAACAGAAAAGGGCTAGGCAATGAACAATGAATTACTGACAATACTTGAATATATTGAGCAGGAAAGAGGCATTAAGCGTGAAGTTCTGGTCAAAGCTGTAGAATCAGCCTTATTGTCAGCCTCCCGCAAAAGTATTCATCCAGCAAGCTCTTTAAAAGTAGAAGTCGATCCAAACACTGGTGAAATAAGAGCTTGGGCCAAACTGGAGGTTGTAGATACTCTACCTAGCAACGACCAGTTACTGTTGGAAAGAGCACAGGAAAAGATTTCTGATGTTAAAATAGGCGATGTAATTGACTGGGAAGTAACTCCAAAAAACTTTGGACGCATTGCTGCACAAACCGCAAAACAGGCTATCATGCAGCAATTACGGAAAGCTGAAAAAGAGATAGTACGGGATGAATTTGCTGATCGTATCGGTCAAATCATCAACGGTACTGTCCGGCGCTTTGAAAGCGGCAACATAATAATAGATTTTCAAAAGGCTGAAGGCGTTTTGAACTCCAAAGAAAAAATATATGGCGAACAGTACATGCCTGGTGACAGAATCAATGCTGTACTGCTCAAAGTAGATATAAGTGGCGGCGGCCCAAGTTTGGTTGTATCTCGTACACATCCAAATTTTGTACGTCGTTTATTTGAACGTGAAGTATCTGAAATTCACGATGGTATTGTAGAAATAATGGGAATTGCTCGCGAAGCAGGCAGTCGTACAAAAATTGCGGTCAAGAGCAATGATCCAAGAATCGATCCCGTTGGAGCATGCGTTGGTCTTCGTGGTATAAGAGTCAAAAACATCACCACTGAACTAAGTGGTGAACGTATTGACATTGTGCCTTACGACGAAGATCTTGCAAAATACACAACCAATGCCTTACAGCCTGCAAAAGTGCAGTCTGTTAAGGTTATCAACAAAGGTGGACGTGATGAACTGAATGTTTATGTCACTCCGGAACAATCAAGACTGGCATTCGGCAAAAAAGCTCAGAATGTACGTCTGTCTTCAAAACTGATCATGCACAATATAAACATTATTGTCAATGAACCAGTTCATGAAGACACCCTGGAGGACAAAATACGCAAAGCCAGTCACGGACTTGCTGAAGCTCTCGGAGTAAAAGAAGATACAGCAATGAAACTAATCAGCAGCGGTTATGTCTCAATCGAAGGCATAAAAACAGCTGGCGCTGATGAAATTAATAGCATAGAGGATATTGATCCCGAAGAAGTTGAGAATATATTCAAGGCGATAAATGAGGGCGAATAGATTTCGTCCCGTTTCTTTTAAAATTATAATGAAAAATATTATTGAGTCATAATACAGGAAGGACAGCTGCGTGAAAAAAGTAAAAGTCAAAAATCTAGCTGAGAAATATGATGTTTCTCCAAAGGTGATCATAAATGAGCTGCTGTCCGAGGGTATCGAAGTTTCCGGCCCCAGCAGCGTCGTTCCACCGGACATGTACGAATTGATTGTTCAACATTTGGATGAAAAAATCAAAAGATCAAACAAAAAATCAAAAGAGACTTCATCTGAAGCTCCACAGGAAAGCAATATAGAAGTTCATATCAAAACCCCTATTATCGTAAAAACTCTTGCTGAAGCTCTTGATAAAAAGCCCAACCAGATTATCAGTGATTTGATGAAACTGGGTGAGCTTGCGACTATTAATCAAAGCCTGACTCCGGAAACAGCAAAAAAGCTGTGCAAAGGATATGATGTTGAGCTCCTGATTGATCATAGAGATAAAGATGAACACAATATTCATGGCGAAAAAACAACTCTGATTGAAGACGAAGAAGATAAACCGGAAGATTTGGTTGAACGCCCCCCTGTAGTAACTTTCCTCGGTCACGTCGACCATGGTAAAACTTCATTGCAGGATAAAATCAGAAACACTAAGATTGCTGATGGCGAAGCCGGAAAAATAACCCAGCACATTGGTGCATCCCAGGTTACTTTTAATGATAGAAAAATAACATTCATTGACACTCCTGGTCATGAAGCTTTTACAAATATGCGTGCCAGAGGTGCCAACACTACTGACATCGCAATTCTGGTTGTTGCAGCAAATGATGGATTTATGCCTCAAACCATTGAAGCATTAAATCATGCAAAAGCTGCTGGCGTGCCAATTATTGTAGCTATCAATAAAGTAGATTTGCCAGATGCCAATCCTGATAAGATTCTTCTCCAAATGCAGCAGAACGAGCTGATGAGTGAAGACTGGGGTGGTGATGTAGGTACGGTAAAAGTATCTGCTATTACTGGTGAAGGAATAGACATGCTGCTCGAGCGTATCTTGCTTGAATCTGAACTACTTGAGCTAAAAGCAAACCCTAATCGTCCTGCTCAGGCTGTTGTCATCGAATCTCAGCTGGAACAGGGATTTGGAGCTACAGCCAATATACTTGTACAAAAAGGTACACTTAAAATTGGTGACATTGCGCTTTGCGATCAATTTTACGGTCGTGTTAAATCTATGCTCAACGAGCATGGGGAGCGGATCAAGAAAGCCGGCCCCAGCACACCAATCAAGCTGGTCGGTCTTTCCGGTGCACCTGAAGCAGGTTCTAATCTTGTTGTATGCAAGAAAGAACGTGAAGCTAAAAGTGAAGCCGAGCGTCGCGCCCAGGAAAAGCGCCAACAACAGCTTACTAGAGGAACTACTCAAAACCTGGAAGACCTCTTCAGCAAAATCAGTCAACAGAACAAGAAAAGTCTTAACATACTTATCAAATCTGACGTTCGTGGCTCCGGTGAGGCCATTGAAGATTCATTGAAAAAACTTCCGTCAGACAAAATTGAAGTTAATGCCGTAATGAATGCTGTAGGTGCTATCACTGAAAATGATATTATGCTCGCAGCCGCTTCAGATGCAATTGTCGTTGGATTCCACGTTCAAGTCAATAATGGCGTAAATGAGATTGCTAAACGCCAAGGCGTTGAAATCAGACTTTACAGTATTATTTACGAATTGCTTGAAGATATTACCGATGCCTTGACAGGTCAGCTTGATCCTGAAAAACGTGAAAAAAGCACTGGAGCAGCCAGAATTCTTCAAATCTTTGAAGTCCGTAAAGGCCCCAAGGTTATTGGTTGTATGGCTGAAAAAGGGTCTGTCAAGGTTGGGTACAAAGCTAAAGTTTTACGAAACAATGAACTGATTTATAATGGTGAAGTTATTTCACTCAGACGCTTTCAGGACGATGTCAAGGAAGTTAAAGCAGGTCTTGAATGCGGTATTAAACTTGATAACTTTGCCGACTTTGAAGAAAATGACATTGTTGAATTCTTCGAAATTGAGCTTAGAAAAGCAACTCTCTGACCCTGGAGGAAAATATGCCGTCAGTTGACAGGATTACCAGAGTCAATGAACTTTTAAAACGCGAAATTGCCGATTTGGTTGAACGCGGTGGAATTGCGCCTTCAAATTCCGTGCTGGTCTCGGTCACTGAAGTAAAAACTTCAGTTGACTTGAGAAAAGCGCTGGTTTTTATAAGTGTTTTTGGAGGCGACAAAGAAGTCAAACATAATGTATTAAGAAAACTTCAAAAACGCCGTGTGGACTTACAGAAAAATATTAGCCGTGTCGTTTCTCTAAAGTATACTCCTGTATTAAAGTTTACTTTAGATGACCGCATGGAGTCAGGCGACAGAGTTCTTTCTATTCTCGAGGAATCACAAGATAATGATGAAGAATAGCGTTACACCTAAGGATGTTGCCGAAATTATTAGGCAACATGATAATTTTCTTGTCGTTGCACATGAGAACCCCGACGGAGATGCTTTAGGTTCAACATTTGCTCTAATTCATTTTCTCCATGATAATGGAAAAACAGCAGAAGCTCTAATTCCAGAAAAGCTACCGGAAAAATATTTGGATTTCGCGTCTTCAGACTGTCGTACAGAAATGATTATAAGTGACTTGAACTCATTTGACTGCATAATCATGCTTGATATACCTAACCCGCAACGCGCCTCACTTTCACATATAGACTTTAATGGAATACCACTTCCTGTCATAAATATAGATCATCACCCTGACAATATTTTCTACGCAAAGTGGAACTTAGTTGATTCTAAAGCTGCTGCTACAGCAGATATTCTATTCTCTATCTTTCGTGAAAGCAAAGGGGCTAAGATAAAACCGAGAACTGCTGATTTACTAATGCTTGGAATCGTTATGGATACCGGCGGATTTCGTTTTGACAATACTTCTCCTAAGGTTCTGAGGCATGCGGCGGAACTTCTGGAAATGAAAGCTGATTATCATAATATCATAAAAAAGATGTTCTTCTCAAACCCCCTGCCCCAACAGCAGTTTCAGGCAGAGCTTCAACTTAAGCATTTGCGAACAGCTTTCAATGGTCAGTTTGCATGGTTTTTTATCCCACCGGAATTAGTCAGGAAGTACAATGTAGACATGCGCAACACCGAAGGGCTGATTGAGGCTCTAAGAGCCATTAGAGGTACAGAAATAGTTGCCATAATGCAGCCGAGAGACCAAGGCTTTAAGTTGTCATTGCGCTCTAAATCACCTCGCTATTCTGTTGGAACTATTGCACGAAAACTCAATGGAGGCGGACATGAAATGGCCGCTGGCGGCTTAATAAAAGCCTCCATATTAGAAAATGCTGAAAAGATATTACTTACTCATGTTGAAAGGGAACTGAATGCGTTATAACCCTAAAAAACACAAATTACCAATTTTTAAGACTGATGGTGTTCTACTGGTAGATAAACCTAAAGACTGGACTAGTTTTGATGTTGTAAACATGGTTCGCAGTCGTTTTAATATTCCTAAAGTCGGACACTGTGGAACCCTTGATCCCGCAGCCACCGGATTGTTAGTATTGATGCTTGGAAAATTTACTAAACTGAGCCAAAAGTTCAGCGGTGAAGATAAAGTTTATGAAGCAACTATGCTGCTTGGGACTGAAACTGATTCTCAAGATATGGATGGAGAAGTAATTGCAGAAAATGATTATTCAGCCATCGCAGAAGAAGAGGCTCGTGAGGCAATCCTTTCATTTATTGGTGAACAGGATCAAATCCCACCAATGGTTTCCGCTGTAAAAAAAGATGGAAAAAGACTTTACGAATTGGCTCGAAAAGGCATCGAAGTTGAGCGTGAAGCTAAGTCTATAAATATTCACTCAATTGAAATTACTAGAGTTGAGCTTCCTCAAATTGATTTTACTGTAAAGTGCTCAAAAGGCACATACATCAGAACTTTATGCGCTGACATCGGCAAGGAATTAGGCTGCGGTGCTGCTCTTTATAATCTTCGCAGAACTGTCAGCGGAAAGTTTGATGTAGCTGACACTGTAGATATAGATACTATTAAAAGCTGGGAACAACCGGACTTGGAAATTTACGTTAGAAATCTCCTTTTTGAAAAAGTATCAAAGATAGCCAGTATTTAATTTAGACTGTTTAATTACTGCAAACTTTCAGAATAAATGTAATTAAAAATGGATTTTCCATAATTCCAGCGTATGTTTATACTTAAGAGGTTATATTATGAAAATTGATTCTAAACAACTTGATAGTTTTCTTGAAGACATGCTGCTGAATGCTGACAAAAATGGCTTTCAAGTTAAAGATGTCCTTGAAAAAATACCTGATTCACTGGATGACGATAGAGAAGCTCTTGAGTTACGTATAGAACGTGAGCTCAATGGCGACAATCGCCTGTTCAAAGCTTTTGATTCAGATAAATATTTTCTCAAGAAAGACTTTTTTACAGATCAGGTCTTTCTCGTAACACCAGACGAAATTGAAATTGACAACGGTATTTTATTTCCGGGGCACCGCTTTTGCATGTTCTGTGAAGAAGATATTTTCCCTTCCGAAATAACGTTAAAAGATCCTCAGGGGGAAATTTTAAATTTACTGGAATTTACCTATAATGTTACCGCACTTGTCCCATATCACATATTAATGGGTTCTGAGCAGATATTTGATTATTTTATTGCAGAAAACTCCAGCAACCTTGATCTTCTAGATCAGGAAAAACCTTCTGATAAGGTAACTTTAAACGTTTTTGATATAGCAAAGTTTTACGATAAACATGGCTTTAGTACTGGAGATGCCATTGTTGTAAAGGTTTGTGACTGGGAAAATGGTGTTTTCAGTTTTGACTACCTGAGCGGCAACCAAAGAAAAGACAAGGATGTGCTCAACTGGATAGATCAATATTCAGGAGCTGTAGAGCGCGTAATAGACGCTTTTGAAAATTACATTGAAATACCTGACCAATTACGTTGGGCTTATTTCCTTGGCGGCAAAGACCTCTTATCAGCAAACAGCGCTTCTCTGGACGAGTTCTATAATAGAAGTGAGCGTATTGAAATTAATTTTGAAGATGCAAACCACACAGTCCTCAGTAGAAAAATTTCTCCTGATCCCAGCGTAACAGAACTTCCTGAGAATGTAGGCATATCAAAAGGCAAGACAGACTCTCTAACTTCTATGCTAAAAGAAATTGGCTGCACCCTTAAGCCTGCTGAAATAGAAGCATATATGAAAATGCAATGCCACAACCGGAACTATGATTTTGACGCGTTTTTCAGAAGATGCTTTGGCAGCGAACTTTTAAATTTTGCAGATGATGCTCAAGAAGCAGTCTTCATGAACTATATTGAAGAACGCTGGGAATATTTATCCCAAAACTATAACCGCGAAGCAGATGCCCCCAAGGCTGATCTTAGAGCCCGAATACTTGAGCTGACTGAAGAGCGCAGTAACTGGTTTGAGGAAGTCAGGAGCCTTGATATTGACTTCAGCATGTTGCCTCAGGACATCATGGGAAAATTGGCTGAAACAGCAATTTATCTTAGTGAAATGCTGGAGCTACTTAATTCAGAAGAGCATTCTTTGCAAACTGAAGAAGCAGATAAACTTGAATCAGCTATAGACGATGTGGCAGACCTTCAGATTCAGAATATTGAGCAAATCAATAAGTTTATCAATAAATAGCTTGCCTAAAAAGAGCTGCTCGCAAACCGTCGTAAGTGTACTAAATCAACAGTCACTTGCGGCGGCAGTTTCAATAAATATTCTACCAAATCAGCTACGTTATCAGGCTGAATCAGTCCTGAAGTATCCAAGTTCGGACGCGATTTTTTAACCATATCGGTATCAACTCCACCGGGACACAGAACGTGTGCTCTGATATTGTATTCCCTGCCCTCTTCAGCTAATACCTTGGTTAAACCATTTACACCGTGTTTGCTTGCCGTATAAGCTCCCTGTTCAGGATATCCTTTGATACCTACTACAGAAGAAATATTTATAATAGTACCGCCTCCACTACTCTGCATTACTTTAAATGCTTCCCTGGAGCACAGAAAGGTTCCTGTTAGATTCACTGCCAATACCTTATCCCATTCGGAAAGCTCTGTTTCTGTTATAGGCTTAAAAACTCCAGTACCAGCATTATTCACCAGCACGTCAAGGCGAGGGTATTTTTCGTCTGCTTTTTCAAACAACCGGAAAACCTGTTTTTCTTCTGAAACATCAGCTTTGTAACTTAATGTAGAAACACCATGTTCTCTGCACTCATGAGCTGTCTGTTCCAGTTGTTCAAGTGATCTTGCTGCCAAAATTAAGTTATACCCCATCTCGGCAAGGCGGTGGCTTATTGAACGTCCAATACCTCTTCCTGCTCCTGTAACCATTGCAACTGGCCGATCCATATGTACTCCTCTCTATTTGACTGTCAGAATTGTTTAACTGCATATTATAAAAAATACCGGAACTGTAAAAATACAATTCCGGTAATGAATTATTTATGCATTAATTCTGTTCCAGAACCTGATAAGCAACAACGCTGAGCAAACTGCAACCGCTGTAAGCACTGATGCCAGCAATGCTCTGCCATAGATATAATACCCGGTGGCAAACAGAGTACTGTAGACACCTAAACATCCCAGAAACATACATAAAATGCCTAAAGGAAGATTCTGAGCTTTATGCGCAAACGCTATTACAGCCCCATCCTTTTCAGCTTCCTGAATAACTTTTTTCCAACCCGGGCCTCCAGGACTAGTCAACTCACAAAATTTGCGTAAGTTTTCTTTGTGTGTAGGGCGGGTGATAAAAGTGACAATAACCCATGCGATAGTGGTTATAATAACACCTAGTAAAAACGTCATCCATTGTGGTATAACTATTGATGATACATGGGAATGGATTAGCTGAAAATAAAGAGCACACAGGAACGAAACTACCATGGCTGCTATCTCACTGAAAGCATTAATTCTCCACCAGAACCAACGTAAAATGAACAATAACCCAGTTCCAGCACCAATTGATAAAAGAATATTAAACGCCTGTACAGCGTTAGTTAACTGTAAGGCAAACAATGTGGTCAGCACCATTAGAACAACAGTTGACAATCGTCCTACCCAAACCATTTGATGCTCTGAGGCATCCTTTTTAATAAAACGCTTGTAAAAGTCATTCACCACGTAAGATGAACCCCAGTTAAGGTGTGTCGAAATTGTTGACATATAAGCAGCGATCAATGAAGCTAAAACCAATCCCAACCAACCGTTAGGCAGAAAATTAAGCATAGCTGAATAGGCAGCATCATGGCCAAGTTTATCCATAGGCAAACGTTTTTCGGGAAATGCTCTGGACAAAGAAGTAAGGCCTTTTGACTGTACGGTCAAAGCCTTGACTTGGGATCTCTGTAAAGCGGTATATGCTTCAGGATTGTTCACTATCTGTTGTATTGCAGGAGTAT
This sequence comes from Lentisphaerota bacterium, assembly GCA_024225035.1. Taxonomy (GTDB): domain Bacteria; phylum Verrucomicrobiota; class Lentisphaeria; order Victivallales; family Victivallaceae; genus Zth2. The sequence goes on from JAAEMX010000211.1 coordinate 195,503, forward strand.
TCAGCTTTTTCTCGGCCTGCAGCATGTTTTGCTTAGAGTCAAGAGGAAATACCAACATAGAACAAAGCGCAACAATAATCCACGGCCATGGGCGCAGAGCATAATGTGCTACATTGAAGAACAAAGTTGCACCAACTGCATGTCTCTCATTTTTAGCAGCCAGCATACGCTGCACCAAGTAGCCACCACCACCAGGCTCTGAACCTGGATACCAAGTGCTCCACCACTGCACAGCCAAAGGAATGATAAATGCTCCAATCAGTAAATCAGTATTGCTGAAACTGGGAAGAAGATCAAGTTTTTCGGTTAGATCCGGGTTTGCTTTAAATTGAGTAATCATACCAGTCAAGCCGCCAACTTCAGGTTGAGCCAACGCATAATACGCTGCGGCAAAGGCACCAATCATAGCAACAATAAACAAGACAAAGTCCGTTATCAAAACCCCGCGAAACCCTCCCATTGAGGAGAAAATCACAGTGACAAGTAAAGCCCAGAAAACACTTTGAAACGGAGTTATTCCAAGCATGATCGTACCTATTTTTATGGCAGCCAGCGATACTGTTCCCATAATCATTACATTGAAAAATACTCCAAGGTATAAAGCCCTGAAGCCACGCAAAAACGCTGCTGCTTTACCGCTGTAACGCAATTCATAAAATTCAATATCTGTGACTACATTGGAGCGACGCCATAATTTTGCATAAACAAATACGGTCAGCATACCTGTGAGAAGGAAGGCCCACCATCCCCAGTTACCGGCAATACCGTCAGTACGGACAAAGTTAGTGACCAAGTTTGGAGTGTCTGTTGAAAAAGTTGTGGCAACCATTGAAAAGCCAAGGAGCCACCATGGCATTGAACGGCCTCCCAGAAAGAATTCGACTTTACTTTTACCTGAGGTTTTAGCTACAGCAAAACCTATTATCAGTGTTAAAGCGAAGAAACTAAAAATTATGACCCAATCCCAGGTATTTAGATGCATGCGGTGCTCCCTTTATTGTCGTGCAAACTTAACTAAAGCCCTTTAGGTACTAGGAGCTAAAATCCCGGTCGTGACATCTATTTGTCCGTACCGTTTTTATCACCATCGTAGTGCAGGGCCATAACTGTGATATCGTCAGACTGCTCAGCGCTGCCTGCGAATTTCCTTACTGCGCTAACAATGTTTTCAACAATGTTTCTGGTGTCAAATTTAGAAACTCCGGTCTCAAGCAGAGACTCAAGTTTATCCGTACCAAACTCTTCCTGTTCTACATTAAAGGCTTCAGTTACCCCATCAGTGTAAAGCAGGATGCTGTCTCCAGCATTCAATTTGAGCTTGGCGGTGCTATATTGAGTATCACTTATTCCAAGCGGCGGCCCGTGCAGAGTACTGATATGCTCTACTTTTTTACCGTTTCTAACCAGATACGGCGGGTTGTGCCCAGCGTTAGTGTATTCAATCTCACCGGTCCTGACATTTAGCACAGCGATAAAGTATGTGACAAACATCATGGTGTCATTGTTCCGTGCAAGCGAAGAATTTACCTCTGAAGCCATTTGACCGGTAGTTTTATCAATAGAAGCAATCGTGCGGTGAAGAGTTTGAGTAATAGCCATAAAAAGTGAGGCTGGAACCCCCTTCCCTGACACATCGCCAACAACAAAGCATAAATGTTCATTATCAAGAAAAAAGAAATCATAAAGATCACCGCCAACTGCTCTGGCCGGAATTAATTCAGCATAAAGAGAGAATTCTGAACAATGTGGAAAAGGAGGCCTGATTTGAGGCAGTATTCCCATTTGAATTTCTCTTGCAATATTCAGTTCACTTTCTATTTTTTCTTTAGCTGCGGTGGTATATTTCAGCGCAGCAATATAGTCAGATAAAGCTTTCTGCATACTACCGAAAGCTCGATTTAATGCACCAATTTCGTCATGACTCTCTACTTTGGGCAAGTTGAACTCAAAATTACCGCTGCCAATTCTAGTAGTTGCTGCAGTTAGCCTGCGAAGAGGAACTGTTACACTCTTACTGACTACGATGACGACTCCAAGCAACAACAACAGGCCTATACCGGCAATACCAACCGACCTGAGTTCAATATCGTTTATTTTTGAAAATAGAAAATCATTAGGAAATACTATACCAATAACCCAATCATTTGAGCGAAGGGGTGTATAAAATAAAAGGCATTTGCCTGAGTATATTTCGCTATGCCTGAAATCAACATACCCGGAATCTCCGGAAATCATTCTGCGGCCTATTTCACGAAGCTCCATATCATCATTTTCTTCCGCAATGCTAAAGATAGAAGCATCCATAACAAGAGATGGATTTGGATGCGACACTATCCGTCCGAATTTCGAAATAAGGAAAGCATAACCGTCGCCATGAAGCTTAATAGAGTTTATAAGCTTTCTCAACCATGAAAGCGACATATCTATTGTAACCACTCCCATGAAAGTTCTTCTTCCGTTCACCTTACGATAAAATGGCACTGAATAGGTAGTCATCAGGATATTGCCACAGCCTTCGTCAAAGTAAGGCTCTGTCCAAACGGAACGATCGAGGTTTTGCGGCAATGTAAACCATTTCTGATAAAAATACTGGTATTTATCGCTTCCCGGTTTCATTACTTTTAAGTTGCGGTCGCTGTCGTAGCAACAATAAAGCATGTAGTAACGCTGTCCAACATTAAATGCATTGGGTTTAAAGGCTATAGAACCGCCATAAACTGAAGGTAAATCTTTTTGCAGGCTTTGAAGTGTACTGCGGAGTAATATTTCCATTTGGCGCTCATCTATGTCTTCATTTTCCATCATCAATGCCATTTGGCGAGCAGCGCGCTGAGTTTCAAGAAACGCTTGGTCAAGTTGATTGGCTGATGCCTTAGCCGCATTCATAGTTGCCACTTCAACCCCGCTTATCATAACTTGCCATATCTGCCAGGCCATAAACGAAAAAATAACAACGAAGATGATTATGACGCAAGTAAGAATATAAAAACTCTGTTTAAACGCCAGACTTCGATTTTTGAACATTATTACCTCTCTTGTTTAAATGATTCTGCTATCTTGCAGAAATCATTATATCTGGGAATATGATCAATAACCCCCATGATTTTAAGAATCTTTGCAGTTTTACGAAACGCTGCTGGAGCAAGCTTTCCGTAATAGTCTTTCTTCTTTGGGAAAATCAATTTTTCCATTTTATTAAGCATCCAACGTTGATGTGCAACATTGAATGGACGGTATCCTTCTCTGCAATACTTATGAACTAACTCTACTGCCTGCTTTTTATTGTTAAAGGCAGCATGCCAACCTTCCAGAGTTGCTTCCAATAGTTTTTTGCATACTTCCGGGTTTTTCTTCCAATATTCCTTAAGACAATATATGCCGTCTTCAGGAATATCTAAATTGTAATCGCTGAAAAAAAACGTTGATAATTCATCCTCATTGATTCCAGCATTTAATATCATATGATATTCATTGTACCACATTGTTGTAAGTACATCAACACCATGCCACAAAAACAAATCGGCATCACTGAGGATTGGGACTATTTTTGCTTTTACTTTATTTTTCATCAGTAGAACTTCAGGTATAACTTTGAAATCTACTGTCCATATACCAACCTTGCGTCCGTTCATGTCTTTTATGCTTTTTATGCCGCTGTCTTTACGTGCAACAAAAACTAATGCTGACTTTTGGGAAATCTGGCCGATATTGACTAGCGGCAAGCCCTTACATTGAGCTTTAATGGCAGTAGAGAGAAATACTGTAATAAAATCTGTTTTTTTGTTCTTTAGCAAATCAAAAATAGACTCATAAGGCTTTTTATGCCTTAACTCCACTATTAATCCCTTTTTCTTATAAAACCCTTTTTGCAGTGCCATATAGTAACCGGCAAATTGAGCTTGGGGGAACCACTGCAAGGTTAACGACACTTTCTTATAGTCATTATTCTCAGGTGAGATTTTATGAGCGTAAGAGTTAAGTGCCAACAACAATAAAAGTGCAATAAAAGTACGCAACACAATGTGTTCCTTCTCTGGTTTTCCTTTTGCTTTTGCAATATACAATTAACTATCAAATTATGCAAGTGTATGCTCAATAAAAAGACTCTTTAATCAAGGCTGAGAATGAAGGTGTTATTAAATATGGGAACTAGTGAAAAATATATTAATTATTAAGCCTGACAGTCAAATAATAACTTGATGCCATGCTTCCAGTTTTTTCTCAAAAGACCAGGACGCGTTTGCCGGACTGGTTGATGGTAAAACAATCATTTCTACTTCAGGCAAATCCATTTTTGAACAATGCCTGACGAAAAGTTTATGCGAAGCCTGGCCGTTGAAAAAAATGGTTTTTATATTAGGACATTGCTCAAGAAGCCATTGAAAGTCATTGGCTTCTTCGCGGACAATATCAGCATCAAGGCTGCCTTTGCGTACACATCTATGCACAGTGTCCCAAAGAGCAATTTTGTGATTATATAAGTGTTCGATCCTGTCAGCATAGGGTATCTTATAATCAAAGTGGAGCAGTTCTCCCATGATTCGCCAAAAGGCATTTCTGGGGTAAGCGTAATATTGTTGACGCCGTAGAGATTCAACACCGGGCATTGAACCTAGTACAAGTTTTTCAGCATCACTTTTATAAAATGGGGCAAAAGAATAAATATGTTCATTCATAATTTTAAAAATTCAACGCACTAACCAGAGCTTCTTCTTCAGCCTGCTGTCGGTTTTTTTCTGCTATCTCTTCATTTATATCCTGTCCCTCAGCGACAAGTTCACGAATATCAGTGAACCCAATAAAACGAAGATAAGAGTACAGATATTGGCGCTGAAAGTCAAATGCCTTTCCATTTTCATCCGAATAAATTCCACCTCTAGTTAATATCAACATTACCGGTTTACCAGTAATTTTTCCCTGGACAGTACCATCTTCAAGGTATTCAAAGCACATCCCGGGCTGAGTTATAATATCGATATACTGTTTTAGCTTGTACGGAAAAAGGAAATTCCACATTGGAGCACTGATTACATATTTATCAGCAGAGGCAAACTGTTTAAAAAAGCGTTCCACTCTGCGCCATGTCTGTTGTTCATCAGGATCTAAACCTTCTCCACGAAAATCGTAGCGGGCATTTGCTGCTACGCAGTCAAATTCAGGAAGATCCATTTTCCATAAATCAAGAACTTCAGGAACAAATGTTGGATGATTCCTTAAATAACTATGGATAAAAATATCAGCAAGACGTCTTGAGTAAGATCTTTCGCCGCGAGGCGATGAACAAATATGCAAAAGTTTATTCATGACAACCCCCTTGTTTATAAAAAAGGCGGTTCGCTGCATCTACGAACCACCCACGCTAGAGCAATACCGTTATTTCATTTTTTTCTGCTTACACATTTCTGCTTTCATTTTCTGCATATCAGCTTCAGACATGTCTTTCATGCCGGTCATTTTACCTTTACATTTTGGACACATATCTTTATTTTTCTTGCAGCATTTTGGGCACATCATAGTTTTGCATTTATCACATTTCATGCAATGCCCTTTGCAGCACTTCATGCAAACTTCTTTTTTACAGCCACAACAGCACATGCAGTCTTTCATTTTACAATCTTTGCTGCAGCAGCAGCATTTCACATCCTGCATATCGCCCTTCATGCAAGTTTTTGCTGGACAAGCCGGATCTGTGTCGCTGGAGCCACTGCAACAACAGCCTGTCATGACAAAAGTAATACCAAGGGTCAAGACTGCAAGAATAAGCAGTTTTTTCATGAGATCTCTCCTTTTCCATGTTTGATAAAACGCAAATTTCCAGAACAGAAATTCCTACTAATTTAAATTATACAAGAAAGTTTCAGAAAAAACAAGAGTCGAATAAAAATTTTAAAACGGGGACTGTCAGTATTGATAAAAAATTTAAAACGGGAAACCGTCTGAAATATCTTTTGCTTTGACAGTAATATGTTTTTGTGCTTTTTCGTGACGAGCTAACCCGGTAACAATAACTGCTTTGTCAGGACGTGCAGGGCAAATTTGCTGACATGCTCCACAACCAATGCAGTATTGTGGTATTACCTTAGGAATTCTCAGTCCGTATTTCCACTCAATCATCTCAAGAGCTCCGGTGGGACAATGCTCCGCACAAGCCCCACATTGTGTCATTTGACGCGGAACTATGCAACGATCAAAATGGTATTTAACCCGCCCTATTCGCGTGAGCTGTTTTTGGGCCAGCGGCAATGGGATTAAAGCTCCTGTCGGGCATACATTCGAACATATATTGCATTCAAACTCACACATTCTGGTGTCATAATCGAGATGAGGCATCATGACCCCAGTGGGACCATATTGAAATGACGCTGATTTGATGACTTTGGATGGGCAATGACTAATACACAGGTGACAAGAAGTACATCGGTTGATAAAACGATCTCGGTTCACTGCCCCGGGCGGCATTACCGGGGTGTATTTTTTTGCTGTCATTTTTAACAATGGAGCAGCTACCGCAGCAGCAATCCCAGCGCCACCTACACTAATAAGAAACTCACGGCGTCCAAAATCAATAATTTCAGGAAACCTGTGGTGTCTTTTCTGAAGCAATTCCTGATTTGACAAGTGTGAGTGAGCCGCAGCTTCATGTTCAGTTTCGGATAAATGATGTACCTTTTCCCGTTTATGCGGGTGCCTTTTCTGGTAAGCAGCATTGTCACTTACGCTTTTGCTTAACGGTTCATGCAGAGAAAAATGCTCGGAAATCTCTTTGTGGTGACGGTAGCGCTTAGCAACCCTCATTTTTATACCTGAGGTAATACACGTCTCAATACAGTTCAGGCACATTACACAACGGCTGAAATCAATTTTCTGTTTGCGCAGATTTATACACCCAGCCTTGCATATTTGTTCACACTTCTTACACCCCGGACAAACGGGCCCTGTAAGCTGTACTTTAAATACAGAAAAGCGGGCAAGAAAGCTAAGAAAAGTTCCAACCGGGCAAACACTATTGCAAAACAATCTTCCCCAACATATAGAAGCAACTGCCAGCAAAACAAACATGAATGAGACAATGCCAAAAGTGTACAGGGAAAATGCCAATTGCGGCTGTGGCACACCATAACTGCCGTCACTGATTCTGTACAGCAAGCCATTTCCCCAAATATATACTGGTTTAAAAATTGTCGTAACTGTTCTGCCAAAAAAAGAATACGGATCCATGAAACCTAGAGGAAGCATAACTCCTGCAACTAACGCAACAATAGTTCCAACAAGAATAGCATAACGCAGAGAACGTAACGAAGGCATTTGTTTGAACTTTTTTTTGCCAAGAGTAAAAACATAAGTCAAAATATCCTGCAGGGTTCCAAGCGGACAAATAAAAGAACAGTAAACTCTTCCTATAAGCAGCGTGACAATGATAATTATCGCACAGGATATGAATGCAGCCATTGCCAAATAAGCTGTGCTTTTCATCAACGCAGGAAAGAACTGTACAGCTAGGAACTTAGTCCATTCCGGAGGCAGGAAAAATATTAAAAAGAAGAAAGCAAATGTTACACCGGAACAAACAAGGCGAAAAATTCGCCAGTAATTCGTTTTTGACTTACTCAAACCGCAATCCTCCTGATTACAATTTTATTCAAGTCAGTTTTTCCCAATCCCAAAGCTTCACCTTTTGCGATGTAAGAAATTTTGTCCGGAGCAATACCCAGAATTTTTGCGGCTGCCGTATCGATTGCGACGATATCCTTAGATAAAAGCTGAAACTTAGCGTTTACAACATCATCCGTATTTACTCCTCTGGGACCATGAGTACGCATCATATTGAAGGCATCTATTATATTTAAATCCGGAATTCTTGCTGTTACCCAGTCAGCGATACACTGGTCAAGATCAGTGCTGTGGAAATGTTTTCTATCCCAAACAATTCCCATCAGGTTTTTCATTGCGGCGGTCATTACCGCTCCTCCATGATTCTTAAGAACTGGAACATTAATAAAAACATCTGAATCCAAGACAAATCTAATCATTTGAGCTTTTTTAAGAGCCTTGCCGTTGACTTCAACTTCACGGTAATCACTCTCTGCATTTCCGGGAACAACTTTTGCTCCTGCTTTACGCGCAGCCTCTTCAATTCCACTAAGCTTATAGCAGCTCTTCCAATAGTTACAGGTATGATCAAAAACAAGTACTTCATCCGCACCGGCTTTTAGACAGTCATTGACAATTGCCGCGACCAAATCAGGAGATGTATTAGCGGCAAACTCAGGCTTTCTAGCCCAGCCTATATTGGGCTTAACAACGACTGTCTGTCCTTTTTTCACAAAGACTTCCATGCCGCCAAGCTCTTTTATTCCACGCTCGTACATTACGACAGGAGAATCTCCTTTTACGGCAACCAGCTGAGGGGCATCTTTTTTTAAAGATCCTTTTCCAAGACAGTCAAACGGACGCAGAGCTGCGCTTGCAACTCCCGCAACAATAGCAGTTTTGAGGAATTCTCTTCGTTTCATAATCAAAGCCCTTCGAGGATTTTTGCCTGTTCCTTGAAAAATGCAAAATCACCTTTAGTTTAATATATAGAATACAAAGCGATTAAATGCAAACAGCGTACAGTTTTATCACGCTTAAATAATGAGGTAATTAATATGTTAGGCTGGCAGGAAATGCTTCTTATTGCACTTTTCGTGCTCTTATTTTTCGGTGCTAAACGCATACCGGAAATAGCCCGTTCTCTAGGTAAAGCCTCGCATGAGTTTAAAAAAGCTAAAGACGAACTTTCTAAAGAAACAGAAGACTTGATGAATGCTGCTGAAAAAAATGCTGATGCTCAGGCTTCAAGCAAGAAGGAAACCAAAGACGCAACAGACCCCAAAGATAATCAAAACGCCTGACATTGACTATTATGACTGAACAGCACGGCGAAAAAAGTTTTCTTGCTCATCTGGAAGAGCTGCGCTGGGTCCTGTTGAGGGCTATAATTTGTATAGCGGTGCTGTTTCCCCTCGCCTTCTGGCTTGCTCCGTACGGTTTAGAACTTCTTGTCAAACATTCCTGCCCCACCGGTTTTGCCCTTAAATATTTCACCCCTTTAGAACCGTTTTTTGTGCGAATAAAGCTGGGATTGCTCTTGGCCTTTTTTATAGGTGTGCCATATATAGCTATAGTATTGTGGGGGTTTGTTGTTCCCGGGCTATATGTTCGAGAACGTTTCTGGCTTGGGCGACTTTCTTTTTTAAGCTGGCTCCTGTTCATATGCGGAATTTTCTTCTCTTTCTTCCTGATCCTCCCGGCAATTATGAATTTTTCATTAAGCATGCAGACCGAAGCGCTGCAACCGGCTATCGGAATCAACAGTTTTGTGAGTTTAACAGGTTTTCTGTTACTGGGTTTCGGAATTATGTTTCAGTTACCTATTGCGGTATTTCTGCTGGTAAAAAGCGGACTTGTCAAACTTGAAACATTTCAAAAGCAACGTCCACTAGTGTGCATTGTAATTCTGACCCTTTCCGCCATTTTAACACCACCTGACGTATTCAGTCAGGTAATGATGGCTGTACCAAGCTACCTTCTATTTGAAATCAGTTTAGTGCTTGGCCGCTTTGCAAAACCAAGACAAAGACAACAGACTCCCCCCTGCAATGATTCGACAGATTACTCTGACTTAAAGAATTCTCAGGAAGATTATGAGGAGTTCATATCACAACCGTATCATGATAAAAAAACTCCTAAAAGAAAGTTGCGCTCTTATTCAAAACGCAGATAGCCCGCTGACTATTCGTCCTCTTCGTCAAAGGCAGTCAAAGCTTTGACACGAGGCTCTAGTTCTTCTCGACTTTTCCATTCATGATACCAGGCAAAGTGCAGCACTCGTCTTACATCACTGAGAACAGCCAGCTGGCATGGGAGCAATACCAAGGTTAGAATTGTTGCGAACAGTACCCCAAAGGCAATTGATAAAGCCATAGGTATCAGAAACTGTGCCTGAAAACTTTTTTCCAAAATCAAAGGCATTAATCCTGAAAACGTAGTTATAGTGGTCAGTAATATAGCCCTGAAGCGACGCTTTCCGCCCTCACGAATTGCCTCGAACAACGGAACCCCATTTTCAAGACGGGCATTCACCCCCTCTATGAGAACAATAGCATCATTTACAACTATTCCTGCCAGCGCAACCATACCAAACATACTTAAAAGCGAAATCATTCGGCCAAAAAGTATATGTCCAACAACACCGCCAATCAGTCCAAACGGTATTGTTGTCATAATAATCATGGGCTGGATATATGAGCGGAACATTGAAGCAATTATAAAATAAATACCCAGCATTGCCATTGGAAAGCCTATATAAAGACCTTTCAGTGCATCCTGGTTTTCTTTATCCTGTCCCTCGGCATCACAAATCACATTATAGCGTTGCTCAATTTCTGGTATTATTTTTGCTTTAATATCTTTCATTATTTCTTTGGCATTAACACCAGTTATGGATTCATCCACATCGGCTTCGACTTTTACTACCCGGTTTCGGTCAACACGGTTTATCGAGCTCTGTCCCTGCTGCAGTTTTATTTCTGCAACACTGGTCAAAGGAATTCGATAACCACGCGGGGTCTCTATGCGAAGTTTCTTGAAATATTCAATAGAGTTTCGGCCTGATTCCTCAGGGAACCTGACTTTGACTTTCACATCATCCCGGCCTCGCTGCACACTAAGCGCTTCGTCTCCGTAAAATCCACCTTTTACGTGAGATGCAATATCATCGAGAGTCAGGGCATGATGATATGCCTCCGGTTTCATTTTTACTATAAACTCGCGCTTCCCGGCACTATAATCAACTTGTTCATCATATACACCCTTGTAGACCCTGATCTTGTCGATCAATGCATCTGCTGCCTGAAGGATCGTATTGTAATCATCACCCTTGATATTTACTTCTATCGGCAATCCTCCCGGCCCTCCACGGAATGATTTAAAATTAGTTTTGATCGCTCCGGGTATATCGCCAACAGCGTTTTTCCAAGCAGTCAATAAACGTTGTGAAAAGATGTTCCTCACTTCAGAAGGCAAAAGTTCCACATTCACCTCCAATTCTGAAGGTTTTGCCGAACGCTGGTAAGAAACAGTTGAACCAATTAATGTATAGACACCAAGAGCAAGTCTTTCTCCTTTAGGGATCAAAGAAGTAAATTCTTTTTCAACTTTTTTCCAGCCACTCAATATTTTCTGGGTCACTTTTTTTGTATCTTCCAGAGGAGTTCCTGGAGTCATTTCCACCATTATTTTAAGAAAATCACTATCACTTTTTTCCATAAAGGTAAATTTAACAATTCCAGCGTTCATAAGCCCTATAATGATCATCAAAACAGCGATCGCAACACATATTGCCGCATAGCGCCAATGCAGAATCCAGTCTATGAAAGGTCCATAAATGTTTGAGATAAAGTGCTCCAATCCTGTAGCTACTTTTTCACGTAATTTCCCCATGTAGTTATATTTAGCAGTTTTTGTCTCGCTAACACTTCGAGGCAAATGCCTTAAGTGAACCGGCAATATAAACAAGCCTTCAATGAGAGATACTGAAAGCGCGGCTACTACAGGAATAGGAATCTGGCGGATAAATTTTCCCATCACTCCAGAAATAGCAAATAACGGCATAAACGCCACAACTGTAGTGGCAACAGCCGCAATAACCGGCAGCGCAACTTCTGAAGTCCCATCAACTGCCGAGTTCAGTTGAGTAGAGCCTCTACTTCGGTGAGAGTATATGGACTCTCCCACAACAATAGCATCGTCCACAATCAACCCCAAAACCATGATCATGCCAAATAGTGACAGCATATTTATGGAGCATCCACTGAGAGCCATTATTATCATGGCGCCTGCAATTGAGATGGGGATTCCCATTGTAACCCAAAAACTCAGACGAATATCCAAAAACAACCACAAGCTCAGAAAAACCAGAATCAGACCTATCCTGCCGTTACTCAGCAGCATATTGAGACGTCCCCTAATCATATTGGCACGGTCTCTGAAGACTGTAAGGTTAACTGAAGGTGGGAGCTCTTTGCGCTTTCTGGCAATAAATTCTTTTAAGGTGTCAGATATTTGAATAGCATCTTCACGGTCTGTTTTAAAAACATTTATAGATGCAGCAGGCATTCCGTTAAAAAATGAAAACATCCGTGAATCATCATCAAATGTATCTTTTATTTTAGCAATTTTAGCAAGGGTAATCACAGTACCGTCAGGGCGTGTAATTATTGGAATTCTTGAATATTCTTTCCCATGATACTTCCTGCCCAGAGCTCTAATTCTATATTCTTCGACTGGGGTACGAATACTACCGGCAGGGAAATTGTAGCCGTGTTTTCGAATGGCCTCACTAATCTGCCTGATAGTTAAATCGTATTTACGGAGCATTTCCTCCGAAATCTCTACAGAAATTTCATAATCTCTTATTCCGCTTACAGAAGCCTGACTAATTCCCTTAATTTGCAGTAGTTCATCTTTAAGTTTACGTGAAATTTCTTTCAGTTGCCGTTCGGGTAACTTCCCCCATACCATTATTGAAAGGACGTCACCGCGATATTTAACCTCTTTGACAATTGGGGTTTCACAATCGTCAGGAAAAGTACTTATGCCGTCTACCTCTGTTTTTATCTCATCCATAATACTGGGGAGATCAGCACCATCTTCCAGAGTAATAATCGCTGAGCCTGAACCTTCTGCAGCAGTTGTTGATATTTCTTTAACACCCTCAATCCCATCAATAGCTTCTTCCAGTTTTAAGCAAATAGCTTCCTCAGTTTCTTCCGGGTCGGCTCCGGGGTAGCTAACACTTACTGATACGGCATCCAGAGAAAATTTTGGGAAAAGTTCTCGAGACATTGACATTGCCCCGAACGTTCCGCCGACCAGAATTATCAGCATTAACATATTTGCAAGAACAGGATTTTTGAGAAAAGATCTAATCAGGTTTTTCATATATAGACTCAGGCGGTTTTAATAGGCGTTACAATCAATTCAAACGATGTTAATGGCGGTTTTTTTATTAGTTTTGGCCCCTTTCTTCTTCTCTTTTTTATCTATTTTTCGTGGAGCAATTTTTTCAGGAAGGCCATTTTTGCCCATTATATATGGTAAGCCGTCCGAAGGGTTAATCGGTTTTACTTTCATACCGTTAACCAAACCGCGCGGCAGCCGTTGAACAATCAATAGATCGCCACTTTTCAGCCCTGAAGAAATGATCGCATAATCACCCTCTGTACCAAAAATTTTGATTGCACGCTGCTCAAGTCTGCCTTTGCTGTTTACTACATAAACATCTCCGTCCAACTGAACGGCCACCCAAGGAATTTTAACAGCATTCTTTAAAGTCATTCCTTCAAAGAATATTTTACAGAACATCCCTGAAACCAATGGGAAGAAACCTTTACTTCCACTTTCGAATTGAGTTGGACGAACTATGATTTTTACCGTTCTTGTTTCAGGACAAAACTCTTTAATACGAGAAATTTTACCTTTCCAGACACATAATTCCGGATCTTCTGCCCAAATAATTTTCACTTCAGTATTTTCGGGTTTCTTGAACCAGTTAAGATACTGTTTGGGGTCACGGCTTGTAAGGCCGAGCATTTTTGCCACGTCATACGCATCCAAAGCTACGGGAATCTCCATTTGAGTATCGTCAGCGATATCAAAAAGCTGCGTTCCGGGTTGTACATATTCACCATTTTCTATGTACATTTTATTTACTCTGCCCTTGAATGGACTGGCAATCGTACTACGCTCAATATTTATCTCAGCCATTTTTTTAACAGCGGCAGCTCGTTTTATCTGAGCATCTGTAGTTGACAGCTGTATCTTTCGCTGATTAAGCTGGGATTTTGTATTTATTATAGTTTTACGCTGATTAACAACTTGTCTTGTAGATTCTTCAAGTGCTTTCTTCGCAGATATACCTTTTCGCTGTAAATCACGCTGCCTGATATAATCACTAATGCACAACTTCAAAATGCTCTGTTCTTTTTGCAGTTGTTCGTAAGTATCTTTAATTAACTGCACAAGCTGAATACGCTCAGATTTAAGCCTTGACATTTCAGCTTTAGCCTCCTGCAGCGCTATTTCATAATCTGAAACATCAATTTTTGCCAGGATCTGTCCCTTTTTTACCAATTGCCCGACTTTCAGGTCTGTTGACTTCATAACAATACGGCCTTTAAGCTCTGAGCTTAGCTTAACATCACGAATTGGCTCAGCCGTTCCATAACCTGACAGTTTAAGTTTTACATCTGAAGTTGTGACAGAAATCGCCATCAGTGATTTTATGAGTTCTTCGCTGGAGCGTTTCTTAGGCCTTGGCTTGATGATAAAAAGAGTAGCTGTTATGAGTGCGGCAAATACAATAATAGCACTGCATACAATCAAACGCATTTTAACAGTGTGCTCCTGAAAGCGGTTTCCTTCCGCACCGTGCTGCTCTGAAGCTGTACGGTCTGCAGGCGCATCGATATCCTTATATGGGTAGTGAGTCATTAGAGATGTTTCCTTCGTCTTATACTATTAAAATACTTTTCAACTCATGAATTAGCAAGTATTTTTCTTTTGCTTTGAATATTTATTATGTCGTACTTAATCAATAAGAAGTTACCATATTTCACATAAAGGCATTAAAAAAGATTACAATATATACTTTAAAAACAAATAATTTCAAGAAAAGACTTGTCAGAACGGCTACATAATTTATATTACTGGAACTACAAAATTAATATCTGCGAGAAAGATGGAAAATTTAATTAACAAGGCAAAGGTTCTGGTTGAGGCAATGCCTTACATACAGAAATTCAGAAATGAGATTATCGTCGTAAAATTTGGCGGCAGCGCAATGGAAGACCCGGAGTTGGTCAAAGCAACCATGCGCGACATCGTTCTAATGGAATGTATCGGAATGCGTCCAGTCGTTGTTCACGGTGGGGGAAAAGCCATTAGTGCTGAGCTCGAACGAAAAAAAATTAAAGTGGAATTTGTAAATGGATTACGCCGCACCTGCAGCGAAACCATAAAAATTGTAGATCATGTTCTACATCAACATATCAACAAAAGCCTTATTGAGCATGCTACATCAGCAGGCGGTAAACCGCAAAGCATCTCCGGAAAAGATATTCTTAAGGCTCAAAAGATGACCTCACAGTGTCCGGATACCGGTAAACATTTGGATATTGGTTATGTTGGCAATATTATAGATGTCGATGTTGATAGAATATTTGAAGCTCTGGAAAGCGGATTGATTCCCGTTATCCCTCCGCTTGGTATTGGCGATGACGGTAAGGTTTACAATATCAACGCAGATATTGCCGCATGCAAAATAGCTGAGGCTTTGAAAGCCAGAAAATTAATATTCCTCAGTGACGTTCCCGGAGTTATGCGTGATCCCAGCGATGAAACCAGCGTTATTCCTTCGATTCGCTCAGATGAAGTTGAAAAACTGATTAAAGAAAAAGTGATTACCGGCGGTATGCTGCCTAAAATTCAAAGTAGTCTTCATGCTCTCGATGCCGGAACAAATAAAGTACATATGATTGACGGAAGAACAACCCACTCTCTGTTGCTGGAAATATTCACTGATAAAGGTGTGGGAACTCAGATCGTCAGGCCGGATTCTATATTATGAACATAGTTGTATGCGGAATGAAACATTGTGGCAAAAGTACTCACGGGCGCTTTGTCGCTAATGCTTTAAATTGTCCTTTTTGGGATACTGACGACCTTTTATGTGATGAACACATGGAGCGGACAGGTAAGAACCTTTCGCCTCGTGAGATATATCAACAATTCGATGAAGAATATTTTAGAGAGATTGAAGCTTTCGTTGTCAAGCATCTTATAGAAGATAACAAAACAGGCACTGACTACAAAGTTATAGCTCTGGGTGGAGGCGTTCCAAATAATAAACTTTTAGACGGCATTCTTGAAAAACTTGGTTTTTTTGTCTACCTTAAAGTAGATAAAGATATTATTTTTAAAAGAATCAAACGTCGTGGGTTACCTCCGTTTATGCAAACGGATAATCCCTATGCAACTTTCCTTGAGCTTTACAGAGAGCGTGAACAGCGCTATATTGAACTATCAGACTTGACGATTGCGCTAAATACAGAATATTCTGTTAATAAAACAGGTAAATTTATTGTTACAAAATTAGAGGAAGCCTTAAATGAGCGGTAGTTCCATTGGTAAAATTTTTAAAGTTACTACATTCGGAGAGTCCCATGGCGCCGCAGTTGGCGTCATTGTTGACGGGGTTACTCCTGGAGTAAGCCTTTCCGAAGAAGATGTTCAGAAGGAACTTGACCGCCGCAAACCCGGGCAGTCATCTGTAACAACTCAACGCAAGGAATCAGATACCGTACATTTCATGTCTGGAGTTTTCGAGGGTAAAACTACTGGAACTCCGCTAATGATGATTATCTATAATGCGGATCAACGTTCCAATGACTACGACAATATAAAAGATTTATTCCGTCCGGGACATGCTGATTTTACTTACCTGCAGAAATACGGCATTCGTGATTATCGAGGTAGCGGCAGAGCATCCGGTCGAGAAACAGCAGGCCGTGTTGCTGCGGGGGCCATCGCGCGTAAGATACTTAAAGCAAAAGGTATTGATATTACAGCATATACATTGCAAATAGGCAGTATAAAATGCAAAGACTATCAGCCTGGTTCCATAGATAAAAACCCGGTGCGTGCATGTGACCCGCAAATCGCCCCGGAAATGGTAAAACTCATTGAAAAACACGCTGCTGAACTTAATAGCACAGGCGGAATTGTTGAGTGTCGCATCAACGGAGTTCCTGCCGGCATCGGCGAACCTGTTTTTGATAAACTTGACGCTGATCTTGCCAAGGCCATTGTTTCTCTTGGCGGAGTTAAAGGCATTGAATTCGGTGCCGGATTTGCAGCTGTAGAAATGGTTGGTTCTGAACATAATGACGAAATGACTCCTGATGGTTTTGCCACTAATAATGCAGGCGGGATTATCGGCGGGATTTCTACCGGAAATGAAATTATTTTTAGAGCTGCAATAAAGCCAACATCATCAATATCACGTCAACAACAAACTGTAACTATTCTAAATAAAAAAGTTATTTGTGAAACTCACGGCCGCCACGACCCATGCTTATGTCCACGCATAGTTCCGGTTGTAGAAGCCATGTGTGCCATAACGATTCTTGATATGCTTAAGCAACAGGCCGCTATGCTGGCTTAATGCTGAAAAAAAGGAGGGGAAACATCAAATGAAAAGGTCCGGATTAACCCAGGTAAAAATTGGTGGAAGCATACAGTTTGTCCCCTCTGGCATAGCTGCATTGAGACAATTGCGTAAAATTGACCCGGCGCTTTGGGCCGCAACCAGTGCTCCGGTAAGAATTCTCAATGCCGACGAAAAGTTCCTTTCCTACATGCACCCCGAAAATGAAATATCAATTCGTGCTGATATGCTGCTTGACGCAGTTGATTTCCTTCTGGAGACCTGGACCTCATATGACGCAGCAAGCAATGATTTGGATTTAAAAGCTTTAAACATTGAGTGCGAAAATACTCAAGGCCTTATTAAATTTATTAAAGATTTTTTCAGTGAAGAGCTGAAAGAAGGTAAAGTAATAAAATTAGAACATATTCGTGACAAAATCACAGTTCTGACTTCCGGTCCTCTAAGCGGCGAAGGAATTATTACAGCTCCAGCTGTCAGTGAAGAAGCCAAAGAATACCTTGAAGATGTAATAGGAATTACCGGGGGCACCAAAAACAAAGCTGAAACCTTGGGTATTACTGAAGAACAGCTAGGTAAGTTTCTGGCTGATGCCAAGGTATTTATAGAATGGCACAAAACAGCTACACCACCCTCACTTGGAACCAGCGATGACCCGGCAGCTTATAAAGTCTATTCAGCTCTCAAAAATAAACTTGATGAGTATTTTGATTTCTGTGAAATGCTATGCATAGATCAGGCAAACCAATCTAGATTCAGCATTAATCCAGAAAAAGTACCTGAACTTGACATTAAAGATCGCCAGAAAGTAACCGAATATATTGCTCAAGCTCCACTTGCACGACCTTCTGACAGCATGAAGCTGAATATGCTTGAATCAATCAATCCGGTCTACAGTGCCCAGGCTGAATCTTTTGCCAAACTGTTTGAAACTAATGAACTTTCACCTGCAAAATGGCGTGAGATAAAAAAACGCATGGTTGACTATGATGAATACCTTGCGCAAAGTAAATCAGGTCAGATCGGCAGCCTTGGACAGGAAAAACTGGAAAGTTACTTAAATGGCACAAATCTAAATACTTTGAGAGCTACATTTGTTTCTGACAAAAATCTCAGCGATACATTAAAAATGCTTAGAAATGCAGAAAAAGCTATATTGTTTCGCAAGTATCTGCCGGAACTTGTCAATAATTTTGTAAACTTTAAAGACCTATATACTGCCGCTAAACGCTCAATGATTCAGGCTGGAACCCTTATAATGGGTGGACGTCATTTTGATTTGAACATTAAAGTTGATAATATTGCAGATCACAAAAAACTGGCAGTAGCAGCCAATTTGTGTATGTTATATTTGGAACTTAAGCGCGATGTGGAAAAGCCTTTAACCGTTGTTGCAGCGGTAACTTCAGGTTATGCATCTGACCTTTATTCAGGCAAACCCGGAATATTTATTGACCATAATGGCAAATACTGGAATGCAAAAATAACTGACATTGTGAAAGGGCCTATATCCTTCTGTCAGACTTTTATGTTGCCATTCCGCAAAATAATTGATTCTGTAACGCAAAAGTTTCAAAAACTGTCCGAGTTCAACTCTATTGAAAAGAACCTTGATAAAACTCTTAAGACAGCGGATACAGCCAAGCCCAAGGCTGCTCTTACTGCCGGCTCTGTAATGATGCTTTGCGGCACCGTTGGAGTTGCCGCCTTAGGCAGTGGAGTTGCATTTATTATTAAGAACCTGCAAAATGTCAACTGGGCCAAAGTTTCCCCAGTTTGTGCTGGAATTATAATCCTGATTTTAACTCCGGCTGTAATTTCAGCATTGCTGAAACTAAACAGGCGTAACCTTTCCATTTTCCTTGAAGCCGCAGGCTGGGCAGTCAACAAAAAAATGAAAATCAGAGGAAAGGTATCCAGAATTTTCACTTATGTTCCTAAAAAATAGTTTCTCTCTTCCTTGCGGAAGTCAACTATTCTCATACAAAAAGTTAATTTTTTGTTAAAAATCAAATTAAAATTTGAAAAAGCCTCCGTTAAGATATAAACTCCCCAAGTACTAATATTAATTAGTTACTTAAATGCGTACATACGATTCTTTAATCAGGGAGCTGACAAATGACTGCGAAAAAATATTTTATTTATATTGCCGCACTATTAACTATTACTTCAGTTCAACTTTTTGGTGCCGCATCACCAAAGTCTGTTCGTAAAAATATAAATATCATGTTTATTGGAGATTCGTACACTTACGGTTCTCTGGCAGAAGGAGTCACCAGCACACCCTACCCCCTGCAAACCCTGAAATATCTAAATGACAAACCGAACTCCCCGCTTTTTTCCTTCTCTGCATTTGGTTTAATGGGCAGTACTGATTCATCGGTTAGTTACGAAGATATTCAGAATGATTCATGGACTGCGGATAAAGTATCTGCTCTTTCAAACTATCAAAGCCTTTCTTGTTTTCATGGCCTGCTGGCTATTCCGAGAATACGCTATTCGGATATAAATTACCTGCTTAATGATCATTCCTTTAATGACATAATAGCGAAAGTAAACTACGGTGCAAGGGGCTGGGTAAAAATGATTTCAAACACGCTTATCGAAGCACCAGAATTCAATGCAAAAAAACTAATGTCATCTCCTGTGATACAAGTTGTAGTTTTATGGCTTGGCACCAATGACATGGCTGAAAACGTATCAAAAACAGAAGATGATATTATCCCGTATGAGCAGTTGGTTAAAAAACTCTACTCTGCTCTTGATGAATCGAAATATAGCCGTCTGGTACTGCTTTCAATACCAGAAATAGCGGTAAAAGGTGACGGAGTCAAGTGGATGAATTTTAGACTCTTTAACAATGTGCTTAAAGATTTCTATAAACAACACAAAACATCTTATCCAAAGTTACTTTTTATTGATTTAAACGATACTTCAAATCCAGCCATTGCAAAGTTCAACAATGACTGGACTTCACAAAACTATGACGTATACCCTGCAAATGCTGCTCCTTATGCAGATATTTCTGTAATTGTATCAAAAGAAATTTTAAGTTCTTTGAGCAGCACATAGAACATTTTTAGAGGAAAGGAAAATCATGAAATTTAAACTTAAGTCTATTTTTACGATCGGAATATTGATGTCGGCCTTACTTACAACTGCATATGGAGCCGCATCACCGAACCCCAGGCCAAGTAAGCCTATTGGCATTATCAGCGCCATAAACATGGAAACTTCATACTTAAAGAAACAGCTGCAAAATGTCAAAACAAAGAAAATTCTGGGCCGGGTCTATTACTACGGGACGCTGAAAGGACGCAATGTTGTTATTGCTCAAGTTGGGATTGGAGCGATCAATGCCTCAGTCGGAGCAGCAATCCTCATTAGAGAATTTTCACCATCCGCTGTCATAATGACTGGAGTTGCGGGAGGCACTCCGAAAACCGAACCGGGCGAAGTTATTATTGCGTCAAAAGTTACATTCTATGACTTTGGTATGCTTGATAATAAGGGAAACTTCCATCGCGCGCCGGCGTATACTCCAACTTCTGATTTCAGCGGCAAGAATGTAAAAAGTGCACCCCTATTTTTCACAGCGGACAATAAACTGTTAAAATGTGCCCAAAAGGTCGGCAAAACCAGTAACTTTGCTAACCTAAGATACAACAATTTAATTTATGACGCAAGAGCAGTTCAAGGCATCATTGCCACGTCACAAATTTTCAATGAATATCCTGCACAAGTAAAAGCTGTCATGAAATCTACAGGATGTATAGCTTTTGACATGGAATGTGCAGGCCCTGCTCAGGTTTGTTTTAATCAGAACATCCCGTTCCTGACGGTGAAGTCTATCAGTGATAACGGAGACTTGGCAATGTTTAATGCCCTGAAGTTTATATCGGCGAAAAATGCTCAAATACTGGTAGAAAATATTATTAAATGTCTTTGATTAATTTTTAAAGATGCTGATTATCCGCCCCGCATTAGCGGGGCTAATTTTTATAAATCAGCTACGACTGCAATATTACATTTCATCTTTATATTCGGTGCAGCAATACCCACAGCCTTGAGTGCTGCCATGTCTCAGGTTAGCTTCATCAACAGCTTCCTGCGGCGTAGAGTAATAACCCAAATATTCACGGTTAAAGACATCAGGCAGATATTTACAACCTTCAGTATGGACTTCATGCTGGTCCTCTTTGGAACCCTTAGAAATTGAATAATGCTTCTTCATGCCGGCGCTCCTAATAAATATTTCCACTTTCACTATAACATAAAAATACTTACCATGCAACTCAATACTGTATAAAATTAGATATCAACAGAAAGAAACACTAATTTTATTTAGCGACACTCCCTTTAGGAAGGAAAATATAGAAAGCTGCCCCCTTGTTGGGTCGGGATTTAACTTGAACCCAGCCATGATGGTTTGATATCGTACCATAAACCATGGCAAGTCCCATACCAGTGCCTTTACCAGTTGGTTTTGTTGTAAAGAAGGGCTCAAATATTCGTTGTGCAACCTCTTTTTCCATACCGCAGCCGTTATCTCTTATGACAATGTAATAATAATCTTCTGGATGGAGGCAGTCCAAATCAACACCAGGCGGTCGAAGTTTAATTTTGCAGCTGTCAGCTTCACCAGCAGAAATTGAAAGCTTATGGGCTTCATTCTGGCTGCTTATCATTGCGTCTTTTGCGTTAATAAGCAAATTGATCAGCACTTGCTGAAGCTGCACCATATCCCCTTTTATATACATAGGGACATCACCAGTATTAAGTTTAACATCCAGATTCTTCTGACTGTTAGGAAGAAAAAGCTCTACAGACCGCTCCACAAGTTCTTTTATATCAATCTCAACTTCATGATACTTACCCTTGCGGGCAAAGCCCAATAATTGCCCAGTGAGTTTTCCGGCCTGTTCAGATATTTCGCCAATCTTATCCAAGTGTTTTTCTACTCTGTCATCATCAATATTAGCCATCAACTGCACAACGTCCAAATGCCCTAAAATAGCATGAATGTGATTATTAAAGTCATGTGCAATTCCTCCAGCCAATTGCCCTATGGCTTCAAGTCGCTGTGAATGTGCAAGCTGTTCGCTAAGTTTCTCTTTTTCTCTAGCTAAACGACTTTCTTCTGTAATATCTCTGGCCACCAGCACTAACATCATAACGCCTTCCTGCTCAATTGCCGAAACGGCTATATCCAAGTGCTTTATATCTTTATCAGAGACCGGATAAAATGCTTTAAACCTAACTGGAGTTCCCTCTTCTTCGCTAATACCGAATGGGTCACGTTTATCGACATAAGCTTTAACAGGTTCTCCATTCATATTTGTCAAAGATTCAAGAAAGAGCATACCTCGCAAGTCGTCTACTGATTTCTTGCCCAGGATATTGACAGAAGCGTTATTAGCATCGATGATTTCTCCTTTTAGATTAAGCAGCATTATCATCTCACTTGCATTGTGAACAACCATACGATAACGACCTTCCCACTCACGCAAGTCTTTTTCCAGCGCTTTAGAACGTCCGTACCCCCCAAAAAAAGCAAATACAATATCCAATGCACTTTTTTCAGAAGCTCCAAACTCAGACTCTATTTTTCGCAGGTATATGGTCAACAGCGCACTTAGCCAGACAGACGCTATAGCTTTGGCTATAAAAGAGTTGTTGATATAAACCCACCAGTGAGGTCTGTTCCAGCCTGTTACCGCAAGATAAACTACAGAATCTGCAACCTCAGTAAATACCAAGGCTCCGAGTACACAAAAAAACAGGCGACACCGCATGTTTCTAAGCCTCTGAAAAAATATCGGCAACAGGAAAAGAGCCAGTACCTGAGCCAATGTGGCACCAGTCGCTGAATTTCTGGCACTGGCCAGTAAATAATTCAAAATATCAGAGCCAATGCCTTGTGAAATTGAAAAGCCCAGCCAGTTACACTGAAGCTGGGTAAGACTGCCAAGATAGAAAAATAAACCATAAGCAGCAATAGCTCCAAGAATCATTCTTTGAGCAGCTAAGGTTCCTTCTGTGGCATAAACTAATAGAAGAGCGGCAAGATACGGCAGAAAGAGCACAGTAGAGCCAACGAAGAACTCCAGATTCATTACATTGACTCTGATTTCAGCAGCACTGACAAACTGGGCAAACAAAAAAATCACCCCTACAGAAATGTAGAAAGCTGCGTTTCCAATTAATTTTCGCTGGCTGTGCAATAAGCCAAGGCCAACAAAAATGAATGTCATTTCCAGAAATGCCAGTACTGTAGCGTATATACTCTCCAAAATGCTCTCCGAAAGCGATCAGTTTTCGCTGTTAAGGTTTTTCAGGCGCTCTCGAACCAGAGCGGCTCGGTAAACATCACGCTCCTTCGAATCAAGATGCTTTTCTGCAAACTTTTGTAAATGTGCAGGGTTAATGCTTAAAAACAGTTCATTTACGGTATGGAGGTCAACAGAACTGAACATGCCCATATCTACACCAATACGTATTCCTGAAAGAGAATTCAGGGCTTCCTCGCTGGAAATAGTGTACGCATGACGCAGCACACCATATGAGCGCCCAACGTGGTCCAGCAGAAAATACTGGTTATTTTCCAGTAAATTCATACGAGCATTTTTTTCATGAGTTATCAACTGCTTAATAACTCCGTCCAAACGTTCAATAATCTGCTCTTCAGACTCTCCCAGAGTACTCTGGTTTGAAACCTGAAATAAGTTACCGCGGTTGTCAGTTCCTTCTCCAAAGATACCGCGCACCGCCATGCCAAGTTTACTTACGCCTTGAATAGCCGCATTAATCTGGCCTGACAACACCAACCCCGGAAGGTGCAGCATAACTGATGCCCGCATACCTGTTCCAACGTTTGTGGGACAGGAGGTCAAGAAACCAAGTTTGCTGTCAAAAGCATAAGGCAACTGCCTTTCCAACTCGTTATCCAATTTGTTGATAACTGACCATACTTCATTCAACTGCATTCCAGGGCGCAAGGCCTGTATTCGTAGGTGATCTTCCTCGTTTACCATTACGGCTATCGATTCGTCATCACGCAACGCTAGTGAAGCGCCCTTTCCTTTCTGCACAAACTCAGTACTGATCAAACGCCTTTCCAGCAACAATTGCCTATCAATTGGCTCAATACTTTCCATCCTGAAAAGAAAAGCATCTTTACCAATGCTGCGCGATTTTTTCAATGCAAGCTCAATAGCCGTTTGAGATTGCTCAAGGTTTTCAGCTGAAGCAGCGATAGGAAACGGCACTCCTTCTATATTTCGAGCCAGCCTTATTCGTGAACTAATAGCAATGTCTTCGGCTGGTCCGCTGTCGGCTAACCAGCTTACTTTGTTTTTGAGCAGTTTTTCAATATTATCCTGAATCATTTACTCTTACCACCCGGTTCTATTTTTAAACTTTTTTTAAGTGCAATAATCTTATCACGTATTTCCGCAGCTTTTTCATATTCCTCGCGCTGCACAAGCTCATCAAGTTCTTTCTGAAGGTTCATAAGTTCTAACATCTTACGCGGAGATTCATCATCCTGGTTACCGCCTGGCTTTTTGCCTACATGCAGTTTTCCTCGGTGCATATTTTCCAATGCTTCCATTATTACATTATGAAATGTGTTATAACACTGCGGGCACCCAAGGCGTCCGGTCTTGCGTAACCCTTGCAGGCTCCAGCCACATCCCGGACAAGAAAGGGTTGCGGCGGTGTCATCGCCAGTGGTCTGTTCCTGTTGTTCATCAGGTTCTTTCAGCCCTGGTATTTCCATATTTTCTGAAAGATTATAAAGCATTTCCGCCAAATTAAAACCGCCAAGATCCAAAGAAGGATCACTCTTGGATTTTTTTGCAGCACACCCTCCGCAGAGGTTCAATGTTTTCTTTTCGCCGTTGATTATTTCCTGTATGTGAATTGTTGCCTCATTCTGCTTGCAGATATCACAAAGCATATAACACCTCATATATGATTTATAGCTATACTATAGCCTTAGGAGCGGTTAAAAGCAAAAGCTGATTGACTAATGTCTGAACTTGCGCGCAAGCTCTTCAGTTTTAGCTTTATCAAGTCTAACGCCATGCCCAATAAGCGGCCCTTCCACAAAAAGCGTTGTTTTCGCTGCGTTTTCAAGCACCTCCATGCGGTCAAACGCCTGGAGCAATGATGTTCCAAGAGCAATGATCCCATGATTTCGCATAACAATACAGTCACTTTTTTCCGCTGCATCGCCAACAACCTGAGCAAGTTCTTCCGTTCCCTGGCAGCGGTATTCAGCATAAGCCAATTCACCTAAAATGACATATGCCTCAGCTAAATAATCAGTTGCAATATCTCTTCCGGAAGCTGCAAATGCTCCAGCAGTAACCGGGTGAGCATGAACAATAGCAGTCACGTCAGGGCGACGTTTATAAATTTCAAGGTGCATTCTGGATTCTATTGTCGGTTTAAACTTCTCACCAACTATATTACAATCCATGTCAAGCACGCCAACTTGCTTGCCTTTCATTCTGGCTTTATCAGTTGCTGAAGGCGTAATTAAAACGTTATCTTCGCATCGTGCTGAAATATTCCCACCGGAAGTAGTAGTCAATCCGCATTTATATAGTCGACGCATAAAATATGCAATATCTTTACAAAGAAATTTTGTACTGTCCATTTATTCTAAACTCCACTTTTAGGATTTTGAATTTACCTTATTCAGTAATATATTGACTGGATTCCAATTATTAAAGCATAAAGTTAAAAATCAAAAGGATTATTGCTATGAAATTAGGTGTTATCGGCGGAAGCGGTCTATACCAGATAGAGGGCACCACAGATATTAGAAAAGAAAAGGTTACTACACCATTCGGCGATCCATCCGATGAATTTATAATCGGCAAACTTGACGGTAAAGAAGTCGTCTTTCTTCCACGCCACGGACAAGGCCATCCTATAGCTCCTGGCGAACTGAATCATCAAGCCAATATATACGCGATGAAAAAACTTGACGTAACTCACATTTTGAGTGTTTCCGCGGTAGGAAGCCTAAAACAGGAAATGAAACCACGTGATGTAGTTATTGTCGACCAGTACTTTGACCGCACCAAACGTGGCCCTGCACAAACTTTCTTCGGAAATGGTATTGTTGCTCATGTAGCAATGGCTCATCCGGTTTGCCCTGAAATGGCTGCCATCGCCGCAAAAACGGCTCACGAAGCTATCGCAGTCTCTGAGGACACTTCACGCGATGTACATGAAGGCGGCACATATGTAAATATGGAAGGGCCTGCTTTTTCAACTCAAGCTGAATCCAATTTTTACCGGGCTATGGGAATGTCAGTTATTGGCATGACTAACATGGCAGAAGCAAAACTGGCACGTGAAGCCGAAATTTGTTACTGCACTGTTGCAATGGTTACAGATTATGACTGCTGGCACCCGGAGCACGATCACGTGACAGTTGACCTTGTAATAAGTCACTTGGTTGCCAATACAGCTTTGGCAAAAGATATTATTCACCGTGTATCTGCAAGCGTAACAAGACTTGAACAGGAATGCCCCTGTCCAACAGCTCTGGCTAGTTCTGTTATTACTGCTCCTGATGCAATGCCTTCACAGACCAAACAGGATCTTGAACTGATAATTGGAAAATATGTAAAATAACTGCACTACATACAGCCGGATACCTTATCAAGGTATTCGGCTTTTTTATTAGCTATTTGCAAATTTTAAAGATTAAAGTTATTTTTATAGTATCCCAAATTACATATTTCATGGAGGAATACTATGATTAAAAAGGTTATTTCCGTCGCAGTTATTTTATCACTTGGCGCCATAACTTACGCTCAGGAAAATGCTGCAAGCACTCCTGTCTCAAGTGATAAACCCGCAGTTCAGGACGCAAAGAAGACTACGCCAACACCACAACCGGAAGCAAAAACTCAGGCTGAACAAGCCTCAAAAAAGACTCCTGATTATTCAAAAACTACCACTACCACAACAACAACAAAAACAGTAACCAAAACCACAAAACCCGAAGAGGCTAAGCCTAAAAAGAAAAAAAGTGGAATAAACCCGGCTTATTGTTTTGCACGTGGATTAACTAATATCACTTTCTGCTGGCTTGAACTGCCGCGCTGTATGATATATGACAATGCACAAATACCATTTTTCGGATTGCTTGTAGGTATACCGGAAGGTGTTATTTTTACTGTTGCCCGCGCATTCACAGGCGTATTTGATATAATTACTCTGGGATTTTCAGGAGAAGCTCTGCATGGCCCAAGATTCCCGGACTTTGTTTTTCAGTCCAACTGGCTACCGCCCGATGACGAAGAATAATATGTGATATAAAGATATAAAAGGAGGCATAAAGCCTTCTTTTTTTAGCTACCCAGCAAATAGAGCCTGGTAGTATCCCGTAGTTAGGATTATAAAAGTTTAGAATTCTTTACTGATCAATTATGTTGACCCTGAATTCGTTTGAGTTGCAGCGAAGTTCAGGAGCGTACACGCCTACCCCAACAGCTGGCAATGCTGAGAATTTTCCAGGAGTTACAGCACGCATTCTATATGATACACTGTGGTCACCTCTCGGCAAACGCCTTACATAGAAGTTCACTTTTGCATCACGCTGTTCAACATAAGCACCGAGTTCATTTCCGGTATAGCCACTCAAAGCATTAACTGGTTCAAAACCTGCCGGTTTGCCATCTTCAATAACAACGTATTCATAATCATTCTTAGATTTCACATCCAGCTCTATTTCAATTAAGTCACCACTCTTAACTTGGTCAAGATCGCCGATCGGAATCCTGCGATATTTCTCTACAGGAGTTGTCAGCGGCTGCATTCTTGCTCCCGGTTGAGTTTCAGAAGCAGCAATCGGTTCAAGTTTGAAATACTGCCTGGTGACTTTCAAATCAAGTCCAGCTTTGCCAATGAAGTCCTCAAGACTGAAGTATGACAAGTACAAGTTAAAATAAACAGGTCCTTTGCCTTCACGGCGGATTTCAACTGAATGCTTGCCTGATTCAATATCATCACCACTAAGGATAATACTCTTATTAATTCCAAACATATTGGCTGCAGTTATTTTCTGTTTGCGCAGCAACTTACCATCATAGAGGATATTTAGAGTCATATCAGGTTTACCTTCAGAGCTGTTTTTAAGGTATTGTGCTAATGCAGTAACACATGTTCCGGTTTCCCGGACCGAGCCCCATCTGGAATCATTTTTTCGATTAATGATAAGATATTTTGCTAACCATGCAGCTCTCTGACCATCAGGATCTGTTTCTGAAAGCAGAGTCAGATAATTTGCCTGAGCAACGATTTCTCGATCAAACCACCGCCACCAGCAGTAATCCTGTGGAATACGCAAATAAGCTGTCTGGCTTTCGCTGTCTTCCACTACGTACTGCTCTATATTCTGCATTACAACAGATAATTTTTCTTTGTCTCCTGAAGCTTTTAAAGCAAGTGCCAAATTACTTAACCCATATACATTAAGCTTGCCACGGTATTTATAAAGAATTTCACTGTAATCATTATTCAGTTTTCCAGCCCTCGTTAATGTTTCAAAAATCAGAGCATCGAGTGGAGTTACAATTGGCGTTCCTTTGTCGGAAACAAACTTTTTAAGCATCTCAAATCTGCGGTTTTGCCAAGCTTCAAGCCACTCAATGCCACGATTTAAAACACTACGGTCAATTTGAAGATAATTATCTTTTGCCTGTAATAATCCGCTAACAGCATAAGCTGTTGTATCTGCAGAAGAATATTCATTAAAGCCACTGAACCAACCCCAACCACCGTCATTATTTTGCATTGCGGTAATGGTTTTCAAGCCGTTTCTCACAGATTTGTCCAGTAGGTTTTGGTTAAATACTGGATTTGCGCGCAACCTTCTCCATTGTTCTACACGCTCAGCTTTAGCCCCAAGCTCAACAGGATTCAAACCTGAAGCGGTTTTCTGTAGTTGACTTATATCAACCCCCAACTGTTTTACAGCTGAGTAGGCTGCCAGCGACGGTAGAAAGCTGTTTAATACTGAATAAATATCTTTTCGCTCTTTGCTTTCATCAATTAAATAAGGTAAAGCGTCAACCATAGATGCGGAGATTGAAGGTGAATATTGAATTACCAGCTTAGTTGAATCCGGTTTACGGTCTTCCGGTATATCCAAAGCCACAAATGCGCTCTGCTGCTGCTTGTCTGCAATATACCCGCTGTAAGCATTTTGCTTGGTTATGCCTTTCACATTTACAGGAAGAAATAACTTAACGCCATCACTCAGGTTACCTAATGATGACTTCAACTGCACCACACCCTGTCCTGCTTCCAAAGCTCGCACTTTCCAATCAACTCTGATTTCTTTATAAGGAACAATTGTGTTTTCTACCTCTCCAGAGCTTAGTAACTGTAGATTACGTCCGGCAGTTTCAAGTGTTGTAGAAATTTTGCCCTGTAATTTAGTTCTATTATGAATAATAGCTGAAACAGTCACAGTGTCACCAACGTTCAAAAAGCGAGGTATTTCAAGACGGGCAATATAATCTTTAGAAACCAGTACTTCGGCCTCTCCTTGTCCGACCTGACAGTCCTCACTTATAGACCATGCTCTAATAACCCAGGTAGTAAGATTGTCCGGAAGACTGATAGGCAATTGAGCTCTTCCAGAAGCGTCCGTTTTTATCGCAGCACGCCATACAACAGTATCTGCAAAGTTTTCACGCATAACTACAGCTTTACTCTCGGATGCACTTACAGGTACTGCTGCGTCTCGCGCTACAGACATGAGAACTTTACCTTTTGGCATTGCTGTGCGAAATTTGCCTCCCATTGCCGATTCCATATTAGCCTGAGGTGCAGGTAGGTCACCAAATATACCTAATGGGCGCATAGTTATTTCACCAGCTTTCACCAACTGAGGCATATACTTATTCAAACTACTTCTGAGATGAGAATTCCAATAGCGTTTCCAGTGCCAGAAGACCTTATTAATATCAGGAATATTTGAACCTCCGGCCAAAACATCCAACGGTTTATCATAAATAGTCAGAATCACCTGCCCAGCAACTGGATTGCCCTGATAGTCAGTAATCTGAATATTAACTGGACATTTAGCGCGCGGTTCATATTTTTTATTAGGCGTGGTCAATCTAATTTTTAATGACTTTTTCTCGGGCGGCACCGGTATCTGCTTCATAACCTGAGTAACCTTCCCGTCGTTGACAACAATACCGTCAACAAATATATTTGGCATATCGGCTTTAGTTATGTCCAGATTAACTAAAGAAGTACCATTCTTCAATTTAATAACCCGTGGAGCATTGCAAAGTGTACTTACAGGTCTGACAAATAGATAAACTGTCTGATCCTTGTTCTTGCCACTAATCAATAACTGTAATTTTTCACCGGGCTTATATGTTTTAGCATTGAGTGCAAATTCCAAAGGCAAATCTGTCATAACTGGAGTTTCACTCTTTTCGTCAGCACCTATACATCTAACAATCGTTGATGTTGTTGCAATCTGATCACCTTTTTTTACACCGGCCTCAATGAGGTAATGTCCAGGCTGATTGATTTTAAACTTTAAAATAGTTGCTTTTCCAGCCTGTTTTCCCGACCAGCGTTTAACGCAATTTTTAGTCGGATTACCGGCAGAATCAAAATCAACCTTGTACATATTCAGAGAATAATCTCCTGTCACGATATTCTTCTGGAAGTCTAGCGCACGAATATCAAGATTTATAATATCTCCTACTCGGTAAAAACCTTGCCCGGTCGAGCAGATTACTTGAAATGGCTTACTGCTCAAAGTCATTGTATTTTCTCCAGTCTGTGTATATCTGGACTGATCAGTAACCTCCGCAACAATTTTGTATTGCTGCTCAGTATCGCCATAAAGCTCCTTGGCCAGTTTCGTATCGACTGAAACAAGCAACTCACCATTATTATTAAACACACCTTGATTATCAAGTATCAGTTCAGGTGGACTGGAAACAGACCAGAAGTGGTCAGGCATCAAGGAAGAATTTGACACAGGATCAGAATATCCTTTACCATAAAGCCATTCCCATGGCTCAGGAGGCAAAAGTGATTTTTTTACAGCAGAACGGTAAATTTTATATCTTACTTTAGCATTTTTAACAGGAACGCCAAAAAAATAATCAGCCTTAATTTTTACTTTAAGATTATCCCCAAGCATGTAATTCTTTCCGGCAGGTTCCACTTTAACTTCAAATTCCGGCTTGCGATATTCTTCAACTCTAAAGGACGCGTATCCACCAACATTTTTAATTGATATAGAATATTCACCTAAGTCTGCATCCTCAGGTAAAGTAAAGCTGCTGTCGAATGAAGCAAAGTTATCAGTGGTGAATTTCTTTTGAAAAACCTTTTTACGTGGAGATGAAATAATGACTTCAACTTCTTTACCGGTCATTCCTTTCAGGTAATCAACCTGTCCATAACCAACCATTCGAAGCCAGTATTTAAAGTTAACAGTCTGACCAGGACGGTAAATAGGACGGTCAGTAATGCAGTATATTCGTTTTTCATCGTTACTCAATTGCGGTTTTGAATTACTTTCATAAAAGTACTCAAACCCCATTATCGCCGTACGTTCACCAGACTTAGCTCTGATAGAATATTGGTATCCGCGCTTAAACAGGTCCCCTTTAAGCAGAATAGTACCATCTTCACCAGATTCAATATGGAACTGGTCAGTCTTAAGGTTATATCGTTGTCCCTGCTTACTATTCTTATCGTTACGTATATAATCAAGACGATATCCAAAAAAATTCAAAGTCGCATTTCTAATCGGTTTTCCGGTCAAAGCATCTGTGACCATAACAAGTGTTCCTGACGGAACTGGACGTTTAACAATGGCCAGTTCACTTATCCAGATAATCATACGAACAGTATTGCCATCAGCAACTTCTGCCTCAAGCAAATAAGCTCCACCTTTCGTTACAGGCAATTGTACAGCTATCGTTTTATCAAAATGAGACTTAAGGGGTGGTAAGTCTTTCTTCCAGAAAGCAAGCCTATTACCAATATATTTTTTACCCTGCGTTTTGAGTAACCAGTTACCAATAGATTCAGGACGCAATCCGTTCTTAAACAATAGCTTTCTTCCGGATTCAGTAGTGAGATATTTCTTTATATCTCCGAAAAAATCTTCTTTATTTAGAGCAAAAAGTTTAAATTTAACTTCTGAGGCATTACGATATTTGAAACTAACTTCAGGCTTTTTACCTGCAGGATATGCTCTTCCAGGTAATATCTGACCCCAGTTGCCAACAAGCTGATCCAGTTGTTTTTGTCTGACATCCCTCACACCGTTTCCAAAACGTCTAATTGCCTGACGCAAGTAAATAGCAGCGGATTCATATTGACGGCGATTTAAGTATATTTTCCATATTTTATCTAATGATTTTTCTGACAAATCACTTCTGCCCTGAGACATCATTATATAAATTTTAAGAAAATTGAACTCATCAGGAAGTGTGAGGCGACGAACCCCATCTGCCAGTTTTGCTATAGTTTCATTATTTTTTAAGGTTTGAATCGCATACTGGCTATTCTGCAGGTCTGACAGTTTGGTTTGCAGCGGAAACCCAATCGTTTGAATGCCAAACTGAGACTGCAAAAATTCAGCAAATTTAAATTCTGCCATATTATCGCCATACTTGGCGGTCATTTTTAATACCAGACGCCACCGTTCACCATCATTTACTGCAGAAGCAAAATCTGAAGGCACTCTGTAAAATACAGGGTGCCCGTTTCCATCGACAGGAGTCCCTTGAGGACCTTCATATCTCATTCCCCAATATGGCTGTAGAGGTTTATAATCCGGAACTTTCTTGAGGCCTGTTAATTCCTGAAGTTTCCAGGCGCCGTATCCAAGACGTCCAAGTGTCAAAGCATCTGCAAGCCCCAGGTAAAAATCTTTTTTATAATTTCTTGCTGAACTGCTTTCAATTGCCGGCAATGCAGAAAAATAAAGGCGCAAAGCTTCAGTTCGATCTCTCTCCTGAGAAGATACTCTGGCTCCTCCTCCACGGTGATAGCCACGTTTAAATTCACCTGCAATTATATACCCGAAATGTTGTGTATCAATACATGAGCGGGCAATGGTTACCAACATTTTTGGTACAGCTGCATACTTTTTTAACATTTCAGAGTGAAATTTATCAAATCTGGACACCATGTGAGCGGCATTCATTGCCTTTACAGCTTTCTTATAAATTTCAGGGTAATCGAGGGAAGGATCAGTTGAGCTGGTCAGAGTTTTTTTGTAAAGCAGGAAAGCATCACGATTATTGTTATCGCGCAATGCCTTATCGGCCTTTTGCTCAAGGTCGCTCCAGTAGCTTCCGCAAGCTTGCGTTGCGGCGAATATTAATACCCCTATCATGGGGAATATGAACTTTTTCATTAAAAACCTCATTATCTTCGCTTAGTAATTATACCTACTTAAGCTGAGACAACACCCCTATTATAAAATTAGTCTAATCTAGCAAAAAAATCAATTAAAATTTAAGTTTTCTGTCAGCATCAGGATTTGAAAGTAGCCAAACTCGATAGCGATCAGATGGTCCTCGTCTGACAATTTTCATAAAATCTTCAAAATCCGCTGCTGTTTTCAATGAGGATACCTCGGTTTTAACACTACCTGTAAAACCTCGGCTTTTCAAGTAATCAAGAATTATTTTTCGACCTGCTTTCATGGCTAGTTCTGCACCAAGGTATTCGATCAACTCATTCATATGTTTTTCAAGTTCATCAGACAGTTCTTCAGGCGTTGGAGGCTGATAATTTTCACATTCAGACAGCTCTTTGAATATCCATGGGTTACCCATAGCACCACGAGCAAGCATTACACAATCACAGTCGCACTTTTCTTTTAGCTCTTTACAATTTTTCCAGTTAGTTATTCCTCCGTTAGCAATAACCTGAACTGGCAATCTTTCACTGACTTCTCTGATGATATCTGTATAAACAGGTCCTGAATAAAGAGCCTTCATTACACGCCCATGAATAGTAACAGCTTGAGCTCCAGCGGCAGCTAATCCAGATGCCAGTTCCCATGTCGGTTCAGGATCGGTTTCGCTTAAGATACGGATTTTGGCGGTAACAGGAAATTTGGATTTCTCTGCTATAAGAGAAAAAACTTCAACAGCTCGTTTTATGTTCTTACCAAGCTGAGCGCCAGCTTCTTTTTTGGCAACTTTCGGCACAGGGCAACCTAGGTTGAAGTCTAGTACATTAAACTCCCGCTGATTAAGAACAGCTATAGCTCGTTCAATAAAATCGGGGTTACTTCCAACCAACTGCACACCTAGCCATTCTTCCTCAGCACCACGCTGCATATAGCGCAATGTTTTGTCGTTACCATAAGCAAGCGAGCCGGCATCAATCATTTCAGTGAAACAATACTTACAACCGAATCTTCTTGCAGAGCGACGGTAAGGAAGATCTGTATAGCCAGAAAGCGGTGCCAGTATAATACTGTTCTCAGGATATATACGCAATTTCATCCAAATATTATGATTCTTCGCTGCGAGGTGGTAATTTCACCTCACCGTGCATTGACTGCAGTTTCTTTATAGCTTTATTTTGTATCTGCCGCACACGTTCTCTAGTGCAGCCGACCGCAACTCCAACTTCTTCAAGAGTCATCACAGGATTTCCATCCAGCCCGAAACGCATGCGCAAAACCTGCTGCTCACGTTCCGAAAGACGCTTAACAAGAGCATAAAGATGATGCATTGACTCTACATCACCAAGCACCTTGTCAGGTGAGCGCTCTGGTTTATCTTCAATAAAATCCTGAATCTCACCATCTTCACCAGCAATGATCGGTTCATTCAATGATGAAGTATTGAGGGAGGCATGACGCAACTCCGAAATGGTTCTGGGGCTAAGTTCAAGGTGTTCAGCAAGCTCCTGTACAGAAGGAGCTCGCCCTAGCTCGCGAGCCATTTCACGTTGTGCTCGTCTGATTTTATTGATTTTTTCTACAGACTGAACTGGTATTCTTATGGTGCGACTTTGTTCGGCAATAGCTCTACGCATTGCCTGTTTAATCCACCAGGTACTGTAAGTACTGAATTTTGCCCCTTTATTCGGGTCAAATTTTTCAGCGGCTGTCATTAAGCCGATATTACCTTCAGAGATAAGGTCGTGCTTTGACAGCCCTCTGTTAAGGAACTCATTTGCAAGTTTTACTACCAGGCGCAAATTAGCTTTCACCAATTTGCTTTTAGCCTCATCATGCAGAATTGGATCTCCTGAATGAATCGCTTCGGCTAATTTTACCTCTTCTTCTCTTGATAACAAAGAGAAATCAATGATGTTTCGCATGTAAACCTGTGAGGTTGTCATCGGATTATCATTGATTCGCTTTGAACCCTTTGACTTGCTTTGCTTTTTCAGTTCTTTAACCATACCTGCATCAGCTTTTATGAGTTCTAGATTTATATTTGGTCCAAAGTATTTTTGTATCCATTAAGGATAGCATCCAAACTAATATTAGTTACTTTAGCGCCTTTTGATCTAAATTCAAGCGACTTTGTATTAACTACCTTACCAACTTGCGCGAAAGGCACTCCAGCAAGCAGAGCTTCAACTTTTCCTGCATTATCAGGTGATACTGTCATAACAAAACGACTGTTTGACTCTGAAAATAGTTTTTGCTGCAAAGTTAATTCGTCATTAGTCGGAATTTTATCCGCATCAATATCCATTCCAAATCTGCCGCCCATTGCAACTTTGGCAAATGCGACACCGAGACCTCCGAGAGCAGGAGTATGCAGAGAGTTAGCCAGTTCGGCTTCAGTCACTTTAGCAACTGCACCATAGATACTGATGGCCTTTGCTGAATCAACCTGCGGTACATTATTGCCTGTTTCATTGAGCATGAAGTAATATTCACTGCCACCAAGTTCATTTGCAGTATCGCCAATAACATAAACGAGGTCATCAGCAAACTTAGCATCAAGTGTTACAGCTTTGCGAATATTATCCATTTTTGAAATGGCACTGAACAATACAGTTGGAGGTATAGAAATCTTGCGCCCTCCGCGAGTACTGTCATTTTTCATGCTGTCCTTACCGGAAATACAAGGCACTTTAAAGGCTTTTGTATAGTCGTATAAGGCTTGATTAGCACGTACCAATTGAGCAAGCTTGTATTCGCCATCAGGAGTTTTTTCACTCTGAACCGGATCCGGCCAACAGAAGTTGTCAAGTCCAGCAATATGACCAAGTTTGCCGCCAACCGCAATTATGCGGCGAATAGCCAAGTCAATAATTGATGCCATCATGTGATAAGTATCAATATCACTGTAGCGCGGCAAGATACCTTCAGAAAGAACAACACCTTCACTACTGAGCTGTTCAATCATTGTGACAGTAGCATCACTAACCACATCACGCTCTTTACCAACAAAAGGCTTGATAACACTAAGACCTTTAACTTCATGGTCATACTGACGTGCTTTGTACTCATCAGAACAAATATTCAGCCTTGAAGCAAGCTCTGCAATATCTTTTCCACAGTCTCTGTCTTGAACATCAGGCTCTGTGAAAACCGGACGTTTCCATTCGGCTTTAAGCTGCATTCTCGGAAGGCCGTCATGCATAAATTCTATGTCAAGCAGCGCGACAGTCTTATCACCATATATCATATGGAATTTACCGGAATCAGTAAATTCACCAAGTACAGTTATTTCAACATCACGGTCAACCGCAAGCTGTTTAAACTCTTCAACGTTCTCTGGAGGGACAGCAAAACTCATGCGTTCCTGAGCTTCAGAAACCAGTATTTCCCATGGATCCAGTCCCGCATATTTGAGCGGAGCTTTCTTCAAGTCCATGCAGCATCCGCCACACAGCTCAGCCATCTCACCAATACTTGAAGACAGTCCACCAGCACCATTATCAGTTACAAAACGATAAAGGCTCAGAGAACGAGCTTCATAAATAAAATCGCTCATTTTTTTCTGAGTAATCGGGTCGCCAATCTGAACAGCCTGAGTCGGACTGTCCTGATGCAGTTCTTCTGAAGAGAAAGTGGCACCATGGATACCATCTTTACCGATTCTGCCGCCAGCCATTACAATCAGATCACCTGGCTTAATTTCTTTTTCAAAGCCTCTGATACCATTGATTTCTCTAGGCAGAGTACCAACTGTTCCACAATAAACCAGAGGTTTGCCCAAATAGCGATCTTCAAAGTATTCCCATCCAAGACCGTAGGGAATACCACTCTGATTACCACCGTCAATCACTCCTTTGTGGACACCATCACGCAGGCGTCTGGGGTGCAGCAAGCCTTCAGGAACATCTTTATCTTCCGTAAAAGGTGACCCAAGACAGTATCCCCATACATTGATTAACAGGTTAGCGCCCTGCCCGGTTCCCATAGGATCACGATTTACTCCGACAATACCAGTCATGGCACCGCCGTATGGATCAAGCGCTGATGGGCTATTGTGTGTTTCAACCTTGCAAACAAGGTCAACCTTATCATTAAAAGCAATAACACCAGCATTGTCATGGAAAACTGAAACCAGCCAGTCAACTTCTTCAGCAATCTCATGAGTGCTTTTCATTATAAAAGATTTATAGCAGGAAACTATTTTTTCAGCTTTTCCTGTCTCACTGTCTTTGTAGTCAATTTCAGCAGCAAAAATTTTATGTTTGCAATGTTCGGACCAAGTCTGAGCCAGAGCTTCCAGTTCAACATCTGTAGGATTAGCGTTAAGACCGTATTTTTCACGATCTTTACAACCACGGAAATAATTCTGAATAGCTTTCATTTCTTCGAGAGAAAGCGCCAAAATTCCTTTACGGCTGATTTCAAGCAGTTCGTTATCACTGACTTCAAGGTTGTATTCGTTAACACTGCCACTACCTGTAGAGGTTACACGCGGTATGTTCAAAGGAATACCTTTGGCAGCATCTTCGCCAGTAAAAACACTTACCGACTCAATAAGCTCATTAGCCAGCAAGTCACGAGCAATATGCTCAACGTTACCTTTAGCAAGATTATCTCCGTAGAGCATATACTCTACAGAACTGAAAACTTTTTCATCATCGCGAAGTTTTCGCCCGATTATATCGCCAACAGCTTCTTTAGCAGAACGACCAACATTGTCTGTAACACCGGGCTTAAATCCAACGGACACAAGCCAGTCAGCATTTTGCTCAGGCAGGCTTTCGCCTACAGTGCCGCTTTGCAAAACCGGGTTTGCTAAATCTCTAGCAACAGCAGCAGCTTGCTCATCATTAATATCGGCGCTGACAGTATAAACATCACGAGTCCAAACTTGATCAACGTTTATGTTCAGAAAATCAGTAATTTGTTTTTTGACGCTTTCCCCTCTGGAATCACGCCACTTACGCAACGGGGTAATTTCGATTCTATAGTTCATTTTTGAAAAGATTCAATCCTTTGCTGAAATTATATTAAATATAGATAATTAATAAAATAAATTTTATACATATGGCGGCATATTAGCATAGTCTCTAATCTGCTTGATCATTTCATGGACTTTTCGCCCTACATTATCAAGCTTAGCCAGTTGTTCAATACGTTCTTTACATCTACGATATTCACGCGGGGATAATATTTCATGGAATAACCCTGACGCATCTACCAAACTTACCAATACAGCGTCACGTGGAGCAGGAATCTCGCTGGACATCACCAACGCTCTCAATCTTGTTTCCACATCAACTATTTCAGTGTCATTGATAATCGGGTAACGGCGACTTGGAAAGAACCACAATACTTTCTCTTCAACTTTTTTAAGAATACCTTTTTTAACAAGCTGCTCAAGAGTCATTTTTTCAAGCTCTCTTGCGTGCGGCATTAAAACTTGAAGACAATGTTTGATCCTTGTTTCTTTCTTATCGGTTTCACGAAAGAGATTAATAACACTGTCAAGAACCGGGTAGCCAGTATATTCGGTATTGAGGATATAGAGTTCTTCCTGATCTGTATCGATGCGATTATTAAAGGAAAGTTCAGAAAGTATCGCTCCAACCATAACTGCATCAAACACAACATCCTTCGAACTGATAATAATTTTACCAGTTATATCATCCAAAGCTAAAAGGTATATTTCTTCGGCAAAACTGAGCATTTAGCGTCTCCTGATTGATACTATATATTCTTCATAACCTATCACTTCAAGTCACACTTATAAAGCGCAACAAGCAACTTTTTTACTTAAAATTCCCCTCTAAGAAATGCCTGCACCTATCTAGCTGTCTTCCAGTGGATATTCAACGTAGAAAACTGTACCATTCTCATGGTCAGAGGTAAACCAGCATTTTCCATGTAAGTATTTTTCAGTCAATAATTTTATACTGTAAGTTCCCCAGCCGCGTCCTTTGCCTTTTGTCGAAAAACCTCTATTAAAAATCCGTAATTTTGCATCAGGCGGAATTGTCCCTGGATTGTGAACAGTGAAAATAACTTTTTCGCAGTCTTCACGGCAGTCTAAAGTAACCTTTTCGCCTGTCTTGCAAGCTTCAAGTGCATTCTTTACCATATTGCTAACTACCCTGAAAACCAGAGTCTGGTCAGAAGTAAACTTGACCTTTTCAGCCTCCGGACAAATTTCAATAAAACGGTCTTCGCTCAAATCATGGTAATGGTATAGCTCAAACACGTCTTTCAATAAGCCTAGTGAAGATATTTTCTCATTCTTTATATGCAAGCTATTATTCTCAGCACTGATCAAGTCCCGCTGGTTCTGAATTTCCTCCAATAACTGCAAGGACAATCCAGCCAGAGAATCAGCGTATTCCGGAAACAGGGAATGATTAGTTTTAAGCATTAAATGAACGCCATAAAGACCTGAAGTTGTATTCATTAGATCATGCAGAAAGATTCTTTCCAACGCACCACGATATTTCTCATCAGCAATATCACGCAGCACAAAAACAGTAAAATCATAGCCGTCTTGTTTTATGGGAGAAGTCCATACCCGGAAATTTGCAGCAGTCCCGTCGATAGTGGTGATTTCACATTCCTGAACTTCTTTGCTTTTATTTTTCATGCTGTCAATAATAGCATTTGCAGCACCGCAAATACGGCAAAATTCAGTAGTACCGCAGCCTCCAGGATTCTTAGTAGAATGCATGCAATTCAACAGTTCTCCGGGTCTTAATCCCTTGACACTGTCAATTGAAGGTAGGTTTAAATATTCAAGGAGAGGCGAATTAGCGTGGACTATCTGTCGCTGGCCGTTCAAAATAACGGCAAAGTCAGGGAAAAAATCAAATATCTGTTTTACCTTTTTGTCGCCGGAAAATAATTTAACCTGCTCATCAAGTTTTGCAGCACTTGCCCTTTCTGCAGGGGCAAAAGCAGTATATAACAGATCTTTAATCTTAGAACTCAATTCGCTACTCCTGATTGGATTATTTTGTGCTATTATAGAATATCACAAAAACCTACGAAAGTAAACCTTTATTCAAAAAAAGCGGACTAACCGCATATAGAACAAACAGCTAAACCACCCTTTGCAGTTTCCTTGAAAGCACAAGGCATCTGACGTCCTGTTTCCAGCATTGCTTCAACCACTTCATCAAAGCTCACCTTCTGCATTTTCGGGTCACCAACAGATGCTACAAGATAAGCGTTATAAGCTGTTATTGATCCAAAAGCATTACGTTCAATACATGGAATCTGTACATAGCCGCCTACTGGATCACAGGTCATTCCAAGATGGTGTTCCAATGCTATTTCAGCAGCACATTCAATGCGGTCAAAGTTGCAATCATTAACGTAAGCCAACATAGCGGCAGCCATTGCGGAAGCAACACCTATTTCCCCTTGGCAGCCCACTTCAGCACCGGATATACTTGCATTGTGCCTGACAATAAAACCAACTGCCGCAGCAACCATAAGGCCTGCCCGTATTTTATCTACAGATACCTTTTGGTAATTTTTCAGGAAATAGATAATTCCAGGAAGAACTCCGGCAGACCCGGAAGTAGGCGCTGTAACAACCATATGGCCAGCAGCATTTTCTTCTGAAGCTGCCATGGTAAAAGAATCCAAAAGACCGAGAAATCTGTCAGGAATATTTTCAAGATTACTTGAACGTTCATAAAATTCTTTAGCTTTTCGCTGAAGGCCGATAGGGCCTGGCAATACACCTTCAGTTGCGATTCCGCGCTCTACCGCGCTTTCCATATTTTTTAAAATGAAATCAAGTTTTGAATAAACTTCTTCCTCACTAATATCTGAAATACTCTTTTCATTGTCCATTAAGACATCTTTAAGATGAACTTCGTATTTTTCAACAATCCTGCGCAGCGACTCCATGTTCTTATAGCGATAAGGAGGCATTTCGCGCTCTTCACGTTTTTCGCCTTCGCAAACAATAAAACCGCCGCCAATTGAATAATAAGTTTTCTCGAATAAAATTCCAGAATTACTCAAAAGCTTTATAATCAAAGTATTCTGATAGGGGAACTCGTGCATATCAGCAACAAAGTGTATATCTTCTTTTTTAAAAGAAAGTTTTGTAGCTCCAGATATTGCAGGCTTGTAGATATCTGCTTCATCTTGAAGAAGTTTTTCAAGCAGTTCCACATTACAGGTTTCAGGCTTCTCGCCTAAAAGCCCTACAGCAACCGCACGGTCAGTACCGTGTCCTTTTCCTGTAGAAGCAAAAGAGCCGTACAACCATGCTTCAAGCTTAACAGCTTTACTTAAAACTTCACTGCTTAACATGGAAGCTTTTGCAATAAAATCATTTGCAGCTTTAATCGGACCGATAGTATGGGAGCTTGATGGCCCCGGACCTACTTTGAATAAATCAAAGAAAGATGTATCAATATATTTTTTCATGTCTTTTCCGAGTTATATCAAAAAAACATTTGCTCAATAAAAATTTTAC
The DNA here is from genome assembly GCA_024225035.1 of Lentisphaerota bacterium. Lineage (GTDB taxonomy): Bacteria > Verrucomicrobiota > Lentisphaeria > Victivallales > Victivallaceae > Zth2. Next base: position 237,698 of record JAAEMX010000211.1, read on the forward strand.
AGCCAATTAGAATAATGGCTATACCACCAATAATTTCAATATTTCTCTCGAACAAGTGTCCGAAAAATCTACCCAGAAAGTATCCGGCAAATGAAATAACGAATGTAAATCCTCCCATCATGGCAATAGCTAAAAGCAAAGGCCCTTTAGTCAACGCCAATGAGACCCCCACTCCTAATGCATCAAGGCTAACCGCCAAACCTGCAACAATCAGCATCTTAATGCCAATCTCAGGTACCGGTGTAACTCCTTCTTTTTTTGCGGCAACAGCTTCATAAATCATTTTTCCGCCGATACCGCCAAGCAGAATCAACACAATCCAAGGCACCCACATTGAAATAACATTAGCTGCACGAAACAGCGCAAACCACCCCAATACAGGCATCAGAGCCTGAAAAAAACCGAATGAAAAAGCGGTTTTCAAGGCTGATAATGTTACTTTCCTGCGACACGATGCGCCCCAGCAAGCAGCGACCGCGAATGCATCAAGCGAAACACCAACTGCAATCACGGTCAAGTCAAAATAACTTAACATAAAAAATTTCTATAAATATTTATGAGTTGAACAACATTGTTAGAATAGCTTTTTGAGTATGCAAGCGATTTTCCGCTTGATCAAACACAATAGACTTGTCTGAATCCATTACATCGTCAGTAATTTCCTCACCCCGATGAGCAGGCAGACAATGCAGTACTTTCACTTCTGGTTTAGCGTGTTTTATCAGTTCGGAGTTCACCTGATAAGGCTGAAGCTCACGAAAACGCTCTACCTTTTCTTCTTCGAATCCCATACTGACCCAAACATCAGTATAAATATAATCAGCATCAGTAACAGCTTTTATCGGATCTTTTTCCCAAGTAACATTAGGAAACTTATCCATTAATTCCTGATTTGGCTTATATGCCTCAGGAGCAGCTATCACCAGTTCAACCCCTGAAAGCCCTGCTCCAAGAATGAACGAATTTGCCATATTGTTGTCACCATCGCCACAATATACGAGTTTTACTCCTTCAATTTTGCCACTGAATTCGTAAATCGTAAACAGATCCGTCAGAATCTGACAGGGATGATAATCATTAGTCAACGCATTTATAACCGGAATTCCAGATTCACTGGCCAGTTCTTCAACATCTGAATGTTCATAGGTACGAATAACTATACCATGTAAATAACGTCCTAAAACACGAGCAGTATCAGCCACAGTCTCGCCGCGCCCAACCTGCATTTTATTCTGTTCCAGGTACATTGGATAGCCGCCAAGCTCATGAATCCCCACCTCAAATGAAACACGAGTACGAGTAGAGCTTTTGGCAAAAATCATACCAATTGTTTTTCCTGCCAGCGGTTTAAAATTATCATTACCACGTTCACGTTTGAGCTTTGCCGCCAATTCAAACATCTGGTAAAGTTCATCACGAGATAAATCATCTACTGTAAGCAAGTTTCTTTGCATGAAAAACTCCTTATAGGTCATTGGGCCGCGATTTCAGAAAAAACTTTTTCCAAAATCTTCAAACCGGTTTCAGCTTCTTCTTCAGAAAGATTGAGTGCGGGCATAAGCCTAAGCACATCTTCGCCTGCGGAAAGGGCAATCATACCATGTTTTAGCAGTGATGGCAACAGTTCAGCCCCGTTACGATCCAGCTGTACCCCTATCATCAGTCCGCGGCAACGTACTGATTTTATAAAATCATATTTCTCAGCCATTTTTTCCAGTTCAACCTTGAAGAAATGACCCATTCTAACACAGTTTGCCAAAATGTTTTCATTATGAATTGTATCAATAACTGCACAAGCCGTAGCACAGGCAAGAGGAGTTCCACCAAATGTGCTGGCATGAGTTCCAACGGATAAAGTATCCGCATATTTGCGTCGGACAATAAAAGCACCTATCGGAAAACCATTACCCAACGCCTTAGCCAGAGACACCGCATCGGGCTCTACGCCAAAGCCTTTAAAAGCAAAAAAGTAACCGGTACGTCCCATACCGCATTGAACTTCATCAAACAGTAAAAGTATATTTTTTTCATCACACAAAGCGCGGACTTTTTTCAAGTATTCTGTATCAGCAGGAAGAATCCCACCCTCGCCTTGCACTGGCTCGATCATAACAGCAGCGGTCTGATCATTAACAGCAGCAGTAAGCGCTTCATAATCATTAAAAGGAACCTGAGAAAAACCTGGCATATCCGGAGCAAAACCTTCTCTGTACTTGCTTCTTCCAGTAGCTGCTAGAGTTGCCAGAGTTCTGCCATGAAAAGAATCTTTCATAGTGATAATCTGACTCTTGCCTTTATCAGAACCCCATTTTCGAGCAAATTTAATCAGTCCCTCATTCGCTTCAGCACCGCTGTTTGCAAAGAAAGCAACACCATCAAAACAGTGCCTGACAAGCTTTTCAGCAAGAACAGCTTGGTTTTCATTCATATACAAATTTGAAACGTGGACTAAAGTCTGAGCCTGTTCCTGAGTAGCTTTCGTTACAGCAGGATGACAGTGTCCGAGATTACACACGCTGATACCAGTTGCAAAATCAAGATATTGGTTACCCGTTGAATCCCATACCCAAGATCCTTCTCCTCGCTCGAGAAGCAATTCAGGCGCATAGGTCGGCATTACGAACTTCTTATATTTTTCTACAATTGTTTGGTATTTTGCGTCACTCATTGGACGAACTCCTGATTTTAAATACATGAAACGAAAAAAATAATTTAATGCCCTATTAATAAAAAGCAAAAAGAAACGATCATTTTTTGATAAAAACTGATAAAAAACGGTAAGCAAGATTATTTTGAACTGACGATTCGACTATGATAGCGCAGAATGCCTTCGACAATACTTTTGGCAATCAAATTCTGATACCAAGTGCTTCTCAGCTTGTTTTCCTCGGACTTATTTGACAAGAAACCGCATTCAATCAAAATCGCAGGGCAAGAAGCATTTCTGAGCACGAAGAATCTGGCACGTTTTACTCCGCGATCATCAGCTTTGGTGCGGTTTATTAAGGATTGCTGCACCTGAAAAGCAATATTCATGTTATTCTTGTCAAAGCTATTACCGCTGGAAGTTTTCCATACGGTTTTCTTTGAGTGAGTTGAAGCTGTACCAGCAGGCGCCAGGCAAAAAGTCTCAATCCCATCTACTGCTTTATTGGCAGCAATATTTGTATGAATTGAAACAAAAAGGTCAGCGCTGTATTTTCTGGCCAAATCAGTTCTCTGGCCCAAAGTCAGGTAGCGATCGCTGTTTCTGGTAATCACAACCCGGTACCCCTTACGTTGCAGCATTTGTCCAACTCGTCTACCTATCTGCAAAGCAAGGCTTTTCTCTTTAGCATAAACACCTTTGCCTCCATTGTCTTTACCGCCGTGTCCGGGGTCTATCATAATGGTTCTGAGTGTATGTTTAGTAAGAGCACCACGGCGTAAAATTGGATCTATGGTGCTCAGAAAATCTTTACTGCTGATAAAACAGTCATTCCCGCGCACAAATGGAGCAAAAGACAATATAATTTTAGTGCCGTTTACAGCAGCAGCCTTTTTTTGAGGGTAGAACAACACTTTAGTGTATTTACTGGAAAGCGTAACCATGCCTTTCCAGACATAGCATTTCATACCATAATATCTAGCAACATCACGCAAGTAGACATACTTATTATTATATGCCCTTATGAAACGGATCTTATTGGAAGCGTGCAGGCTTGGAGATAACAATGCTATTGAAAGGCAGAAAGCTAATAGCAACACTTTTTTTCCGCATGAAAGGAGCATAATAACTGTCCATAGTTTCTATAAACGTCTCAAAAAATAATTTACCTCAACCAGCACAAGATATATCATGAATACTAATCAGTCAATACGGGAAAGCAAAGTTTTCCCCTGATAAGATTCCTGTGGGGGATACATCGCTTCAACGTCAGCACCTATTTCGACAGACTCATTTAAAGAACCGTAAACAAAGCCTTTTGCCATACGCAACACTTTTTTCCATTGAACACCAAGTGCAAACCCAGCAGCCAAAGCCGCGGATAGAGTACACCCAGTGCCATGAGCCGCTTTTGTTTCGGTCATTCTTGGAGAGCTAAGTTCATAGTTATTATTGTTATGGCGGACAATATCTGCAGCGACATCGCCTTGAAGGTCAAAGTGACCTCCCTTAATTATTGTACTGCACTGCCATTTTTCACTGATTACAGTAACTGCCTTTATAGCATCTTCACGATTTTTGATTGACATTTTGGCAAGGATTTCGGCCTCAGGTATATTGGGAGTAATCCAGGTTGCCAACGGCAAAAGTTTTGCTTTCATCGCTTCAACAGCATCTTCCTCAAGTAATCGACTGCCGCTTGTAGAAACCATTACCGGATCAACAATAAGTAACAGTTTTTTATCGGACAGCTCGGCAGATACTGCATTTATAATACCTTCATTCAACATCATACCGGTTTTAATGCAGCTGATGTCGATTTTACTCATTACCGTCCTGACTTGCTGAGCCACACCTTCAGGAGGGATTTCATCAATTCTATCGACAGCATGTGGATTTTGGGCAGTTATTGCAGTTATTGCTGAACATCCATACACGCCATACGCAGAAAATGTCCTCAGGTCAGCCTGTACACCAGCTCCGCCGCCGCTATCACTGCCGGCTATAGTCATCGCTACCGGGTAAAAATCTTTTTCAGTGTTTTTCATAAACTCCTGCCTTGTCTTGATGGTATATCCAATTTATATTCAAAACTATCAATATGTCATTAAGCATAAAGTCCCTAAATTACATGCAGTACAGCCAAAAACAAATAACATAAATATGATTTTCAAAAGTTCATGCAATAAGTCATTGATATGGTCAATCAGCCTGATAGCCTTTATCGCTTTTATATCAGCGATAAATTGTTGTGGAGCGTCAAGTGACAAGTTCAGGACAGGCTCAGGAACTCTAATATCTTTTCAAAGGTTTGACAGGTCATTTTACGCACTTCTACAGTACCTGAAATATACTGACAGAACCGTTTGCCATTACCTCAGACTTTCTGCAAAAAACCATAAAATCAACTGCAAAATATTTGTTATGAATAATAAGGTTGATAACGATATTATAGCTCGTGGCAAAGATTTTTATGTAATGTCTGAACTGATAAATGCTTTGCTTTACGCCAAAAGCGGAATTTTCCCGAACAAGGCAGCACATCCCCTGCCAGCCTGGCTCATCACAGGGATTTACGCAAAAATACAATCACATTTTCTTGAAGAAAGCCTTCTCCCGGTCTCTTACTACCCTGGTCTCAAAGCTCTTCTTTTAGCCAACAAGGTACCACCTTTGAGGCAATCACTTAATACAGCCCTTTCCCCCAGCCGGGATGGTATTGCTTTTGACCTCTATATGGAATTGTGCCAGTTTTTCATAAGGGAGCTTCGCAGATTAAGCAGCAGTATAGATAACCCAATTTCTGACTTGGTTGCCCTCTCCGCCAATCAAAGATACAAGCCGGATGAAATATTTGATTCTACAGTCTTAAGGTTAATTGTTAAATATTATGATAAGAAGTTTGCCAGCAGTATTGCAGCGTCATCTGATTACGACAAACTTGACGAATTGTTTAATTACATCTTAAAAGAACGACTTTTAAACCGAATGTCCCCACTAACGACAACCGAATTCAAGCCGTTATTCAAAAAATTCAGGTTGGTCAAATATAAGATACAAAAAGACAAGAACGTAATAGTAAACAAGGTTGACATTGTTGACTTCCCCAGAGTCTACAAAGACCTTCAGAAAGACAACTATGGAAAAGGCTTACTGGCAGAAAAACTTATCCAGCTAAACGCCCTGATCAATATTGCCCCTGCCCTTACTCAAGAACCGCTCAGAAAGCTCTACTATAAAACAAATCAGTTCAATCGACACTCCTATCGCTTTAAGCCGCATGCAGCGTGCAATGCTGCAGGTTATTAAAGCAATCAATAGACAATCTGAAATTGAAAAATACCTGCAAAAAATTGAATACAGCAAAATACCTCCCGGCAGATTATTCCGAAAAGAGCTTCTTGAGACAAAAAGATTACACAAAAGCAGCTGGCCTGCACTCGACCGATATTTGGACAAAATCGAGGCTGAATACCTTGAGGATTGATTCTTTCCTGTTGCGTCACTTGCCAATCAGCTAAATAAGGACTATTTTTACAGCAGGGATTGCATTACTTTGATAAGTGAATATCTTATGCCCCTTGGATTTGGATCAAAACCTCAAAAGCAGGTTTTGAATTAACTTGACTAATTAATTGAAAAATAAATATACTTCTGTGTTATAAAGGAGAGATCATGAAAGCAAGCAAAATGCTAACTTCATTAATGCAGCGTGGAAGCGATTTCCTAGGCTGTGAATATCCGATAATCTGTGGTGCAATGACTTGGGTTTCCGAACCAAACCTCGTAGCTGCAGTATGCAACAGCGGCTGTTTTGGCTGCCTGGCAGGAGGAAATGCACCAACTGACATACTGCGTCAACAAGTTGCTCAAGTCAGAGAATTAACTGATAAACCATTTGGTGTAAATCTTATTACTATCGCCCCGTCTTACAAGGAACACCTTGAAGCAATTAAAGATATGAAATTGCCATTTGTCGTTTTTGCGGGCAGTTTCCCACGCCGCGAAGAGATTGAAATTGCCAAAGCAACCGGAGCTAAGGTAATGTGTTTTGCTTCAACTGTTTCAATTGCAAAACGCATGATTAGATTTGGTGCCGACGCTATCATCCTTGAAGGCAACGAAGCCGGTGGCCATATTGGTCATGTATCAGCTACAGTCCTTATGCAGCAGGTTCTGTTCGAAGTTGCTGACAGTACTCCTGTATTTATGGCTGGTGGAATAGCCACAGGCAAAATGATGGCCCATACGCTTCTCATGGGAGCAGCCGGCGTTCAGCTTGGTACTCGTTTTGTTATGACTGATGAATGCCTGGCTCACGATAAATTTAAACTGTCATTTATTCGCGCAAACGCTCGTGATGCCATATCTACTCCTCAGTATGACTCTAAACTCCCTGTTGTGGCGGTTCGCTCACTGCGCAACAAAGGTGTTCAAGAGTTTGGTCACCTCCAGTTAAAGTTACTGAAAGAGCTGGAAAGTGGGTCTATCAAGCGTGAAGTTGCACAGGAAGAAGTTGAAAAATTCTGGATGGGCGCACTTCGCAAAGCCGTTGTAGACGGTGATGTTGAAGGTGGATCACTTATGGCTGGACAGTCGGTAGGACTTGTTAATAAAATTGTACCAGTTCGTGAACTCGTAGATGAACTCATTACAGATGCATCTGAGGCTGTCGGTCAACTAAAGGTTAAACTAAATTCATTAGACTAATAACTGCCAATGCCATGGATTAAGGGTAAAAGCTTTATAAAAGTTAGTTATCTGCTGATTTTAGCAGCGCTGGTCATTGTTGTCGCTGCAGCGGGTTTTGACACTCTCAGAACTGTTGCTTTTCGCATCTCCAGCGGCTTCTTCTACCCCTATCTGTCGCTTCCCGCATCCGGCAAGTACATTATAGCTGATCGCAGCCTTTTACTGCACAGTAGAAGCGAACTTGCCGCTGCTCTTGAAAAACAACAGAAAACTAACCGTTCACTGGCCGCGAAAGCTGCTGTAGTTGCAGAGCTTGCGGTGGAAAATGAAGAGTTACGGCGTCTGTTAAAATTAAAACCACGTCCGGATTACAATTATATTGCTGCTGAAATTATACTTCGTGACCCAGTTAACTGGCAGGAAGGATTCGTTATCAGCAAAGGCAGAGCTGATGGCATCAAGGAAGGCACTCCAGTTTTATGCTTTACAAATGGAGACAGCAAAGAACCTATACTTACAGGGATTGTCAAAAATACATCAAAACATTCTGCTCAGGTAACCTCGGTTATTAGCCCACATTTTAGAATTTCCGCATATCTTACCGAAAGTAAATCATATGGCTTTCTAAATGTTGATGACCAACAACGCAGGGACCCGGGCAAGGTTAACATCAGCTATCTACCTACCGGACATGAGTATAAATTAGGACAACGGTGCGTTACAACGGGATTTGAACGTAAAGTCCCAGCAGGAATTGATATCGGCAGACTATCTGAAATGCTGACATCTAACTCAGCTTTTGATAATAATTTATATGAATCCGGAATAGTTGACCCTATGGTTAACCTTGAAAACATACACTTTGTTCTGCTTCCGGTGTTTACAGACAAGACTGAAAATAAGGAGCGGTAATAATGTACTTACTGTTCTGTGCTGGATATATAGGAATACTTTTTTTTATGCAGTTGCTTGTAGGAAACGCAGGCCTGTACCTGCCGTTTTGCGCCTTTGGAATATTCTACCTGAGCGTGGCTGACAGCTGGCGCAAAGCCATATTTGTAGCATTAGTAGCAGGAACTGCTATTGACTCATTATACAGCCGTAATGTAATTATTACCCCATTCGCTCTTTGTGCTATTGCTTTATATGGACAGTTCTGGATAAGACACTATAACAGCAAACACCTGGTTGAAAGTATAATTCCAGGAATATTAATCCCCAACGCATTGCTTATTCCTTTATGGCTGCACCGCTTTTACAGTACTGGATTCAGCCTCTATCAGATAAAAAGCGCATTGTCAATGTTCATTTTTACCTGTGCTTTTGGAGCTGCATTTCTGCCATTGCTGATTGTGACCCTGGATAGTATTGCAGATTTGCTTAGAATGTCTAAGTACAGCGACGCTAAAAAGCAACTGCTTGAAAGCCGGAGATAAATCAATGCGCAATATATGGCTCAAAAACCGAAATAGAGTAATTTTTCTTGGTTTGATTCTGTTTGCCGGCTTTTCCATTCTTATTTCCAAACTATGGATGGAACAGATTCAGGAAGGCAGTATGCATCGAAATAAGATTTCACGACAATCGGTTCGTCGTATTAGAATACCCGCTCCACGCGGAAAAATTTTAACATCAGACCATCACATTTTAGCAGAAAATACACCTTCTTTTGACGCCTACCTTTATTTTGAAGAAATGAGACAGACCAGTCGCAAAAAAACTGCTAAGTATATAGAAGATTCTCTGAAAAACATTTATGAGACTATCGGCCGCAAGCCGGAAGTTACTCAAAAAGAAGTATACATTCATATGCGGCGACCGGGCACTCCCTTTAAAGTAGTTACAGATATGAATCCACAGGAAGTAGCGAAAATACTGGAATTGACTAACTCAATCAAAGGACTGAGTGTTATAACCGGAAGCAACCGCGAATACCCTGACGGTTCTATTGCTGCACACATTGTAGGTTACACCAGACCGGAAAATCCAATGCAGGCTGATGACCGCAATATGTTCTCATATTATATTCCAGATCCTAAAGGTGTCCGTGGCTTAGAAAAAGCTTTTGACTCTCTTAATACAAAAGGGCACAAAATACGCGGACTGAAGGGCTCCCCCGGGTTCAGCCTTGTACAGGTCGACCATCTAGGCTTTGTAAGACAGGTTTTAATCGACCAGGTAAAACCTTTACCTGGAAACAATGTGGTTCTTACCATTGACTGGGAAGCCCAGAAAATAGCAACCCAACTGATGGCAGGAAAACGTGGTGCCTTTGTATTGCTGAATGCTGATACAGGTGCTGTTTTATCAATGGTTTCATCGCCATCTTTTGATCTTAATGAATTCGTTCCTCGCATATCTCAAGCAAATTATGACAAATTGCTTAAAAACCCTGGTATTCCGTTGCTTGACAGAGCATTACAAGGCCAATACATGCCGGGGTCAATTATAAAACCTCTGGTCTGTCTGTCATTCCTTAATAACGGAGTTAATCCTGACGATTATGTAATCTGCAAAGGTTACACAAAAATCGGTAACGCAAAAATAAGATGTGTTTCATGGAGACGCGGCGGACACGGCAAAGTTGACCTTTATACAGCGCTGCAGAAGTCCTGTAATGATTATATGATTGAACATGCGTTAAAGCTTGGTTTAGAAAAAATAGATACTGTCCTGTCCGAATCCGGTTTTGGTCAGAAAACCGGTATTGAACTTCCTGAACAAGCAGGTCTGCTGCCATCTCGTGAATACTGTCAAAAAACTCGAAAACGCAGATGGAGAGCCCATGACACAGCACTTATATCCATCGGACAAGGTATGATAGAAATAACTCCCATGCAAGCGGCGGTTTTCACTGCCGCTCTGGCAAATGGCGGAAAAATTTTAAAACCGCACTTGCTCAAAGAAATCAGAGACAGTCATGGAACAGTTCTTTACAAACAGAAAACAGAGGTAAAAGGAGAAATAGAAACTTCAGAAGCTGACCTTGAGGCTGTAAAAAAAGGTATGCACATGGTTGTTAACACCAACAGTGGCGGCGGGCGCCGTGCTCAAAATAACTACATTGAGCTTTCAGGAAAAACCGGGACAGCAGAGGTAGGCTACGGAAAGAATCGACATAAGAATGTCTGGTTCATTTGCTTTGGTAAGTACAAGGGCAAAAACTATGCGGCAGCGGTGCTGGTCGAACACGGAACTTTCGGAGGGCTGATATGCGCTCCAATAATAAAACAGTTTTTCTCGCGATGGTTTTGGTTCAAAGATCACCGCGAGAGAACACCATAATTTTCTATTCAGCGCTTTCAGCTTTCATGCTTACCGCCACATCACTGATAATTTGTTCGAGAGTAAACTCTGCTTCCCAGTCAAGCAAGTCATTAACAGCTTTTGTGTTAGGAGCACGATGCAGCATATCCTCAAAGCCAGCTTCGTAAGCCTGGTCATAAGGTATTTTCTTAACCCTTGAGCTGCTTCCCAGCTGTGATATTACTTGCTCAGCCAAACCTTCTATGCTGATTTTATTATGACTGCCGATATTATAAATTTTGCCATAAGAATCCGGGCAGTCAATTAAACCAAGCAGAGCTCTTACTGTATCAAAAACATGACAGAAACAGCGCGATTGAGTGCCGTCTCCATAGACCAGAAGATCTTCATTATTCAGCGCACATTGAACAAATCTCGGGACAACCATTCCATATTGACCAGTCTGTTTTGGCCCTACAGTATTGAAAAAACGAACTACAGTTCCCTTGAGATTTTGAGCCCTGTGAAAAGCCATTACATAAAATTCATCCAGTAATTTGCTGCATGCATATGACCAGCGAGAATGTGTCGGACAACCAATTAACAAGTCATCTGTCTCACTGAAAGTACTCTTGGTTGACTTACCGTAAACTTCACTGGTGCTTGCTACAACGACACGTTTGTCATATTCAGCAACAGCTTTCAACACCTGTTCTGTTCCATGTACATTCGTTGTTATTGTACGCACCGGGTCATTGACAACTAGTTCAACACCAACTGCTGCTGCAAGATGAAACACCATATCAACGTCTTTAACAATATCACCCATGAAGTCCATAGTAACTATGTCTTCCTGGATAAATTCAAAGGCAGGGTTATTTTGAACTTCGGCAAGGTTCTTCAAATACCCGGTTGAAAGGTTATCTATTACAACAACCTCATGTCCGATATCCAGCAGTCTCTCTGTAAGATGGGCTCCGATAAATCCGGCACCACCGGTTACCAGGATACGCATTCAAACCTCCTAGGCTGTTTGGTTCTGGCGTTGCGCGCCTCCCCTTGAAATGAATTTGATCTTTTCAAATAAGGCAATAATCGGCCCCGAAAAGATATAAAGATTTATTAAAACAGCAACCGCAGCAATTCTGAATGCTCCGATTGCTAAAAGAATTACCAGAAAAATAGCAAGACGCTTTTTATTGCGTCTAATTGAAAACAACCATTTGCCTATGTGGGTGTACTGCACGTTGCTGATCATCAAGAGACCGAGCACCGCGGCATAAATTGGTAAGCCAAAAGCCAAATATTTAATTGGCGCTAAATGAGTATACTCATTACAGAAAATCACAACGCTGCAAACTGCAGCAGCTCCGCCCGGCGAAGGCAATCCTGTAAATTTGTCACTGCTTTTTTTCTCAACCATGGCATGAACATTGTATGTAGCTAAGCGTAATGCTGCACAACCTAAATAAACTCCACAGAAACCGTAAGTAATAATATTTTGCCAAATATTCATTGCTTTAACACAATGCGCAAGAATTGCACAAATAATAGCAGGAGCAACACCAAAAGTAACCATATCTGCTAGAGAATCCATTTGAATCCCCTTCATGCTGGCAGCGTTGAATATTCTGGCAGCAAAGCCGTCAAGAGCATCAAAAATCATAGCAAAAAGGATTACCCATGCAGAAAGAGCAAACACTTCCATCACCCCGCGTGGGCTCTGATATACCTGCAGTGTAAGCAGCATGGCTGTAAAGCCACAAAGTGAATTGCACAAGGTAAGTGCATTTGGAACCGATTTAAACCATCGATTCTCTTCAAGCAAAATGCAAAATTTATTTTTCACTGCAACTTGACTCCAGTTATTTTCTTAATCTGGCCATACCTGAAGAACCAGCATAAACTCTATTACCTGTTTTCACCAGTACCTCAAAGTTATTTTCTTCAGCAGGAATGTAAAGCTCAGTTCTTGAACCAAATTTTATCATTCCATAAACGGAACCGCGCGCCAACATATCACCCTTATCTACAGGGCACATAATACGGCGAGCAATGGCGCCTGAAACTTGTCTGATTGCCATAGGGAATTTATACCCTTTAATATCAGCAACTCCACCAATAGTCATGGCTTCATTCTCTTTGGCACAGCCAGAATTACGAGCGTCCAAATACCGTCCTTCGCGATACTCTTTATATTTTACAGTCAACCTACTGGGGGCACGGTTAACGTGCACATCCAGTATTGACAAAAAAATACCAATACGAACCACAGGGCGATCCCCAAACAGTTCAAATCCATGATTCTCAACAACTTCAACACCCTTAATCACTCCATCAGCAGGACTCACAATGACTTTTGGATCTGCTGGCAGCTTTCTATTAGGGCTGCGAAAAAAAGCCGCAATTGCCAACCATGTTACAAGAGTAATAATTGACAGAGTAATACCTACAGGAAAACTGACTTTTACTGCAAGCGTTAAAAATACTGCTGTCAGGATCAAGGCGATTATTAAACTACCGCCCCATTCTCTTGTCCCAAACCTGGTCAATATCATTATTCAGCTCCGTTCCGAATAAAAACCCGGATGCTTTCAAATTGTTAATCAAGCTACTTAATATATTACTTAAGTACTAGTTTTCAATAGCTGATTAACTGCTTTTTGCCATTCCGTACTTGCGGCGTTTCTTTTCTTCCTTGCGTTTTCGGAAAGCTTTTACCAGGGAGAGTGAAATAAAGTACCCGGGGATTGCCAATACCAACCCAAACAACAAACCGCCGGCAAAAAATGAGATAACGACTTCTTTTCCAAGAGCAAACAATGAACTGAATGTCTTTTCTTCAAGCACTTCTTTAAAAAGATGCTCCACTGCTTTTAATGTAAGCGGGTGCCCAATGACATAACTGCCAATCCAGCACTGAAGAGGATATATTAAAAATATGGTAACATGATTAGTAATAAAAGTACAAGCGACAGCCGGTATCTTGGCAGCTTTCATAATAATAGCCAACGGCAGCACAACAATTATCTGGGCTCCAAATGGTACAAACAGTCCAACAAAGAATCCTAAAGCTACTCCCCTGGCTATATATTCAGGGTCTCCGGCTTGTTTTACTAGTTTAAAGTAATAGTAGGCCAGACTGTGTTTGCTGATCTTCTTCATGGTTTCCTTTCTATGAAATATACAAGCACGCTGCGAACAGCCCTCAAAACGTTTAAGATATACCGGATTTCAATTTTTTACAACACTCTAATTTTACAAATTTAAGATGAATAGTATTGTATTCAGAATAATTGTTAATATACCAATTTCACAATTTCTATGTATAAGGAACTTAATTTATGCAAAAAACGCCTAAGTCACTGCGTTTGCAAATAGCTATTTTCGGCCGTATGAATGTTGGAAAATCAAGCTTTCTTAATTATATCTCCGGTCAGGATGTAGCAATAACCTCCCCTATCCCTGGAACCACTACAGATATAGTTGAAAAGCCAATGGAACTATTGCCGATCGGCCCGGTTGTTTTTATTGATACTGCAGGGCTGGACGATACATCAGAACTTGGTACTGAGCGCATCAAAAAGGCAAACAAAGCTTTTGACCGTGCTGATATTGTCACTATTATTTGTGAAGCCGGCAAATGGGGCGAAGATGAAGAAAAAATTGTTTCTGAAGCAAAACGCCGCAATATTGCGTCTGTAATTGTAGTTAATAAAGTAGATATAGATCCTCCTTCTCCAGAATTTATAGAAAAGCTTAAGGAATCCGGCAAGGTTATTGAATGCTCATGTACCATTCCTGAACAACGTGAATCTGTTCGTGGAGCATATAAGGCTGCACTTATCGAGAACTGCCCGGATGATTATATTACACCGCCTCCTTTGGTTGGCGATTTACTTAATCCCGGTGACACTTGCCTGCTGATCGTTCCAATTGACCTACAGGCACCTAAAAGCCGGCTGATACTGCCGCAGGTCCATACTATCCGGGATACTCTTGATAGCGACTGCGCTTCAATAGTGGTGAAAGAAACTGATTACTTGAAGATGCTGGCTAACTTAAAGAACCCGCCTGATCTTGTAATCTGTGATTCACAAGTCGTTGACCGCATGGTTAAAGAAACACCGGATGGAGTATGCTGCACTACCTTTTCAATTCTGTTTTCAAGATTGAAGGGGGACATGGAGCAGTTTGCCCGCGGTACAGCTGCTATTGATAAACTCAAATCAGGCGACAAAATATTGATAGCTGAAGCCTGCAGTCACCATGCCACTAAGGATGATATCGGGAGAATTAAAATTCCAAAATGGCTACAGAAATACTTGGGGTATGATTTGGATATTGAAGTCTATGCCGGCAGGGATTATCCTGAAAATCTCAATGAATTTAAACTGGTAATTCATTGCGGCAGCTGCATGCTTAATCGGCGTGAAACACTGGCTCGTATGCAACAAGCGCAACAAGCCGGAGTTCCTGTCACAAATTACGGCATGTGCATATCTTATACTCAAGGAGTTCTGGAAAGAGTTCTGTCTCCATTTCCGGAGGCGCTTGAAGCATTCAAAGAGGAAATTAATAAATGATATCTCTTATAACCGCAACATTTCTATTTATACTGCTGACGCTTTGTGGGTGTAGTTCCTACGACTACGTCGGGGAAGCTACCCGTGACCGTGAATTTCACCACCTTCCCAAAGAACGCTATATCCTTACACGAGATTGCGTCCTGATAGCTGACCAAGAGAAAAAATATATAGTTCCAGCAACTCCTGCAGCCAACTCTATATCATTTTTCAACCCACGTCAGCCATACCCAAAATCATTTTATCCAGGAGAGAAATACCTTGACAGCAGAGCTATTGGAACTATCCCTGCTGGAACCATAATGGTTATTGACCGCCTGGAGGTGGCAAGCAGTAAGGGAGACGGCTACAAAGTAAATATTTTAATAACTTACGTTGATTTGCCACGTTTCCCGTTTGAAAATGTTGACGCATTTTTCCTGCTGGACAGGGGATTCCCTCAATGTATTAATCCTGATATTGCCTTGCCTGATACAAGTTGCCCACGTTACCTTTTTGGCTTTCAAGGCAAAACAAGGGCCGGTTTCATTCAAGCAGTGAATTACCGCGGAGAACTGATAACCGGCCTAAAATAAACTTACTTCTTTACGTATTTAACTTTTAAATTACCGTGCCAGTAAGTTGTTTGATTAAAAGTATTGCGATCCATCTCGCCAGTTATCATATCATGGGTGATGGGCTCTATTTTCTTTTTGCGCCCCTTGGCAACTGCTTCCGCAATCATAATAAGTTTTTGTCTTGCGGTTTCAGCAACAAGGCATGAATTATCAGGATTGAGTTCCTGTACGTTGTAATTCATAAAAACAGTAAAACCATTTGCATTGTCAACTATATGATAGGTATAGTTTCTGCCGCTTTTTCCATACTTTTCTTGAAATCGCGGTGGAGTTACACAGCCGGAAAGAATTCCCGTTACCGCAAAAGCAACAACAAACAACATCATATATCTTATGGCTTTCATCTTCTGCCTCTTTTTCTTATAATTAATTTATACAACATCCTTATTAATATGGCTTATTAACCTGAATATGCAAATTACAGGTCTAATTATCAGTTTAAAGGCCCACTCAGCTTGAAGCGTGTCGTGAATAAGCTATATTTTTTTATCTAAAGTCTAATCCGGAGGAAAATATCATGAGCATACCTATAAAAAAACTTAAGTGCGGCTTTAAAATGCCCGTCTTTGGAATGGGAACGTGGATAATGGGTGGAGATACCGAACGTGATCCTGAAAATGATGGTCAAAATGATATAGCCTCTCTTATAGCAGGACTGGAACGCGGTTTAACACTTATTGATACCGCTGAAATGTATGCGAACGGCTTTGCCGAAAAAATAGTCGGTCAGGCAACTAAAGGGCGCAACCGTGAAAGCTTATTCATAACCTCAAAAGTTTGGCCCACTCACCTTTCATACGACGGAGTATTGAAGGCTTGTGAGAATAGCCTAAAACGTCTAGGCACTGATTATCTTGATTTATACCTGATTCACAAACCTAATGATGAGTTTCCAATTGAAGAAACCATGAAAGCATTGGATAAACTGTCTGATGAGAAAGTCATTAGAGCTATAGGTGTCAGCAATTTTACAGCATCAAGGCTAAAAAAGGCTCAAGCCTGTGCTAATCATAAAATTGTTTTAAATCAAACTCATTATAATCTATCCTGTCGCGAGCCGGAAACAGAGTTGCTGACTTACTGTCAGGATAACCATATAATGCTCGAAGCATGGCGCCCTTTGCAAAAAGGAGCAATACTTGACGCTGAATCTCCTTTACTTGATGAGATGTGCGAAAAATACAGCAAAACCAGATCACAAATTGCCCTGAACTGGCTGATATCCCAGCCTAATGTTGTCACCATGTCAACCATGCGTTCAGTAAAGCATATTGAAGAGAATATGGGGGCTGTCGGCTGGAGCATGCATGCTGACGATATAAATCGTCTACGACACGAATTCCCGGGACAAATAAAAATATCTGATGTAGTCCCACTAAGTTGAAAATCTGAAAGGAATACCTTATGACTGATAAAAAACTGCCGCAACGCAATGAACTTCCTCAAGAAATGACTTGGAACTTGGAAATTATGTACAAGAACTCCAAAGAGTGGGAAGACGATTTTTCTAAAATTCCCGAACTTCTTGAAAAGTTCATGGCCTTCAAAGGAAAATTGAAAGATTCTGCGGCTATGTTAAGAGATGCAATTGAAGCAAGTGATGCCATGGAACGCCTTGCTGAAAAAGTTTATGTATATGCCCATTTGAGATCGGATGAAGATACCGCTGATTCAAAAAACCGCTCAAAAGTTGATCGTGCAAGTGCTCTTTTTGCAGAAATTTCAGGCAAAACAGCATGGTTTGATCCTGAAATAATGGAAATACACCCTGAAGTTATGGCCCAGTTCCTGCAAGCGGAAGATCTGGCTTTTTATAAACGCAGCCTTGAAGAACTTCTCAGAGAAAGGCCGCACACTCTTTCGGAGAAAGAAGAACGCATTCTGGGAATGTCTTCTGATGTAATGAGCACTCCGTCAAAAACTTTCAGCATGCTTAATAACGCTGATTTGAGATTCCCCGAAATAAACAATGAGTCCGGCACAAAAGTGGAAATGACTCACGGTAACTACATAAAATTTCTGGAGTGTTCCAAGCGCGAAGTGCGCAAAGATGCTTTTGAAGGAATGTATGACACTTACAACAAGTTCAGAAACACCTTCTCTTCAACTCTTGACGGAACCATTAAACGTCACGTTTTGGGCTCAAAAATACGCAACCACAAATCTGCATTGGGCTCAGCTCTTTTTGGAGATAATATCCCCGAAGAAGTTTACCGCAACTTGATTCAGGCAGTTCACGATAAACTCCCCGCGCTTCACAAATATATGCAGTTGCGCTGTGATGCCTTGAAACTTGATAAGCTCGACATGTACGATATTTTCTGCCCTCTTGTACCTGAATGTAAGGTAGAAGTTACATGGCAAGAAGCAGTCAAGTGGGTCAGAGAAGCCTTAAAACCAATGGGAAAAGAATACTGCAACACTCTTGAAAAAACATTTGAGCAACGCTGGGTCGATATTATGGAGTGCCGCGGCAAACGCTCAGGAGCTTACTCCAGCGGCTGTTACGACAGCTATCCATACTTGCTGCTGAACTTCCACGGCACGCTTAACGATGTGTTCACTCTAGCTCATGAGCTTGGTCATTCTATGCACTCTTACTATTCGCACCACGCTCAGGAATATCATTATGCTGACTATCGCATTTTTGTTGCTGAGGTAGCGTCTACAACCAACGAACAGCTATTACATCAGTACTTGATGAAAAACACACAAGATAAGAATCTCAAAGCTTATCTGCTGTGCCACTTACTTGATGAGCTGCGGGGAACGATTTACCGTCAGACTCAGTTTGCAGAATTTGAACTCTGGATGCATGAACAGTCTGAACAGGGCGTTCCACTTACACCGGATGTATTGTCTGAGAAATATTTTGAACTTAATAAGTTGTATTATGGTGATTCAGTGAATTCTGACCAAAGGATCGAGATGGAGTGGGCTAGAATCCCGCATTTCTACTACAACTTCTATGTTTATAAATATGCTACTGGAATTTCAGCGGCAGTAGAGCTTTCTCAGAATATCCTTAGTGGAGACTCCAGGAAAATTGAAGATTACTTTGGCTTCCTGAAGGCTGGAGACTCCAAGGATGTACTGGACATAATGAAGGATGCCGGCGTTGACCTTTCAACTCCTAAACCTGTACATGATGCTCTTGATTTGTTTGATAAAACAGTTGACCAGCTCAGAGAGCTTTTGGAACTATAGTTTCAAATCAGCCTGCGACGAGAACCAGCAGAATCAAAAGTTCTGCTATCTCTTCGCAGGTGCCGACCGTATCACCAGTTGCCCCGCCAAGGTGTTTAAAGGATTCATTTCTCCAGTATATCACCCACACAGCGACAGTAAACGCGGCTATTATACCATGCCAATTGAACAACCACCATGCCGAAACCAGCAAGAACAGCAAAGGCCAGATAAAGTTTACAATAGACTGCTTGCGGTAAAGAATTTCAGCCATACCACTCTTACGTGCATACCGGGTTACAGTTATATACATCGGCATGGCACATCTTCCGGCTAATGGAATAAGCAGCATAGCATATTTCAGCATTGATGGAGCAATAGAAAACAATGCCACAGCTTTAAGCCCCAACACAATTAGCATTGCAAAAACTCCCATAGCGCCTATTCTGCTGTCCCTCATTATCTCCAATTTTCTTTCTCGAGGCCTGCTGCTGAAAAAGCCATCGGCAGTATCAGCCAAACCATCCAAATGAAAGCATTTTGAAAACATTTCCAGTAGAGTTACCAGCAAGATTACAGTGATAATGTGCGGAAATATGTTTTGAAGTAAAATAGCAACCAGATAGCCAATTACTCCAAGAACTAACCCAACAAGAGGGAAAAAGGTTTTACATCCTTCAAGGTCTCTTTCATTTGGGATGAAGCCCGGAACAGGAATTGGCGTAATCATTGTCAAAGCCGCCAGAAATCTTCTCATAATCCCTCCTCGGTAATATTTGATTCTTCAAAAGTTGTCATACGTGTCATTACTTTGACTGCTGCATCAATTAAATTCATAGCCAGTGCTGCGCCAGTCCCCTCGCCTAGCCTTAAATCAAGATAGAAAAGAGGTTTTTTATCCAAAAGCCTGAGCATATGCGGATGCCCTCGTTCCATGCTGCCATGGGACTGAATCATATATTCTGCTGATTCTGGGCAAAGCCCATGTGCGATAACCGCGGCTGCTGTTGTTATAAAGCCGTCCACAATAATTGGTTTGCGATTTGCGGCTGCCCCAAGAATAAGGCCAGCAAGGCCTCCTATTTCAAACCCGCCAACCTTGCTTAAGACATCAAGGGCATCAGTTGGATCAGGTTTGTTTATCTTTATTCCCCTTTTGATTGCATTAGCTTTGAGATGCAGTTTTTCATCAGGTAGACCGGCACCGCGATCAACTACCTCCTCAATATTGTCAATTCCAGCCATCACCGCTACTATAGCTGAACTGGATGAAGTATTTCCTATTCCCATTTCACCTATTCCAAAGACATCAGTATCAGATGCCAAGCGTTCGGCAATTTCTATTCCTGCTTCAACTGCAGCTCTGGCTTGTTCTCTTGTCATCGCCGGGCCTTGAGCAAAGCTTGCGGTTCCATGTGCAACTTTTTTATCCACCAAAGCTCCGGTGTCAGTCAAGTGTGACACATCCCCATTAATCCCCATGTCAACAACGGTCAAATCAGCTCCAGCATGCTCTGCCAGAATGCAAATACTGCCTTTGCCCTTTGTAAAGTTTTCTGTTACCAGCTTGGTCACATCCTGAGGCTGTTCACTCACTCCGTCAGCAACGATACCATGATCTCCGGACATCACAACGATGTGCTTGCGCGCTACCGGCGGTTTCAACGAATGGGTGATTCCGCACAAATCCACAGCCAGGTCAAAAACTCTTCCTAAAGACCAGCGTGGTATTGCCAAATCAAGAATATGGTCTGTAGCCTGCTGTCGATATTTTGTTGACTGCGGCTGAATTCTGGTAATAGTTTTTTCAATTAACCCCATAAAATTACCCTTTTAGTTGTAACGGCAAGCCGCAAGCTACCAGTATTACATGGTCAGCAAAGCCCGCAATTGTCTGCGAACAACGTCCAGAAAGGTCCCGGAACTTTCGGGACGCAGGATTATCCGGGACGATTCCCATCCCTACTTCATTTATAACAAAAATTATAACTCCAGAATGTTCTGCACAAGCTTGTTTAAGTTCAGTGCATAAACTGATCATATCTGATTCTTGAATTTCTTCATTATTTTTTTCAGCCTGATACATCAAGTTATTAATCCAAAGCGTCAGGCAATCTACTAAGATTGTCTCCCCGTTTTTTATCTGCCTGATAGCTTGAACAATATCCACCTGTTCTTCAACAGTACGCCAACCAGCTCCTGTACGCATCATCTGATGATGCTTAACCCGATCCTCCATTTCGCCATCCAGCACGGGAGCTGTGGCGATATATACTTTAGGCTTTCCGGTTTCAGCAGCCAAGCGTTCTGAATGAGAACTTTTGCCGCTTCGCGCGCCTCCGGTTATCAGGTATACTTCAGCCATATTGCTATCCCTCAATGATTTCAAGTTTATAATTCAAACTGCATAAGACACCAGTACCCTGCCCAAACAATCTTACTTGTGATATTGAGCCTCTGGATACCTCAAAGCCCAAAACTTTTTTGTAGTTTCCAGTTATAAGTTTACAGACCAGAGAGCAAATTACGCCGCCATGGGTGAACAGTAAAATATTTTCCGCTGTTGACGCTTGCAGCAATTCTATTACCTTGTCCATGCGGTCAAAAAAATCACCCAGCTTTTCACCCTTTGGAAAGGAAAAATCCTCTTTTTCTTCAAACCACTCTTTGACCTCAAGCGGCCAATCCTTACTTATTTCACCAAAACTTTTTCCTTCCCAGTCTCCAAAATCTATTTCACGCAGTTCCGGCACTGTTAAGGCAGGAGCTTCACCACTGAGTTCCAAAGTTTGCTGCACTCGCAGCATCGGACTGGCGTAAACCTCTTCGTATTTTAAATCCTGCAGGAACTCCCCAATAGCAGAGGCTTCCTGCCTGCCTTTTTCTGAAAGTGGAACATCCATAGAACCGACATACAAAGAGTCATATTCTTCAGGCAATGAGCCGTGCCTTATTAAATAAACATTTTTCATAATGCAATTACCCTCCTTAAGGCAATAAAAAACGCACAAGTTAAAGCGCTGAATATAATAGTTGTTCCATACGCTAGAATTCTAGCACGATATATATGTCTTGGAGTTAGTTTTTCCAACTCTACACCCCATTCATCATAATGTTTAACTCCACCAGAATAAACTGTCGGACCACCGAGTTTAACTCCAAGAGCCCCGGCGAAGGCAGCCATTCCCCAGTTTGAGTTTGGACTTGGATGCTTTCTGCGATCACGCCATGCATACTTTACAGCGTTAATTGCCCGCATTCCTGTAAACAGCGCTGTTAAAAATATAGCAATTAAAGTAAGTCTGGCTGGAATAAAGTTCAAGACATCATCCAAGCGAGCAGCGAAAGTTCCAAAACGCTTATAGCGATCATTCCTGTAACCAAACATGGCGTCTAATGTGTTAGCGGCACGGTAAAAACAAGCAGCACCCACAGCTCCGGGGATTCCCCAGAAAAGCCAGCCAACAGCCGCAAAAAATATTGCTGCAGTGACTCCGTCAATAATATTTTCACCGACACTTTCCAGGCAAGAACGAATAACTCCGGCTTCATCTAGTTTATCCGGGTCGCGACTAACGATCATTCCAACCTTCTGTCTTGCGAGGTTCAAATCATTTTTCTGCAGTGCGTCCTCAATAACCTTAGAATGGTCGTTCAAACTGCGTGCTGCAATTGTCACATACACGCATAAAGCCCCAACAATTAATCCAAACCAAATATTAATTTCACAGAAAAACACAGTTAACAAAACCGGAATTGCAGTCATACAAGCGATTGCAGTCAAGGCACATAAAGTTCCACTTAAAGAACCATTACCCGTTATTTTACGATAAATTTTTTCCAGCCATGAAGCCAGTCTGCCGAAAAGCGCAACAGGATGCAGTTTTCCCTGAGGATCTCCCCGCAGTGCATCCAGAAGCAAAGAAATTGTCAGCAGTAAAGCCAGTTCCATACTAAAGCCCCATGACTTTATATATATGTTTCATGTCCACGCCTTCACGTACTGTGTCAGCCAGACGGTTAAGCGCATCTTCAGTGTCGTAAGTTGTACAAATTTTGCGCAATGGCGCGCGTCCTGTATCACGTCTTATTATATCGATAAACTCACGTCGAAAAGCATCATCATCAAATACACCATGCAAATACGTCAGCCAAATTCGATCAGCAGCAAAGCCAACAGGCACGCCTTTATCACTGACAATGCTGATCAATTTTTCATCGGCACATACAGTAGAACCGTGATGTATTTCATAGCCAGAAACGTTCAAGTCCGCTTGTTCCCATAAGGCACTTGTGCGGCTTAGATTTTTCTTAGGTTTAAGCTCTGTTTCAAGCGGCAGAAAGCCAAAACCAGATAATTCTTTGGTATCAGACTCAAGGCCGTTTGGGTCATAAATTTTATTTCCGGCCATTTGCAGTCCACCACAAATTCCGATAAACCATGAACCGTTCGCAACCGCTTCACTTATTTTGTCCGCCAGTCCATTGGCTCTAATAGCCTCCAAATCACCGATCACATTCTTGCTCCCCGGTAAAATTACTACATCCGGATTGCCGAAATCAGCCGGGCTACGAACCTTACGTACATTCATGTCAGGTTCTATGTCGAAGGGCGCAAAATCGGTAAAGTTGGCGATATGAGGCAGTCCTACCAAAACCACATCAAGTGCATCAGGGTCTTTCGGAGTATCTCCAATAAAAGAAAATGATACCGAATCTTCTTCCGGCAAACCAAGGTTGTGGATATAAGGAATTACTCCAAGAACAGGCTTGCCTGTATAATCCTCAACGTACTTATGGGCTGGATCAAGCAAGGTTGCGTCACCACGAAAACGGTTTACCAGGAACCCTGCCAGCAAGTCACGTTCCCATTGCGCAAATGTATCAACTGTGCCGATGAAGGATGCATACACACCTCCTCTATCAATATCTCCCGCAAGCAAAACAGGACTTTGGGCATAACGTGCCATGTTCATATTGACAATATCTGAATCCTTGAGATTCATTTCACCGGGGCTGCCTGCCCCTTCCAGAACAATTGCATCATAATCTTTTTCCAGCGAATCATAAACCGCTTTGACTTTCCCAAAAAGTTCACGCTTGTAATTGAAGTATTCTTTTACTCGCATGTTACCAATCGGCTGTCCCATAAAAATAACCTGAGAACCAGTATCAGTAGAGGGCTTCAGCAATACCGGGTTCATACGAACATCGGGATCAAGCCTGCATGCTTCCGCCTGCACCACTTGTGCTCTACCCATCTCACAGCCATCAGTGGTAACATATGAGTTCAGAGCCATATTCTGAGACTTAAATGGAGCAACCTGATAGCCATCCTGAAGCAGAATACGGCAGAACGCCGCAGTCAATACACTTTTACCTGCATTAGAGCAAGTTCCCTGCAGCATTAGAGACGGTTTGCGCTTTTTAAGCTTAATATTAAATTTTGTTGGAATATCACAACCCAATACTTCAGCTAAAGCAGATACAAGCTTAATATTTTGCTCAGGTAATTTAACCGCAACTCTTATGTAATTCTCATCAAGGCCAACAAAGTTAGAGCAATCACGCACCGCAATATGATGTGTGCGAAGTAAGGTTTCACGTACCTGCGCTGCCTTCTTCGGTAATTTTAATAAAAGGAAATTGGCTAATCCAGGAAAGACTTTAACTCCTCTTAGTTGATGCAAAGCCTCAATCATTTTTTCTTTCGCAGCTATATTTGCATCAATAGTTTGCTTGCGGTATTCATCTCCTGCATTAAGTACCTCAACGCCAAACTTCTGGGCAAAAGTATTAACTGACCAGTCCGGTAAGTGCTGCTTGATTTGTTCAATCAACTCAGGCGCGCCAACAGCTAGGCCAAGCCTGAGGCCGGGAACGGCATAGAACTTAGTCATTGACCTAAGTACAATCACATTTTCAGGCACTTCAGGCAGCAAAGAAATATCAGCTTCGGCAAACTCTGAAAAAGCTTCATCTATGACAAATATCGAATCCCGATGCTTAGCAGCCAAGTAACGAATTGCATCAGGCTGCATCGCAGTTCCCGCAGGGTTACCGGGATGTCCTATAAAAACTAAAGATGGCTGATTTAACTCAGCTCCCAGTTTCTCAACTTCAGGCACAAAAGTATTATGCTCATCCCCATTGACAAAATTGACTTCAAGGTCACTTATACTGCATGCCTTTTCATAATCAATATACGCTGGAGCGGCAATGACAGCTCTTTTTAAATGCAAAGCTCGGGGTATGGCATAAATAAGTTCATTTGAACCATTCCCCACACAAATCATAGATGTCGCAACTTTAAAATAACTTGCAGCAGAGTCAATAAGTTCAGTATAGTTTGGGTCAGGATAATTAACTAACTGCTCGACAGTTCGGCTTAATAACGACCGAATGAAATCCGGCGGACCAGCAGGATTAATGCTGGCACTGAAATCCATGATTTCTTCAGGACTGCATTTAAGCTGCTTTGCTATTTTAAAAATATTTCCGCCGTGTCCCTGCATTATTCACTCCTGACAATGTCAAAAAATTCCAGCACTGCGTCAGCGGCCTGATTCATCTCTTCTTCGGTATGAGCCATAGAGACAAAGTTCAGTTCAAACTGGGATGGTGACAGGTAGAAACCGCGCTCAAGCATATATGAATGATAGGCCGCAAATTTTTCTGTATCACAAGTTTTAACGTCATCCATGTTACATAACTGGGTCTTTGAGCTGAAGAAAATAGTGAAAACTCCGCCATATGAACGACAATGAACAGGCAATTTATTTTCTGTAGCAAAAGCATTAACTTTATTAGCAAAAACTGTTGCCAGCCATTCCATATGAGGATATGGATTGGAGTTACGCAAGGCATTCAATGTAGCAATACCTGCCGCTGCGGCAATCGGGTTTCCGCTTAATGTTCCGGCCTGATAGACGTCTCCAAGCGGAGCAAGCTGCTCCATGATCTCTTTTTTCGCTGCAACAGCTCCAACCGGCATACCTCCACCGATTATTTTACCAAATGTGCTGATGTCCGGAGTTATGCCAATCAAAGATGAATAAGGCCCGGCATGAAACCTGAACCCAGTTATAACTTCGTCAAAAATCAAACAACTATCACTGTCTTTGGTCAAACTGCGTAAAGCTGACAAAAACTCCCTGTTCCCCGGTACCAACCCCATATTTCCGGCAACGGGCTCTACAATTACTGCCGCAATTTTGTTTTTATATTTCTTGAAAATCTTAGTTATTTTCTCAATGTTATTATAAGGCAAGGTTATGACTTCAGAAATAGTTGCGTCTGTAACTCCTTTGGATGAGGCAATAGAATTTGTCAATAGTCCACTGCCGGCAGAAACCAGCAGTTGATCTGAATGCCCATGATAACAGCCATCAAATTTAATAACCAGGTTTCTGCCAGTAACACCTCTTGCAAGCCGAATAGCTGTCATTACAGCTTCGGTTCCTGAATTGACCATCCTGACCATATCAGCGTGCGGCACCAAATCACAAAAAAGCTCTGCAAATTCAACTTCCAGCGGACTGCAGGCACCAAAAGATAAACCCTTTGCTGCAGATTCCTGTACCGCTGTAATAACTTCATGATCAGCATGTCCAAGCACCAAAGGTCCCCAGGAGCCACAAAAATCTATATATTTATTGCCGTCCACATCTTTTATTTTAGAACCTTTGCCGCTGGCAATATAAACAGGTTCGCCATTTACCGATGAAAAAGCTCTTACCGGGCTGTTAACTCCACCCGGAATAAATTTTTTAGCCCTTGTAAAAAGCTCATGAGAAAGTTTCATCATATTTTTAATCCTTTAAAAATTTATCGTATTGATTAGCCCAGTAAGAAATGAAAATGTCAGTTCCGGCACGCTTCAAAGCGTATGTAGATTCACGAACCAGCGCTTTCAAATCTCCCCAACCGTTATTGGCTGAGGCTATAAGCATCGAATATTCACCGCTGACATTATATGCAGCCAACGGCAACATGGTAGAGCGACGTAACTCACTGATTACATCCAGATAAAACAGAGCAGGTTTCACCATAAGAATATCGGCGCCCTCCGCCTCATCCTCATGTGATTCACGCAAAGCTGTTCGCCAGTTTCGATAATCAGCCTGATAGCCTTTGCGATCACCTGCCGACGGAGCTGAATCAGCAGCTTCCCTGAACGGTCCATACATTGCAGAGGCAAATTTGGTTGAGTAGCTCATTAAAATTGTACCTTCAAGACCTTCCTTATCAAGAGCTTTTCGAATAGCGTTTACCTGACCATCCATCATAGCACTTGGGGCCACGCCATCAGCGCCAGACTTAGCATGACTTACTGCCATTTTTGCCAACATTTTCAGGCTTTTATCGTTAATAACATGCCCATTTTCATGCAATTCGCCACAGTGCCCATGAGATGTATACTCACAAACACATATATCTGTAAAAACCAGAAGTTCAGGAAATTTACTTTTAAGGGCCAATGCAGCCTGTTGCACTATTCCTTCAGAATGCCAGGCATATGATGCATCACCTGTTTTGCGAGAATCATCAACTACTCCAAACAGCATAACCGATTTTACTCCCATTGCAATAACCTCGGCAACAGCTTCCAACAGCGTATCAACAGAATAACGAAACTGTCCAGGCATGGCTTCAATCGGTTGTCTGATCCCTTTCCCTTCAACGACAAATACAGGCCACATAAACTTATCCGGACCGGGAAGCGGTTCAGCCAACATTGAACGTATAGATTCATTTTGCCGCAAGCGACGCAAACGTATATTTGGAAAACCTTTAATAGACATTCTACGACCTCAAGTGTTTTTCAATTATTTCATTAACATATTCTGCTGCAAGCGATAAAGCCATATCATTCACGGTACACTCACAAGACTCCAGTAATTTGACACTTCTCAGGTGTTTTTGTGCGGTTTCAGCTGTCGGCGCACCAATTACAGAAATCAGCTTATCATTTAGAATATCAGCACCGTAACTGCTGACAAAAGCTTCAATGCTGGAAGAACTGGTAAACATAGCCATGTCAAAATCAGGCAGTTCACCCGGGTGTGCAGACTGAGTATGGTAAAATATTTTATCTGTTACTTTTGCCCCGGCTTTTTCCAACTCCTTTGCTAAGCGAGAAGTAGCTAAGTCTGAACGCAAACGCAAGATCTTTGCTCCTGAATTAACTTCAGGCAACATTGCCTCAAGCAAAGTTTGCCCTCCAAAGTTTTGATCTGGACATATTTCAGGATGAATACCGTGCTGTTCAAAAACTGCGGCAGTTCCGATGCCGCATACTGCTATTTTCGGTAATTTTCTAATATCAAAACCTGTTTCATCTATCATCTTGAAAATAATATTGCCACATGATGGTGATGTTACAAGCAGCCAGTCGTTTTCAGCAGTCAAAGCTAAACTTTCTGCTGCATCATTTGCTGGGGTTAGTTCAATCATTGGAAAAGGCAAGAACTTACCGCCCAAATTATTAACCGCTGCTTCTGCCTTTACCACAAGCGCTTTACTTCCGGCAAAAAGAACTTTTCTACCTTGCATAGCGCCATTGTTTTTATAAAGATTTTCAGGCTTTGCGGCTATTCCTGTTAAAACGATTCCGGGGTCTTTGGTTTCCGGCAGCTTGGAAGTAATGTCATTAAGTGTTCCACAAATTATATCTACATGGGAACTACCAGCTGCATAAACAATAGCTATCGGGTAATCATTGGCCTTGCCCTCAGATTTCAAATTTTTAACAACCTCTGCAATTTTCCCAGTGCTCATAAAAAGAGCTTTAGGAAAATTAAACATTTCATCTTCACTAAACCATTCAAAACCACCATTTACTGCACGGCGTGGTGTTGCAGTCAGAAAACCACGAGATAAATCTCTTTGAGTCAGTAATAATCCGGTTGCTGTAGTTGCTGCGCTTAAGCTGGACACTCCGGGCAATACTTTGAAAGGCAATGCATGATTATTCAAGGCGGTAACTTCCTCCGAAAGTCTACCGAAAATGCCGGGGTCACCGCCTTTCAACCTCACTAAGGCTTTGTTTTCTCTGGCAAACGCCACCAGCATTCTGCAGATGTCAGGCTGAGTAACTGAGTGTGCCCCACTGCGCTTGCCGACACTGATGGCTTGTGCATTTTCAGGTAATTCGCTTAGCAGTTCCTGAGGGCAAAGAGCATCATACATGCAAATATCACAATGCCGTAATGCATTTACTGTATCAATAGTAGCACTCCCGGGAGTCCCTATTCCGGCCCCGGCAAAGGTTACAGGCTTAACAAAAAGTTTTCGCAGTTCAGTAAAAACTGGATGTCCTGACTTAAAGGTAACAGCGATCTTCCCCTGTTTCTCAGGAACCGGCATTTCTTCTAATGGTATATATTCAGTTATGCGGTCATTAAGGCCTAAGCGTTTGAGTCCTGCGGCAGCCATAATAAGTAAATCATATTTACCAGCGTCAAGCTGCTCTATCCGCTGCTCAATATTGCCGCGCACAGGAAGTCTCTCTCCTTGTGGAAATCGTTCAGCACAATACAAATCTCGTCGCTCACTGCTGACTCCTGTGCGTGGATTACCTGTAACAGACTCACCTTTCCGAGCCACAAGAACATCGCGCGGGTCTTCACTCCATGGCAGAATCAGCAGATCAAGACCTTCCTGCAAAGAATCAGGTAAGTCTTTAGCGCTGTGCACTGCACAGTCTATTTTGCCATCCAGCACTGCTTTATCAAGATCACGGGTAAAAAAATCAGGATCGCTAACACGCAAATCAGTTTGTTTGTCGCGATCGCCCGGTGATGACATCGGCTCAAATTCTAATTTAAGAGAAGGCACCAGTGATTGAATTCTGGCAACAGCTTCTTTAGTTTGAGCTATAGACAGGCGGCTATTCCTGGCTCCCGCGACTAATACTCGCAACGAATCGTTCATATTCCACCTTCCTAGAGTTTATAATCTCCTCGGCAATATCAAATACCTGCCGCATATCACAGTTATTGCGGCGGTGCCAGTGTTTCAGATCATCCATGTTTATAAAAGTGACATCAGGTTTAAGTATGGAAAGTTCCTCATCCACATTTCTTGGCATACCCAAATCTATCACAGTGGCATTATCTTTCAAAACATCAGCCACTTCTTCATCTAAAATAACATCTGGTGCAGAGACCGCAGTAACCACAATGTCGCATTCTGGCAAAATCAACAAAAACTCTTTAAGTTGAATTACATCTGTATGCTCAAACTTTTGATCAGGTTTCCGGCAATTATATCCCCAGTAAATTTTTTTTGCTATTGGACAAAGCCTTTCAACCAGCCCTGTTCCTGCCATTCCGCTTCCAATAACACCAATTACAGGCTGCCCTTCCAGTATACCGTCTGCGTTAAGGAAATCAGTTGTCAAGTCTTCAATTTCAAATTGTTTTAAGATGCGTTCAGTAGCATTCCTTATTTTTCTGGCACAATGATGCACCATATTACGTACGGCATCCATCATTGAACCAGCCCACCCATGCTGAGCAGCTAGTTCAAAGGCCTGTTTGAACTGAGTGGTTATGTGATTTTCACCAGGAGTCTGGGAATAAAGACCAGCAACTGTCAAGCATAAATGCCGATATGCATCATCACCTGTTTTAAAGTAAAATTCCTCATCAGTCAAACCGGAAAAATTCATTATATTAACAAGCATTTTCTTGAGAGTAATATCACATTTGGCTGCTGCTACAAGCTCAACTCGATTGCAGGTATTAAGGATAGCAAATCCCTGCACTCCCCAGAGTCGGTTAATCATGGCCCCAACTTCTTCGAAGCGCTCACCAATCAGGTGTAAAGCTTCACGTTGTTTCATAGACAAGTGATTATGGTCTGTGCCTAATACGATGAGCTCAGTATTCTCGATAGCCTCAATATGTCTTGCAAGATTCTCTTTTATAAGTTTTGTTTTCCGGCAAGCCACTCCCTGGCTTGAAACGGAAACTGTAATTTCATTAGTCTGAAAGCTGGCAGGAGTTATAAAAGAACTGTCTTTCCAGAAACGATCTACTGAACAGGCAATTATCCCCCTGGCTTTGGCAACCTCTAGAATTTCCTTATTCAGGCCTCTGTCATCAGTTGCAAGATATATCAAAAAGATGTCGTCCAGATCGCTTTCAATAAACTCTCTTTCGTGCAGAATCAATAAGTTATTTTCACACATCTCTCTGATACTCTGTGAAACATGAGGAGCAACAACAGTCACTTTTGCGCCAGACTCCAGCAGGCGCTTAAGCTTTCTGGCGGCAACTTTTCCGCCACCGACAATTAAGCATTTCCGGTCATTCAGTATCAAATTTACAGGGTATGTATTCATGATCTTATGAATTTTTATTATTTACAATCAGCATAGATAAATATTCATCTTTTCTACTGATGATCTCATTAATATCATTTGAAATAAACTGCTCCGGCAACCCGATGTTTGAACCATATAATATTGAAGCTTTCGGCATTTCATTATTCAAGAGTTCAAGAATCGCATTGCGGCTGCGGTATGTTTTCAGGAAAACAGTAGTATCACCGCCTGACAATATTTCGTTAAACGTTTCAGGCTCAGGGTCAATATAATTAGGCTGAACAGAAAAACGCTCACAATCCTCAACAAGCACCTGACCTGCTTCTGCAGCTAACGCACTCCATGAATTAACCCCTGGAATGAATCCAACATTTAATTCAGGTATCATATCCCGTAAATAATTAACGAGGTAACTGCAGGTGCTATAGGTCATGGGGTCTCCAATTGTGGCGAAAGCACAATTATTCCCTTTTCGTAGTTCATCTGCTATTATTTGAGCGTTGTTTTTTACACAAGCCAGCCGTTTTTTCCAGTCTTTACTCATGGAAAATACGAGTTCCCGGCATTCCGCATTAATTTCAGAAAGCGAATCTACAACATTTCCAGAAACGCTTCTTGTTCCCTGCCGGGAAACAGCAGAGAATATAATATCAACACATTGCAGACACTTAACCGCTTTTAATGTAATCAGCCCCGGATCTCCGGGGCCTACGCCTACGCCATAAAATTTACCGTACATCAAGTACACTCGTTTATTTAAAACTTTCCAGCACCTTTTTGAGGTGATCTATGTATATCTGCATAACCTGATCATTTTCACCAAGTCCGTGCATAAATGGAACACATTTAATATTGGATTTCTCCAGAATTGATTTCCATGAGTCAGCCTCACTGCCTGCCATATCATTAATAGCATGATCTCCAGCGACGACCATCAACGGTATCAAAAATGCTTTCTTTGGCTTACTCGTTAATAATTGAGCCTTCATTTCATCAAAACTGGGAGCACCTTCCACAGTGCCGACGAAAATATTTTTATCTGTTTTATTAAACTCATATGCTGCAGCTACATAACTGAGATCGCCAATGCCTTTTTCATTACCGTGTCCCATCAATACAACAGCATCCTCCGGCTTGCGTTCAGGTGGTAAAGTTTTATATAAAGCATCGACAAACTGCTTTAAGTCCTCATATGAAAGCAGCATGGGATCTCCAACTTTTATTTTTTTAAAGCCGAATTCAGGAGAGGTAAACTCTTTTGCTGTATCAACAATTTTCTGATACTCCTGTCCGTTGGTAACATGAAGAGACTGGACAGCGACCTTCTTAAAACCTTCTTTGTACAACTTTCTCAGAGCTTCTTCTACAGAATCAATCTTTTTACCTTGTCCTGCAAGTTTCCTTCTAATAATAGAGGATGTGTATGCCCATTTTACAGGAATACCCGGAAAACTCTTTTTGACAAGACGATCAATGTTCTTATAGGCCTTTTCGGCTTGCGGAACGCTGGTTCCAAAAGCAACCAGCAGAATTGCGGTATCCCTTTTGGGTACAGTGTTGGGGCTCAAAGCTGACTCAGCTTTTGAAGCGAATGAGAAAGTGCCTAAAGCGGCAATGACAGCGAGAAACTTTGAAGCTCCTCCGAAGGAGAAATATTTACGCATTTATTTTGTTCCTTAACTTCGTTATTAAGTGTGGATCGCACTGTTCACAAAGACTTGCTAACATTATAGTGTCAACGATTTCACATTGCAAAAGTTCCTGACTTAGTTTCACTTACGCAAAACAATACAGTTGCGGCACAGTCCCGGATTTTCACCGGCTTCCTTATTTGCAACACCATGACTTTACTATATACCGCTAATATTCCGTTTCAAAGTATTTCTTACAGAGTATTTACTATTTATTTGCATATTTTCGCAATTTATTGCCAATGCCTTTAAGCCAGCAACTATAATATGCAACTGGGGTCACTGCCCAAAACACCAGTTGCATATTTTGCTATTAGTTATGCTTGTTTTTGATATGATTATCCAAATCTATTTGCTTATAGAATAATTTATGACAATACTTA
>JAAEMX010000212.1 GCA_024225035.1 Lentisphaerota bacterium
ACCGCACATACAATGTCTCCCCGCTGCTTGGCAAATCAGACACTGTTCCTGATGTGCCTGTCCCCTGGTCGCCTGAATAGATATCATGGCCTTCCGCCGATGTCCCGACCCACAGCCAGTACTGGGATGCCCCGGAGTTATCCCAGGTAAAAGTCTGTGTCGTGGAATCCAGAGTTGATCCGGAAACAGGACTCTGCATACTGGATATTGATACAAACGCGGTAAAGGTGTAATCGTTGTAAAACCACTCTGCATTATCCACTGACCATAACCGGACATATAATGTTATTCCGTTATTCGGCAGGTCTGATATGGTCGCTGATGTATTTGTCCCCTGGCCATCTGAATACAGGTCATGTTTTCCTGCTGATGTCCCAATCCACAGCCAGTACTGGGATGCCCCGGAGTTATTCCAGGTAAAAGTCTGTGTCGTGGAATCCAGAGTTGATCCGGAAGTCGGACTCAGCATCCCGGCTACTATGGAACACGCTGTATAGGTGTAATCGTTATATAACCATTCTCCGTTCTCCACAGACCACAGTCTTACATATAATGTCTCACCGCTGAACGGCAGATCTGATACGGTTCTTGATGTGTTTGTTCCCTGGTTGGCTGAATAAAGATCATGGCTTTCTGCTGATGTCCCAATCCACAGCCAGTACTTTTCAGCACCCGAATCCCAGGAAAATGTTGCAGACGTCGAACTCAGTGTAGAACCGGGCGCAGGGCTTGTTATATTATAATTTGATGAGCATGTGTCGGTATCATATGTCCAGTCGTTCATGCCCCCGACCATGTTGTATACAACAACAGAGCTCATATGATTTTTGGTATAATTACCTCCCGAGCTTGAACCAAGAAAATCAGATGCTTCAACACTGCGATTTCCACTTCTGCAAGCCAGCAGGACTCCGCCTGATGACGGGAGTATGGTGTTGTACTCTGTTTGAAAAACCCCTGAGTTCCAAGGAAACATAGCTGATCCGGAAATGTGTCCGCCGCAGTATTCATCTTCTTCTCTTACATCAACAACTACTGTGCCCGGTTTTGAATCAATCAGGTTTTTTGCCTGTTCTGCGGTGATGTTTACACGCTTGGTCCAGTAATAATTCTGGGTATCAGAGTATTGCGCTGACTCCAGAAGCCCGGATACAATTTCCTCTATACTTATCTGCGTATCATCGAAATATACCTCAACTTCCTTTGTTGAATCGTCTGCTGAAGCACTTGAAACACCTGGCAATGCCTGTAGAATAGTCCTTATTCTATATTCATGGCCCGCTCAGGTGCAGGTATCAACAATAAGCTGAATGTGCTGGATAGCAGCCGACACAGGCTGAACCGAAAGAGTTATTGCCAGCAGAATAAACAATATGCCGTATGTTTTAAAAATCTTTCTCATTGAACAATCTCCTTTTTGTTGAAAATGTTTGAACTGATTTACATAATAATACAA
>JAAEMX010000213.1 GCA_024225035.1 Lentisphaerota bacterium
TAAGCTACATGGAGGAGCCGACAAATGAAATCAGAGCCCAGGCCATGCCGTTATTGCATTCACTGGTGGCTATGCGGAAAGAAGATCCGGGCGGTATGCCCATCCGGTCGGAGCTATCAGCGGGAGGTGGGGTCGGATGATGCATAAAGACCCGACGCTTGACGCTGTCATCTGGAATGAAGAGCTGAATTTAAGAGAGCACGGATGTCGCAAATGCGCGATGCGGGAAGAGGTGATAGATGATGGCTACCTATGTCGGATAGGGCGGGAACCTGGGCGGCGTGGGTATTGTGTAAAGTGGCAGTTGGACGTTATAAAGGTGGATTAAGATGACTGATGTTACCTGCCCCTATTGCGGGTTTGAGCAAGAGATAAATCACGATGACGGCTATGGGTATGACGAAAGTGAAGACTATGAACAGGAATGTGGAGACTGTGAAAAAACTTTTAACTATACAACCGGCATCATCTTTAGTTACCAAGTAACGTGCCAAGACAAAGACCACGACATGGTTCCATCTGGAGACAAGTGGCCTGGGATGTACGAATGTAAAAAATGCGATTTCTGCGAAAGGCGTGATTAAACATAACGACCACCAAAGGATGCAATATGAGTATCGATAAAGAAATGATAATGGAGCATGTTCGCGACCACGAAGAGACATGCGGCAGCCAAGAGCGATTGCTTGGAATACAGGAAATGCCCAAAGGGTATGCCTTGATGATTAACCCCGATAGAACCCATTTTTATTGGCTAAGACATGATGGCGTTGAAAGCGCTATACACTGGGATAAATGGGCTGTTTATCGCTGGGCAATTAGTGACTCGCGAAATGCTGCATAATAAATGGGGATTAAGATGGAACAGACTTTAAATGAACTCTTGACGGAATGGAATGATCCTTTAGGAGCTAGAACTATGAGCGATGCTGAATATTTGATTGATAAGTTAATAATTGAGTTGGCTGGGAAAGAGGAGGTAATTAAAGAGTTAGAAAAAGACATAAAGTATTTCCGCAAGGATTGGAAAGACCAGATGGTACAAGACCAAGGGCTAGAGACATGATCGGGAAGCCAAAAGGAGAGTAAATTATGAGACATCAACAATGGACAGAGGTTTTAGACTACTTGAATGGAATAGCAGAGCACATGGGCAGCACGATAATTGACAAAAGGTGTGGCAAAGCATGGGATGTCGGGCAGGCAATTTGCGCTGAAGCCTACGGA
>JAAEMX010000214.1 GCA_024225035.1 Lentisphaerota bacterium
ATAACGTAGGATGCAACCTGTGACGAACGAAGCGCAGCGTAGAGAGGAATCAGAGTTAGCCGAATTGTTAGGCATTCGCTGCTGTAGTTGCGATGCCGAAGTACAAGCAAGGCTGACAGATGGTGCTGAAATTTACCCCCATCGGCCCGACCTAAAGGATTTGCCGTTTTGGAGGTGTGACCAGTGCGGGAACTTTGTTGGTTGCCACCATAAGACAAAGAACCGAACAAGGCCACTGGGCTGCATACCAACACCAGAGATAAAGAATGCCAGGAAGGAAATACACAAGATCCTTGACCCGATATGGAAAAGCGGAAAGATGGCCAGAAAAGACATATACGCCAAGTTGACAGATGAGCTTGGATGGAAATATCACACTGCACATATTCGCAGTGTTGAAGAAGCTAGGAAGGTATACCGGATTGTTAAACGATATGCCTAACGACACTATGCAGCGCGTGAGCGTAGCGAATCCGCTGACATGACTTGTTAGCACTATAAGGAGATTAAAAAATGGGACTTGATTTAACTCTATTACCAATGCGAGATTCAAACGATTTTTCACATGAGGTGTTGCGAGTCACTGATTGGGACAAACTCGAAGCCATCCAATCGCTCAGGCAAATGGAGATTGATGATGGCTTTAACTCGTATGTTAGTCGTGACGATGCTTACGAAGATACACACTACGGGGAAACAATAGAAACGCCTTACGGAGAACGCCTTATGTGGGTGCTGGCTAAAGACCTAAAGACCGTTGGCCTGACAGGCCCGGTAGGCGCATTTATTGAGGCGATGAACGACAGGGACAGGGTGGCACTTTTTTGGTGCTAACGCTCTTTTAAGTGGGCGCAGTAGGTAAACGAAAAGAGCGCCAGAGTAAGGGCGATCCACTTTAAATACTTGTTAACTGCAAAGGATTCGATATGAGTACTGATAAAGAAATGAGAATGGAGCGGATAAGCCGACTATTGCACGAGCTTCGCTACGAAGTTGAGCGTGGATTTATGGAGGCCGAGATAGACGAAAGCATTGGTTACGAATTTATTGTGCCTGTTAGCAGGCAGATAAGGGACGGCGTTGTTGTGTGTAGATTCGAAACTAGACCTGTACACCGCGACTCGATTGTGGGTAAACGGCTTAACCATGAGCCTAGATTGACTGTTGTTAGCAGTTAACGTTGAGTGAACCTGCCAGCCACGGACTGACCGCGAAGCGCAGCGCTTCTTCTGGTCAGGTTAAACGACTGGTTATGTTTTGGAGGTATTTATGAACGCAATTAAATTAGCTATTTTGTTCCATGAACTATATGAAAAACACGCTCCTGAATTTGGGTA
>JAAEMX010000215.1 GCA_024225035.1 Lentisphaerota bacterium
AACGATGTGAAGATCAGATACGTCACTGGCTGGGGCGATGCAGGGACAGACGTACCTGAAGATATTAGAACTGCCATGCTCTTGTTAATCGGTCATTGGATTAGATTTCAAGCAGAAGCTGAGAGCGGCGTAGGTCCGACAAGAGTGCCGATGCAGTTTTACGATCTTCTAAACAATTACCGCATTGTAAGGTTTTAATAAATGTCACACGCAAGAAAGCAGATACGGATAGCCGTAAAATCATTATTGTCTGACTCTCCAGTAAACTGGCAACGAGTATTCGATTCTAGGCTATCTCCCCAGCGTGATGTTTTACCTTATCTCAATTTCTACGTTGAATCAGAAGTTGCCCAGCCACAAACAATCCACCCTGGTTTTATCCAGTCGCGTGTTATGTCGTTAGTTATAAATGGCAGAACGCGAATAGTAGACGGCGAAGAAATAGAGAATGCACTTGACACTATGGCGGAAGAGATAGAGCAAAAGATAACCTTTGATAGTATCAATGCGCTATTAGGCGGAAAACTAAAATCTATATATCTTGATAGTTCGGCTTCATCTTTTGTAGAAGACGAGCGGGAAAGAAAATTTGCAGAGATAGCCCTCTCTTGGCAAGTGATAGTAGTTACACAAGAGGGCATTCCAGAAACACTTATTTAAAAACTTTAGGAGTTATTTATTATGGCCACTGCACAGATTTGGTCTAACGTCGGCGTTGCTATGCAGTCGGCTCTCGCAACATCCATTTCAATCACTGGCAT
>JAAEMX010000216.1 GCA_024225035.1 Lentisphaerota bacterium
GCCCGGCTCCGGTTTCGGCTTCCACTATTTGCCATTTGCGCTTCATCCTCATTCACTGGGTACTCACCCAGCCCTCCAAATTTTAAAAGTGGCATAAACATTTCTTTACTCCATGTCATCAGTTGTTACGGTTTGAGATTCAATCCAGTTGGCTATCGTTTTTTCTGAGTATCTGACCCAGCGACCTAACTTAACATACTTGGGCCCTTTGCTAACGACTCGCCAGCCTCTCAACGTAGCCTCTGAGACACCTAACTTCTCAGCTACTTCAATCGTGTTAAGAAATTCTGCCATGGCAACCTCCCTTTTAACTTAAGCTTTTATACTCAGGTACTTCTCAGTTCCATGGCGACCAACGCTACAGAGTTCTGAGAAATGTCATTAGCTGCTAAATATTTCCTGACCAGCTTTTTATAAACCCGGCGTTTGTGGTGTAGTAGGAAGAGTGTTTCAAAGTACTCATGTTTGCGATGAAAACTTCTGTAGAATCTTGAAATGTCCATTCTCTTTTCTGAGCCTTAGCCCAGCCTCCTGTTAAACCTTTCAGATCTTATCTCATGTCTCTCTACTTATAGTATAATGCTTAAGGCAATAAAGTCAATACATAAGAATATACATATGTATATTTTTTCTTTATTTTTTTATTTTTGTTTTGTTATGCCCAAAAATATACTATCATTAAGTATGTGCAAAACTAGCAAATGGGTGCATTATGAGTAACGATTCTGCGCCTGGCCTCATAAGGGACTTAGTGTCCTATATGGCCTCAAATCGAATCACACAAAAAAAATTAGCTGGCGACTTTGAAGTAACTCAACCAACTGTTTGTAGGTGGTTATCAGGGAGCGCTCAGGTATCAAAAAAGTATCAAAAAAAAATATTGAAGTATATTAATGAAGAGTATGCTCCTAATATAAAAGTAGCTAAAATCAGGTATGATAACTGGCCTCTTAGAGAGCAACAAATTCAAGATGTAATAGATTTTTATAGTGAACAAGAGAATCATGAAGAGCTATTTAGGCTTTTATCACAAGTAGCTCATAAAAAAAATAAATAAATATTAATATCATTTTATTTTTAAAAGAGTTTCATGCTCCTCAATCAACTCCGGATTTTCTAAAAGCTTTTCAGCAATGGCCTGTACTCTCTTACGCACATTGTCAAGCTCCAAGCCGTTATCGCCCAGCTTAAGCTTACCCACCTTGAGTA
>JAAEMX010000217.1 GCA_024225035.1 Lentisphaerota bacterium
GTGCTACAATATTTTAGAATGTTTCATTGTTTTAGGGCTTTCAGCGCCTCCTTTTCTGAAGGCTCTATCTTCTCTCCTTTGTCGTAATATGTTGTTGTAGGTAGCTCTAAGTTGCTCTACGATGTAAGATATGGGTAAGATTAAAATTTTTGAGTAAAATTTTTACACACGCATCATAAAGCATAAGATATTAATAATAAACACATAACAACTACACGTTCCGAGCATTAAGTAAATTAAAAACCTGAACATATATCATGTTGGCGATTTCAGGATTTTTGTGGTGCATCACAGTATATTCAAAGTTATCGAGATCCAACTGTGCATACCTGATATTAGGGTGATTAGCTTCGAGAATAACGCGTGGTTCATTTGTAGCAATGGCGGCATGAATAGTATTCTTCACTTTGCCGGTCTTTACTGCCGTATAAGCAGCAATTCCAAATGCTATTTTCCCCCAATTACTTTTCTTTTTAGCAAAGACAACATCACCCCGGTTGGAAATAAACCATGGTAGTCCCTTTCATTTTGAAATTATATATGTGGGGTGGTCATTCAAAATCGATCTTCCCAGACGCATAATGACTAATATTTATATTATAATTAACATTTAATTGAGGTCAAGTGCCAAAACACAGCAAGTTAATATAAAGTAGTATATTTTCTACTTTTATGCTCATACTGACATCCATAGAACCATAATACGAGCATTAAGCTTTCTCAAAGCTTGTTTTATTTCAAATTAAGTATTAGATTAATTACACTTATCATAAAAAGTGGAGAAGTTATGAATAAAAGGAAATTTTTCAAAATATTCGGCATTATTGCAGTCGTTATTATTGTAGCTTTGGTAACACCATTCATCGTTGGTAAAATCTGCCTGGGAATGAAAATATTATTTCTGGAAAAGCAAGGATTTCCAACGACTCACCAACAGGCCGAAAAACTCTTTAATAAAAACATTCCGGATTCTGAAAATGCCGCGATTCTTATTGAAAAAGCCTGCAAGGAATTTAAACTTCCTACATCTAAAACTGAGCATTTCCTACCATTTTCCCATTATAAGACTAAACTAAGTTTCATGCAGAAACTCCCACCTCAAACCATTGATGCAATAGAAAAATTAACAAAGCAAAACTCCAAGTGTCTGAAATATCTAAATGAATCATTGTCTCTAAGCAAAATGCAACTTAACCGCAGCTATAAATTCAGCGACAAACTATTCAACCTTTTAACAGCCAGAAATATGGCTCGTTTCCTCAAAGACAAAAATCTATTGGATGCAAGCCTGAATGAACATGAAAAAAGCTTACAAAATATCAAAGCAATGTTCAATCTTGGTGACTATTCTGGTTCAACGAACAGCGTTATCGGTTCTCTCGTTGAGATTGCCTGTAATACAATGGCTTTGAAAGCTACACAACTCAATCTATCTAAAGTCAATTTTAATGACAAGACCTTGTTGGAAATTAGCAATGCTATCCAAAAAGCAGAAAAAGACCTGAAGAAGAATCAAAAAAAAGCTTTACTTGCTGTTCCTCTCTGTTGTATACAAATGACCAATTTCAAGATTTTATATGAAGTTAGCGATTCTTTATTTGCCCCGCTGGGACCTAAGAAATTTCTGAAACCGTTCATATACTACTGCAGTGGAATTAATAGTTTTGATGTGATAAAGGTGCTAGGTTATACACAAACAGCCATAAAATGCAGTGGAAAAGATTATTACCAAATAAGAACACAGATTGAAAGAACTAAACAAAATTCAAATAGCTTACCACGCATATTTTTCCTAAGCAAAAACAATGATTATGACAATTATTTCAAAAAGCTTAACATCAATATTGCAACATTACGCTGCGCACAAGCAGCCATTGCCGTCAAAAGATACCAACTTGCCAAAAAGAAACCACCCGAAAGCTTGTCAATCCTAGTCCCTAAATATCTCGAAAAAGTACCTACCGACCCCTTTAACGGCACCCCCATCAAATACAAAATCGGGAAAATCGACTACTCTTTCACCGAAGTTTACCCCGCCGACAAAACCGGATTTGACATGAAAAAAAACAAAGTCAAAAAACAATGGCAGGGCTACAAAATTTACGGTATCGGTGAAGACTTGGAAGATAATGGCGGAACTTTCGGAGAACAAGAAGATAATAAAGGTAAAGATATAACCTTTACGGTTATTACTGGGAAATGATTGATTTGGGTTTGGCAACGTAGGCTTGTCAGGGTATATTTTGCCTGGTAAACAAACTCAGGATTTACTTATGCAGATAATTTCCGGCATTGCCAAACGTATCAGGTTGACCGTTCCTAAAGGCTTAGCGGTACGCCCTACTTCGGTACGGGCCCGCAAGGCGCTGTTTGACAGCCTTGGCGACTTCACTGACGCAAAAATCGTAGATTTGTTCTCAGGTTCAGGCGCGCTTGGACTCGAAGCGGCAAGTCGCGGTGCTTCTGACGTCCTCCTGGTGGAACAATCAGGAGCGCATTGCCAGGCGATTAATGAAAATATTGAGAAAGTTGTTAAGGCTGGTGTCACTGCAAATATACGACTGGTAAGTCAAAATGCTTTGTCCGGCAACTACTATCACTTGTTGCCAAAACCTGATGCAATTTTTGCAGACCCGCCCTACCCCATCTCGATAGAATGCTTTGAGACAATGACCTCAAATGAGCGCTTTATGCAATGGGCTGCCGGAGCTTTTCTGATATGGGAGATTCCTGATGAGCCGGGAGCATCCGGAAAATTTATGAATGTGCCGGGTTTAGAATCAAATTTCAGAAAATTCGGCAGCACAAACTTCCTGCTTTCCAATATAAACGATTGAAGAATGGAGCATAGGGTTTTGAGCGAAAAACTGACAATCTTAAAGCAGAACGGCTGGCGTTGGCATATTGTTGATGCGCGCTTGCTTGACGGCTGGTTTGATGTTTGGGAAAAATACTGCCAGGAACAGTGCATCAAAGCCAACCCGGTACGTAAGGTTTTTACCGTTGACGGATTATTTCACGTAAAACTGGAAGAACCAGCCGAAACCTTTCGCAAAATCAGAAGTATGTTTCGCCCTAAAGCTCAAATCGAATTTAATATCGGTCAGGCTCTTGAAGATGCCGGAGTCAATGTCGTAAAACACTTGGGATGGGCTCAAAACGGCAGCTGTAATATGTTGCTTACAGCAAGCTTGTCTTCGTCTGTATCAGTACATGATTACTGGATGAAAGAAATAGTTTTCGGCAATGGAGACAGTGGAATTTTTCTGAATAAATACGCCGCATTCCTGAAAGATTTTTTTGCATCCGGTTTTTTCCACCCTGACTTCCACAGTGGAAATATTCTTTACAGCTTAAAAAACGACAGCTTTGCCCTAGTAGACGTATACGGAGTCAGTCATCCTAAAGGGTTGTCATCAAAACAACGTAAAATTCATGAGCATATTGTTTTTGACTTAAAATATGGAATGAATAAGGAACAGGCTGCTGAGTTTATTCTTGAATGCGGAATAAAGTCTGATTTGAGTTCAGCAATAAGGTTCTGGGAGGAAGGTTTGACTGTGGAATACAAGCGTGTCAAAAATTCATTTCCAAAACGCTTGAGGCAGATCAGTGAAAATTATCAAAAGTTTGTTAACAGAATAGAAGAAGAAGATCGAGTTTTTCTGCTTAAACGTTTTCCGATCGGGCTTCCGGGCATTAATGAGATAGAAATTCCTGATCACTTGAATGGAAATCATTACGATGTTGTTCAACTTCCAGCAGAAGCAGCCAATGATCTATGGACAAAGTCATTCCTGTTGAATATGCTGGGATTTGATCACATTCAACCGATTGTATTTGAAGAGCCAAATGTCCTTTATTTCGAAAAAATTCCAAAGGCCACTACTGAAGCCTCTGCGGAAGACATAGCACATTTCAATGAAAAAGCTGAAATGTGCGGTTTGAAGATTGTTGATACCAGATTGCTGAGAACCGCCAATAACAGAGTACTCATTGAGGACATCAGACAAATTGGCCTGACTTAGGCCCCTTTACTGACAAAAACATAACGCCACTTTTCAAAAATCAATAATGCTGCAGTCAGGTAACCCGGAGCTGCAAAAATCAATGAAATAACTCTGGCAATATCTACTTCTTCTTCGGAAACATCAAGTCCAGCTGGTTTTGATAAATCAGGATGCATAACCACAGACATATAAAAATCAATCAGAATAACCGGTACAGCCAACAGTGTTAACCACGGACTGACAGCCATTTTCCACGCCGGAGTAAAATAAATAAACACAGCAGCAATAATACAGCATCCTGAAAGCAGTTCGTAAGCCAACATTCCCCAACCACCTTTTGATTTAACCC
Source organism: Lentisphaerota bacterium (assembly GCA_024225035.1). Lineage (GTDB taxonomy): Bacteria > Verrucomicrobiota > Lentisphaeria > Victivallales > Victivallaceae > Zth2. The sequence goes on from JAAEMX010000217.1 coordinate 4,360, forward strand.
AGAAGATGGAATTACCTATTAAAATAACAGCAAAAATTGCCGCATATATATACATTGCTATACGCATTAAATAAACTCCGGACAAGCAGTAGTGCTTATTTTCATAATTTAAAATTTCAGATGGCTATTTATTATCAACTTATTTCATTAATCGGTCGGGTTGGTGTCTTCGTAATATTCCTTTGGTAACGCAACTGTTTTTTTTGTAGCATTATCACTTTCGTTTTCAAAATAATTGTTTGGCAGAACAACTGTTTTGGTTGGCCTCTGGATTTCAATACGTGTAGTTTTTCCGATTATATCGGGGGCTTCCTCAATACACGGAGCTGTAAATAAAGCGGGCATTTCGCTTCGCATATAATTGGCCAGAGTCACTATAGTCGGGCCATACCCGTCCTTGTAAATGTGATATTCAAGTTCTCTTGCCAACTCTGAAGTATTCTGGTAACGGTCAGCCGGATCGGTAGCCATCATTTTCCGCAGCATTTTGACGATTTCCTCATCCGTATCTTCGGGAATCCGATCCCAGTCAATATAATTATTGCGTGCCTGTTCCAATATTTCTTTCAGCTTAACATCAAGCCTCCGTGAAGTATACCCACCACTAAGCATGTAAAAAAGAACTGTGCCAAGCGAATAAATATCAGACCTGAAATCTACTTTACGCTTATTTGCCTGTTCCGGAGACATAAACGGCAGTTTACCGGAAACTGAATCATCCTCTGTGACATTGACAGCACGAGCAATTCCGAAATCTGTCAGTTTTGGAAGCCCCTCAGTATTGATAAGAATATTATGCGGACACACGTCGCAATGTACAATATTCAGCGCCTTGCCTTCATTATCGCACCTGCTATGCGCATACGCTAATCCGCGAGCGATCCTGGCGGTTATAAAAACACACAGTTTTTGAGGCAGGGTAGACTTAAGCTTTTTATGAAATTCCATAAAGTTGTAAAGTGAAATCCCGTCTACAAACTCAAGAACAAAATAATATTCATCTTTATTATGATCAAGCTGATAAATCTGTACAATATTTTCGTGCACAAGGTCAGCAACCAGTTTTGCCTCTTCAATAAACTTACGAACAAATTTTTTATCAGTCGAATAACAATTCAGCAAAGTCTTTATAGCTACCACTTTTTCGAAGCCTTCTGCGCCTTTTTTCAAGGCTTTGAGTACAGTTCCCATACCCCCTTCAGCAATGGTTTCTATTACTTCATATTCAACGCTGCCTGTTATTTTTCTTTTCATTCAAATCCTCGCTTTCTAAGCATCAACCCCGCGCTTGTAATAATTTACGCAGGTTACTATCTTTAGTTCCCTGCCTCATTTTTATACATGTATTAGTGTAAAACTTATGATTTTTCATAAAGCAAATCTCAAAATCAAGCCACTCCTTGTCGGTAAAAATCCTACCCAGAGCAGCCAGTTCACGGCGTAATTCTACAGCGTGAACTTCAAAACGATCAGAGCCGACATATTCCAAGTCAGCATCTCTAATAATTTCTTCCAGAATATCTACAGGTTTATGCACAAAAACTGTTGCCATTATTATTCTTGCAATCAGTTTGATTTCACTTGTGCCATACCCAAATCGAGGCAGTTCTTCGGTAGCTATCTTTGCCCCAAGAGCCTCATTTTCCAACGGCTCATATATAAAACCAATATCGTGAAAAAGAGCCGCAGTTTTCAGAAGCAAAGTCTTTTCCTGTCCAATTTTTTCACCAGTGGCAAAAATATCACATGCTTCAATCACTTCAAGAGTATGCTGTGGTCCATGGTAATAAGTGGTTGACGGCAACTCATTTCTCAGTCTGTTCAGTACATAAATTTTGGTTTTTTCAAAATCCATTATGGGAGCATTTCCTCACTATTTCCTTTACTGAATATATGTTTATATATCCCTTTTACAAACTGATTACAATTAACAGATCTGAATTATAAGCATAAAAACAAAAAAAGGTGCCAGCTTAAAGCATGGCACCTTAATCCCCCAGTATCAGCTAATGTTAATTATAATTTTTGGCCTTGAGAGTATTTATATATTTACATAACTCTGTCAGCCAAATCCCATTCGAAAAGTTCTCGTGGATAGCATTGCCGTTTTTAACCAAGTCATCAGTATGGTCAATCAACCAGTTATGAATAGCGTAATGATAATGCAAGTCAATCTGTTTGGCCTTTTTAGGAGAAGAACCTAACGGATTTAAAAAGCCCTTAATAAGGTCATCCGGTTGCTCAGTAAGGTTCGTACCAAGGCAGAACATTTCATCATGGTTGCGATTTTTTATTCTATTATCCATATTGCCAAAAGCTTCATTTACGTCAGTAGTTCTATTTGCCGAATTATGGAAGCAGTTATGACGATACCAGACATTTGGATTGTCATAATTTTGTTGAAAGATAAGTATAATGTTCTTATTCTGTGCCCAGATATCGCCAACTCTGGCTTTTATTCCCATTTCTTTTGGAACCAGCCATTTTCCGAGGCGTGAGTTGATTATATTAAATATCCGCCCGAGATCAACATTAATCATTTCCTGAAAGTCCAGTAGAATAACTTCTTTTTCATTGCCAGATTCCTCAAAGAATTTCTTAAACTGGTCAATACCTTCTTCCAGGGTTATCTTACCTTCCATTGTATGAGTGAACTTAATGCTTTTGCCGTCACGCCCCTTACAAATGCGCATATCGAAATAGCGGATACCATGTTTTAACTGGTCATAAAAATTCATATCCTGCTGCCTGCAAACATCTGCTAAATACTCATAAAGGGGAGCAACATCTGCAGTCTTTAACAGTTCAACAACCCAACTTGGTATGTGATCTGTATTGGATACCTCACAATGCTTGTCGTAATCAAAGGTCCCTGAGTCATGGGAACCGGGAAGCAGAACCTCGCTGATTGGAATTTTTTGCAAAGTATCAGCTATCTCCCCCATCCAATGGCTTTCGTCCGGGCCAAAAGTTACATACCAATAGTCTTCACTGCCTTTTCCAGGCGCTCTGGCGAAGTCTGTATACATAACCAGATCAGGAGCTACTGATTTATCAATACCGTGCAGTTCGGCATGACTTCCCTTATATGCAATTTTTACATCAAAATAAGCATATTTCTTTCCGTCCACATAAAATTGAACATTGACATAACTCGTAGAAAAGGGCCAGTCATCAGCTTTAATATAAAACCGCTTGTCCCAGCACATGTGACTTACGTGTTCGACATGACTTGACTTTACTACTTTGAAAGTAACGTTGTGTTTGGAGAAATTCTGAAAACACCCATAAAAACCTTGCATTCCAAATGCTTTACTGACTGGAATGATTGAAATACACAGAACCACTAAACCAATCAGTACCTTCTTGACACTCATTTTTTTATTCCCGTGGCTAATATTTGAAGGTATTTACTACTTTAAAATGATCGAATGTTTCCTCAATATCCTCAATATCCTCAATATCCTCATGTGCTCAAACTTAACGCCAAGCATCTACTTTGCGTATTTCTGAGCTTTAAGAGTGTTTACATATTTACATAGCTCAGTCAACCACAAACCATTACAAAAATTCTCATGAATAGCGTTGCCGTTCTTAACCAAGTCGTCAATATGACTGCTAAGCCAGTTGTGAATTGGATAATGGTATTGCAGGTCAATCTGTTTCAAAGTTTTTGGTGTTGAGCCAAGCGGATAAAGAAATCCTTTTACAATTTCATCGCCCTGCTCTGTCAGATTAGTTCCAAGGCAGAACATCTTGTCAGGATTACGGTTATTCAATGAATTTTGCATGTTCTTATAGGCTTCATTCACATCCCTGCCGTTAGCAGAATTGTAGAAACTGTCGCTGCGCAGCCACACATTGGGGTTATCATATTTTTCTTTGAAAATCAAAATGATGTTTTTGTTTTGAGCCCAGATATTTCCAAGCCTGGCTCTAACACCCATTTCACGTGGAACCAGCCATTTTCCAAGGCGTTGGTTAATGATGTTATATACTTGCCCAGGATCAACGTTAATCATTTCCTGGAAGTCAAGAAGGATTACTTCTTTTTCTGTTCCCGGCTCATCATAGAATTTCTTAAACTGATCAATCAGGTCTTCAAGCGGAACAAGGCCCTGCATGGTATGAGTGAAATATATTTTCTGACCATCACGCCCTTTGCAGATTCGCATGTCAAAATAACGGATTCCATGATTCAATTGTTGATAGAAATCCATATCCTGCGTCCTGCAGACTCCGGCAAAGTAATTGTAAATGACACTGATTTTTGCCATTTCCAGAAGCTTAACGACCCAACTTGGCACATGATTAGTATTGGCAACCGGGCAGCCTCCAGTAAAGTCGTAAGTCCCTGAATCATGGCCACCTGGGAGCAACACATCATTTACAGGAATATTTTTGAGAGTATCGGCCATTCCGGCCATCCATCGGCTGGCGTCCGGAGCAAAGGTCACAAACCAATAATCTTCACCACCCTTGCCTGGAGCTTTTACAAAATCTGCATACATTTTTAAATCAGACGCTGCTGACTGCTCAAACTCAAGTAGCTCGGCATGACTGTTTTTAAAAGCTATTTTTACATCAAAGTAAGCAAACTTTTTACCATCTACATAAAACTGAATGTGAGCGTAGCTGGTAGAAGGGCTATTGTTTGCTTTGATGTAAAACTGCTTGTCCCAGCACATATCGTCAATGTGATCGATGCGTTTTGACTCAAGAACTTTGAACGTTACATTGTGTTTTGAGAAATTCTGGAAGCATCCGTAAAAACCTTGCATGCCAAATGCCTTAGTCACTGGGAAGGTCACAATACACAACGCTGCCAGACCGGACAGTACCATCTTAATACTCATGCCTTTAGCTCCTTGCTCTGAAGGTTGGAATAAATAACCATAGTTACCATAACCATGGGAAAAAAAGCTCCAGCCTCTCTCCGTGCTTTGCCGGGTAAGATTTTCTTGCAGTGCGTCACAGCATAAATATTAGTATAAACAAAATTCAAGTTCGTGCAACAGATAAAGATATAGTATTACAAAATTTTTTAATAAATATTTAAAAAATCAGTAAAAAAGCTTTAAAATAACTATTTTTAAAGAAAAAAACTGCTTTCAAAATGAAAAGAGCATAAAAAAAACCGGCAGCTAAAACTGCCGGTTAGAAGTTCTTAATGCAAGAATCAATCGCGAAGCGCCACAGGTTTACCAAGTATTTCATGAAGAACCATAGCATTTTTGCCATGTTCACGAATAAAGCTACCAAAGTGATCAGCCCGCTCGTTTGTTTTGTCGACTTGCGCAGCAGGCAAGTCTCTTACCTTTGATTGAAACGCCGTCTTATATTCCACAGTCTCATCTTTTATCAATGGCGGTTTGTGCACGGGTGCTGCCGGTTTGGCTGGCACGGATTCAGGCTTCGGTTCATCAAAAGTCATCAATCTACCGTATTCATCATAGATTTTAATGTCATCAATGTCTGAAGTCTCCTGGAAAGGAGCCTGATTGCTCAGGCTGTCGCCAGTGTGCTGAGATTGTGATGTAATTTCCCGCTTGAGGCGTTCAAGCAGGCCGTCCATTGGCTTACTGTTTTTATTGACTTGAGGGCGCTTCTTAACAATTTTATACAGGTTTACCAAGCCGATTATACCAAAAACGACTATAAACACTATAAACTGTATGAGACCTCTTTTGTCCATTAGAAATTACTTCCTGTTTTTATCATTTGTTTTGTCTGCAGGAGAAGCAATAGCTTTGCGCATGTCAGTATCAGCCATAACATTTTTCATTTTGTAGTAATCCATGATACCCAGTGTACCGCCTGCAAGTGCCTCAGAAATCGCCATTGGAATTTCAGCTTCAGCATCAACAAGCTTAGCTTCCATTTCACGGATTTTGGCCTTCATTTCCTGTTCCTGAGCGACAGCCATAGCACGACGTTCTTCAGCCTTGGCCTGAGCGATGTCCTTATCAGCGTTGGCCTGAGCCATCTGCAGTTCAGCACCAATATTTTTACCGACATCAACATCAGCAATATCGATGGAAAGAATCTCGTAAGCTGTTCCTGAGTCAAGACCTTTGTCCAGCACTACTTTGGAAATCGTGTCAGGATTTTCCAGTACATTTTTATATTTATGAGCTGAGCCTATAGTCGTAACAATACCTTCACCAACGCGGGCCAGAATTGTTTCTTCACCTGCACCACCGACAAGTCGGTCGATATTGGCACGAACTGTTACACGAGCAATCGCCCGCAACTGGATACCGTCTTTCGCGACAGCGGTAACCATTGGAGTTTCTATAACCTTAGGGTTAACACTCATTTTCACCGCTTCAAGCAGATTACGTCCAGCAAGGTCAATAGCTGTCGCACGTTGTAATGAGAGCGGAATATTAGCCTTATCGGCCACAACTAATGCCTGAACAACCCGGAAAACATTACCGCCAGCCAGGAAGTGAGCTTCAAGGTCATTAGAGTTGACCTCCAGTCCGGCTTTGATAGCCTGAATCATAGCGGACAAAATAACTTGAGGTGGAACTCGACGCAGTCGCATTCCGACCAGAGATGAAATCTTGATTTTTACCCCGGAAAAGACCGCTGCTATCCACAATGGAATAGGAATCACCACACAAAAGATGATTAGAATGAATATTATAATCGCGATCAGGGCAACAGTACCGATCGTTCCAATAGACGCAATAGACGCAATTGTTAATAAAGAACCCATAATATTATACCCTTTTCACTAAATTTTGACTTCTTTATTTCTGAAAGCTTGAGCAAGAGCAAGTGGAACCTGCGCCTCCATCTCTATCAGCTTGGAACGCATTTCGCTGATTTTAGCTTTCATTTCCTGTTCCTTGGCGACAGCCATAGCACGGCGTTCTTCCGCTTTGGCCTGAGCAATATTTTTATCGGCATTGGCCTGGTCAGTCTGAAGCTGAGCACCAATATTTTTGCCGATATTTACATCTGCAATATCAATAGACAAAATTTCATATGCAGTTCCGGAATCAAGTCCCTTTTTCAAAACCACTTTGGAAATAGTATCCGGATTCTCAAGTACATGCTTGTGTTCAGCCGCAGACCCAATAGTTGTAACAATACCTTCCCCTACACGAGCAAGAATTGTTTCTTCACCTGCACCGCCAACAAGGCGTTCCAGGTTGGTGCGAACAGTTACACGGGCAATTGCCTTAAGCTGAATTCCATCCTTAGCCACAGCCGCGACTTCAGGGGTTTCAAGTACTTTAGGGTTAACGCTCATTTTTACCGCTTCAAGAACGTCACGCCCGGCAAGGTCAATGGCTGTTGCACGCTGTACTGATAAATCCATATTGGCTTTGTCAGCGGCAACGAGAGCATCAACCACACGGTGAACATTACCACCGGCAAGATAATGCGCTTCCAGCACATCACTCTGCAAGTCAATACCAGCTTTACTACCTTGAATCAAAGCGTCTACGATTACATGAGGCGGCACTCGACGTAGCCGCATTCCTATCAGGGAAAAAATGCTGATGCTTACATTTGAAAAGATTGCGGCAATCCAGTGTCGAACCGGAATGATCACAAAAAAGAGGTAAAGCACAAACAGGCCTAATACTATCAAGCCGATTATCAAAGGCGTTGTCATTTTGATAAACTCCTTATGCGTTGTTAACTTTTTTTACTATTATTTTAAATGGGGTTACTTCCACAACTTCAACTTCGTCACCTTTATTAATAAAGTCTCCTTCAGTAGTCACCTCAAGTCGTTTTTCATCAATAATGGCAATTCCCACCGGACGCAACATAGAATGCGCAACACCATGCTTGTGCAGCAGGTCTTTATTTGCAACGGCGTGTGATGAAAATCCACGTTCGCTTTTCTGGGTGGTTTCAAGCTTTATCCACTTGAATAACGGAGATTTGGGCAATACGTACACCGTTAAGAATATAATTATAAAAAGTGTAGCTCCCAATGCCGATCCTATTGTATAAGTTGCCGTCTCGACGTTTTCGAATCCAAACGCAGCGAAAAACGATATCACTATACAACCTATTCCGAGCACCCCGACTATGCCGAAGCCTGGAATAACAAATATCTCTAAAAGCAGCAGCACCAACCCAACAAAGAAAATAACTATCGGGCCCCATTCTGAAGCCCCGGAGCCTACATGTCCGAGGAAAAACAGAGTGAGAGCTGTCACGCCAAGAATACCCGGCACTCCAAAGCCCGGAGTCTTGATTTCTATATAGATACCGACTAAACCAAGTACAATCAAAATACCAGCTATCGCAGGATGTGAAAGGAAGGATATTAGTTGATCGGTAGCGCTTTTTTCAATTACTTCCAGCTTGCAGTTTCCGAGACCTAGTTTACTAAGAAGTTCAGACCTGGTACTGCAGATATAATCAACCACTCCAAGCTTCTTGGCTTCGCGAGCAGTAAGCGTCAATGGTGAAATCTTAGTGTGTTTGATGCCGTCACGTTCTACAGTAAGCTTCTGGTAAGGGTCTGCCATCGCGCGAATGACCCGGACCGGACGGTCATTTTTCTCAGCAAGGGACTGCAGTACTTTGAAAAATACTGTCAGGAATTTTTGCTTTGCAAGTTCACTTTCTTTTGGAGCTTTAAACTGCTTAATAATTTTTTCAAGCATGTCTCCATTTTGTTTTTTTGTCGGCTTTTTCTCTTCTTTTTCTTCACCGTTTTTATCTGACTTCTTATCTTTTTCTGCAATTTTCTTATCTTTATCCGACGGCGTCTTTTTAGCTTCCTCAGCTTTCTTCTCTGCTTTACGGCTAGCCATCTCCTGCCGTTCACGTTCCTGCCTCTGCTGATCATCAGTAATAGGCTTTATCCCACCGGGCCCCATCTGAATAGGCATTGCATCACCAATTACCCCGTCCGGGTTGATGGCAATACGATTTGCGGCAATAGCTATTATCATACCAGCCGAAATTCCCTGTGGATTGAGGTAAGCTATCACCGGAACTTTTGATTTAGCAAGAACAGAAACATATTTCAGAGCGACCTCAATACTGCCGCCCGGTGTATCCAACTCAAAAATAACGGCTTTAGCATTTTCTTCAGCGGCACGTTTCAGAGTCTTTTTCAAAAAATAAAGATCAGCGCTTGAAATCTGCTGAAAATCGGAAAATTGCGGGATATAATAAACGACATCTTTAGCGTCTTCGCTAAATTTTAGTTTACGAGGTTTTGCAGTTGTCGCAGCTGTCATTAATAACAGGGATGTGACAAAAACTGCAAAAGCCAACAGTTTAATCGGGAAATTCCTAAAATATTTCATTTCGTATCCTTTAACTGAAATTTTCCTATAACGCGGACAGCTGATTTTTCAGCAGTAATACTTCTCGGACAGTTTCAGCGTCGCCGTCTTCGATATCGATTCTGTCGATGAAAAAGTCGATCAGTTTCTGTTCTTTACTGCTGAGTACTCCATCACTCATCGCAATCTCAAACATATTGGCCAGAAAACAAAGTTTTTGCTGACGGTCAATGTTCATCTTGTCAATGAGCTCTTCATATTCCATTTTCTCGTAAAAATCTTTTGCATTATTATAAAGTACTGTATCATCATCACATAACTTGGTAAAATACTGCTGCTCCTCATCAGCGATTTTGTCATCGGCAGAAGAAACAAACATCAAAAGTGCCAGCAACCCTGTTTTGGGACAAATTCCCTCTATTTCAGTTGCCTCTTTAGTGCCATCCACCACCAGTTCCTGGATTTCAGGGTATTGCTGAGCAAATTCCATGAATGCTACAGCATTCTCGGCTTCAATCTTTGAAAGCTTCACCCTGACACGCTCATCTTCTCCTGCACAAAGCAGTAGAATCGCGCTGAACTGTTCTTTATCTAAAGTCAGCTCAGTAATATCCATATATAAAGCTTTTCTGGCAAAAAATTCCCGCTCAGAAAATTTGCGATCAAATAGATATATTCCACTCGAATAAGGAATTATATAGCTCTCTCCAGGCGCTCCATTAAATCCTCCACTTCCTCTAACTACACATACCGGTTGACCCTGCGGTTCAAGTTCGGAAAGCTGCTGCTTTATTTTCTCAGGCAAAAATGCAAAATCCATTAAAAACCTCGCTCAAGTTCAAGTTCAAGGCAAAAGATTTCAATTACGCTCCCCAAGCGCATCTCTTTTCAAACAAAAAGACAATAACTAATTTTTAAGCCTTTTACAACCCACTTTAACATTAAAACATTGATTAAATAGCATTTTTTGTCACCTTTCACATTTAAATCATTTGCAAAAAAGCAATTTGACAATATTTACCCCATATTATTTATATATATAACAAATCAACAAACTAAACTCATCCAAATATATAGCACTAATAACAGCAGCAAGGCAGGTAAATATCAGAAAATGGCTTGTAGCTTAACGTTATTCATCTAATCCTATCAAATTCTAAAAAATAAGAAAACCCATACATTCTTAAAATTAACACACCCAACTAAAATGAGTGACATTATCACAAACAAGCCTAATACACAACACATTAACAACAAAGAATTTAAATTATTACCCGCCTGTCTGACTACTAAATTTATTGCCAATTTGATCTATTTAATACTTATTCAATTAGAACAAAGTCGCAGGTTAACTGATCTACTACTACTGCAGCAAAACAATTAGATGTTAATACATTATTTACAATAACTAACATCAAATCATAAGACAATTTTCATTTCAAAATCAACAAACTATGGAGATAACGGAGGGTTTATGCTAATACTGGCAATTGAATACAGTGAGTTGGTTAAAACCGTAAAACGCAGCACATCCTTTCTGGGAGCAAATCAAAAAAAGTACGCATTACGCGCCCTCCAGAGGCGCGTGGAAATTCTTGACAAACTGGTTTTATCAGTTGCTCAAATTGAGGAATATACCCGACAATTAATAATAATAACAACCTAAACCAGTGGCCTCAAACAACACACTAGCTCAGCGCTGGCACTGCTTAGCAGGTTAAATTCTAAAAATAACGTTTATGTGTACATTGCCGGTTTGATAAAGGACTACATTTCGAAGACTCATGATCAAATATTGACTTATGACGACCTGCTGACTTACGCCAGTATAGATATAGACAACGTTTCACATCATAAGAAAATCGGTTATTTCAGCTTTGATTCATCCAAAGGAGCAGCAAGCTCTCCGGCAATGGCTATAGACGAACTGCAAACAGGCGATATTTTATTATTAGCCGACCTTTCAGAAAGAACGCATAAGGAAATATCTATTGCGCAAGCCGTTTTTAACCAGGAAAGGCTGGCACAGTCAAAACTGACGCACGCAGGCATTTTTGACGCAAACGGTAAAGTTATCTTGGAAGCGTCTGGCGAAGCCGGCCTCAGGCGTTATCCCCTAGCAAGCAAAAAGAAAGGTTACAAATATCAGATCTGGCGCCTTGACTGCCCAAGCGCACTCACACGTCAACTCGAAATAATTGCTGTAGATATTGCTAATTCTTTAATTGAAGCCAAAGAGATGAAGCAAACCGATTTTTTTCAGCGAGGCGCCGGAAAAACGTTTGGATGTTACAGCATAATTAACAGCTTCATGGGATTTTCAAAAAAAGGACAATCCGCAAGCAGAGAACTGAAAACTATCAAAGAAAATATTTTTGCTGAAAGATTATTTTTCTGCTCAAACTTTGTTCTGGAATGCTTTGAACTTTCCCGCCTGAAGTGCGGTTATTCCTCACAACTATTCGATGTGGATTATCGTTATGCCTCTCCTAAAAATATTCAAGCAAGCCTGATGCGTCACGGTCACCAATGGAAGTATTCGGGGTACTATGTAAGCGAGGGCATTGAGACTCACTTCAAACTTCCAACTTATGAAGCCTTCCTGAGAGATCGTCCATTATATTCAGCTGCATCCAGCTCCAGTGAAATTGTTCAAAACATCAGGCAATTCCACTATATTCCTATATCCTCAGCAACTGTCAAGGTATTAATGAAAAACATCCCACTAAAGCAACATTGCCTGAACGAGATAATAAAAGCTGCAGACCTTATAATTAAAGCCGCCCCGAAAAATAACTTAGCACTGGCAAGGTTACGTCAACAGGCCATACATGATTGGGAATTGCTTATCAGCTACATGTAACGCTGCAGACTGTTCAGCAGGAATTACGGAAGCTCCCGGGAGTTTGACCGTAACGTTCCCGAAAAGCTTTACAAAAATAGCTGACATCTTTAAACCCGCAGCAGAGTGCTATAGATTTGACATTTTGAGTATCATTCTGCAAAAGCCTCAATGCCATATTGAGCCGCAGCGAAAGCAGGTATTCCATAGGGCTCACCCCTTCAACTTCTTTAAAACGCCGAGTAAAATGGTATTTACTGAATCCTGCCACTCCAGCCAAATCATCCAGATAAATAGTTTCACCGAGATTAGCCAGACAAAATTTATGGACGCGTTTTACAAAGTCGATTTCTTTTGATACTTCCTCATTATTTCCAGCATAGCTGCAAAGAGTGGTCACAAAATCATAAGCTACCGCCGAAGCCTTATAACAGTCAGAAATTTTTCCTGTACAACATTCATCATAAATATCAAAAGCCTTTACAACAGGCTCGCTGTCGATATCGTATTTCTGGACTACACCACCATTTTTTCGCGCTGAGTTAAAGAGTCTTATCGCTTCACTTCCTGTAAAATTCAGATATATAAACTCCCACTTATCAGATCGTTTTGGCAAATAATATACATGTTCTTCAGGAATAATCCCCAGAAGGGCTTTTCCCGGTTTAAGCGAATAATCATAACCTTTTATTCTAAATGCCCCTTCCCCGCTTATAGTGTATTGCCAAAAACAAAATGGTTGAGCTCCACGCATCTGACCATCCCAAAAATAATCATGTGACTCCACTGTTTCCCAATCACAGCCGTTCAGCATACTATGAAGGCTTACACTGGCACGTGGATAGATCAACATCGAATCATAATCCGGGTCTTTTCTTACTTTTCGCAATATTTTCATACTAATAGCAATTTATTATGATTTACAGAACATAAAACAACATATATATATAGCAATATAGTGTTATCAATTCTTAAATCAATGGATACAGCAAAAATGGAAAAGAAAAAAGATTTGGGACATCTCGACCATATGCAGAAAGCTCAGAACCTGGGAATTCTTCACGAAGTAAAACGCCCTTTAAAGATTGTATTTCTCGGCTCAGGAAGTGCCTTTTTCAGACCGCTAATGGCCGATGTATTAAATATCCCCGGAGCCCTGCAGGGGGAAATGGCTCTTGTAGATATTGACGAAGAACGCCTGGATCTCTCCCGCCAGCTCGGCGAAAAGATTATCAGCATGAGTGATCGTGCCGAAGGCTGGAAAATTTCCGCCAGCACCGACCGCGTTCCCGCACTTCAAAGAGCGGATTACATAATCAACTGCATTGAAGTAAGCGGTACTGAATGCGTTCGCTTTGATAATGATATTCCGCTTGAGTACGGAGTTGATCAATGTATCGGCGACACCGTCGGTCCCGGTGGGGTTTTCAAAGCTTTGCGAACCGCTCCTGTTCTTTTGGAAGTGTTAGCCGACGTCGAAAAATACTGTCCTAATGCATGGTTCCTTAACTACACCAATCCGATGAGCATGCTCAGTCTTGCTGCTTTCCGAGCTACAAACGTCAAGTTCGTAGGACTATGCCACAGCGTTCAAGGATCTTCAAAAAATCTCTCTGACTACACTGAAGTTCCATACGAAGAAATGAAATGGCGCTGTGCAGGCATCAATCACCTTGCATGGTTCACTGAGCTTTCCCGCAATGGAAAAGACCTTTATCCAGAATTAATCAAAAAGGCTCAAGAAGATGCTGAACTGCTGGCTAAAGACCCGGTTCGCCTTCATTTTATGACTCAATTCGGCTGCTTCGTAACTGAGTCCAGCGGGCACTTCAGCGAATACCTGCCATACTACCGCAAACGCCCCGAACTCATTGAAAAACATTGCGGCGAACGCTACTTGGGGCAAAGCTCTTTCTATGCCGACTGCTGGCCGACCTGGAGACAGGAAAACGACGATTCACGCAAGAAGATGATCAGCGGTGAAGAAGAAATTAAAATGGATCGCACATGGGAATACGCTAGCTACATTATTGAAGCAATGGAAACCAACAACCCATTTAAAATCTATTGCACCGTTCCCAACACCGGCCTGATTACCAACCTTCCTCGGGACAATGTTGCAGAGGTAGCATGTACTGTTGACGCAGAAGGCATCACGCCTAATTTCTTTGGAGCTCTTCCTCCGCAATTAGCTCAAATCTGCCGTTCCCACATGGGAGTTATCGACTTAGCAGCTCAGGCTTGTATCGAAAAATCCAAGGAACTCGCAATTCAGGCTTTAATGCTTGATCCGTTGACCGCCGCAGTTTGCTCTCTGGATGAAATACGAGAAATGGGTAATCGTCTTTTTGAAGCTCAAAAAGACTTCCTCCCCGGTTTTAAATAATCTCCTCCCTTAGATATAGAAAACGCTTCGGTCAAAACAGCCGAAGCTTTTTCCTTTTTAATAGGAATGCCGGCCCGCAGGCCGGCGACGAAAAGGAGAACGACTAAATTCGTTCGTCTTGAACAAGCATGTAGGAAACCCTTTTCCAGCTTTTCTGAATAACCCCGCCCTTGAACAGGCTTATCGCTAATGCCAGTATGAAGAACAATCCTCCCCAAAGCGTAACTTTGATTCCATATCCGCAATCAGCAAGATAGTTTAAGTAAACCGCGTGCAGTATGACTGCAATCATTATAAATACAATTGCAAGAACCATTCCAAGCAGGTAATAATTTCGGAATACAACATAATAAGTAATTCCCATAGTTGCCAGAACAGCACCATATGCAAACAACATCCATGGCTCATATTGTTTAATATCAGGAGCCTTTATTGCAGCAACCACCAACATTACTGGGAACAGTATTGCGCAAGCATTTCGCAGCTTTTGAGCGAACTTATCGTTGAAAACAAGGCTTGCAAAGAAAGCTGAAACAACAGCCAGATGTAAAGGGATCACGCAACTATGAGCACAAAACCAAGTATTACGAGTAATTATTGAACCAATCCAAATAGCTCCACAACAAAACGCAGTTACAGAAATAGCATTGCGATGACGCCATACCTGCCAGCTCAAAATAAGCATTGCCAACGCTGCTATAATATCCCGGGGGTATATTGAAATGCTTTAACTGCTCCATCTTTATATCGGCAAGAATAAACACCAACAAAGTTACAGCTGAAAGAATATCAGCATATTTAACTTTACGCGCCCAGGCGTGAAGGAAGAAAATCACAGTTGCAGCAAACGCTATTACAAATAATGAAAAATTACCGTCAAACAAATTGTTTTTAAAATGATAAAAAGGCAAATTAACTGTATTAGCCCTGATGCACATCATAAAGAAAAGTACTGGTAAAAAAAACATATATTTTGTGTTTTTACGCCACTTCGATTTTAACATTACTTCAAGCGCAATCATGTCGCCAACCAAAACTATCGGCACCAGCATGTACCCACCAAAGCCGGATTCCAGTCTTGTAAAATTCCCTACACCGCGTCCGGAACAAAAGAAATTGTCAGGAAATATGTCCTGATACAAGCTGCTACAGCCATAACAGCAAATATCGTCCATGGGAAACCGGCCATTTCCAAGGCGTACCATTATTTTTAAAACACTTCCTGCCACGTGCGGCAACCAGCAACAACGGCAGCATGATAATCGCAGCAACCATCGGGAACATAACTATTCCAAGATGGGCTACCCATTTCTGCTCAAAATTGGTCAAAAAGTGTGACTGCAAACTCGGATAAAGGAAAAATAAACCAAGAAAAGCCACGTAACATGAGCTCATCAAAACAGGCAGACGAATTTTCAACCCAAATTTCAGCAAGGCCAAAATAAACACCGAAAAGCCCAACCCTCCGGCAAGCCACCCCCAAGCGTATGTCGTATCAATAGCCTTCTCGTCCATGCTGGTCGACAAAGCCAGGAAAAGAATGAGAATTGTAAACAGAATAGAACGGGCATCCTCCCACACCTGCTCTGCTTTTACAATAAAAATAGAAGTAAAAGTCAAAAGCAATGTATAAACACTTAGCATTAAAACCGGAACAGAGGTTTCCATCCAGATATTGGAAGTATTGAATATTATAGTCGAGGCATAAAGCACCAGCCCAGCACTGATTAAATAAAATGGATTGGAAGTGTAAAACATTTTGCCAAGCTTAACCACCAAGTCCGTGATAGTCATATCAACCGCGCTTCTCTTATTTGAAGAAACAAACATAGTTTCAATCTTTTCTGAAATTTCGTCCTTTCCATCTGCCGATAATTCGTCAATACTTTCCTCAAAAACCACCCCCCAATTCTTTCAGGTGCCTCTTTCTCGGTTCTGCTTCAATCCCCATTGCAGCAAAACCTTTTACTTCTTCTGCCGGAACAGCCTTTTCCGCTTTTTCCCGTTTGTCTTTTTCCATTGATCCGTCTCCTTTTGCTTCAGGCAACAAACTATCATACACTATCATATGCTATCATAGAAATACATCTTTTTATTTTTTATTGCAAATAATATTTGAAAAAAAGTTAACTAAATTTATATTAAATGATATCACATGATAATAAAGCTAGGCGAGACAATGACAAAAAAAACGAAAACTGCAGGACCGGAGTGGTACACAGTAAAGCAAGCTGCCGAATATCTGCAAGTAGGAGAACCCACAATTTACCGCTGGATGCGCGATAACAAGATTACTTTCCGCAAAATCGGTGATGCCACCCGCTTCCTAAGAGAGGATTTGAACGCCGTTGTTCAGGTGCACCATTCAAAAAATGATTCAGAAAATGCCAGAAAAATATGTCCGGTCTGTCACAGTGAAGACCTCCATGCCGGCAGAATCCGCTCTACCGGACTAATTTACTTTCAACTTAAAAGGTTAAATTTTTGGACAGTGAAAAACTCAATGGTCAAAACAGAATCAATGATGTGTGCCAATTGTGGAGCCGTCACTATGTTCGGAGACCGCAGTAAGCTGGAAAAAATCATAGAACAACCTAGACTTGACACTGTAGAGCCTGTGAATTCCCCAAAAAATAAAACTTAAAAATCCAAGTAATTTTTATATATCTATTAAAAAGGTACAGTTTTTTCTGTACTTATAATTCTGCAATAAAATTACTGAACAGAACGTATTTTCAGTCAAATTGCCACCATAGCGCTACACTTTTTATATAAAGGAATAATACGTTCAGAAACAACAATTAAGAGCTTGAGACAAGTATTAAATATTTTTTTATCGATTTATGAATTAAGGGTTTTGACATTTTGCAAAATTGGTATATAATACGAGTTCCGCAACAGAAGGCATCAAGCGGGGGCATTCTATACTTGCACTGCGGATGCTAAAATATAAAAACCTTTTAAATCATAAGGGAAAAGCTCAATGATTAAGATCGGTATCAATGGTTTCGGTCGTATTGGTCGTCTGGTTTTCCGTGCTGCCCAAGAGCGCAACGACGTTGAAGTTGTTGGCATCAACGACCTATTGGATGTAGATTACATTGCCTATATGCTGCGTTATGACTCAGTACACGGCAAATTCAATGGCACTGTCGCTGTTGAAGACGGCAACCTCGTCGTCAATGGTAAAACTATTCGCGTTTCTGCTGAAAGAAATCCTGCTGACCTGAAATGGGATGCTATCGGCGCTGATTACGTTGTAGAATCTACTGGCCTCTTCCTGACCGCTGAAAAAGCTGAAGCTCATCTGAAAGCTGGTGCTAAGAAAGTTGTTATGTCTGCTCCTTCAAAGGATGCAACTCCAATGTTCGTTATGGGCGTAAATCATAAAGAACTGACAGCTGACATGAATATCGTTTCTAACGCTTCATGCACAACTAACTGTCTGGCTCCTATCGCCAAAGTTCTCCACGACAACTACGGTATCGTTGAAGGTCTGATGACTACTGTTCACGCTGCTACTGCTACTCAGAAAATTGTTGACGCTCCTTCTTTAAAAGACTGGCGCGGCGGCCGTTCTGCTATGAACAACATCATCCCATCTTCTACTGGCGCTGCTAAAGCTGTTGGTAAAGTTATTCCTTCTCTGAACGGCAAACTGACTGGTATGGCTTTCCGTATCCCAACTGCTGACGTTTCAGTTGTTGACCTGACTTGCCGTCTGGAAAAAGGCGCTTCTTATGAAGACATCAAAGCTGCTATGAAAGCTGCTTCTGAAGGCGAACTCAATGGCGTTCTCGGTTACACTGAAGAAGCTGTTGTTTCTCAGGACTTCGTTGGTGAAGTTAACACTTCTACATTCGATGCTGATGCCGGTATCGCTCTTAACGACAACTTCGTTAAGATCGTTTCCTGGTACGACAACGAATGGGGTTACTCCAACAAAGTTGTTGACCTGATCGCTCATATGGCTTCTCTGTAAGCTTGGACTCAGGTCCTATGACTACCTTCAGGTTGTCATTGATTGAATGATCACAAACCCGGAGAGCCGGTTCCACGGCGCTTCGGGTTTTTTTGAATTCAGAATTTAATGAAATATCAAAAAATGGACAATAAACCATGAATCTGAATAAGAAAACTGTCAAAGATATTGAACTGCAAGGCAAAAAAGTTGTCATGCGTGTTGACTTTAACGTGCCACTAAAAGACGGTAAAGTAGCTGATGATACTCGTATCCGCGCTGCCCTGCCGACTATCAAATATATCCTCGAAAACGGCGCATCACTCACGCTGCTCACACACTTAGGCCGCCCCAAAGGTGAACGCAAACCTGAATTCAGCGTAAAACCTGCTGCTGATTATCTGGCTGAACTCCTCGGCAAAGAAGTAAAATTTGCTGACGACTGCGTTGGTGAGGCTGTGGTTGCTGAAGCTAAAGCTCTCAAGCCTGGCGAAATAATGTGCTGCGAAAACACTCGCTATCACAAAGAAGAAGACATGAAACCTAAAGGCGACGCTGACAAAGAAGCCGCTCAAAAAGCTTTCGCTGCTGAACTTGCCAAACTTGGTGACGTTTATGTTAACGATGCTTTCGGTACTGCCCACCGCGCCCATGCTTCAACTGCCATCATCACTGAATTCATGCCCAAAGAAAACTGCGTAGCCGGTTTCCTGCTGGACAAAGAAATCAAATATCTGGGTCAGGCTGTTTCCAATCCTGAGCGACCATTTGTTGCCATCATTGGTGGAGCAAAAGTCTCCGGCAAACTTGAAGTAATGGTCAGCCTGATGGAAAAAGTCGACACTATCCTGATCGGCGGCGGCATGGCTTATACTTTCTACAAAGCAATGGGCAAACAGATCGGCAACTCTCTTTGTGAAAACGATCTTGTTGATACAGCCAAAAAAATCATGGCTAAAGCTGAAGCAAAGGGTGTCAACTTCATGCTTCCTACTGACAACCTTGAAGCTGACGCGTTCTCTAACGACGCCACTATCAAGGAAGTCGGCATGGACATCGACGAAGGTTTCCTGGCCCTGGATATCGGTCCTAAGACAGCTGAAGCTTATGCTGAAGAAGTCCTCAAAGCCAAGACAGTGGTCTGGAATGGACCAATGGGCTGTTTTGAAATGCCTAATTTCGCTAAAGGCACTATGACTGTATGTCAGGCAGTTGCCGACAGCGATTCAGTCAGCATAATTGGCGGCGGCGACTCTGTTGCAGCTGTCAATCAGTCAGGTCTTGCTGGCAAAATGAGCCACATCTCAACAGGCGGCGGCGCTTCCCTCGAGTTCCTCGAAGGTAAAGCCCTCCCTGGCGTATGCGCTCTCGCAGACGCATAATATTTATGGGGGGCCAATGCCCCCCATCCCCATCTACTCCTAAAAAATCTGCCTTTCAAAATACGTCTCCACAACACGCAAGCCATAAACCACCACTGTACAGCAAAATAAACGCTAATATTTTTAATAAAACAAACCACCACTCATCAACAAAAAAATATAATAGAGTTATAATAATTTATAGAGGTTTTTTGCGTATCAAAAAGCAATTCCCAAAGTTATTTATTACTTTGGTTCGAATGCCATTTCATTTTATTACACATCTGGAGGAGTTATAGCTATGTTACTGGCAACCGCTTTCAATTTGGCTGGCATTGATCATTCCAGCATTGAACGAAAGTTACCACATAACCTTGTACACTGGTTCAAGGATTTCAGTTCCAAACATGACCCGGCTCCACTGCTTAAAGAAATTAAGAAGTCACCATTTGACGAAGTAAAAACAGCCAGTGATATTCCATCGTATGTAAAAACTTCATGGAAGTATACAGCATACGGGGGTGACTATTTTGGGTGCAGCCTCCGGCGGAGTAAGAGGTTTTGAACAGGGGAAAAACATTGCAGATGCTTTCTGCAGATTTGCAACCGGCTCAACCTAGACTGATGACCGAATGAGGACAATTGCCGGAACCGCCATGTCTTCAATGCGAAGCTATTGCAAATGCAAGGACAGCGTTTCTCTTTTAGACCGTTTTAAAAAAGTTTATGATGATATCTGTGAAGCTATCGAAACTCGTGTTGGTCAATACTGGACTGAAAGCAAAAACAGAATCTATGCTATAAGGGTGACAGCCGCAATTATTTTCTGTTCGGCATTATCGGCAGTTGGCTCTGTTCTTTTTAATAACCTGAGCAATCTAAACACCTTGGTTACTCATTTATTTGCATACATATTCCCGGCAGGCTCTGGCTGGATCATGATGCTAATACCGGCTTTTGCAACTCTGGCTTTAGGCATTCCATTTACGATTGTTCAAATGATATTGCTGATTGGCATTATCAAGAGGTTGATTGACAAAATCACCGGAGCCCCAGGTAAAGCCTACTCCAGTTTATGCAGTTTAATTAGCTGGTACAACAGAATGAGTAAATCACAGGAATACAAGTCATACTGCTTTTCAATAGGAATCACACCTGTTCCGGCAATCAAAGAAGTATATATTCAAGACCAGCCAATATCAGATGACTACTTATTTGCCTTTTAGCATAAAATAATTTTGCTTTGCATTTTTAATTGACAGAGAACGGCTGCCCTCACGACATGAAACTAATAGTTAAGATTTTGAAATCTTTGCCTAAGACTGAGATTGATCCTGATGTCAGCCTTAAGGGAAAGCTAGAAAATAGGAATTATTTTTATTCTTTATTGCAAAAACAGCTATTTTATATTGCCTGATTTTAGTTTTATGCTAGATTATGTTTTAACTTAGAAAAGGTGATTATGAAAAACAAAAAACTTGTTACTTGTTTATCTCTAACGCTTACAGCAGTAATACTTTGCATTATTTCGGTTTTATACATAGACAAGCCACTTTCCTACGCAATGCATGAGGTCAGAGTCAGTAAGCTCTACTTTATATTCTTTGAGATGCAGTATATTGTAGATATTATGCACAAACTTTTCCCGCTGGCTTTAATCTACCTGATTGTCAAATATATGCTCGGCAAAACAGGCCTAATTGACCGAAGTATTTTTCTGTTAACTGCAAGCTGTTTGTCGGCAAAGGCTCTTAAGGAGTTTCTGAAATTCGTTTTTGGCAGAACATGGGCAGAAACTTTTAAGCATGCCAATCCTTCACTTATTAAAAACGGCGTGTATAAATTCAATTTCTTCCATGGTTCAGAAATCGCCTATCAGTCTTTCCCATCGGGACATACAGCAGTTGTGTTTGCCTTTGCAACGGCTTTATGGTTAATATGCCCGAGAGCCAGAGGAATTTCTGTGATATTGTGCCTGGCAGTGATTGCTGGGTTACTAGGCTGTAATTTCCACTTTTTAAGCGACATAATTGGTGGAGCTTTCATCGGAATCTTCTCTGCTCTGATATGCCATAGCTTTATCAGCAAGCATCTTGTAGTCAAACAGGAACTCTAAATCACTTAGAGTGGCAGTTTTAAACACATACCTTTTGATTCAAGGTAACATGCGACAAGGGCATCCAGGTCCTGTATACTGGATGCTCGCTAAGTGCTCATAAAACCCCGCATCAGCACACTCCTGTGCAGACCAGCAAGTCTAATTTTTTTAAGCTATTTTTATTATTCTAAAAAGTGATTGCATTGTGAAATCATGACAATATATTATTAAATAATAGCACTAGGAGATTATTCATAATGGATTGCGTTCCCGTAAAACTACCTGTCATTGGCATAGCAGCTATAGACAATCAGCATCAACATTTGCTGGAAATGGTTAACAGACTTCATGAGAAAAGCTTTTTCAGTCGGGCTGAAGTTGCTGAAAGCCTTGAGGAATTCAGTAACTACGCTGTTACTCACTTTGATGATGAAGAGTTTTTCATGGAAAACATCAACTTTCCCGGTATAGAGCAGCACAAAGCTGTTCATTTAGTGCTCCGCGAAAAGGTGGATGAGTTCAATTGTCGCTTTGAGTCAGGAGAAGAGGCAAAGTCACTGACCGGGGAACTCAAAGACTGGTTCAGCAACTGGTTAGTTACACATATTACACATATGGACTCCGCGGCAGGCACTTTCTTTCAAAATGCCCACCGTGGAAAATGATTTAAAAAAAATCAGACGTAAACCTTTAATTCAAAAGCTTCTGCAAACGGAGAATCCATTGAGGCACGTTCGGCAATCTCTTCATTCACCTGCAGGATACGCTCAGCAAATCCAATATTACGGGTGTTGAGATTGCGCATATGCTGAGATTGGTGGCAGAGCAAAAGACGAGACTTCCACTTAGCCGCAGAATCACCAAATTCCGTAAAAATATCTTCACGCATATTGATGGTTTTCGGATCTCTATTATAGAGAGCAACCAAAGGTTTCATCCTGGTTCCAGCCATTTCCTGAACATACATCCAGCCAAGCTGATGGTCAAAGCTAGTGTCTTTGCCGTGAGGTAAAACAACAACATCCGGTTTCAGCTGGTCAAAAACCTCTTTGACAGGCTCGTAGTTCTCGTCCAGATCAGCAATTAAACCATCTTCGTTAGTTTTCAAATGCAAAAACTTGATGTTCTCTTCAGGCAGTCCAAAGATACGGCAGCTTTCCATCTGTTCCTGCTCACGAACACGCTCTTTGTTTTCTATAGTTGGAGGATCGCAGAAAGAATCTTCAACACCGTTGGCTCCTGAAGACATGACTGAAAGAAATATTTCAGCCCCTTTTGTCTGGAACTTCTGCAGAGTCACTGCTACAGCGTCAAAATCATCAGGGTGTGGCGCGCAAACCCATACTCTCATCTTTTCCGGAAAGTCAATATTATCAAATTTAGCCGGATACTTTATACGCAAAAAATTCAGGTCCATAATTACTCTCCATTAAAGGAATTAAAAAAGTAAATCTTCATCCTGACTCTCTTCTTCTTCATGAGGAGCGGTTTCGGCTTGGTTCAAAGCCGCATTTTTTCGCTCCGAGGAAGCATCAAATTCTTCCCAGTCACCATCGCCACCATTGTCTTTGACTAAAACTTCTATTTTTTTCTCGAGTTTATTTAGTTTCTGACGACAAAGTTTTGAAAGAGAACAGCCGCGCTCAAAGCACTGAATCATTTTATCCAGCGGCATGTCGCCCTGCTCCATTTTATCAACAATTTCCTCAAGTTCCCCTAAAGCTTTTTCAAATGGCATATCAGCATTTTTCTGACGAGCAGTAGTCATAGTCAGTGTTCCTCCGTAGTCCTTTAGGACATAATATAGCTACAGTTATAAATAACCGCAAATTCAAATTTGAAAGAGTTAATAATTAAGTACATATTAAGAGAGCATCAAGTGTCATAAGTTTCAAGTGAACCACTTTACTAAATAATATTAGCATTCTTATTGACATTAGAAAATATTTGCTCTATATTAGAAATCCTTTGAATAATTCGCAACCTTTAACCCAGGGAAGGTAATCAATGAGTGCTGTGGCATCATTTTGCGGGCTTTGCCTGCTTTTAGTAATCGGAAAATTCCTTCGAGTCAAGATTCCAATTCTGCAAAGACTATACCTGCCTTCCTCTGTTGTCGGTGGTGTAGTTGGATTGATCATACTCACAGTATTCAAAAAGTACATCCCGACAGTATGGTATGAAGGTTGGAATGATTTGCCGGGATTCCTGATTAACATTGTGTTTGCAGGGCTCTTCCTCGGTGCTTTTATTCCGGGTATCAAGAAGATATGGAATATAGCCGCTCCACAGCTGTGCTACGGCCAGATTGTGGCCTGGGGACAGTATATGGTTGGTATTGGGCTTGTAATAGTCCTTTTAGGTCCGTTAATGGGCGTCCCGGATCAACTTGGGGTGATTATACCTGTAGGATTTGAAGGCGGTCACGGTACTGCCGGCGGCCTTATTCCTGTATTTAAGGAACTAGGCTGGAGCGAGGGTGGTGACCTTGGTCTTGCTTCTGCTACAGTAGGAATGGTATCAGCTATTGTTATAGGAATGTGGCTGATCAACTGGGCGGTCAAAAAAGGCTATGTCCAGAATGTACGGACATTTGACAAACAAACACCGCATGAACGCTGCGGTATATATCCGGTTGAAGAACAGCCGCGTGCCGGTCGCCAGACTGTTTTCTCAGACTCCATTGACTCGCTGGCGCTGCATATGTCTATGGTCGGCATAGCCATTCTAATTGGTTATATATTCAAACTTGGTCTTGAAGAGTTAAACATTTATGCCCCGAAATCAGTCCAGTCCCTTGGTATTCTTACAAGTTTCCCGTTATTTCCATTGTGTATGATCGGCGGTCTGATACTGCAGTTATTTTTAAACCGTGTCAAGATAGGACATATTGTTAATCACGGTCAAATGCAGCGCATTTCAGGAGCCGCTCTTGATTTCCTTGTAGTAGCCGCAGTTGCGTCAATTCGTATTGAACTTATTGTTCAGAACTGGCTGCCATTTGTTCTGCTGGTTCTTGTGGGTATTCTCTGGAATGTATTCTGTGTTCTTTGGCTGGCTGACAGACTGCTGCCTGAATCATGGTTCGAGCAGAGTATCGCTCAGATGGGACAGTCCATGGGGGTTACCGCAACCGGTCTGATGCTCCTTCGCACAGTAGACCCTGACAGTGAAACTATCGCACCAGCGGCATTTGGATATAAGCAGCTTCTCCATGAGCCTTTTATGGGGGGTGGGCTATGGACATCAATAGCGATCCCGCTGGTAATAAAAACGGGTGGTCATGTAGTCTTTTTGATAAGTCTGGGAGCAATAACATTCTGGCTTATTTTCTGGAAACTTTTCCTGAGCCAGGGAAGAAGATTTTTCAATCCAACCCGTGGATAATAAATAGATTACAGTTAATAATACAGCACTCACCTGGCTTTGGCAGAGTGCTGTAAATGTTTATATATGGCAGACAAGAAACAATGAATACTTTTAACCTCTGGTGGAATGACAATCGCAAAAATTTCAAGGCAATCCTCTTTGATGTGGATGGTACTCTGGTTTCTGGCCTGAACCTCCTGACAGGCGCTGACCAACTGCTTGCTGAACTGCGTGAATCAAACTTTCCGTTCTTTCTACTGACCAATGACGGCAACCATTCAACTCAGGAAAAAAGCAGCCTTATGGCTCAAGCTGGACTGCATGTTTCTTCTGATGAAATAGTGTCATGCTCCATGGCATTGGATGAATTCGCTGAAGTTAACGACCTGAAAGGAGAAAAGTTCTTTGTTATGGGAGACCTAGGCAAGCCATGCTATGCCGAATGGGCAAGCCTTGAAGTATGCAGAGACCTTAATCAGATATATGAATGCGCAGGTATTTTAATTGGCGAAGGCTTTTACAACTGGCATGATAATATTCAAGCGGCCTTTAACTTCCTGCTTCGCTATCCTGAACGACCGCTTATAGTGCCTAATCCAGACAGCTTCTGGCCCAAGGGAAAAGACGGTGAGTTCGGCATAGGAGCCGGAGGCAAAGCCAGATTTATCTGTTCAATACTTGAGGAGGCAGGGGTAAAAGTTTCTCCGGTTTATCTGGGAAAACCTTACAAACACATTTATCTTTATACACTGCACCTTTTGAAACGCCGCTTTGGAATTGATACTCTGGAACAAAAAAATGTCCTCATGTTAGGTGACTCTCTGAAATCTGACATCAGAGGAGCAAACATGCTGGGAATAAAATCCGGTTTAATGCTTACAGGCATTACTACCGCCAGACAGGCAGAAGAAGCTACAGGCGAACTCAAACCGGACTATGTATTCGACTCTTTAGGCTAAGTATTGTATTGTACTGAAAACCGCTACAGCGGTAAATATAATATTAAGTACCAGGAAAACCCAGCCCACCTTATAACCGGCTCTCAGAGAAAGCCAAGAGTAAATGCAAAGGACTACTCCAGCCGCAATCATTATCAGGTTTGTGGCAAATATAATCCCGGCTGTCAACAGAACCAATCCCAGAATTCCCAGACACAATCGGGTGTCAATTTTTCTGATGCGCGACATGAAAGCTATTGTCACGACGGTCAAGACTGCCATTACTATTGAACTTGCCGTACTGCCAACCTGACATAACGCCAAAATTGCAGCGATAAAAGCGATTACTTCCAAGCAGGAAAAGAAATATTCTTTTTCCCAAAAAGAGGATATAGTTAAAAGAACAGCTCCAACAGCAAACAAAATATTTCGTGTGATATGACTATCGACCGGAAGCCCGGCTGTAAACGTTGCCAGCCCTATGATCCCCACTGCGAGGATCATATTGCTCTTAAATTTAGAAATATGGGTATTCATTAGAGTCCCATCCTGTTTAGTTCTATAAAGGTCTGGATGCCGAGTTCAACCATTTCGTCAGTCATTATTTTTACCATGTCAGGGTGCCCGAAATCTTCTTCTTCTCCGAGCACTCCACAGATAGTTCCACACAGAACACGATCTTTTGACATCAAGGCGCGGTCCTTGCGGTGCGCGTCAGCCATATTGCAAAGCGTGAAAATCATTGAAGCTTCCATTTCAGAAGCCACCGCTCCAGCACGCTTAAGAATTGCCATATACTCGGCGTTCTGCTCTGCCATCGCTCCCTGCTTGAACTCACGGGCATAGAGAGAATCTTTACTATGGAAAATTCCAATATGAATACTTCCACTATGCTTTACTTTTTCGCTGCCAGTTACTGAAGCCTGCACCATCTCCATAGAGGCAATGGCTGGATATTCAGCAGGAGTATAGCATTTTGTCGCGTGGTCATCACGAATAGCGGCTGTGGCGATCGCATGATCGCCGCCCTTCATAAAAGCCGGCTGCAGCAACCCGCAAGTCCCCATACGCAGGAATTTTTTACCGCCGAGTTTCAGCAGTTCATTAACGATAATATCAACACTCGGGGCACCCATTCCTGTGGAAATTACTCCAATATCGATTGTAGTACTGTCTCTTGTAATAGTACCGATATAAAGATTATGCCCGCGTGAACTTTTTCTAACTGCAGTTACTTCATCAAAATATTCGGACATCTTTAAAGCTCTGCCGTCAGAACCGGGAACAAATATATAACGCCCCCTGCCGTTATTACCAAGCATATCATCGTGAGTAGCAGTCATGTGCAGTGGTTCGAAATTCGGGTCATAGAACATGGTGATTCTCCTTTTATAATATAAAAATATTTTTCAGTCAGGCGTTCTTTCAGTTTGCCTGCTGTCCTCTTTTTTCTTTCAAAACTACTGCCAAAATCAGAGCTATCACTCCGCACATCGGTAACAATGTGTAAGCAACCTGATACCCGAACCATTCAAGTAAAATGCCGAATACATTTTGCGCAACAGCTCCACCGCCCATAATCAAAATAGATGCCAGGCTCATCGCGGTTGCTACCAGTGTGTGGTCATTTGACTCGCCAATAACCGGATAACCAAGGTTCTGGGCACTTGTGATCAATCCCATTACAAAGAATATTGCGATAAGCATTCCACCACTGAGACCTTTGTAATACATCGGCAGCAATATCAAAATAGTCAAAAGCGCACAGACAATCATTAACGGCTTGCGTGATTTCATACCGTCAGTCAATTTGCCCAGCACCGGACCGCCAATCATTGTACCAATAAGAAGTGCAGACATTATTGTAGGCGCCTGCCCTTTTAAGTGCTCCCCAAAGACATTTGTAATATAAGCAGGACCGGCACTAAAAACCAATACCATAATTGGAAAATTCAAAAGAGAAGTATAAAGTCCGGCCAGCCAGTTTTGCGGTGTGCGCAGCACTCTGGCAAAAGAAGCAGCCATAGAAAGCTCAGATGTATCTTCTTTACTCTCATTTACCGGTCCACCCTCAGGTTTATCTTTTACAAACAAAAGTATCCCAATAAAAATAAATATTCCCAGAGCAAGATTACAAACCTGTACAGTATGGCCTGAACTCGCGTTACGAATCCAACTGCCGACACTACTGCCAAACGTGCCTCCAAGCATCCCCAGAGTAATAGCTATAGCAATCGGAAATCCTGATTTTTCCATGCGAAACCAATTGGCTACTATACGCATAACGGCGATCAATGCGGAAGCTCCCCCAAAACCAACCAGCAACATGAAACAAACAGCCGGGACTACGCTGTAAACCATCAGTAGTCCAGTTACACCAACCAGCATTACCAGCAGGTTTACCAACAGTACCAGCTTTGTAGAAAATTTAT
The DNA here is from genome assembly GCA_024225035.1 of Lentisphaerota bacterium. Lineage (GTDB taxonomy): Bacteria > Verrucomicrobiota > Lentisphaeria > Victivallales > Victivallaceae > Zth2. The sequence continues at coordinate 33,019 of JAAEMX010000217.1, forward strand.
CAAGGATAATCCCCGCCGGTATGAACATAACAACATTACCGATTAGGTACATGGAAGTAAAAGTGGAATAATTGATAGCTCCTGCAAGGTGATATTTCACGATATAGTATTCTGCCAGAGTTCCGTTCAACGCATTCTGGTTCAACCAGTAAAAAAAGAACATTGCAGTAAAAATTACAGATAACCACGCCTGTAAGGCAGATGGCGAACTCTTTATTGCTTCTTCACTTGGAATTACTTCAGTTGCAGCTACACTTGTTGCCATTATTTATTTCCTGTATTGTTATGATCTGTTCAAACACGACGTTCCATAATCCAAAGCTTGAATATCCAGAAATTCAGCTATAGTCTGCCCGATGTCAGCAAAAGATTTTCTGCCGCCCACAAAACCGGGTTGTATAGATTTACCCCAGAACAAAAACGGAACATGTTCACGGGTGTGATCAGTTCCCTCCCAAGTCGGATCACAACCATGGTCAGCAGCAATCACAACCATATCGCCATCACGCATTACCGCATCGAACTCAGGGAGTCTGGAGTCAAAATATTCAAGAGCCTGAGCATAGCCCGCAATATCACGGCGATGCCCATACTCGGAATCAAAATCAACAAAGTTAGTGAATATCAGACTTCCGTCCGGCGCCTCGCCAAGTTCAGCCAGTGAACGATCAAACAAATGAGTCAGTCCAGTTGCTTTTACCTGTCTGGTAATACCTTGATTAGCAAAAATGTCAGCAATTTTACCGATTGAAACAACTGTACCGCCAGTATCTTTTATCAGGTCAAGCATGGTTTTAGTGGGCGGCAGCACAGAATAGTCATGACGATTACCGGTTCTGGCATAGTTGCCGTTTTTATCTCCAACAAATGGACGAGCTATAACTCTGCCAATATTCATGCCCATTTCATCAAGTACTCGTCTGGCAGTTTTGCACACCTCATGAAGACGTTCCAAACCAAAGCTTTCTTCATGCGCAGCTATTTGAAAAACACTGTCCGCTGAGGTATAAATAATTGGCTTAAGAGTTTGACGATGCTCGTCTCCAAGCCGGTTGATTACTTCGGTACCTGATGCATGCCCCGCGTCAAGAATGCCTTCTTTCAGGCCGGCTTGCTCAATAAAAGTCTGTATGAATTTTTCCGGAAAACATGAACCATTTTCCGTGCGTAAAAAATACAGCCAGTCAAAAAATACAGGAGAACCGGCAATTTCCCAATGTCCACTGGGAGTATCTTTGCCCTTACTGGTTTCAATAGCATAACCATAGGCAGCATCAACTTGTGACGCATCAATTGACTGGTGATTATATAATGGCTGGTTTCGGCTGGCTTCGGCGGCAAGGTATAGACCTTTTCTCTCCAGATTTGGTAATTTCAATGGACCGTTTCTTAATTCGTTATTCCCCTGCCCTTTGGCACAGCTTTCGACAATATGTCCAAAGGTATCAGATCCAACATCTCCGAATTTCTCTGCATCTGCTGAGCTTCCAATTCCGAAAGAATCCATCAGCAGTATTAACACTCTATTTTTGTTCATATAATGTCCCTTCACAAAATACAACATAAAAAACCGCAAGACCTGAACAGCGAGTGACTGTTCAGGCTTGAATCAAATCTGGATGTAAACTAAAAACACCCAGCACACTTGATGGTTTATTTTAAAAGTCTATCGTGCATTATCTGCAGTAATGGCGTCAGCTATCACCTTAATGCAATTAGCCATAGACTCAGCATACTTGCTTTTGTCCGGAGTTTCGGACTTAGTCCTGTTAGCTATAGCCGAACAAATACACGCAGCTCTCAATTTAAAAACACTGCAAATTGTAAAGAGAGTGGCAGCTTCCATTTCGAAGTTCAGAACATTAAGCTGTTGCCATTCGTCCATGCTTCCCTGGAAATGTCTTCTGACATAACCTGAATAACTGTCGTATCTTTCCTGACCCGGAAAAAATGTATCTGAAGAGGCAGTAATACCTACATGATGAGCAACTTTAAGCTCATTTGAGGCTTCCACCAAAGATTGAGTAAGTGAGAAATTTGAAACTGCAGGATACTCCTGAGGAGCATAGTGCAACGATGTTCCCTCAAGCCTGACAGCAGCACTGGTAATAATCAGATCGCCAAGCTCAATGTTCTTCTGGATAGCTCCACAAGTACCAATTCTAATAAAGTTCTGAATACCAATCATGGCAAACTCTTCAACGCCAATACCTACAGAAGGCCCCCCCATACCAGTGGAACATACCAACACAGGAATTTCATTGACATACGCAAGATATGAAGTGTATTCGCGATTAGTAGCCAGATGTACGGCATTTTCATCCATCTGCCTGGCAATCATTTCAACTCTGCCAGGATCTCCGGGCAGCACCACGTACTTAGCGCCCTTGATCATTTCTCTGGATAAGCCGATGTGGTACAAAACTTCAGTTTCTGGTACAATTTTGCTCATATAACTCTCCCTTCTGTATTTTGATTTACTGAGCCATACAAAAAACATGTCTACCCTAGCACTAAGACATGTAATATATATTAGACATCAAAAAAAGTGGAAAGTTCTAAGGAAAATTGGAATATTCCTTAGTATTAATGGCTTCTTCATTTTATAAATTAGAAGCAACCGGGAAAGGATTATCGCAGAGCATTAATTCAACTTAAATTGCATAAAAAAACCTGAACACAACGCAAGCTGTATTCAGGTAAATATAAAAAATAAAACTAATATTAACTACCAGGTTTATTTAAAGCACTTAACTGTTTTTTAAGTTCAATTGCCTTTTTGTAGTAAGCCTCAGTATTTTTTGACTTTTCAGCTGAAGCGCTACCGTCCAGCATTTCAGTCACTTCCTGCTGAGTTTTCAGAGCTTTTTCAAGCATTCCGGAACGGTAGTACAAAAGAGCCATTGAGTTCAAACAAGCTACTCTCATACCAATATGAGCTTTCTCATCATGAACAACACATTTTGACTGCAAAATACATTTGGCAGCCAAATCAAGCGCACCTACATCATCCGGAAAGCGGGTCAACAATCCCCAGCCCATATCGTTCAGAATATTCGGCTGATCCTTAAAACGCTTGAGAACTTCTTCCCCAATCTTTTTTATATTTTTTCTGTAGTCAGGATATCGGGAAATAAAATCCAGTTGTATAAAGTAAAAACGGTCGTAATCAGGGCACTCTTTGATGCATTTACTGAGAAAATTCCATGCCAGATCAGGACGGCGCTGGTTCTCATACATAAACATGCGCATACGCATTGCGGGACCATTCTCCGGGTCGATTTTAAGAATCCGGTCTGACAGCTCCTTTACCTTTTCAAACATACCGCGACGCATTTGCAGCTCAAGTTCCTGCTGCATACGTGATATTTCCTGTTGAACTTCAGGACTGTATTTACCACTGTAGATTTTTCTCATTACAGAGTCTAAATCAGCTGCTTCACCATCCCAGATAATTTCGCCATTAGCATTAATGACATAAAATCTGGGAAGCAGACGGCTTTCTCCAAGGTATTTCAATGTAGTCTGACTTTTGTCGTCAAGAGCTATACCATAATTGATTTCAGGGTGCTTTTTCAGAAAATCAGCAACGACATCTTCTGTTTCGCGAGTAATAGCTATGATTTTTAAACCTTTAGAGCGATATTTGTTCTGCAAATATACAAGTAAAGGAATAGCATCACGACTTTGCGGTGACCATGTTCCCCATAACTCAAGCAGGAACAAAGCATTTTTATTCTTATCTTTTCTTCCTTTGTTAATTGCAATAGGGCCATTCAACAGCCACTTGTTGGTTTTCAAAGGAGCAGATTCATCACCAGTCTGCAGCGCCAGAACCGGCGTCGCAGCCATAGCACATAACATCAAAATAAAACTGATTCTCTTCACAATACACCTCAAGAATTATGGTGATCTCTAACTTTCCATCACAAAAAGCATAACATTAGAGATTACCTGTTAAGCATGCTCCTCCCACAAATTATAACTCGGGAGCAAACTCCTTAATCTCACGGTTCAACTCGAAAATCCTTGCTATTCTAAGCAGTTTTTCTTCTTCAAGCGCGGGAGCAATAAACTGCACCCCTACCGGCATTCCGCTTTCTTTACAGACATCTGCCGGCACACTGATGCCGCAGTTACCGGAAAGATTGAGAGCAATTGTAAATATATCAGAAAGATACATTTGCAGCGGATCAGATTTTTCACCGAACTTAAACGCAGGAGAAGGAGTAACCGGAGTCAGCAAAATATCACATTGCTCTGCAGCTTTTTCAAAGTCACGGCGGATAAGTGTACGGACTTTCTGAGCCCGCAGGTAGTAGGCATCGTAATAACCACTGCTTAACACATAAGTACCAAGCAGAATGCGACGCTTAACCTCGTCGCCAAAACCAGCTCCACGTGACTTAAAGTAAGTAGCAATCAAGTCATCTGCCTCTTGACGGGCACCATAACGAATACCGTCAAAACGCGACAGGTTGGCGCTGGCTTCCGCAGTCGCAATAATATAGTAAACTGCCACAGCATATTTAGTATGCGGCAATGAAACTTCAACCATTTCAGCGCCAATCGCTTTCAAGGTCTCAACAGCTTTTTCAACGCCTGCCTTGACAGAGCCTGTCAGTCCTTCAGCCTCAAAATATTCTTTTGGCAAACCAACTTTCACGCCTTTTAAGTCATGCCCTTCAAGACCTTTTACCGCTTCGGCAAAGCCACTGCATGGCATCGGCAGCGAAGTAGAATCTTTCTCATCTTTTCCGCCGATAGTATCCAGCACAATAGCAGCGTCCAGCACATCGTGCGACATAGGACCGATTTGATCAAGAGAAGAAGCAAAAGCCACCAGGCCGTAACGTGAGACTCTGCCGTAAGTTGGTTTCAAACCGACAACACCGCAAAAAGCAGCAGGCTGACGAATAGATCCACCTGTATCGGAACCGAGAGAAATCGGAACTTCACCAGCAGCCACACAAGCAGCAGAACCACCACTTGAACCACCGGGCACACATTCCAGATTCCATGGGTTAGCAGTATTTTGAAAAGCGCTGTTTTCACAGGATGATCCCATGGCGAACTCGTCCATGTTAAGGCGACCAGTAGGAATAAAACCTTTTGCCTTGAAACGATCAACAACTGTCGAATCATATGGAGAAACAACAGGCTCAAGAAGTTTTGAAGCGCAAGAGCAGGTTTCGTCTTTTGTAACAATACAGTCTTTGATGCCGACAGGAATACCGTCGTAATGGCTGAGTTCTTTTCCTGCGGCACGGCGCTTGTCAGCGGCTTCAGCAGCAGCCATAATTTTCTCGTTATCTACCTTAAGGAAAGCCTGAACTTTTGAGTCGACTTGCTCAATACGATCAAGATAAGCCCGGCAGAGTTTGACTGAGGTTATTTCACCGGCAGCCAGCATATCAGCGGCGGCATGAACAGTAAGTGTTTTGAGATTCAGTTCCATCATGACATCCCCTCTCCCGGCAGTACCTGCGGCACTTTTATTTCTTTTTCATCTACGGTAGCAGGGGCGTTGGCCAGCATTACATCACGCGGGAAAGATTCCTGCGCAGCATCTTCGCGCCAGACATTTGTTAGCGGAACCGCATGTGCTGTAGGCTCAATACCCTCAACGTCCAGTTCTTCGAGCTGTTCAATATATGCGACGATTTCCTCCATGTCGTGCTGGAGGCGCTCTTTGGATTCCGGGTCTATCTCGATCCGGGCGAGCCCGGCGACATACCCTACATCAATCCGGCCTTGATCTCCCATGATTATGTGCCTGCCTGTTAATTTTGTTCACTTTTTATACATGAGCGCAAGCGCAGGTCGTGTTTTTTCACTGACCGGCGCTTGCTATGCCCCCTAATGAGGCAACTATCAGTTCTTCCGAAAAACGGAAGTCATATTATTATTTGCGTTCCAGTTCCAGAGTTTTAGTTACCTGGTCGCAGACTTCAGAAGGACCGAAGTACTGGATTGGGCCCGGGTAAACATACTCAGTAGCAACCGCCCATTCTTCGCGGTTAGCTACAAAATGCAGGAACGGTGCGCCGTTAAGCTTAACCAGAGCTTTCTGGATAACCGGCTTATCTTCGCCGTGACGACGTTCCATATTCATCATCATTGTAATCGGAATACCACCACAAACCCATTCTGATGCAGGTTTAGTAGTATTGCGAACAGATGACATATAACCAGTCTTGCCAGCGCCGAGCAGAGCTGAAGCTGTGAAACCAAGACTGTAGCAGTAGTCAGCATCGTAGTTTGACGGAGCAGCACAACGACCTTCATAACCGAAGAAATGAGCCTGTGTGCTGAATTTACCGTCGTATTTGCCTTCAGCTTTGAGCTCAGTCAGACGCTGTCTAACCATTTCAGCCAACATTTTTTCAGTTTCAATCAGTGATACCTGAACATTGCCGTGCGGGTCACGATCCAAGCAGAGCTGAAGCTGAATGCTGTGTGGCAATGAGCTGAAAGTATAGCTGGAATCTTTGTCCAAATGACTGCTGATGAACTGGATTTTTTCATCCTGATCAGCCAGCTGAGAGAAAGCTGAAGCTTCTTTAGCCAGCAAATCGTTAAGCTGAGAAATCAAAGCTTTCATTTCAGGAATAAACTCAATCAGTCCTTCAGGGATCAGAGCTACACCAAAATTGTCGCCGTTAGCAGAGCGAGCAGTGATAACCTTGACCATATCCTCAACAATTTCGCCGATGGTCATTTTGCGGTCTGCAACTTCTTCTGAAATAATAGCGATATTGGGCTGAGTCTGCAGAGCACACTCAAGAGCGATATGTGAAGCAGAACGCCCCATCAATTTGATGAAGTGCCAGTATTTCTTAGCAGAGTTGGCATCACGCTGGATATTTCCGATAAGTTCGCTGTAAACGCGGCAAGCTGTGTCAAAACCGAAAGAGGCTTCAATCTGTTCATTTTTCAGGTCGCCGTCAATTGTTTTCGGGCAGCCAACAACATTGATCGGAATATTGTTGCTTTTGTAGTATTCAGCAAGCATACATGCGTTGGTGTTGGAATCATCGCCACCGATAACCACGAGTGAGTTAATGCCGAGCGCTTCACAGTTTTTGCGTCCCAGTTCGAACTGGTCAGCAGTTTCCAGCTTGGTACGGCCGGAACCGATCATATCAAAACCGCCAGTATTGCGGTAAGCGTCAATAATTTCATCAGTAAGCTCGACGTATTCATTCTTAACCAGACCGTCAGGGCCTTTCAGGAAACCGTAAAGCTTGTTTTTAGAGCAGATAGATTTGAGGCCATCATAGAGACCTGCGATAACATTGTGACCGCCCGGAGCCTGACCACCTGAAAGAATAACACCCACAGTAAGGCAGGCAGCTTTTTCAGCATCCTGTCCAGCTTCAAATTTTACTTCCGGGCTACCAAATGTGCCTTTAAAAAGCTTAGCGATTCTTTCGCTGTGAGCGACTGAAGTTGTCGGCGCGCCTTCTATGGCTTTGACGTTTGCTCCATTAGCGAGTGCCGGCGGCAGTTTAGGCTGGTATGCGGCTCTTGCTTTCTGCAGTGCGGAAATTTGAGTCATCTATCTTCCCTTTTCTTTTATTAAAAAATTTAACTAAACTATTATAAACTGTTTATCACCCCTATAGCCCCTCTAAAATCAGAACTGGTAAACTAACCTTATTTGGCCGAATAATCAAGTCAGCAGCGCCTAAAATAACAGTTTTTTGACATAACTAAATTAACTTGAGATTCGTCTGACGTATTCAAAGATGAAGATAGTCGCTGCTTGAGCGGCATTAAGGGATTCGAAATTGCCCGGCATCGGAATAGTAACTCGCTTAGCTCCGGCTAAGTCACTTACCCCGTGAGCTTCACTGCCAATAATGACAACCGTTTTCTCATACAGAGGATTTTCCGTATAAAGGCTTTGGCCTTCATGAGGGTCAGTCAGAAAGAAATGTCTATACCCATTAGAACGTGCTGCTTCCGCCAAAGAATCAAGGCTGTCGAAAACTCGCAGATTCATAGAAAACTGTGCGGCCATTGCAGAACGAATGACTTTATCATTGTAAGGATCAACCGATCCGGAGGTAAACCATAATTCAGTTAACCCTGCAGCACGAGCAGTGCGCATAATTGTTCCAAAGTTACCTGGATCGCCAACTTTATCAAGAGCAAGGATAAAGCTATCCTCAGGTTTATCATTAGAAACTTCAGGTCTTCTGGTAACAGCAAGTATTCCCTGAGAATTAACCGTCGCAGTCAGCTTCTCAAAATCATGCTTTGGTATAACGTAAACCTCGTCCGAAGTTATAAAATCAGGCACAACACCTTCACAACAGACCGTAAACTCAACCAGTTCGGGAGCAGCATGAAACAGCTCCTCACAACACCTAAGCCCCTCACAGATACACATACCCGATTTCTTGCGCCCATGACGTGTATATAGTAATTTAATTAAGTTTAATTGTTTTTTGGATAATTGTTCCAAGCTTTTCTCCATAGCCATCATTTTCAACAAGGTGTATATACTTGTCGCGCAATAGAATTCCATTACTAAATCCTATTGCGCAAAACTGTATTTATATTCAGGCAATATCACAGAGCCTGAGAATAAAGCTTTAAATTATTTAGCAGCTTTGTCCTTGACTGGAGCCTTAGGAGCTATTTGAGCTTTTACAGCTTCAAGTTCGCCGCCCTTAACCATTCCAAGCATGAACTTCGCCTGTCCCTGCCAGAAATCAACAGCCATACCTGCTTGAGTAGCAGGAGCCATTTTTGTAGTATTTGCTGATTTTGTCAGGTATTTTTCGGCATTTTTCAGGTCACCGCTCTGCGCGTAGATACGTCCGGCACTGTAATTTGCTTCAGCACGGAAAGTATCAGGCAGAAAACTGCCTTCGCCAATTTTGGCAAATGCTTTGGCTGCATCCAGTTTTTTACCTTCCAGTTCAAAGGTGTATGCTTCATCCATTTTAGAGCGCCAAACCATTTCTTTTGGAGCGTCGCTGGCTGCCAGCATTTTGAACTGTTCATGAGCCTTATCAAATTTCTTTTCTGAGATATAAATTTTGGCAAGCTTTAATCGAGCAAAATTAGCAGCCTTGTATTTACCATAAGTTTTCAAGGCTTCAATAACTTCTGTCTCAGTCTTAGCGTTGGCAAAAGCATTTTTAGCTTTGCGGTCAGCACTCTTATTAACTTCTCTGACAGTAACCCAGACACTGACGCCAATTACGACGATGATAGCAACTGCCACGATATGACGCCAATAATTTGTTAAAAAATGTTCAAAACGATCAAAATCGTCAAATAATTCACCGGAGATCTGAGCGTCAATCGCTTTTTTCTTCTTCTTATCAATCGCCATAGCCTGAAAATCCTTTTATGTAAACTATTAAATGCAGTCAGCAACTTTAAAGCATATAAATTAAACGCATTCATGGCTAAATCAATGTTAAATATCTATTTTTCATCAAAATAACGGCCATAACTCCCTTTAAAAAAATAGTGCTGCAATTATAATATTATATTGATTCTATAAATCGTAGCTACAAGGATAAAATTGATGAAAGACATTTCCTGCCTGAACGCCCTGTCTCGAAGTTGGGAACGTATGAAAGCAATTCTCTTCCAGCCTTTTTCTCTTGATAAATGGTTAATTCTTGGCTTCTGTGTATGGCTGGCATACCTGTTCGACAACTGGGGCAGCTCATTCAATTTTAATTTTGGCGGTTCAGGCGTCGGTAAAGTTGATAAAGGCTTAAAACCAGTATGGAAACTGCTGAGGAAATTCTTTGTCGACAAGCAACCCGTGACTGAGCGAATCTCTGAATCCCTAGGCATTCCGGTCAATACTCTTCTGTTTATTATTGCTTTCGCTGCATTTGCAGCTCTTGCTGGAATAGCAATTTTTCTAGTTACTCTTTGGATCAAATCACGTTTTGAGTTTATCCTCATTGATAATGTTGCTCTGAATAAGGCTGAAGTAGTTAACCCCTGGAACAAGTTCAAAGCTGCTGGAAATTCTGCGTTCCTGTTCAGGACTGTCTTATGGGCGCTCAGTTTTGCCGTTTTTGCGACAATGGCAGTAATTACGGTATTTCTGTTGTATAACTGGATTAAGCTTTGTGCGATTTCAGAAAAATTATGTTTTCCCGGGTGGGGAGCAATCTCTTCTTTAATAATAATTTCTGTATTATGGCTGGCAGCAGCAATAATATTTGGTTTAACCAACTTCTTTTTCAAAGAATTTATTCTGGTTATAATGTACCGCAAAGGACGGCGTGCCGTAAATGCATGTTACGATTTTTTCAGCTTGATAAAAGAGAATACATGGCTTTTTGTCCGCTACTGGCTAATGAAAATAATGGTTGTTTTCGCTTTTGGTATCGCGGTTATCTTACTTATTATATTCACTTGCTGTCTTGCCGCGATACCGTTAATTATCCCTTATATAGGAACCGTAGTCCTTTTACCGGCATTTATCTTTTTCAGATTGCTGGGAATGGAAATGCTGGCGGCAGTCGGTCCAGACTATGATGTTTTCCCAAAACCTGAACCGCCACCGATGCCAAGCGAGCAGAGCTGATTAATCAGCTCTGTTTTAATGCTTTATAAACCTACCAGCCAAACCAGGGCTTTTTGGCCTGCTTGGCTATTTCAACATTATCTTCCCAAACTGCAAGACCGGTCTTCAGGTCAGTCAGGGTCATATGGATGAAGAAATAAGACTCGTAGCTGCGCCCGCTCTTAGTCTTCTGCTGAACAATTTCACCAGCCAAAGACACATCGGGAGCAATAGCAGTACCCTGCTTGACTACTGTAGACTTATTGAACATCTTATCATTAGACAACTCACGCACTTGACGTGAAGCGTTATCTTCAGGGCCGCTGCCTGAAACAGCTGTTGTTGTTACAGCTTGTCCAGAACGCAGAATAGCCAATCTAATACGGTCGGTCAGTAATCTGGTATTAACATGTTCATTGGTAGAATTTTTGACAGTGCTAATCATAATAACAGTTTTTCTGTCATCTTTACGCTTCAGCACGCCTGAATCCAACATGGTTTTCACACATTTCTCACCGGCAATCTGCCAATCTTTAAAGTTGATATCATCAACTGTTGTCAAACCTTGGTTGCTACTGGTGTCAATGCGATGCGCCTCAGTTCCACAACCACTCAACACAAAGGCTGCTGCGCCAACAGTAACTGCAGTTAAAAGTAATCTCAATTTCATATTAAATATCACCTTTTTTCTTAGTCTTTGTCGTATTCACGCAAACTTAACTTGAAATCTTTACAGTTTGCATTTGGAGCAACCGCCTGGAAATAAACATCATCCCCTGGGATAACGCTCATCGGCAACCAATTTGCAGACGGAGTTGGTACAGCCATACCATCTTTGTCCAACCAAGTGAACTTATAAAGAAGTTTATACGGCTTACCGCCAGACAAAGAGCTCCATAGCTCGTGAAAGAAACCTGTTCTGACATTTACCGCAGTTACCTGCACTTTCATTAATCCAGCCTCATTGACTTTTTTGTCAATGCGTACAATTTTCAGACGGTCACGCAAAAAGCTGTCCGTTGAAACTTTCTTGGAAATCACTTCCTGAGGCTGCATTTCCTTATTTTTGTTTTCGACGGTATTTACTGTGTTCTGGCATCCGCATAAAGCTATGCCAGCGGCCAGACAAATGCCCGCCAGGCTTATCATTTTCATAAAAACCTCCTTGTATTATTTAATTTCAAAAACTTGTATATTTACTCCGGCAGGGACTCCCCGCGCAAAGATAAATGCAACATTGGTATCATTCTTGAGCTTAATATTAAGCCTTTTTGCACTCTTAATGACCTTACCATTTTTTCTTAAAAACAGCTTTCCAACCCCCCTGAAGTCGCTTGAACTTAAGCTTAAACCTCGATCTTCCGGAATCGCTAACTGTGCTGCCTGGACTTCTGCCGGCAGCATTTCCCAGCATCTAGTATCAGCAGTATTGAATAAATAAGCATAAAATCCAGTAGCAAAATATGCCGCGATTTCATAACCAACACCCTTTCTTCTGGCAGCCTCAACCGCAACCGCGTTTGCCAGCGCTTTAGTCAAAGTGGAAACCGCTATTCTGGTTATCATATAAGGCAGGTTTTCATGATACTCCTGAGCAAAAACCGCATTGACATCTGCTATTCTTGTCGTTTTCACACCATTCATGCCTCCGTGCTGCTTAAACTGCAACTGCAGATTATCCCAGCGCGGCTTACTGTAGATGCCGGAAGGGAATGCAAACCCAATATAACTTACCCAGGGCAGTACCAACGAAAACTTCACCTGTTTATACGAAGGGCCACGCCCATTCATGAAAATCACATAAATAACCTTACGATCCAGTGGGAACCGATAAGGCCGAACCTCGGTCAATTTCATCGGCACGGAACCACCGATTGCTGTAGCGGTAGTCACATAGTTCCGCTGAACAAGAGGAGAATCAGGCTCCATGCGATACAGCTCTCGCAAATCCACCATAGCCTCACCCCAGTTACCCTCGAGAAAATAACCTACAGCTGACAAATATGCAATAAACGGATTAGTCAATTTGGCGTAAAGTTTATTAGAATTAGTGGATGCACTTTGGTAAGCGCTTTTCACTTTTGCGTTTTCAAGCAGTTCTTCAAATGTAAGGTCAGTTCCCTGCTGATTCTGCAGTTTTGCCGCATCTTTACTATTTTGCCTGCGGGCTGTTTCGATATCACTGCGAGCCTTATCAAGCTTTTCTTCATAAACTTTTTTGCTGTCTTTGTGAGCCTGTCGCATACGCCGAATCTCAACCAGCGCGCCAGATAAATCTTCCATTCCAAGGTAATCAAATGCACGGTAAGCATACAGCATCTGGCGATCCAGAATACTGCCGCTATAAGGCAAGGCGTTCATGTTAGTCACAACGGAACCGGCTTCGGCTCCGATTTTGCGCACATTGACAGTAGCACGGGAATCATACTCATTAACCAGATAAACAGCCCGGTCAAAAGCCTTAAGGCTTTGCTTACTGTGTCCTGCATCAAACTCAGCAGTTCCCTGCTCCAGTAGCCACATCAACTCATCTCCAGTACCGGAGCGTGAGTCAGCTTTGCTGCCAAAACTTCTGGCTGCCGCATCAAATTTATTATCGTAAAATTCGTTCGTCGTAGAACTTTTCTGTTGATGAGCATCTATTACCGTTGAACAGCCTGAACTGAATATTATGACTCCCACCAGTAAAGCAAGTGGTGGAAATATTTTCATATATCTTAAAAACAAAAAAAGCAACTCCATAACAAAGTAAAAAAACAAGATACCACCAGATCAATCTATACAACTTAGTCTTTGAGATTACAATTATCAAGGTTTGGGCAATAAATATTACAAAGTTTGATTACAGATTTATACTGTAAGTAGAGCATTTTTATGATTACAAGCGTTGCAATTTGTCGTGCATTGCTGTATTGGTTAGAACGTAAATAATTGAGAGAGAGATCATGAATTACCTGGCACATATTGCATTGGCACCTAATAACGACAACGCCCGAATTGGCAACTACCTTGGGGATTTTGTCAAAGGACGTGAGGATTGCCTGCGCAAATGCTACAAGAGTGAAATTGTCGATGGCATAATGCTGCACCGTAAAATAGATTATTTCACCGACACCGCTCCTGAATTCATCAAAATGACTGCACTGTTCAAAACCGAGTTCCGCAGAATTTCCCCAATTATTGTTGACGTCATGCTGGATCATTTATTAATCAGGCACTGGGAGGACTTAATGCCCTCTTCGCTTGAGAACTTCATTGAAAGCGCCTACAAAACACTCTACAAGATTGTAGACGATGATATTTATCCAGAAAAATGCCGTAAATTCACAAAGCGGCTAATTGAGCGTGATGCATTCAGAGTATACAGTTCAATGGATGGTATCCATGAAGTTCTTTGTGGCATAAACAGAAGGTTAAAAAACAGAACCAATTTGCCGGAAGCCTCGCATGCGATATTGCAGAATTATGTAATACTTGACTCGCTTTTTATGAAGTTTTTTCCCCAATTACAGCACTACACAAAAGAGCAATAATGCTGTTATAGCAGACCGCCCGCTCATACTCGGTTTCACTAGGGCGGCGTCTCTCCATGTGGCCAGGCGCATCACTCGGCACTGGAATAAAATTATTTCTTTACAAGACATTTATCACAGTAGATTTGTCCGCAAACAAAACACTTATTGCTGAGGGAAAGCTCCCCTTGATCATTTTATTACAGATACCGCAATGGGCATCATAGAATGACTCCTGCCACTTTCCCATTTTATGACATCCTATAAGAACTGATACTGAATCCTGACTTTCAAGTAATTTTTCTTAAAAACAATATAATATTTCATCACTAATAAAACAATAATAACTTCATTACCCAGATAAACATAAAACTAATATTATATAGTATTCACAATTGAAAAATAGCGCTGCAGAAATATTATAAAATGGTGTATAGAAAAATTGCTGATGAAGGGTTTTGAGAATTTATCTTCAATCAACTACTTAGCTTTTGATTTATTGCGTAAGGAACCCAAGAAAAATTGAACACTCAAAAAAAGGACCAGACATGAAACTACTTCTAGCCACCGCCACAATAAGCTTATTAGCATTCACTGTCTCAGCAGTTCAAAAAACCACCAAAGCTATTACTAAGCAGGAAGTAACAGCAAGCATATCTCAATACCTTAATCAACAGCTCAAAGATGCTAATCTATCTAAAAAGCTTGCTGAAAAAATAGTCGACAGCACTCTTGAATGGACTCCAAAAACAATTGATATTTCAAAAGGCGATTATATCCTGGCATATGCTTTTGGAAATGAAATCGATCACAATGGCAATAAACTGCCTGGCAAAATGAATAAAGCTTTAGCAGACCTGATTGTAAAAATCTACAATAAAATCCACAAACCAGTCTATGCTCAATGGGAAATTGCGCAGTGCATTGGCAACAGAATTCCCAGAAATATGCTTCATCCCATTTACCCACAAATAACACTTGAAGGTGAAGTCATTTATTTGAGTACAATCGGCGTTGCAAAAGACTTTGCCAGACAAGTAGGCAGAAATTCCTTAAAAAATGCAAAAGTCATTATTATTGCCTTTAAAGACCACGCCAGAAGGTGTGTTGCAACCTCAATAAATAATGGCATAAATGCCTACGCTCCTGCCGACTACGAACTGCCTGAACGGTATGATTCAAACTCAGGACAGCCTTGGACCAGAGACAAACAAACCTACATGCTGCAGGATATGTCTGTAAGGCTACTGCAAAAATAATTAATTATTCCAATCAATAATATACTTGAAGCTGCTGGCAACTGTTCATGTTCCGGCAGTTTTTTTATTCAAGCACTCCCCTATTTAAAATCCTCAGAAGCCCTAAAGTCGTTATTTTCTTACAGAATTTTTATCAAAATTTCTTATTTTGTATAATTTAAGAAACGCTTTTTATAAAAAACTATCGATGAATTAATATTTTTGCCATTTTCGCGCTTACTTCACAAAATACTTTTGCTTTTTATTTATTATTACAATAAAATAAACACTAGCATCGAACTAAACGGATTTCCTTATCACAAAGAAACTAATACTTAATTATATTACATTTAAGATACATAAAAATTAGTCTAAACAGAAAATTATTATTTGCAAAACAAAAAATATTATTAAGTATTTTTTTTACTGATTAACGCAGTAAGATTATCTTTATTTTTTATAAGTTTTCCAGGCAAAGAACGCTCAATCATAAAACAAACAATCGGAAGAGGTGTACCATGAATCCAACAGAGTATCGTCTTTTCAGCACTAACCCAATCCAGTTTTTATCTTCAGACAATTACAATCTGAGATTTAACCTGCCTCACCCCAAAGGAGCATCTGTCCATAGACAAACTCACTACCCCGGCACAAAATTGCCTGTGACATTTTATCATTCAGAGTCACTGCTCTCTACAGTTCACCTCTATACAGAACGACCAGTTTATCAACCCAACCCTGTTCTCTGGATAAATTCAAAATCCGGCGGTGTCGCAGGCAAAACTGAAAGAGCCTATTATTTGCATTGGCAGCCGGACAGCGCATATGCTGTAATGGTAGGTTCAAACGCGAAATTCTTTTTTACTGCAGAGCTCACTGGATGCGGGCTGCTCCTCTATGACTGCCCGGATGGAATTCTTGCGGTACATTTAAATATGGATGTTGACAGCTGCGTCAAAAAACGTTTTGAGTCGCAATCTAAATATTTATCTCGTGATTCAGCTAACCGTTTTAAAGTGAAAAATGCTGAGTTTTCAACACTAGCAGACAGAATAGAAGAAGATTATCCTGAATTACAAGGCGGAGCACGTTTCCTGCCGCACCACTATCAATCCCAGGGAAGCGGAAAAGCTCATGTATTCGGCGTCAACAATGATAACGTGTGGACCTTCTACTACTCGGTAGGTGATCTGTACGGCATTTTTTACCGTCAGGGCTCACACTAACTTAAACCCAAAAAGCCGGCATAATACCGGCTTTATCCTTAAAAAAGAAAGCGCCCACTCTAAAGAGCAGGCGCCAACTCAATAACAGAATCGGTAAATCAATTAAAAATTATGACAAACAACACCGTCACGCAGCTTTGGCTCAAACCAAGTTGATTTAGGCGGCATGATAGCGTCAGCGTCAGCAATATCCATAAGCTGTTTAACACTTGTCGGGAACATGGAAAAAGCAACGCCATGAGTTCCACCGTCAACTAGTTTTTCCAGTTCGCCAATACCTCTGATTCCGCCTACAAAGTCAATACCTTTGCTGGTGCGTGGATCATCAATACCCAGCATAGGTGCCAGAATATTGTCCTGCAGAACGCTAACGTCAAGACGTTCAATAACGCCAAGAGCATTAACATCAAACTTAGGAACAACCAAATACCATTTGCCAGCCAGATACATACAGAATTCGCCGGACTTCTGGGGCTCTGGATTATCAGTTGAGGTAACTGTAAAGTTTTCAGAAACTTTTTCAATCAGATGCTCAGCGGTTAAACCGTTAAGAGTCTTCACAGCACGGTTGTAAGGCAGAACTTTCAGCTGAGAAGCAGGGAAAGTTACAGCCAGGAAGAAGTTGTAGTCTTCCACACCAGTGTGATCAGGGTTTTGTGGAGTACATTCAGCCTGAGTTCTAGCAGCAGCAGCACTGCGATGATGACCATCAGCAATGTACAAGTAAGGAACTTCGGCAAACATTCCAGAAAGCTTTTTACTCTTTTCTGCATCAACGCGCCACAGAGTATGCTGGATGCCGTCTTCAGCAGTAAAGTCAAACAACGGAGCATCCTGAGAAAGTTTTTCAACGAGAGAGTTGATTTCATCAGAATCTTCGTAAGTTAAAAACGCAGGACCAGTATGAGAACGCAATGTCATAACGTGACGAGTACGGTCATCTTCTTTATCCTGACGAGTTTTTTCATGCTTTTTAATGATATTGTTTTTGTAGTCTTCAGCAGAAGCAGCACCTAAAATACCGGTCTGAATATGGTCACCCATAATTTGACGGTAGATATAGAGGTGTTCATCAGCATCAATTTTCAGCGGAGCTTCATCACAAAGTTTTTTGAAATTTTCAGCTGCTTTGGCATACACACTGTCATCATACAAGTTAATACCTGGTTCCATGTCTATTTCAGGACGTGAAACATGCAAAAACGAAAGGGAATTTCCCTTAGCCAGCTCAGCGGCTTCCTGAGAATTTACAACATCATAAGGTACAGCTGCAACTTCAGCAGCTTTCTCCGGCACAGGCAGAAGCCCGTGAAAAGGCATGATTTTCGCCATTACTAATGCTCCCTTTAAATTTATAAAGTATTAATAATTTAACAGTAAACATTGCAATTTACTCCGCATAGTTGCAAGTTCAACCGTTGTCTAGGAAAATGCGTAATCTTAGCTGGTTATATGAGCAAATCCAGCATAGATAGAAATCACAACAACCAACAGTACAGCTCCAGCAATACCTGCATATTTCCACGGTGTCATATCCACTACCTGTGCATCTTCGTGCACCCATGCCACTTCACGCGGCCAGAATTTAGCAGAGATTACCATGAATAATACCAGCAGAAAGAATACCATGCCTACAAAATGATAGTCATGCATATTTCCGGCCCAGTCTTTAAACGGAGGGACAAAATATCCCAACGCAATAACTGAACAGCCAGTAATCAAAGCGATTTTCGCAGCTCTCGCATTAACTTTTTTGGAGAGCATACCGACCAGCACAACAGCAAAAATCGGAATAAAATAAATACCGTTCATTTTCTGAAGATAACCAAATATACTATCCTGTCCGGCAAGCATTGGAGCAATGATCATTGAGCAGATACCAATGATGAAACCAAAAATTTTACCGGCACGAACAACCTGATGGTCTTTGGCATTTTTATGAAGAATATTTTTATAAAGCCCCAAACTGAACAAAGTACATGTTGAGTTCAAAGCACCGTTAAATGAACTTAGAATAGCGCCAATCATAACAGCGGCAAAGAAACCGGCCAGATAGGGAGGCAACACCGTGCGAACCAATGTTCCGTAAGCAGCATCGTTTTTAATGCCATTCTTTGAGAACAGATAGAAAGCAATGATACCCGGCAGAACTAGATAAAGCGGGCCTATAAGTTTGAGGAAAGCAGTTAAAAGCACACCTTTCTGACCTTCAGCAAGGCTGCTTGCACCAAAAGTCCTCTGAATAATCTGCTGATTTGTACACCAGTAGAACATATTGATAATCAAAACGCCGGTAAAGATAGTTGAAAACGGCACCGAAGACTGAGCTCCGCCGATAGAATTTATTTTGCCCGGAATAGTCTGTTTCAAGGTAACCAGACCTTCCCACACTCCATGTCCTCCGCTTACTGCATTCAGGCCGAAGTAAGTGATCATGAACCCACCGATCAAAAGCCCGACACCGTTAAGTGTATCAGCTACAGCACAAGTTCTTAATCCTCCCCACAACGCATATACCATTCCCACACAGCCTACCATCCACACCGTCGTCCAAAGGACAGCAGTTTCACTCTGTAATCCGAAAATATGCTTGATGTCAATTATTTTACTCATGCCCATTGCTCCAGAGTAAAGAATAATTGGAATAAGGATTACAGTGTACGCTACCAGAAAAATCATGTTGGCGATAACACGAGTCTTATGGTCAAATCTAATTTCGAGAAACTCGGGAACAGTAGCAATACCACTCTTAAGGAAACGCGGTAAGAAGAACAGTGCCATCGCAACAAGCGCAATTACTGCAATTACCTCCCAAGCCATTACACAAAGACCATCCCTGAAAGCAAGGCCATTGAGTCCGACCATTTGTTCAGTGGAAAGATTGGTGAGCAGCAGAGATCCTGCAATGATCGGAAAAGTCAAACTCCGACCTCCAAGGAAATACCCCTGATTACTGTGATGGTCATCCTTCCTCGTTATTAACCATGTGATAAGACCGACAAGTCCAATGACCCCCAAAAATGACGTAATAATAATACTTTGCATCTATCGCCTTTACTGAGATTTTGAATTTTTTCGTCTGAAGTACTAATGACAAGACAGTGATCTAACAATTAAAGTTCCTCTTCTTGCCAAATATTTTCTTATTTTAATTATTTAATATGATTTAAATAATACCGATACACAATTAAAATATTCTCCAGATTACCAAGACAAAAAATACGCAAAATTAACCGATGATACGCGCAACCGGCTCTATATACTGTTCTTCAAGGCGGTGAACCTTGCGTCGCCATGCTGCAAGACGCATCATTTTAGAATGAGTACACTCCATGCCACCAAGCTCGCAACCGCCGTTAGCGAGCGTCCCCCCACAAGGGCCATTAGATAAACCTTTAGGACAAGTTTCAGGACAAACAAAAAATGTCCGTGGCAAACGACAATGTGAACATTCCTGACATCCGGCAAACAACTTTTTCGCAATAAAATGAGCTCCAGGATTCTGTCGATCAGCATGCGGAAACATAAATTTACGCAAACGGTAAATGCGCTTCTCCTGCTTTGTCAACCCTTCACTTTTAAACTGCGTCATCTCAGCGGTGCCGTCAAGATGTGCGCTTGAGAAAAGTTTGTCAAAAAGATAAAAGCAATTTGGATAAGGAGCCATTTCAGCTCTTGCCAAATGCTCTATGTATTCACGTTTCCAATCGTCAAAATTTCTAAATTCCTTTAGTGCTGCCGTTACCCGTTTGGCTGCCACACGCACTTTATCAGGAGTATCAAGTCCGGCAATTTGAATGCCGCTGTATCCAAGCAGTCTACAGCCGGCAACTTGTAGCTCAAGTCGCCGCCACTGGGCTGCTTCAAATTGATTGTGCGAATATTTCAGCTCATTCTCAAGGATAGTATTAAAGTCGGGAGATATCCTCATCCCCGAAACATGGTTCGCCTGTATTTTTTCCAACTTTTCAGGAGTCAACAGAATAAGTCTTGCAATTGTGGGGAAATGCAGTCCACGGTATCCTAAGTACCACCTAAGCTCTTGGAGCTTCAACATATCCCAACCAATCTGAGTGACAACAAACTTTGCTCCATGATCAATCTTTTTGATCAACTTAAGATACTGCGGAAACAGATCCTTTGGAGTATACTTATATGGATTACCAACACAACCACAGAAAAATGGGTTTTCATTCTTCATCCTGCGCAACATTTCAAGCTGACAGACACTGTCAGAAAAAACCATATTACGACAACTTTTTATTGTCTCGCCCGGGTAAGAATTTCCACTTACCGGAACAACATTACGGAATCCTCCGGCAGAACAAAGCTTAACCTTCTCGCCTACCTCTTCCAAAGTAGCATCACGACCACTGATATAGATTACATGGCGGTCACGTGTATCAGGAGCCAGAGAAGCAGCAAATTCAGCAGCCCCCCAAGTACCGGACGTTCCAAATCTATCAGTAATTGCCAAACCAGTAGGAAGTTCGTTTATATTCAGGACAGCATATTCCATTTCGCTGAGACGCTCACCGGCAATTGCCGGGTCAGTGCCGGTTGTAGGAGCCGACTGTTCCACCAGCATGACAAAAACACCATTATCCAGACAATTCTGGAAACGGTTCATAGAACTATCAAAGTTCATCTCAAGCTGAAGCCCGCCGTAACTCATTAATGTACTCCTGAATTGTTAACCCGTTTGCCGTTTTCGGCCAGGGTCATAGATAAAAAATATACCGGCAAGTATACTAAAAACAAGAATAATAGCAGTAAATAATATTGGTATTGTAGCACTGTTGCATATTCCGCCAGCTATAAGAATCACACTGATAGTAACATCACGCAATCCAACCCCTGAAATAGTAAAAGGCAGCAGCCCGGCAATATTCCCGATTATAACCGCTGAAATAACATACAGCGGATTAATACCGGACATTCCAAGCCCTTTCATAATCAGATAAACAACAAGTACCATATTTAAATGTACCAGAAAGGTACTTACAATGCACATTTTCAAAACCAGTTTCCATGAGCTGCGATAAGTATCAATCGCACTGGTAAGCCTGGTTACTGAGCCATGCGTATATTTATCCCCCAGGTTCATCAGCCAGTCAATAGGTTTAATTTTCCTGAAAATTTCATGAAAAAACATTGCCAGCATGGCAACTAGACCAGCAAGACACATCCCCATGAGAACTACAATACCAACAATTCTCAGCGTGTCATTAAGTTTAATAACATCAAGCTGCACCTGCATCAACATTGGGATTGAACAGGAAATTACAATAAGCGCGATAGAAAACAACCCAACCATTCCGGTCATCCGATCAACCAGAATTGAAAAAGCGCCTTCAACCTTAGCGCCCTTGGGGGCTCTGCTGGTTATAAATCCGATTTTAGCCACATCACCGCCAATAGCACCGCCGGGAATGACCAGCGTGAAAAAGTAGCCTTTCATAGTCAGCGCCACAGCTTCCAGAAAGCTGAAGTTCACTTTCAAAACCCGCGCTAACTTGTACCAGCGCCATGAACATATAAACATGTGGAAAATATAGGTAGAACAAGCTGGGATAAGCCATAGCCAGTTAATGCTCTTGAGATTACCGACAAAGGTATCCAGGTGTTTATTAATAAGCCAACCAATAATTGCCACTGCCAAAGCAATTCTTAATACAAACCAAAAAACTTTTTTAAATGTACCACCGCTGGATTTTTTTATCTGCGCTGGGTCCTGCGCCTCCTGCTCCAAGGCCAGAATATCATCTCCAGTTTCCATTTATTTGGTCCTTTATATTTAAACATGACAGCGTGGGACAAAGCAAAATGCCCCCCTCTATGCTGTAGTCAATTATGTTTTACAGGTCAGTAATTTAGCATAAGATACAAGCCCAAACAATACCCTAATATAATTATCTCAGATATTATCAATTTAAATGAGCAAAAAAAAGCCCCGCGACTGCAGGACAATATACCGAACAAAAACGCTTGCATTGCGTAATATTCGATATAATTCATTATGCTGACATGCTACTGTGAACGTCTTCAACCTCTTGAAGCCTAAACGCTCTCGAACTTCTCCAGCCGTAAAATCAGCAAATAACAAAGTTTTAATTACCTCAGGAGTATATTTTAAAACGGGTTGCACTGCTTCTCACACATAAAAAGCATCCAGCCAAATACAAAGTATATTTGACTAAGTTTGACATTTTGACCTGAAACATGGATTACTTGAACAAATACTATTCGTTTTATGAATACACACTATAAATACAAGGAATCATATCTGCGCATAAACTACTGAACAATAAATTAAAACTGCTAGTCCAACTTTTATAGAAGTGGGTAATATTTAATAGATACAACGTGAGCGAACACTCAAAAAATTTAATGTATTGTCGTATATAATTAAAATGATATAGACCAATATATCGGCTGCTTTTTAAAAACTTATTATCAGGCATCCTTAAGGCTACAAAAAAATCTTTAATTCTATTGCTGCCATACATTATTGTCATAGCGCTTTAAAACATATAAGTAACTATTAGTTAGTGCCAACTCAATTATTTTACACTATTTAAATTATATATGGTATTTCAAAAAATTTAATGATTAACTAATTATTAAATTCAACGTATCGAGGGATTAATTATGAAAGAGTGGACTGTTATTTATATTGGAGAGGGAAATACCACATCAGACTCAGATCATATGAGTAAAAGTATTTGGGAAAACATTAATAGCTTAATGGATGCAGTAGAAGAAAACATGCCTGCGGACATAAATATTGCCATTGGGTATCAGGGAAGGAGATTGACTAATCATGATTACTCCCAGTATAATGGTCATTATCTCTACGGCAGGTATCAAGGTCATTATAATATAAGAAGACGCGCTCCGGGAAGCAACAACTGGGATTTCACAGATCACAGACAAATAGCAAAATTCATAAATCTCGTAGTAAACAAAGAAAACTTTCAGGCAAAAAAGTACTTGCTAATCTTTTCAAGTCATGGTGCGGGAGTGGCCTTTAATTCTCCATCAGGCAACATAGCGGACAGACGTATTGGAGCATCTGCATGCCGTGGTGCTAACAAAAGCGGTCTTACTGTCAGGGAAATGCAAGCTCTGATGTATAATATCAAAGGAATATTAGGACAACCACTTGATATACTTTCTCTGGATGCCTGCCTTATGCAGACAATTTCTATTCCAATATCCTTCAGGTCTTCGGTTAATTATTATGTAGCCAATCAACCTGAAGCTCCAGGAGTAGGTACTATTGATTATACAAAGCTTATAACATACCTCCACAAGATGGGCGATGTTCCTGCACGTAAACTGGCGATAGATTTAACGAATCATCTTTCCCCGGATGAAGCCAGTGGACTAAGTTTATCCACTATTGATGTTGAAATGATATCCAGTCTGCATACTAAAAGAACCATAAATTCATTTGCTCGACATTTAATGATGCTTGGGCAGCATAGAGTCCATAAAATACTTCTTCAGATGGGATATTTACACAAAGAAGGGAAAACCATGCGAGACCTGATAGCCTTTATGAGAAAGGCAGCCGGAAATTGTATGCAGGTGCAGCAATGGATTAACCAAATTAATAATTGCATTTTGGCTAAAAGAGTGACCTCATATTGTGGTAATGACCATGCGGTCCAAACTATAAACCTCTTGCCGGGTATCGTCCAACCGAAACTATTGGGTGGCGCAATAACTTTCCAAGCAAATTTGATCACCCGCAGTTCATCCCTCAAAATTTACATGACCTGATAGCGGCTCAAAAAGAACACAAAAAATATGACAAAAAATTCCAGGAATGGCAAGAGTACCTGGCAAACCAAAATAACCCAAAGAAGAAAAAAAAGAAAAAGAAAAAAACTCGCATATCTCCTATTATGGCAGCCAGGATGAAAAAAGGATTCAAGCTTAAGAAGAAAAAGGTACAAACTACTGAGCCGCCACCACCAGCTCCAATACCGGATCCAATCTTTGGGGTACACCCGGACTCATATACGCCGGGTGGGCATAATGGAATATCTATCTACATGACAGACGTTCGTTATTCTCAGGATTTCTTTGCTCAAATAGGACTGGGAGACTGGGGAGAATTACTCAAACGCATGTTCTATGATACTAATGTTAATAAGTTATTTGCCGCTATTCCAGCAGCACTTCCTAAAATCTCAAAGAAAACACCAACAGATGCATTGCTTGAGAATCCCGATTATACATACGATGATTACATGAGAACTAGACAATGGTACGGGGAAGACTAGAAATTCATTTTAAACTATTCATGTCAACTTAATCAGTTCGGCATTCAGGAGTGGTGATTTTTACCACTCCTTTTTTATTGCCACAAACAGATAATATATAGAGTCTTCAATTATATCATTTCCCGAGCAACGCCGGTGCATTCTCATCGCTCAAACTCTTTTCTCGCTTTGTCCAATCATCTATAAGCCCGAGCAAGTTAATAAAACGGGCAAAAAAAAAGCCCCGCTGTTTAGCGGGGCAATATCTCGAACAGAGTACGCTTATCGTGCGTAGTACTCAATAACGTTCATGATGTTGACAGGAATTGGAATTTCTTCAACTTCAGGAGCGCGTACCAGAGTAGCTTTCAGTTCATCGAGATTCACTTCCATGTAACCAGGAACAGTAGTGTTACTTTTCTTGGCCGCTTCAGCGATGGAAGGAGATTTTTCAGCATTAATTGAGATGACCTGACCTTCTTTTACAACGAAAGAAGCACGGTCAACTTTTTTGCCGTCTACCAGGATGTGACCATGGTTAACGAACTGCTTGGCTGCAAAAATAGAAGGCGCGAAACCACAACGAAAAAGCATTGAGTCCAGACGCTGTTCCAGATTGCGGAGCAGTTTTTCATGGGCCAGTCCCTGACCTTTTTTAGCTTTGGCGTAAGCAATGCGCAACTGTTTTTCAGAAATCGCGTAGTGACCGCGAAGTTTCTGTTTTTCCAGAAGCAGTGTACCATAGGTTGACATTTTACTGCGACGGTTTTTACCGTGCGCGCCAGCCGGGTACGGACGTTTTACGCTTGGGCACTTCGGGTCGTTCCAGATACACTGACCGACTCGACGACAAAGTTTGTGTTTTGCTCGACTTGTAGTAGCCATTTTATCCCTTTTTCCTTTACGGTTATTAAATTATTCTTTTACGAATCCAGGTGTCAAGCCATATATAAATCTGGGGCCTGAATCCGCAGTTATAAAAAAGAGCTGGTAAATTAGCCCAATCATTGGCATTCTTCAAGGAAACAATATAAATTATTCAAGATTTTTTAGGAAAAACCGCAAAATGTGGAGAAAATGCACCATGATTCTTCGTAAAAATCTATTATTAAGGCTATTAACCACCGCCCTGATGGTTCCTTTCTGCCTGAATGCCAGAGTATACACCGGGCTTGAAGTTTTTCTATCTAAATATACAAATGTCGTTAAAAATAAACGTGTTGGTCTTATTACTAATCCCACAGGCGTTAACGCTCAACTGCTCTCAGCTGTAGATCTGCTCAAACAAGACAGCCGAGTCAACCTCGTAGCCCTTTTTGCTCCGGAACACGGCATACGTGGAAACCTGGAAGCAGGAGCACATGTCAGAAATCAGCGCGACAGCAAAACTGGGCTGCAGGTCTACTCACTTTACGGTGGCAGAGACCACAGACCGCCTCCGGGGTCTCTTGATAATGTCGATGTTCTACTCTATTGCATTCAGGATGTCGGTGCTCGCACCTATACATATATATGGCATTTGGCTGAATGCATGAGCGCAGCTGCAGCTGCAGGAAAAACTATAATTGTCATGGACGTGCCTAATCCGCTCGGCGCAGTACAAGTGGACGGCCCAACTGTTGAACCCCGTTTCAAATCTTTTATCGGGCTCTACCCTATACCTTATGTCTACGGTTTAACCGTTGGAGAGCTCGCACGATACCTGAATCGTGAAGAAAAAATCAACAGCAAACTTTACATAGTACCAATGGCTAACTACCGTCGCGGCATGAACTGGCACGATACCGGTCTGCCATGGGTTCCGACATCCCCTAATATTCCATCCCCGGAATCAGCCTGCTGCTATTCCATTACCGGGCCACTCGGAACGCTCAGCGTTGTAAATATCGGCGTCGGCGGCACCCTGCCCTTTCAAATTGTCACTGCCCCATGGATAAAAGCCGACCATATGGCTTACATAATGAACACTCAGCGTCTGCCAGGAATTCGGTTCCGCCCGATATATTACAAACCCACAGTCGGACTTTTCAAAGGTCAAAGCACTCAGGGGGTTCAGATTCATATTACAGATGTATCTAAACTTAAGCCCACGACTACATGTGTCGCTATAATGGATTACCTGCGCAAGAACTGCAAAGAGTTCAGATGGAAACTCAATAAATATCGAAACTCCAACCGGGAAGGATTCGATAAGGCCATGGGCACATCAAATATCCGTCAAATGCTGATGCGCGGCAGCAGTTGGCAGTCGATAGCCCGCACATGGCAGAGTTTTGACAACACTTTTGCCGATAAAGCTAAAAAGTACAAGATATATAAATAAACATTGTGAGCATGTTTTGGGTCTTTGGCGGTCAGTATTTTGATGTATTCTTTTGTCAAAGCGCAGAACATCAAGGATTATGATATTTACCGCCGCGGGCGATATCCAGCCCGCGGTAGATTTGCTCCAGTAAAAACATACGGGCCATTTCATGAGTCATGGTCATTTTGGAAAGCGCCATCAGGCAGTCTGCTTTTTGTTTGACCTCAGGAGCTATACCAAATGGGCCGCCGATGACGAAGATCAGTTTTTGATTCGCACTAGTAATCTTCTTAGAGAATTGCTCGGAAGTAAATCCTTTACCTTCTTCACTAAGCACGAAAAGTATGCCGCGCTCCTTCTCAAGAGCCTTAAGAATTGCAACCCCTTCTTTTTCTGTTGCAGAGTCCTTTAATTCCTGAACCTCAAGCTTACCAAACTTACCAAGCCACTTGGAAAAATCCTGAATTTTACCATTGATATTACGGTCTTTGATTTTTCCTACGCAAATTATCTTAATCAGCATGCTGAATCCTTATTTAATAACTCCGCCGCCAATCAAAAATTCGCCATCATAGAAAACAGCAGCCTGTCCTTGTGTAATGGCGCGGCGCGGTTCATCCAGTAATACTTTAACATCTCCTGAAGACTCAACGGAGTTCACAAGTCCTCCGCCCGGAGCGCTGCGATATCGTATCTGGATTTGATAGTGCTGTGGTAACTTTGGAACATCTCCACATTGCCAGTTAACTTTTGTGACCTCAAAAGATTCAGACATCAAGCCATTTTCATCAGTTGTTAATCTGACACTGCCGCTTTCAGGATCAATAGACTGAACATATCCCGGTTTGCCGAGTGCCACACCGAGGCCTTTACGCTGCCCAATCGTATACTGGTGTAAACCGGAGTGCTTACCGACAATACGATCTTCATGCACAAAATCGCCAACCGTGCGCTCTCCCTCAAAAAGACGACGCAATGTTTCAGGAAAAGGTTCACCATCGACACAAAAACAAGCATCCTGGCTGTCTTTTTTATCCGAATTCTGCAGGCCAAGTTCACGCGCGAACTCACGAACTTCAGTTTTGCGCATTTCTCCAATTGGGAAGTGAATTTTTGAAAGCTGTTTTTGCGTTAACCGATACAGAAAATAGGTCTGATCTTTGCGAGGATCGCTTCCGCGCTGCAACTTGAACACACCATCTTTGTTTACTATTCGAGCATAGTGACCAGTTACAATCGCATCAGCACCGATATCATTAGCAAATTTCAGAAGTTTGCCGAATTTTATTATCTGGTTACAAAAAGTACATGGATTTGGCGTCCTGCCCTGCCGATAGTCGTCCCAAGCCGGACGCAGCACATGCTGCTCAAACTCCGGGTACAGATCAAGAAAGTGATGCTCTATGCCCAGCATCTCACAAACTTCTTTGACCGTATCTTCATCTGATTTTGAGGCACAGGTTTGAACTCTGGCAAACTCAGGATCAGGGCTTTTCAGGCGCAAAGTCGCACCAACTACCTCCCAGTCGCGTCTTTTGCAAACAGCCGCCGCTACGGAGGAATCCACGCCGCCGCTCATTGCGGCAACAACTTTGTATTTTTTATCAGTACTATTCATAATCAATTGTTCCAGCTTATCAACAGAGAATATGCAGTAATATTGCTCGTGAAAGCAGCTTTTCAAATAAAAAGTCGACAGAGAAAGAAATTCTATACTAAGCAGCTATGATATAAAAACAACTATTAACCCGCTTTTATATCATAGTATCACTGCATCGCTGTCCCATTGAATAGTAGGATTAAATTAACATTTGCTCTCTTAAGCGCAGCACACCTCTTTCAGAACATTCTACTGGAATGTTATTTTTTAGACTATTGTTCAGTCTTGTGCCCAACTCCTGAAACCGGTCATTATCTACTTTATCTTCAATCATTACATCATCATAATCAACAAATTCTAAAAGCCTTAGACACATATGCATTTTAAAAAACTTTGCGTCAACTTTTTTTGCGCCGACAATTTGGGGTTCGACGCTATCACACTGAGGAGTAAGCCCTTGAATCGCCATTCCTATGTAACCGTATTTCGTTTTCTCGAATTGCGTACGGCTTTTTGTAAAAGGCAGTTTACAGCTGGAGTAACAAAGAGAAATCCTTTTGGCTAATTCCTCTCCAGTATTAGTCACCCGGCTGTGCCCTATTCTAACTCGAAACGACTCCTTTACAATCATTTGCAACATTCTAATCGTCTCTTTGGATTTAAAGTTCAGATGTACCATTTGCTCAATAGCGCGGTCAAAATTATAAAATTTGCATGCAGAAGCCATTCCGAAAGTACTTCCTCTTACTTCAAATACCAGGCTTCGAATTAGCTTTCTCAAAGCCCTGTCGTCACCAAAGAAAAACGGTCTTAATTCATCTTCCTCAAACCATTTATCCCTCAGTCTTTTTGAGCTTGATTTGCCGTAATAGTGCATGCTTAATCCCTGCACGCCACTAACGGAGTTTTTATTCAAAATACTGTACTTTTTGATTTGTTGCTTATTCTCAAACTCTGAGTAACTGTAATTTCCCATTCCACAATTTACAAAACCCAACATGTCGGATTCCATACTCATGACACCCCCACCGCCACCGTGATTTTGTATTTCACGATCAACTATCACCTGCACTTTGGTTGCTGGGTTAAATTTAGGAACGATCTGGCACATAAAAGCATCATCATAAGCTCCAACATAAATTATAGCCCTGCGAACATTCGAGCATTTTCTCATATCTCCGGCATCGAGTGAATTCGATCTGGCCGGCATATGATTATTCATGTAATTAAAACTAAAAACATTGCAAAAAGTATTAAAAAGATATGCCAGATGTTTGTTGATAAGAGTATTGCCAGGAACCGGCTCTTGTACTGAAATATAAACTGGAATGCTTCTAAGCCTGGAATCCGCCTGCAAAAGTTTTGACATAATAAAAGAGAGAACTCCTCCTCTACTGAATCCGGTAAGTATGATAGACTCTAAACTATGCGGATAACAATCTGAAACCCCTTTAATTACCGCAACGTGAGTATAATCTTCTTCACTACCATTGTGAAATATTCCAACACCAAACTCTTTCAACTTATTGGCGTAGGCATTGACGTTACTAACCATACTGTTTCCTGAAAAAATCATTGACTTCAGCCACTGAGCATCATGTCTCAAGTCAGGAGCAATTGACTTGCATATGCTGTCATCTCCTTGGTATCTTATAATCTTGATTGCGTCATTTGCGTTTTTAATGTCGTTACTTCCGGGAGCACAAAACCTGTTAAGCGGTGTATGATAAAAAGCACATCCTGGAACGGTTAATATAACTATATCATTATTATTATCGTATATTTTTTTGAGCGCTTTTCGTATTTTACTTGAAGGTCTGTACTCATTTGTACCACAGAAGTAAACTAATAATTTCATCATCGCCTCCAAATAGCTTTTAGCTATTTTAATATTAACATCTTGTGATTTATTCAACTCAGTGTATTAAGAATGCAGGTAAGACTAATGCTTAGTATATAACTTCAATGCTTATTGTAACGACCACTCATGAGGGCCATTATTACGGACAAACATATGTTTTGCATGACCACTTTGAAATAAAATTTCACTGCGGCTATTTAAGCTTCTAAGTTATAAAAAACTATATGGTATCTAAATATAAAAGACTGTCTATCGAAGATACAAGTTCTATAGAAATCAAGCCTTTAACATTCTTAGTATGAATATGGATATTGATATTAAAAATAGCTAGTCTTAACCGCTTAATCATTAATCTGAAAAATCAGAAATAAATTGGATTAGACTTAAGTATTTGGTATGTATAAATGTATGCCTTCCAGTTCTCCTCCCTGCCCCTTTTGGCATACGGATTATTTATTGATGCATTTTATACCTTTTAGCCAGTTCATGACTTTACCCTCATAAAAAGTCTTTTGATTTATGATATAATAATTCAATTTACAAATGAACTCCTGATAACGCACATCTCTTAACTTTCTTATAAGAAAATTGTCGAAGTCGAGCGAACAGAAGGCATGAAGCCTATAATGCATAGTTCTTTTAATATAATCATCTCCATTATACTTATTTAATTCAACAGGAAGTTTACAATCCATAGTAAGAGCTTCTATCAGGCAGCCAAGGTATCTATATTTCGTCTTCTCAAATAGCGAAAGTTTTCCTGATGGAAACAAGTCACTCTTTGAAGGATCAGAAAAAGTTAGTGCTTTGGCTAATTTCAAGCTTGTATCAGCATATTCTTTTATTTTAAAGTTTCCTCGTTTTCTAAACGCCTCTTTAACAATCAACTGCAAGAGCTTTATTGTTGAATCGTACCTTAAATCAAGTTGCAACATTTGTTCAATAGCTCGGTTATAGTTATTAAACTTACAAAATGCAACGTTCTTAACTGAAGACTTCTTTTTCAAATAAAGAACCAGTGTCTGCAGTATTTTTCTTAATTCTCCGTCATCACATATAAACTCCATTCTTTCATACTCTGTTAAAGAAGAAGCTCTAAGATTATACGTGCATTCTTTATCATAACAGTGCAGTGATAAGCCTTTAGGGAGAGTAATATCATTTCTAGTTAAAATATGTAATGGATGACGATCCTTAAAAAGATCATAATAATGTGCTCTAGTTATGTTGGTATGCTTCTGCTGTAATTCGTGTTTGT
Organism: Lentisphaerota bacterium; assembly: GCA_024225035.1. GTDB lineage: Bacteria > Verrucomicrobiota > Lentisphaeria > Victivallales > Victivallaceae > Zth2. Next base: position 64,844 of record JAAEMX010000217.1, read on the forward strand.
TGATTTTATAAATCGCAAACAAATTGATATCCCTCATTACTTCTCCAAAATATTTTGATTTACCATGCGATTCTGCCTTTGGATTTACTAAAACCTGTACTTTAGTTACCGGGTGAAATTCCGGAACAATCTGGCACATGAAAATATCATTGCAGTTTGCAAGGTAAATACTTGCCCACTTAATATTTGAGCACTCCCTGAGATCACCGGCATAAAGTGTATTGTTTGCCTTGACAGGGCTTATACAATTCATCAAAGTAGCGGCCCCACTGCTCATGAACGTATTTCCAGGAACTGGCTCTATAGCAGAGACTGATATAGGAATATCTCTGAAATTAGGGTCTTTTTGTAGTAAGCTCGCTAATATAAAGGATATAACCCCACCTCTACTGAAGCCTGCAAACAGTATTTCATTTATTTCTTTCGGCCTTATATCCTGCTGAACCGCTTTAGTAAAAGCCGCAAAATGTTGGCAGCCATCTATGTGACGAGAATTTCCATGGCCTAAAAAAGGAATTAGTTTGGAACTAACTAATATTCCTGCATAGTTTTCTATATTATCTCGCAGCAAAGATCCAGAAAAGATCATTGACTTCAACCAGCGGGCATCATTCATTAAGTCAGGAGCGAACCACCTTTTATAACTTACGTCATCTTCTTTTTCAATACATGAAATTGCCTTCTTGGCTTTTGTCTTATCATTATATTTATTAGAAATAATTCCGCCTGAAAGAGTATGATAATATCCACACCCTGGAATGGTCAATATGGCCAGTTCTTCGTTTTTATTGTCACACAGTTTAAATATTTTTTCCAGAAAAGTTAAAATTCCGTCAGAAGGCGTACGGCTGTTAGTACCACAAAAATAAACAATTAATTTCATCAATTTCTCCAAAAGTTATGTTAAAATATCTATTCCTTACTCTTCAAGGATATCTACATACAGGTACGACTAAACGGAACTCATATTGCTGGACTTATGAAAGAAAAATAACCATATAACTTTTAGGAAATCTCATAAAGTGACCGGTCTAATATCTTTCATAACAATGATTGAACCAATAGAATTTGACTGCTCCATCCATAAAGTCTAAATACGTATATTATTGGTAAATAAATAACAAGTATTTACTTAAGAGACCATTGCTGCATATATTAGTTTCCTATAGAATTCAAAAATAATATTTCTTGTAAAAATACAGATATTCGCAAGAAGAATACTTAGATATATCATGCTTTTAATAGCTACATAGCAAATGAGTTGCTGCATAATAGACAAATTCTATCAAACTTGTAATAACGTCATAAATATCTATATTAAATTTGTTTTAAGTAGAATTTTTATGTCAACCGAAGGTGGTTTATGTACAGACGGGACTCATCTATGGATTGAATATACTTACAGTAATTCTTTACTTCGCGCTGCCAACTGCACTTTGGAAACGTACACCGGGCAAGTTCATTTTGCGCTTGAAGGTTCGTGATTATCGCGGTAAGGCTCCTGGAATATGGCGTGCGCTTGGGCGTGAAACTCTCAAGTTACTGGCAATTGCATGCCCGCTAGGAATGCTTTTCTGCCTGTTTCAGATTCTCAATTGCGGCAGCGTCTGGTATGATAATCTCTGTGGCACAGATGTAGACCACTCTTCTTTTGTTAAACTTACACCGGCCCAGAAAAACTGGTGCAAGATGATGAAACAACAGCAAAAGCAGCAATAAAAAAAGCCTCGGCATAACCGAGACTGGGTATTACAACAAAATTCTTAACTGGTCTTGCTTTCCAGTTCAATATAATTTTTCTGGATAATTTTCGCAAATTCCTCACAACAGGCATTAATATCAAGATTGCCGTCTTTTAATGTGAGTGTGATCTTTTTATCGTGTTCTTCGCATACAAAATTTGCAAGCATTTCTTTGGTTTCAGCACTGACATTCTTGTCCAGAAATTCTTCAATTTCCTTGCTGAATGGTTCAGGTTTAGAATCTGACATAATACGCGTCCTTTTCTTAAAAAAATTTTATTGCTTCATAATGTATATAAAATATCTTACAGCACAAAAACTTACTGGTCAAATTCTTTGACCTCAGACACTCATGTCATGTTCAACTGTTATTCTGGAAATGACTTTAAATTCACAAGCTTCTGCGAATTTCACTCAGGTCAAACCTGCAGTAATGAACATTTTGCCTTATTTCAGAAATTTCTTTTTTCAGTATAGTAAAATGATAATGAAGCAGCATCATACACGCAACAAAGGCTATCAGCAGGAAAAAAAATCCCAGCCAAAAGTAAAAGCCGATTCTTAATTTGCTATTTTTTTTATTTTTCTTTTTAGAACTCTTCTTCATAATAATCTCCAAATATCTAAGCTCAACTTTCAATGCAATAAAAACATAATAAGACTACCATGAGCCTCGGATGACTAGAAATTTTATACAAATATAAAATCTCTACTATCTAAATTAATAATTGTGGGTGGTTTTCGACAAAATACTCCTCAATTAATAATTATATAATTTGAACAGTTATATTTCAAATATTCAATATAAAATCACTCAGACTCTCCATGAAATCAAAATATGAAACATTTATTAAAACGCAGAAAGAATAAAACAAGCTGCATTTATACAACTTTATTTTCAAATATTTTCTTAATTTAATAACGCAACTAAATCACTTAAGTTAATTCAAAACCTGCAAATAAGTCAAAAATATACTTCAAAAATAAAAAATACCAGAACAATTCACCACATCACCAACTCTATTATCCTCAAGTTGCGTTTTTTCCTAGAGAAGTAAATATCGAATATACCAGATTAGATTCCTGGTACCTTCATACTATTTACATTTTTAGAACTTCTTTACGTTATTACTATTTTTAGATAACATAAAGTTGTTTTTAAGCTCTAGCTCTGCAGTATTAATTTAAATGTAATACAATAACTTAAAATCAATTAAACAAGAGCGAGTTTATCATGAGACAAATCTATCCTTTTAACAATCAAGTCAGCACTACAAAAGGAAAGCCTAAGGGAGTATGTTTTGCGTCCAACTTTTTACAAGCCAGAAGGTTTTTGAATGGGAAGTCCATATACAGAAAAGCTCCGTCACTAAGTAGATGCATACATTTACAGGCACTTTATAATCATTTTGGAGGCAGCCGCCTTTTAACGTTATTTCATATGACATCTGATATTTATCATGAAAAAGCAACCTCCGATTTTAATGAAATATATAACACGCTTGACCACATAAAAAATAATCATAACTACGGATATTATCTGATAGGCATGAGGTTCGGCAGAACATCACATATGGTCGGTGTATGCTACGCCCCCAGACAAAATTATTTTTTTGATTCGAATAGAGGTCTATTCCATTTGGATATCAGAAGAACTAATGGATTACGCGACTTAATTCGCTTCCTTCGAAAATATAGCTATATGTCCTTAAATAATGTATTGTTCTTCAAATTCTCAAAACTTGAAGATAACTACCTGCAGCCAAATCCAGATGAGTTGAGAACTGCTAATTTTAAATATGACCAGGCTAGAAATAGATCACTTGCTCAAATTCAAGAAACTAAAAGAGAATATAAATCATTAGACCAATGGAGGTACTACAAAAATCTTGAAAAATTCATAAGATATATTGATGAAGACAGCAACCTGACTCCTCATGGATACGAACTGAAAACCTTATTAAGATCAAGTGACCTTGGATACCATAGTCAGGAAAACTCAATACTGTACAGTGACTACCTCACAAAGCTCTGATTATAGCTATTAACATTATTAATTTTTCAGGTCTAGCTATCAGTTTTAAATATGCTTTTCCTTAAGAGCATTACAGGTAAATAAAACTCACTATCAGGAGAGCGGGAAAATATAGCACTTACAGTTTTGAACAAAGTGCGCAATTTTGCTCTGCTCTTTTGATTTTTCGGATGCTAAGGCTTATATTACGGTGAGGCAAAGACGCCTCTTGAGAAATTACGTAGATTTTACACTGTAATAACATAATGACAGGAGCATATTTATGGCTCAGCCTGAAGATTTTGACGGCATGAAAAACTTTACTCCACGTGCTAAACACGTTCTCGTACTGGCACAGAAGGAGGCAGAACGCTTCAACCATGATTATATCGGCACCGAACATTTACTGCTGGGGCTGATAGCTCTGGGCGAAGGTGTCGCTGTGGCAGTTATGAGATCAATGGGCTTAAACCTTGATCAGTTGCGTCTGGAAGTTGAAAAGGTTTGTGGAACTGGCGGCCCGACCAAACAAGCTGGAGTAATTCCATTTACTCCTCGCTTGAAACGGGTTCTTATTCTTGCAGCCACCGAAGCCAAGTCAATGAATTATAATTTTATCGGTACAGAACATTTACTGCTGGCAGTCCTTCGTGAAGGCGAAAGTGCCGCGGCAAAAGTTCTCGCCAACATGAATGTGGATATTGATAAGGTACGCCAACAGGTAATCAGAGCCCTTGATTCTGACTATCTGCCGGAAGCAGAAGAACCACAAGATCCAGCTCAACAGGCAGCTCAGTCCGGAGCTGCACAGGAAGGGTTACCCGCCCTCACCGCTTTCGGCCGTAACCTGACCGACATGGCTTCTAAAGGTGAACTGGATCCGGTTATTGGCAGAACTGACGAAATTGAACGTGTCATTCAAATACTCTGCCGCCGCACTAAAAACAATCCGGTACTAATCGGCGAAGCCGGTGTCGGTAAAACTGCGATACTTGAAGGTCTGGCTCAGAAGATAGCATCAGGAACTGTACCGGAGATTCTTGCTGATAAAAAGATTTTTGCGCTTGACCTGCCTCTTATGGTGGCCGGCACTAAATACCGCGGTCAGTTTGAGGAACGCATCAAGGCTGTAATTGACGAAGTTAAAAATTCCGGAAAAGTAGTCCTGTTTATTGACGAACTGCATACAATCGTCGGCGCCGGAGGTGCTGAAGGAGCTATGGATGCAGCCAATATTATCAAACCGGCCCTCTCCCGTGGTGATCTACAGTGCGTCGGAGCCACCACCATGGATGAATATCGTCAGGGAATTGAAAAAGATGCTGCGCTGGAACGCCGCTTCCAGCCAATTATAGTAAATCCGCCATCAGTCGATGACGCCATCAAAATTCTGGACGGACTTAAAGAAACTTATGAAAAACACCATAAGGTAAAATATACAGAACCAGCAATTGAATCAGCAGTAAAACTGTCTGACCGATATATCAGCGGACGCTTCCTCCCGGACAAAGCTATCGACGTAATGGACGAAGCTGGCGCAAGAGCTCGTATTTATAATGTATCAACTCCTCCTGACACGGCCAAACTTGATCAGGAACTTGTCAGACTTGAACAGAAAAAACAGGATGCCATCGCCGATCAAAAATTTGAACAAGCTGCCTCTTACCGCGACAAAGAAAGATCTGTCAAAGAAGAGCTAGCCAGAGTCAAACAAGAGTGGCGTAACAGCCGTGACAAAAATGTTCCGATAATCGCAGCTAAGGAAATTACTGAAATTATCGCAAAACTCACTGGTGTTCCTGTTCAGCAGATGGAAGAAGGCGAAAGCCAGAAGCTGCTGCGCATGGAAAGCGAAATCAAAAAGACTGTTGTTGGACAGGACGAGGCTGTTTCCATAATCTCAAGGGCCTTACGCCGTTCACGTGCTGATTTGAAGAATCCTGCACGACCGATTGGTTCTTTTGTATTTCTTGGCCCGACAGGTGTTGGTAAAACATTGCTTGCCAAGGCATTGGCTGAATTCATATTCGGCGACCAGGATGCATTGATTCAGGTTGACATGTCTGAATATATGGAAAAATTCAATGTGAGCCGACTAGTTGGCTCTCCTCCGGGATACGTGGGCCATGGTGAGGGCGGAGAACTTACAGAAAAAGTAAGACGTCGTCCTTATTCGGTAGTGCTATTTGATGAAATAGAAAAAGCACACCCGGACGTTATGCATATGCTCCTGCAAATTCTGGAAGAAGGCAAACTCACCGATTCACTCGGTCGCCGCATTGACTTCCGTAACACTATCATCATCATGACAAGTAATGTTGGAGCAGTCACGCTAGCCAAAGGCGGCGGCATGGGCTTTACCTCTTCTCCATCAATTAATGAAGATAAAATGCGTGATCGCCTGATGGATCTGGCCAAGAAGCACTTCAAACCGGAATTTATCAACCGTGTGGACGATGTAATAGTCTTCCACACCCTCAAGCGTAACGATCTGATCAAAATCATCGACATAGAAATTAATAAAGTACGCGGCCGTTTAGCCTGTAAGGGCATGGAGCTTAAAATGGATGATGACGTCAAAGACTTCCTCATTTCAAAAGGTTATCAGCCTGAATACGGAGCAAGACCGCTGCGCCGCTCAGTCGAACGCCACCTTGAAGATCCGCTGGCTGAAGAAATTCTCAAAGGTTACTTCAAAAACGCCAAGGCTATAGCTGTACGTCTGGACAAACAGAAACTGCTGTTTTTCCCGGAACACGGCGACCTTGACGAAAAAGTAACCGAGGTTGAAAAAGCAGTTGATGCAGCAGAGAAAAAAGCAGCCAAACCCAAACGTAAAACTACCCGCAAGCCCGCGGCTAAACCAACAGCCAGAAAAAGGACACCCAAGAAGAGAGATGATTCGGATAAATAATAACTAAATTCATCTCGGAGGTGAACCATGAGCAGAAAAGAACACTTTGAAGTTTACGATGAAAAAGGAAAAAAGATTGGTATGGCTTTGCGCTGCGAATGCCATGGCAACCCAAAACTTTTACATCGCACTGCTCATGTAGTCATATTCCATCTTGACGGCAGAGTATTGCTGCAAAAGCGATCCAAAAGAAAAGATATCCAACCCGGGAAATGGGATACTGCCGTCGGCGGTCATGTCATGCCCGGGGAAGACATCGAAGCTGCGGCACGGCGCGAAATGAACGAAGAACTTGGCCTGCCGCTGGAAATGCCGCTGACTTTTCTTTTTGAATCAAAGATTCGTAATGAAATTGAATCTGAAGACGTCAAAGTCTTCGGCTGCATCGCTACTGGACCGTTTGAATTTCAAAAGTCTGAAATTGACGAAATCAGATTTTTTAAAGCCTCAGAATTGAAAGATAAAAAATGGCGTAAGGAATTCACTCCTAATCTGCTTGAGGAGATTGACGAACTATTCAAACGAGAATTAATCTGCAAATAATGAAAAATACTGATCAGGAGCCAAATATACAGGATATCAATCCGTTTAAAACAGCATGGAACCGCTTTCACACTGAAAAGCTTGCGATGACCGGACTTGCCGGAATAGTTATCCTGCTGGCTCTTTCACTACTGGCTCCGTTTCTGGCTAACAGCCGCCCGTTTTTGGTCATTATGAACGGCAGGGTTTCATTGCCGTTTATACGCTATATTTTTGCCCCCGACAGCACGGAAAGCCTTATTGAACAAGTCTTTAACTTCAGCTTGCTCTATCTACCCATAACTGCAATAGTTCTAGTTTTTATTAGAAAAAGACTGAAAATCAAATTTATAATACTTGGCACGCTTGCTTTATTACTATTGATTCCCTTTTTTATGACAAACTATAGGTTAGATAAAACTGACTGGCGAGCAAAAGTCAAGAAGCAGGATTGCTTTGCATTATTCGCTCCAGTACCATACGGACCGTATGAGCAAACAGCCAAACCTTACCTGAAACCGTGTATCGATCATCTGCTCGGCACTGATCAGATCGGGCGTGACATTCTCTCCAGAATGCTTTATGGAGCCAGAGTTTCACTGGCTGTAGGACTTTTTGCCACCATACTGTCTTTGATAATCGGCATCATCATTGGAATGTGTGCTGGCTATTTCAGGGGTAAATTTGACTTAATCAGCATGCGTATTGTAGAAGTCATTTTATGTTTTCCAACTTTCCTTCTGCTGCTGATTCTGATGTCAATGCTTAAGGAAGTTAAGTTTAACCAATCTATACTGCTGGTCATTCTGGTATTGGGTCTGACCAGTTGGATCGGACTTTGCCGACTGGTTCGCGGTGAAACTCTAAAACAACGCATATTACCCTATATTGCAAGTTGTGAAGCCACCGGCCTGCCGGTATCGCGCATCATGCTTTTTCATTTGCTGCCCAATATCACCGGGCCAATTTTAATAAGCTTTACTTTTGGAGTCGCCGGAGCTATTCTGGCAGAAAGCAGCTTGAGCTTTTTGGGCTTTGGTGTTCAGGCTCCTACGGCCAGTTGGGGTGAACTGCTTCGGCAAGCTTTTTCCAATCCTTTCCAGTACTGGCATTTGACTTTATGGCCGGGACTGGCATTGTTCTTTTCGGTGTGCGCTTTTAACTTTACCGGAGAAGGCCTAAGAAAGGTATTTGACCCCAAAGCCTGATAATTTTTGGGTCCAATACTGTATTTTTTGCTCAGAGCAACTATATTAAAGCGTCAAATTATGAATCAGAACGGGACTCAAAATGCCAAAAACTCAAACCAACGCCAAGGCTAAAGCCAAGGCCAAACCAAATACTAAAACCAAAACTGCCAGAAGCGGTAAAGAACGTCAGAAGACTTTTCGTGTTACCATGCTGCTGCTGGGAGTTATCCTGACTATTGCTATAATCGGAGTCCTGCTTTACGGGTCCGCTATCGTACTTTTCAGTGGAAACAAACATTTCACGCTACGGCACTTAGAAGTGAAAAGTTCTGGATGGTGGAATGACCGATCCAGACTAATGGCCAACAAACTCAGGCTCAACATCGGCAAAGATAATCTTTTTTCACGTCATCTTTACAAAATGCGCCGTTTCATTGAAAAACTTCCTTGCGTAGAAACCGCCACAGTCACACGTGTACTGCCGGATACTCTACGTGTAGATGTCATTGAACGCATTCCGCGTGCTTATATCGGCAGCAGCCGTTCACCGCTTGTAACCGACTCGCACTGCATGCTGATGGAAAAAAAATACTGCCTGAACCTTGGGAAAGACCTTCCTAATATCCTTGGAGTCACTCAGGACGACCGCCTGAGACCTGGTCATGAGCTGGCGGAAATTCAGGATGCTGTAGATTTGATAATGCTCACCAAACGGTATTTCCAAGACTTCAGAATAGCAGCAATAAGCGTTAGGGATGCGGATAAGCTTTATGCGGTTATTTACTACAAAGGGATGAAAATATACAAAGTCCACTTCCCTCGCAAAAACCTCAAATACATGCTGGCAGTATTACGCAGCGCCGTACTAAAGGCTATGCGAAACGGCGACAAGCGAACAGTCGTTGATTTGACCTACAAGGGAAAAGTTATCTTCCGGTGATCTCTTACTAGAGCATTAGCATCACGGTAAGTGTCATAACAAAACTATATAGAATAATCATGACCATTGGGGTTTCGAAACCCCTAACTTACTACCCGAATAAGACCAATAAAATTTAATTTTTTTGTAAACGCTTTTCAAGTCAATTCTATAATCTTTGAATAAATCTTCAAGGTAATATCGGTCAATAATCTTTGTAACAGTATTAGTCTGGTAATTATATCTTTTATCAATTTTTGATTCATACAAGTAACGGCAGACAAAAATGCCATATATTACACGAACTATATCACTCATAATCGAGTTTGAAATAATATCAAATATAATATTTTTCTTTATAGAGTTTTCCATTTCTTCATCGGTCCAGGTTATTGCCTCAACAAAATCAATAAAGAAAATCTCGAAAAATGAATTAATGATCATAATATTACCAATATTCAAATCGCCGTGACTAATATTGATATTGAATAAATCTCGCAGTTTATGAAAAACTGATTCAAAAATACTAACTTCGTTATCACAATAACTGTTGGGTTCAATCTCGCCAAAGGCTTTACCATTCATAAACTCTTCAAGTGAAATACCTGTAATCATAGGCATTATGACACTTAATTCTGTTTTAGTTCTAACTCGACAGGCTTGGCCTAAGCTGAAAAATGGTGCTCCAAAATGAGAATAAGCCTTATTAAATAGCTGTACTTCCATATCAACATTCTTAATTAGGTCATTTACATCATTAGTATTTAATGCATAAATTCCAGCTAGAACTTTTTTCTTGACCAAATTTATCGGAGCTGATAATATTCTTTCTTTACCCGTTAAATCTCCAACATATTTAAAAAATACAACCTCTCCACTTACTCCACCTTTTTTGCGTTTATCAATTTTGTAACAATAACCGTTTGAAATATAATTCACTTTCCTGTCAATTTCTAACAGTAGTCTCCCCTGTCATGATTCAGCAATAAAAAAATCAATCAGTTTTCTAGCTTTACCTCTTTTGGATAATCCACTCTTCAATTGTCTTATGCGACAAAACTTATTGTAAAAACTCATATCATTTTCATAAAAAATGGTATTGTAAATCTGTTTCATTACATTTACATTTTTTTTAGTAGTATTCACATTGTAGAGTTTTATTCTGCCAGAATATCTAACCCATCTGCTATGACTGATTCTAGCTTTTTCAATTAATTTCTCCCTTCTGAAAAGGTATCTATTTATAGCCCCTCCTAAAGAGTTTAAACTGAAAAATCCATCCACAATGCTTTTTGAATAATTGTCAATATATTTATTCATTATACCCACTCTTTTTAACCCCAAACACACTAATACTTAATAATAGAGCCAATTGCAAAAGTTTTGCTCTTTTCTGTTAATAAGTTAGCTTTTTGCTCATGAAACCCGTTTTCATGGACCCTACTGGTCAATTTGACCACAATCTCTAATTTTTATATGTAATTCCTCCATTCGGCTTGTAACCAA
>JAAEMX010000218.1 GCA_024225035.1 Lentisphaerota bacterium
CAAGGTTTTTGGAGTAGCCTGATCTCTTCTTTTTTTCATGTAATCCTTTTTATGCTGGTTCAGAATGGCGGCATTCAAATTCCAGGGTAATAGAGATTTTAACTGCTCTTCCCCTTCAAGATGGGGGAATTTGTCAAAGACATACCAAAGGTACTGGTGGGGCTCAAGGGCATTCGCTTTGGCAGTTTCAATAAGGCTGTAGAGTAGTGCCCCGGAACTTGCACCTTCCGGCTTATCAAAAAACAGCCAGTTCTTACGGCCAACGACAAAGGGACGAATAGCATTCTCTGCAAGATTATTGTCCATGGTTAAAACCCCATGGTTTATGTATTTTATTAAGCGATGCCATTGGCTTAACGCATAATTTACTGCTTTGCCCAAAGAGCTGGTGGGAGGCACTGTTGGAGCCAACTCTTTCAGGAAATCAGAAAATTTCTTCAATATCGGTTTAGACCTCTTTTGACGCTCTTGTAAAATCTCAGATATACTTAGTTTTCGATTGGCAATATCTTTTTCTATTCCATAGAGTCTTCGGATAACCTCTAAAGCTTCCCCGGCTTTTCCAACCTTGGATTGACCTTTACCTGCTGATTTAACAACATCTACAAATTTACGCCGAACATGTGCCCAACAGGCTGCATGCACTACACCCGAACACAAGTCAAGAAAGTCGTATCCCTTGTAACCATCCGTTTGGATAATGCCGCCGTAACCATTTAAAAAATCAGATGCATTACTGCTGTTACGGGTTTCGGAATAACGATAAACAAAGGCCTTTTCACCGGGCGGCCCTCCGAGAAACAACCACATGTAAGATTTACGGTCTACCCGACGATCAGGTTCTTTTAATACCTGAAGCGTCGTCTCATCAGCATTTACCAGGGGGCCGGATAAAATATGCCGCTGCAGCAATTTTTCCAGCGGTTTGAGTTTATTTGCCACTTTTTGTTGCCAATTGCACATATTGCTCCGGGAAAGCGATAACCCCTTATGTAAAAATTGTTGTTCCTGACGGTAAAACGGCAGCGCGTAACAGAACTTATTGACAAAAATATGAGCCAGCAAACTTGGACTTGCAATACTTTTGGGAAGTAGCTGAACCGGCGCCGGAGCTACTTTCACGGTCCCCTCTTCACTATCCACTCCCTCGCAATTCTTACAAGCATATTTCTTACGGATATGACGAATTACCCAAACCTGAGACGGAAGCATTTCCAATTGCTCTGAGGTTTCTTGACCAATAACACTCAACTCACAGCCGCAACCGCATTGTTTCTCGTCTTTCGCGATATCGTGAATGATTTCAACACGTTCCAGATTTTTTGACAACGGCTTACGCCCCCGCTTCTTACGCTTATGCGCGGGAACAGTTATCTGTTCAACTTTTTCGGGCTCTTCAACTATTTCATCGCACGAATCGAATAAGGTTCCCTGGTTAAAGCTGTCACCCGGGAGATATTTCTCTGATTTACGACCGTAGAGCTGATGCTTTAATTGGGATACTTGTTCGCGTAATAGTTTATTTTCGATCTCCCGGGAATCCAATTTTTTATGAAGGTCTTCCACCATCACTTGCAAGGCTTGAGGATCTCCAGGTAGATTTGAACTTTCCGTTACCATTTGTTATTATAACACGGAACGGTGCGGAAAAAAAGCATAAAGTTGGTTTTTAGATGATTATTTCCGCTTAATTCAACATATTGTCGTGTAACTGAGATTTACATGAGCATCAGGCTGACACAGCGACAATCCCTCCATCAGCCAACCCAGCTCCCGACTGCTTATTTCCCTCACTGCACTCTCATCTTCAGGCCAAAGGAACTTATGTTTCTCAAGACGTTTGTGCCATAGGCAAAAACCATTCTTGTCCCAATAAAGGACTTTTACAATTGTTCGACGGCGATTACAGAAGACAAACAAATGACCGGAAAAAGGGTCCTCCTTCAGCTTCTCCGACACCAGGATCGAAAGACCGTCTATAGATTTTCTCATATCCGTTTGCCCCAAGCCAAGGTATACCCTTAGACCTGCCGAAGGCGACAGCATTAGATACTCCGTAATGTGTTTACTACTTTCGATAACATATCTGGTGAAAAATTATCACTGACTTCTATGCAACAATCTCCAAGCCAAACACGTACCGAGGAATCAGGTGATGCCGCTAACCGGGATGCAAAATTCATTCTCCCCTTTACTTCCACTAAATTTAAATTATCGGCTGGAACCGGCTTAAACAGTTTACGTTTCCAGTATAACAGAATATGGTATTTCAGAACATTGCGACGACAGTACTCGGCATGGCTTAAACCACTCAATTGGCATTTCTCTATATGGTTCAGCCAATAGTCAGCACTCTGATCAGACTGTTCATTCTTCTTCTCGCTTAAGGGAATTTCATTTGCGCTACTCACACGGCACCTCCTATTAGTTTAGAAATTAAAATAAAGAAGTATTCTCCCACAGTTTTTGGATATTAACCAGATGGGGGTTAATTAGCGCTTAC